>PMTR01000011.1 GCA_003167255.1 Bryobacterales bacterium
CCGCCGGCGCTACCAGTTGGCCTTTAGTAGGGCTCGCCGGGAAGAGGCGGCAGCACTGGGGTGATCTTGCCCCAACCGGCCTTCTTCGCGGTGTCCATATCTTTGATCAACTGATCCGGAAGATTGGTCTTCAACTTGGGCCGGGCATCCTGATTCGAGAGCTGCCAGCCGACAGCAGCCACGGTCTTCGAAATCACCTGGATTTCCTTGTAGTCGATTTTCTCCGGCGTGTCGGTGGGGCGGTGATAGTCGACGTGCAATCCGATAGTGAAGAACGCGATGGGGATTCCCATCTTGGCGAAATTGTAATGGTCGCTGCGATAGAAGATGCGCTGGCCGTTGGGTTGCGGCCCAAGGTTATCGTGGGTGGCATCCGGGGCGGTCACATCGTAGAAGTGATTGATCTTGAGTTTCTGATAGCTGGCGTTGGTGGTGTCGATGGTCTGGCCTAAATCGTCACTCGATATGTTGGGGCCGATGATCAGCACTTCGCCCGGGTCCACCAGGAAGTGCTGCGCGTTGTTGTCCACGGAATTCGCGTTCTTGGTGCGGCCGATCATGTCCATGTTGAGATTGGCGACCACCTTGCTGAGGTCGATGGGCGGGAATTGAGTGAAGTATTGGGAGCCCCACAGACCTCTCTCTTCGCCGCCATTCCACAGGAAAAGGATGGATCGCTTGGGGCGAATGCCTTTGGCGGCTCCCGCGGCGTAGGCATGGGCCACACCCAGCAGGCCGGTGGAACCGGATCCGTCGTCGTCGGCGCCGTTGTTGACAGTGTGACCGTCGGGCTGGGGCACGGTGAGGCCAATGTGATCGAGGTGCGCGCTCATCACCACGAACTCGTTCTTGAGGACGGGGTCGCTGCCTTCCAGGATGCCGATGACGTTTTCGGAGTGGCCCTGTTCAGTGTGGACGGCCACGTGGATGTTGAGCTTTTTGACGGCATTGAGAGCGAACGAATCCAGCTTGGTGTTGGAGCCGGTATCGTAAAAGACCTGCGAGCTGTTGACGCGCTCGCCCTGGAAGAGCGCGTTGGTGAGTTCCAGGCCGGCGGTCACGGAAGGCACGGCGGGACAGGCCGGCGTCTGGACGAACTTAACGGGTGAGAAGGGAGGGCCATTGAGCGCGGCGCCCGCGCGGCCACCGCCTCCGCGTCCACCACGTCCGCCAGCGCCGGCGGGATTGCTCATGGCGGCGAGCTGCGTAAAGTTGGCCACCGTTACGACGGCCAGAGCGCCGTTCTTGGCGCCGTATTGTTCGGGCGTCAGAAAGTCGGTGCAGGCTTCGCCGAGGGGATTCGGCGGTGCGGCGCCGCGTCCACCGCCGGCGGCCGCCGCGGGCTGGGCCGCCACATCGGGAGACCTTTCGAGCGCTGCGCGCTGGTCTTCGAGCGTCTTGATACTTGCTTTTTGCGCCACGACGTCGGGATAGTCGTCCTTGTATTGCGTCTGCAACGCTTTCAGGCGCTGATTCGCATCGCTAATCGTCTTATCCAAATTTACGAGCCGATCGTTCCGCAGGGCGGTGTTGGGTGTCTGCGCCCCGGCTGCGGCCGCCGCTCCAGCGGCCGGAGTATCCGCGCCGCCTCTGCCACCGCGCCCGCGTCCACCGCCGCCACCCTGTTGGGCCGCGAGCTCCGGCGGAACGCCGGCAACCACGATGATCTTACCGCGCACGTCCAGTCCTTCGTAAGGATTGATTTTGGTCTTGTTGATGACGTAGCCGTTGCCGGCAAAAATCAGGTTGGCCGAAACGTCGAGAGGCTCAACGGCAGCTCCGCCGCGTCCACCTCCGCCGCCTCCGCCGCCGACGGTCCATTCCTTGCCATATTCAAAATCGGTGGTCGTGGGTGCGGCCGGTGCTGCGTTGCCTCCGCCGGCGCCCGCTCCACCGCCTTGTCCACCCCGCGCTCCACCACCTTGCCCTCCGCCAGCGCCGCCGCCAAATCCGCCGCGTCCGCCGCCGGCTGCCGGGGCGGTGAGGGATGCCTTGCTATCCTCCGGTACGAGCGTTCTGGCGGCCATCTCGATAGGCATGAAATAAGGTTGGAGCGGGCCATTGGTGCCGGTAGTGCTGCCGCCGGGTTTGAGGCCCCATTCGGCCAGGTGACTGGCGACGTAGAGCGCGGCGGTGTCATATCCGCGCGACGGGAAATAGCGGCCCTCCAGTTGATCGGAGGCGAGGAAATAATCGTATACCTTCAACTCGTCTTCGGTGATGGCATCCGCGTTTCCATAACTGGGAGCGGGGGCCGCTTTGGCCGCGCCGGACTTCCCCGGCTTAGCCTTTCCCTGTGTAGCGGCCTGCTGGGCCTGCACGCTGGAGAGCACGGCAACCGTGAGTGCAGCCGCAAGCGAACAACTGATGATAATTCGGCGCATTAGGACCTCTTGAGTGGAATTGGGGGCATCGTGATTGTACCGCGTTCCGGCGCAAGGCCTCAAGCAAAGGGGTATGATCGTGCCGGCGCCGATCACAGCCGCGCCAGCCGTTATAATCCATCTTTGACACCCACAACCGCATTTCTCTTCCCCGGTCAGGGCTCTCAATTCGCTGGGATGGGCAAGGCTCTGGCCGATACGTACGCCGCCGCGCGGCGCGTCTTTGAGGAGGCCGATGATGCACTCGGCTTTGCCCTCTCCCGCCTCTGCTTCGAAGGACCCGAAGAGCAACTCAAGCTAACCGAGAACACGCAGCCGGCCTTGCTCACCGTTTCCACCGCCGCGCATGCGGTACTGCGCGAGAACGGCCTGGCGCCGGATTTCGTGGCGGGCCACAGCCTGGGCGAATATTCGGCGCTGGTGGCGGCGGGAAGCCTGCGCTTTGCCGATGCGGTCCGGTTGGTCCGCAACCGCGGGCGCTACATGCAAGAGGCCGTCCCCGCCGGGGTGGGCGCCATGGCCGCCATCCTCAAGCTGCCAGCGGGCAAGCTGGATTCGATCCTGGCGGAAGCGGCGCAGGGGGAAATCGTCAGCGCCGCGAACCTGAACTCGCCGGAGCAGGTGGTGATCGCCGGCCATGCCGCGGCGGTGGGCCGGGCCATGGAACTGGCCAAAGCGGCCGGGGCGCGGCGCGCGGTTCTGCTGCCGGTGAGCGCGCCGTTTCACTGCGCCCTTATGAAGCCGGCGCAGGAACGGCTCCGGGCCGATCTGAATTCGACCGAATTCCGCGATCTGGAGTGTCCGCTGGTGAACAACTGGCAGGCGGCCGCCATCCACACAGGCGCAGAAGCGCGAATCGGCTTGTTCGAACAGGTGCCAAATCCCGTACGCTGGGTGGAGACGGTCGAATACCTGGCGGCTCACGGCGTGATGCGGTGTATTGAAGTAGGAGCCGGCGGGGTGTTGACCGGATTAATCCGAGGCATTGCGCCAACTTTGACAGGGCTGAAGTTTGGCGAACCGGGAAACCTTGGGGAGTTACTGTCCTGAAGTACAGTGCGTACTGTACGGCTGCGCCAGCGGGGCGTTGAGCGGCGGATTCGGCCGTTGACGAGCGTTAATTTTACCGCAGATGATGTTATGATCGGCTCAAAGGTGTCTGAGCGGTGAAAGCGGTCGACAACATTCGTCGGTGCCCGCGTTGCGGCGGTCGAGATGTGCGCCGCTCCCAGCAACGGGGCGCCTGGGATACCCTGATGCAGGCTTTGCGCCGGGTGCCCCAGCGTTGTCGAAGCTGCCAGAATCGCTTCTACATTTATCTCTCCCGCACGGCCGATGAGGATCACAAGGTTGCCGACGACCCCAAGGTTGCCGACGACCCCACCACTCCGGCGGGCCAGAGCGAGATCCACTAAAACTAAACCTGCCGCACCACTACGCCGGCCTCCCGGAACAGCACTTCGACCATGCCGAAATGTTGGTTGTAATACTCGCTGGAGTATTCCTGCATGCGGGTGGCGGAGACAATCACCTGGATGATTCCAGCCTGCACTACAGCGCGCGCGCAATCCATGCAGGGCATGATCTCGACATAGATGGTGCAGCCTTGGGTGGCCGTTCCCGCGCGGGCCGCATTGCATATGGCGTTGCGCTCGGCGTGCTCGATCCACAGATACTTGGTGGGCCTGACTAATCTTTCCGGCACGTCATCGCGGATGCCGCGGGGAAACGAGTTGTATCCGGTGGAGCGGATTTCGTGGTTGGGCCCGACGATGACGCACCCGATCTGCGTATTCGGGTCCTTGCTGCGCGCCGCAACCACCTTGCAAATCTCCAGATAATATTGGTCCCAGCCGGGGATGGTACGCATAGGGTTTCATCAAATGTAACAGACTCGGGCGGCCCGGGCTGTAACTTTTAGGTCTAACCACTTGCATTTTGCGCACAGTTCAGGCAAGCTGAAAAGTTTTCCTCCTAATTAAATGCTGGAACGAGTGTTATACCACGACCATTGTTTTGACGGGGCAGCCTCCGCTGCCTACTTCAGCCGCTTCATCGCGGGAGCAGTTCACCCGGGCGCGGAGTTCCGATATACGGGGATGGCCCACAAGGCTTCCCAGTTGTTCGACCCGGCGTTGTTCGACGGCGACGAGAACGCCATCGTGGATTTCAAGTATTCGAGCGATCCACGCCTCACGTGGTGGTTCGACCATCATCAGAGCGCCTTCCTGACGCCCGAAGACGCCGAGATCTTCCTCCGCGATACCAGCGGCCGTAAGTTGTACGACCCGGCCTACAAATCCTGCACATCGTTCATCAACACGGTGACCCGGGAGCGCTGGGGGTTCCAAGCGCCGGATCTCGACGACCTGGTCAAGTGGTCGCTGATTATCGACGGCGCGCAATATCCCGACGCGCGGACGGCGGTCGAACTCGGCGCGCCGGCCATGAAGCTGACCCTGGTGATCGAAGCCGCCAAAGGCTCCGATATCGTGCAGAAGATCATCGGCTGGATGCAACGTTCGCAGCTTGCGGAGATTCTCGCCGAGCCGGAAATCCAGGCGTTCTACCAGCCGCTCTACCGGCGCCACCTGGAAATCAAAGACATCATCCAGGGGCGCGCGCGGGAGAACGACGGCGTGGTCTTCTTCGATCTGGCAGGCTACGATGTGGAGGGCTACAACAAGTTTATTCCCTACTACCTGTTTCCGGCCGCGCTATACACCGTGTCGGTCAGTCCTTCCAGCTTCCGAACGAAGATCTCGGTGGGTTCGAACCCCTGGGCGGCGCAAGTGCCGACGCATAACCTGGCTACGATCTGCGAGCGCTACGGAGGCGGCGGTCATGCGCGCGTGGGTGCCATCAGCCTGGCCCCCGGCGAGTTAGACAAGGCCCGCGCTATCGCCGCGGAGATTGTGGCGGAACTAAAGACGTAGAGTAGCCGCCGATGAACACGGATGAACACGGATTGAGAAGAATGTCATCTATCGGCGTCCATCCGCGTTCATCGGCGGCTCAATACCCGTTTTCCTTCAGTTTCTCAACCGTCAACGGCGATTTCATATCCAGCTTGCGCAGCAACTTCTCCACGTGCTTGGCCAGAATATCGCACTCCAGGTTGACGCGCGCCCCGGCACGGTAGCCGCCCAGGCTGGTGTTCCGGAACGTGTGCGGGATGATGGTCACCGAAAGCACATCGGATTCGAGCGACGCGATGGTCAGGCTGATGCCATCGATGGCGATGGAGCCTTTGTAGACCAGGAAAGCGTCCAGTTCCGCCGGAACGCGGATGCGCAGCCACCAGTTCTGGTCGCCGAGCGACTCCAGGGCCAGGAACTCGCCGGTGCCATCGACGTGGCCCTGCACGATGTGGCCGCTCAAGCGGCCGCTCGGTGAAAGCGGCCGCTCCAGATTCACACGCGAGCCGGGCCGCAGAACTCCGAGGTTGGTGCGCTGCAGGGTTTCCGGCGCGAGGTCGGCGGAGAAGGAATCCCGCTCGAGATCCACGGCCGTGAGGCACACACCGTTGACGGCGATACTGGCCCCTTCGGTCATATCCTGGCGCACGGTGTAGCAGCGCACCTTCAGCCGCGCGCCCGCGGTGCGGGTCTGGACCGATTCGAGCGTGCCCAGTTCTTCAATGATCCCGGTGAACATGGATGTATCCTTCCACGGCGAATTCATCCGGCGGGATGGGATGAATGGTGATCCGGTGAACGTCAATGGCGTCGGTGCGCCGGCGCCGGCCGATCCCGCCGGCCAGCGGCAGAGCTTCCAGACCGCCCAGAATCTTGGGGCCGTAATAGAAAAAGACGCGATCCACGGAGCCCGATTCGAGGGCACTCCAGTTGATCTTGCTGCCGGCCTCGATCATCAGCGAAAGGTATCGCCGCCGGCCGAGCCATTCCACCGCGCTGCGGAAATCGACGCGCCCTCCGGGGCCGTCGAAGACCAGCACTTCGATGCCGCGGTCCTCCAGCAGCTTGCGGCGGCCGGCGGAGGAAGCGGAAGTGGTCAATACGAGCAGATCGCCGGCGGAGCTGCGCGCCATGCGGGAATCGAGCGGCAGGCGCAACTGGGAATCCATCACCATGCGCAGCAGCGGGCGGGAGCGGGCCATGCCGGTGCGGTCGGTGAGCAGGCAATCGTCGGCCAGGAGCGTGCCGATTCCGGTAAGGATGGCATCGTGATCGTGGCGCAGTTCCTGTACGTGAGCGCGCGCCCGCTGGCTGGTGATCCAGCCCTGGTTGTCGTCGGGCGCCGAGATCTTTCCGTCCAGGGTGATGGCAGCCTTGAGCGTGACCAGGGGCTTACCGGTACGCATAAAGTGAAGGAACGGCTCATTCAGTTTGGAAGCCTCAGCGGCGAACTCGCCGGCCACTTCGACTTCGATGCCTTGCTCGCGCAGCTTTTGAAAGCCCTGGCCCGCCACCAGCGGATTGGGGTCTTCGAGCGGCGCGACGACTTTCGCAACGCCCGCGCGGATGAGCGCGTCGGCGCATGGCGGCGTGCGGCCCTGGTGCGAACACGGCTCCAGATTGAGGAAAAGGGTGGCGCCGCGCGCTCGCTCGCCGGCTTGGGCGAGCGCGATGGTTTCCGCGTGTTCCACGCCGGCGTAGGTGTGAAACCCGCGGCCCACCACTTCGCCATCGCGGACCAACACCGCGCCCACCATGGGGTTGGGGCTGGCCAGCGCCCGGCCGCGCCGAGCCAGATCCAAGGCTTCGCGCATGAATTGAGAGTTCATTTCTCAAATAGCGACTCGATGAATGTTTCGGAGTCGAAGGGGAGCAAGTCATCCACTTTTTCGCCGACCCCAACATATCGGATGGGCAGGTTGAGCTCGCGCGCGATGGCCACCACGATTCCGCCCTTGGCCGTGCCGTCCAGTTTTGTGAGCACGATTCCCGTCACGCCCGACGACTCCGTAAACTTACGCGCCTGCTCCAGCCCGTTCTGCCCGGTAGTGGCATCCAGCACCAGCAGCACTTCGTGCGGCGCGTCGGGAATCACCTTGCGGGCCGTGCGGGTCATCTTGTGCAGCTCGGCCATCAGGTGCTCTTTGGTCTGCAGCCGGCCGGCCGTGTCGACGATCACGCAATCGACTTTGCGCGCCTTGGCCGCCTGCACGGCGTCGAACACCACGGCGCTCGGGTCGCTACCCGGTCCTTGCCGGACCAGTTGCGCCCCGCTCCGTTCGGCCCAGACTTCGAGCTGCTCGATGGCCGCCGCGCGAAAGGTATCGGCGGCGCACAGCAACACGGAGCGGTGCTCGTTCTTAAGCCGCTGTGCCAGTTTTCCGATGGTGGTGGTCTTGCCGGACCCGTTGACACCCACCATCAGGATCACCGCCGGCGGCTCGGCGACATGCGCCGGCGCCCGCTCACTGGCCGCCAGGATTTCCAGTAGTTGTTCCCGGATCATCCCTTTCAATTCGGCGGCGTCTGCGAGCTGGTGACGTTCCACCCGCTGCCGGATCCGTTCCAGAATTTCCTCGGTGGTGCGCACTCCAATATCGGCGGAGATCAGCGTAGATTCCAGCTCGTCGAGCAGTTCGGCATCAATCTCTTTCCTGCCTTGCAGCGCATCTTCGAGCGCATTCACCAGGCCGGCGCGCGTCTTTTGCACGCCGCTCTTGAGTTTTTCCAGCAGGGATGGCTCTGGCTCGACGGAGCCAAACAAGGTTTGGATCATTTTCTCCTCATTTTAGCAGGGGCCGTGAGTTCACCGCGGAGACGCGGAGACGCAGAGAAAACAAGAGTAAGCTGAGAATTTCGATGGGCGGAGGAGGACTTGGAAAAAATCTCCGATTCCAATTCTCTCCGCGCCTCCGCGTCTCGGCGGTGAACTCCGGTTACGGTCATTCGGACAGCCCCATTTTCGCCGCGGGCAAGGCGTCTCCAGGTGATACAATTTCGGTTCGTATACTCTTGTGTCCACCGACCGCACCGGCCATAAACACTCTCCGCTCCTGATCTCGACGAGCGCGTGCGCATTCCTGTGGATCGGGGCCCGCGCCTGTGTTCAATCCATGACGATTGACGAGTCGGATACGTTCCTCGCCTACGTGGTGCGGGCCAACCTGGCCGATTGGGAAGCGTCTTCGAATAATCACGTCCTCAATTCGCTTCTGATGCGCCTGTTTGTCGCGGTCTTCGGCGCGTCCCCCTTCACCATCCGGCTGCCGGCGGTGATTGGGGCGGCGGCCTACATTACCGCAGTTTATTTTCTGGTGCGCCTCATCACCCCGAAATTGCTGCTGCAATGGTCGTTGCTGGTGTGCCTGGTGGCGAACCCGTTTGTCATGGATTACCTGGTGGCGGCGCGCGGATATAGCCTGGCGATGGCCTTCCTGACGTGCGCCATCACGCTGGCCGTCCGGCACAAGCAGCGGGGCGGATCGCTGTATAAGGCCGCGGCTCTCATCTCCATCTGCGCGGCGCTTTCGGTTTGCGCGAATTTTTCGTTCGCCATCGCGGATGTCGCGACCGGGCTTCTGATCCTCATCTGGATGTGGGGCGACGCCGCGGCCAGCCGCGTGAAAACCCTGGCTGCGTTGGTCCTGCCGGGACTGGCGGTGGGATACTTTTTCATCGGGCCGACGCTGCTCGCTTGGCCCAAAGGCCAATTCACCTGGGGAGCGCAGTCTTTACTGGATACCGGCCGCAGCCTGCTCGCAGCCTCTCTTTACGAGCCGAATCCCTATCTGTTGAACCCGCGCCTGCACCACTATTTCGTCCATTTCGGCACGTTCCTCTATCCGCTGCTGGGCGCGTTCTTTCTTTGGCGCGCGGTGCTGCTCTATCGCGCGCGCCCGACGGCGAGCGGGGCAACGCTGGCCCTCATTGCCGGCGCCGCGCTCACCATCACGCTTGGCTGTCACCAGCTTCTGTTCTGGTTCTACGGGATTCTGCTGCCACTGGACCGTACCGGCCTTTACATCGCGCTGTTCGTGTTCCTCATGGCCGGCGCGGCCGCCTCCATCCCCCTCGATTCTTTCCAAGGCCGGATCACGGCTCGCGCCATGACCGGCGTGCTGGCCCTCATCGCCTGTTATTCCATCGGCTGTCTGCGCCTGACTTACTTCAAGGAATGGAAATACGACGCCGACATGAAGAAAGTCTATTCCGTGCTGGCCTATTACAACCGCACTTATGGCCTCACAGATGTCTCCGTGAACTGGCGGTATGTGGCGGCAATCAACGCTTATCGCGAGATATCCGGCCACGAGACCCTCCACCAGATCGGCGGGGCGCCAAACAAGGTGAATGAGTATCCCGCCGGCTACCAGGCGTATGTGATCTTCTATCCCTGGGACTGGGGATTCACCAAGCGCGAAGGCTTAAAGCTGGTCTATCACGACACGTTCACCGGTAATGCCGTCGCGATTCGTCCCGATTTGGAGTCGCAGCCTTGCGCGCATCCGTGAGGACGGTTAGGATAGCCGCTTGACGCCATCTCCCGAGACCACGCACGCGCCCGAGCCATCCGGCCACTGGCGAAAGCCGCTATGTGCTCTCCTTTTCGTCGCTTACTTCTTCCTGGTTTCCTGGGACACTCTGAAGGCCCAGTTTTCCGACGATGAAATGATAGCCATCTGGATGTATTGGCGCCCTTCGCCCTGGCGCTTGTTGGAATCGCAATTCATGATCTGGCGGGGATACCACCGGCCCGTGGGCGGCCTGTTCTTCTTGCCTCTCTATCACGTGTTCGGCTTGAACCCGGTGGGTAATCACGCCGTGCTACTGGTGCTGCTGCCCGTCGGCGCGTACCTGATGTACCGGCTTTCCCGAGCGCTGGGTTCGGGCGGAGTGGCATCCGCCATGGTGGCGCTGGTCGCCTGCTATCACGGCGGCCTGAGCAACCTCTATTACAACAGCGTCTTCGTGTTTGATGTGCTCTGCGGAATCTTCTTCTTCGCCGCGCTTGCTTACTATGCGCGGATACGCTCCTCCGGCCGCATCCTGAGCGGCGGCCAGACGGCGGCCTTTCTGGCACTCTACCTATGCGCGCTGAACTCCAAGGAGATGGGCGCCACCCTGCCCGCCGTTCTCTTGGCCTACGAGTGGCTTTTTCACGGCCCGCCGGGTTTCGCGTGGAAGAGTTTCGCCGCATGGCTGCGGGGCCAGGGGCGCGTGATCTTCTGGGCCGGCATGCTTGACCTCGTGTTCATTTATGGAAAGCGGTTTGGGCAGTATGGGCTGATGAAAGATCCGGCTTACACACCGGTAATCTCCTGGGAGCGGTTCGTGGATTTCCAGGAACGGTACATCGGCGACATCTTCTACCACCTGCCGCGTTTCGGATGGGTTATGACTCTGGTCATCTGGGCGGCGGTGACTTATCTGGCGTGGCGCCGTAAGAACCAACTGCTCCGCTTCTGCTGGTGCTACATCGTGCTGACGCCCCTGCCGCTGGCCTTCCTGATCGGCCGCGATCAAGCTTGCCTGTACGTGACGCTGGCGGGTTGGGCGGTGCTGGCGGGAACTCTGTTTGAGTCCTGGTTGCCCGCGCTGGCACGGGTGGTGGCCGCGGAGCCTACGTTCCGCCGGATGGAGATTGGCCGCGTCCGCACTCTGGTAGCCACCGCCGTCATGGTGGTGATGGCGCTCGCGAGCTGGTCCTACAAGAAGACCGAAATCGAGCCTGGCAACCTCACAATCGCCCCGCTGACAGCGGAGGTGCTGGCGCAATTCCGCGCCGTGAATCCGCAAGTCCGCCCAGGCTCCAAAGTGATCTTCCTCGAGGACCCATTCAACAGCTTTGATATGGCGATGATCGCCGAGCTCTGGTTCGGAGACCGCGGGACAAGGGTACGCCTCAACCAGAAGACACCACTGCCCGCCGCCGAAATCGCCGCCGCCGACGCGGTTTTCACGTGGAAAGAGGGTAAACTGATCCGCGTGCGGTAAAGCGAGCCGGGTCCCTCCAAGGACAGCATGACTGAGGTGGAATCGCTGGCGTGCCTGTGGGGTCAGGCNNCCGGCGGCAGGCTGAAAGCCTGGCCCCACTTAGCAACTTGAGGTGACACGGGTTACTATCAGGTTGACTCCGTATGTCACCAGCCTCCACGGTCTCCACGCCGCCGGCGCTCGATGCGCTGGCTCGCATGATCGGCAACACGCCACTGCTTGCCATCGATTTCCGATATCGCGGTTCGAACCGCGTGATTCACGCCAAGTGCGAGCATCTGAATCTCACCGGCAGCATTAAGGACCGAATGGCGCTGCACATTTTGCGGCGCGCCTATGAGAGCGGTCAACTCCAACCCGGAGATCGAGTGGTGGAAGCCACCAGCGGCAATACCGGCATCTCCTTCGCGGCTTTGAGCCGGGCGCTGGGCCACCCGGCCACGATCTTCATGCCCAGTTGGATGAGCGCGGAACGCAAACAATTGATCTCGAGCTACGGCGCTGAGATCGTGCCGGTAAGCGCCGCGCAAGGCGGCTTCCTCGGCTCCATCCGGATGGCCGAGGAGATGGCGGCGCGCACGCCGCATGTGTTCCTGCCGCGCCAGTTTTCCAACCAGGCCAATATCGAGGCGCATGCCACTACTACCGGCCCGGAAATCTTCCTGCAACTTGCGGAGGCGGGGCTCGTGCCGCAGGCTTTTGTAGCCGGCGTCGGCACCGGGGGCACGGTGATGGGCGTCGGGCGTTTTCTACGGGAAAAGAATCCGGCCGTACGCGTCCACCCCGTGGAGCCGGCCGAATCGCCTACCATGTCCACTGGCCATAAGGTGGGCCGGCACCGCATTCAGGGCATCTCCGACGAGTTCATTCCGGCGATCGTCGACCTGGCGGAACTCTCGCCGGTCATCGCTGTTTCCGATGGCGATTCCATTCTGATGGCTCAGAAGCTGGCCACCCAACTAGGGCTCGGCGTGGGGATTTCGTCGGGCTGCAACTTCCTGGCGGCGGCTGTGGCACAGGATGCGCTCGGCGGCCATGCGGTTGTGGTGACGGTCTTCGCCGATGACAACAAGAAGTACCTGACCACTGACCTGATGCACGAGGAGCCAGTGAAGCCCGGCTATCTTTCGCCGGAACTGGAGCTCACCGGAATCCGCGTGCTGCCGCGCAATTGCACGATGTGCGGTCGATGAAGGTGGGACAGGCCATCGCCTTTCGTGGCCTGTCATTGCTGGTTAGAGTATGGCGGCCGACAGACGACGCAAACCGATCGTCTGTCCTACTGAAGGCGCTAAACTAGAACTGGTGCCACTCGTACCTCCTTACATTGAATCGTTGCGGCCCTACGAAGCCGGGCGCACCATCGAGTCCGTTCGCAAGCAATACGGCCTTGCCCGCATCGCCAAGCTGGCGTCCAACGAGAACCCGCTGGGCGCGTCGCCCAAAGCCATCGAGGCCATGGGCCGCACGCTGGCCGGGCTCAATCTTTACCCCAACGGGGGCCTCGAACTGCGCGAAGTCCTGGCGCAGCAGTTCGATCTCAAGGTGGAAAACGTCATCGCCGGAAGCGGATCGGAAGGCATCATGTCCAACATCATCCGCGCCTTCCTGTGCGATGAGGACGAAGTGCTCACCACCGAAGCCGCCTTCATCGGCTTCCAGGTGCTGGCCCGTTCGCGCGGCGTCAAGTACCGCACGGTTCCCTACCGCGACTGGCATTACGACTTGCCCGCGCTGGCCGCCGCCATCAACGAGAACACCAAGATTATCTACCTGGCCAATCCCAACAACCCGACCGGCACCATCTTCACGAAACACCAGTTCGACGAGTTCTACAAACATGTCCCGGAGCGCGTGCTGATTATCCTGGACGAAGCCTACTTCGAATACGCCAAGGACAATCCGCGCTATCCCGATTCCATGCACTACCGCTACGACAACGTGATCACGCTGCGCACGTTTTCGAAGGCGTATGGCTTGGCGGGGGCGCGCATCGGCTACGGGTTCGCGCACGAAGAACTGATCCGCAACCTGCTCAAGGTGAAGCTGCCGTTCGAGCCTTCCACCCCGGCGCAGGCGGCCGGAGTGGCGGCGCTGGCCGACAAGGAATTCCTGCACCGTTCGCTCGAACTGAACGCGCGGGGCCTGCGGCTGCTTGCGGCGGGCCTGGCGGATATGGGCCTCACGGTGGTGCCGTCGGAAGCAAATTTTGTGATGACGGTGCTCTCTTCGGAGCAGGAGGCCTTTCGTATTTTCGAGGAATTGCTGTCTCA
>PMTR01000164.1 GCA_003167255.1 Bryobacterales bacterium
ACCAAACCGCGGGAGAAAAACTGCAAGTGGATGAAAACAAGGCGAATTTAGGCAAAAACTTTTTGTGAACGGGAGGTTGGCAGGCGAAAGCGCCTGCCCCACAAGAAGTGGGACGGCTTCGTCCGTCAAGTGCAATGTTGGCGCTTTGCCAGAGGCTGTTATCGTTGTTCCGGCGGCGGGACGAGGGCGTCCCGCGCAGACCAGGGGGTCTGCCCCACCAAAGCGCGGAGTGCTGGCCGCAGTGCGTTAAAATGGGGTCACACAGACAATGAGACAGAAGATACGGTCGACGACGGTGATTTGTGTCCGCCGGGACAACAAGGTCGTGATGGCTGGCGACGGCCAGGTGACCCTCGGCAACGAAGTTCTCAAAGGCACCGCCAAAAAGCTCCGGCGGCTATACAACGACAAGATCCTCGCGGGCTTCGCCGGATCTACCGCCGACGCCTTCGCGCTCTTCTCGCGCTTCGAAGCCAAGCTCGAACAGTTCAACGGCAACCTGCCCCGCTCCGTTGTGGAACTCGCCAAAGAGTGGCGCACCGACCGCGTGCTGCGCCACCTGGAAGCCCTTCTCCTGGTCGCCGACACCAAGAACACCTATCTGGTGAGCGGAAACGGCGACGTCATTGAGCCCGACGAAGGCATCTCCGCCATCGGTTCCGGCGGCCCGTTCGCCATGTCCGCCGCGCTCGCGCTCCTCCGTAACACCAAGCTCTCCGCCCGCCACATCGCCGAACAGGCCATGGCCATCGCCGGCAGAATCTGCATCTATACCAACGACACCGTGACTTACGAGGAGCTGGAGTAGCCATGGTCATTTACCTTCCGTCCCAGTCCGTCGATGAAGAGCCCATCCTGGACGAGTTGACTCCCCGCGAAATCGTCCGTGAGCTCGACAAACACGTGGTCGGCCAGGCCGACGCCAAGCGCGCCGTGGCCATCGCCCTCCGCAACCGCATCCGCCGCCAGAAACTCCCGCCCGAGATGGCCGAAGAGGTCATGCCCAAGAACATCCTCATGATCGGCCCCACCGGCGTCGGCAAAACCGAACTGGCGCGCCGCCTCGCCAAACTCTCCAATTCCCCGTTCATGAAGGTGGAGGCCAGCAAGTTCACCGAGGTCGGCTACGTTGGCCGCGACGTCGAATCCATGATCCGCGACCTGGTCGACATCGCGATCGACATGGTCCGCGAAGAGCGCCTCGACGAAGTGGCCGACCGCGCCGAACTGAATGCCGAGGAGCGCCTGCTCGATCTCCTGATGCCCCCGCAGCCCGAGCCCAGCGAAAGCGTCGAACGCACGCGCGAGAAACTTCGCGAGCGCCTCCGCGACGGCAAACTCGATGAACGCCTGGTCGAGCTCGAAGTCAAAGACCGCCCGCCCAACCTCGAGGTCACCACCAACATGGGCGTCGAAGAGATGGGCATCAACCTCAAGGACATGCTGCCCAGCCTCTTTGGCCAGAAGACGCGCCGCCGCAAAATGCGTGTCGCCGAAGGCCTCGACTACCTGGTCCAGGAAGAAGAGCAGAAGCTCATCGACATGGACCAGGTCACCCGCATGGCTCTCGAACGCGTCGAATCGAGTGGCATCATCTTCCTCGACGAAATCGACAAGATCGCCGGCCGCGAATCCGGCCACGGCCCCGACATCAGCCGCGAAGGTGTGCAGCGCGACATCCTCCCCATTGTCGAAGGCACCACCGTCAACACCCGCTACGGGTTTGTGCGCACCGACCACATCCTCTTCATCGCCGCCGGCGCCTTCCACGTCTCCAAACCCAGCGATCTGATCCCCGAACTCCAGGGCCGCTTTCCCATCCGTGTCGAGCTCAAGACTCTCACCGTCGAAGATTTCATCCGCATCCTGAAAGAGCCCAAGAACGCCCTGGCCAAACAGTACACCGCCCTGCTCGAAACCGAGGGCATCAAGCTGATCCTCACCGACGACGCTCTCGAAGAGGTGGCCCGCTTCGCCGCCCAGGTGAACGAAAGCTCCGAGAATATCGGCGCCCGCCGGCTCCACACCATTATGGAGAAGATGCTGGAAGACGTTTCCTTCGCCGGCCCCGACCTCAAGAAGAAGACCGTCAGAGTCGACTCCGCCTACGTCCGCAAGCAACTCGCCGACATTGTGAAAGACCAGGACCTCAGCCGCTACATACTATAAGGCCTGCTTGCATTACCTTGCATATTGTCCATGATGTGGATAATTCGGGGGGCGGAACTTCGGCGTGCGCTCATTCAAATGTGCCGCGGTGACGCTCTCCGCGAACCCCCGCCCCAGGCACTTTCCGATATACCTACTTGGACAGGCGCTCGCCGCTACTGGATGACTTCGCGGCCGACGGCGAGATTGAGCTGGCTGGCGGCGGTCAGGTAAGACCCCACCAGGTTGAGGTAGGCCACGTAGGTGGCGCGATAGTCGCGTTGCGCGTCCAGGTAATCGAGCAGCGCCGCCTGGCCGCGCTGGTAGGAAAACTCCATGGTGTCGCGGATGTCCTTGGCCATTTTCAGGTACTTGTCGCGGTAGGGCTTAAGCAACTCGATGTTGCTGGCGACGGTGACGTAGGCGGAATCGACATCGCCATAGACCAGCGCCTCGGTGACTTGGCGGGCTCGCTCGGCGTGGGTGATATCGAGTTGGGTGCGGAATTTTTCGCCCTGGTTGCGGTCGAAGATACGCAGCGGGATGGTGACACTGAATCCGAGATAGACATTGAACGGCGGGTTGTGGGCGGCGTCGACGCTGAAGGTGGGGTCGGTGGAGCCGTTGGCGACGGCCAGCTTGTGATCGTTCCTGGCCTTTTCGACGGTCTGCTGGGCGGCTTTGAGATCGGGCCGGGCAGCGGACGCCTGGGCGTGAAACTCTTCGAGCGGCATGAGGCGGTCGGAGAAATCGAAGGGCCCGGTGACGTCAAACTTGTCGACGGGTGTGCGGTCATCGAGCAGTTGCAGAAGCTGGATTTTGGCGGTGCGCATATTGACCAGGGCGGTCTGCAGGTCCGATTCGTACTGCACGCGCTGCAAGTCGAGGCGGTTCATGTCGAGTTGGGCGATGTCGCCGGCGCGCAGGCGGTCGTGGGAGATGGCCAATTCTTTATCGAAGTAATCCAGGTTGTCCTTCGCCAGGGCGAACACGGCCTTGGCCTGCAAAGTTTGCACAAAAGCGTTGCGCAAGCTGAACATGAGGGTCCGCGCCAGATCCTCCTGCTGCGACATAGCGATGGTGGTGGCCACTTTGGCGCTATCGAGCCGCAACTCGCGCTTGTGCTCCCGTTCGTGCAGGTAGTTCACGGAGATCAGCGGGAACGCGCCGGTGAGCGGCCGGTAAGGGTTGAAGCTGAAAGGCTGCAACTGATCGAGGCCGGCGGTGAGGTTGGGATTGGGGCGCAGGTACGCGGTGATTTCCTGGGCTCTGGCCTCATCGATATTCATGAGGCCGGCGCGCAAGGCCGGATTGGCGGCCTGGAAGCGCGCCTGCACCTGCTGCCAGTCGAGGGCCGTCTGGGCGCGAGCACCCACCGTTACACATGCCGCCGTTGCGAATATCCAAAGGTATCGCCGCATTTGATCTCCGTGAGTCATGTCACACCTGCAAGGTATCGCCATCGCGGGCCACCAGCGCGTAGAGGACCGGGGCCAGGAAAACCGAGAGCAGCAGCCGCGAAGCGAGGCCGCCCACAATCACGATGGCGAAGGGTTTTTGCGAATCGCTGCCGATGCCCGTCGACATGGCCGCGGGCAGCAGGCCGAAGCAGGCCACCAGCGCGGTCATCATGATGGGCCGCAGCCTTAAGACCGAAGCTTCCAGGGTGGCTTGCATGATGGGCTTGCCCTCCAGGCGCAACTTGTTGATGAAGGAATACAGAATTACGCTAGTCTGCACGGCGACGCCCATCAGGGCGACGAACCCGAGCATGGAGGAGACGCTGAAATTGGTATGGGTGAGCCGCAGCGCCAGCAGGCCTCCCACCGGTTCCGTGACCAGCACGCTGAAGAAGATGATGATGGGGAATTTGAAGTTGCCGTAGAGCGCGAACAGAATCGCCAGGACCAGGATGACGGTGAGGGGCAGGATGATTTTCATCTGCGCCTGGGATGCCAGGTAATCCTTGTACTCGCCGCCCCATTCGAACTTGTAGCCGATGGGCAGCTTGATGGCATCTTCCACTTTCTTGCGCGCCTCGCCGACGGCGCTGGCCAGGTCGCGGCCTTCGACGCTGAACTGAATGCCGATATAGCGCGAGTTAGACTCGCGATAGATGAAGGACGCGCCGCTCTCCACTTTGACCTCGCAGAACTGGCTCAAGGGCAGATACTGGCCGTCGGGCGTCGAGACGAGCAGGTTGCGGATGGCGTTTTCGTCATTGCGGAAGGGCTCCTGCAGGCGCAGGACGAGATCGAACTGGCGCTCGCCCTGAATCACCTGGGTGGCGGCCTGGCCTCCCATGGCCGTGCCGATGAGCGTATTGATGTCGCTGACGTTCAATCCGTAGCGCGCCAGCTTGGCGCGGTCGGGCGTGATGATGAGGCTGGGCTGCCCGGTTTCGCGCACTACGGTAATCTCGGTGATGCCCGGGGTTTTGGTGAGGATGTCCTTCACCTGCGTGGCCTTTTCGTCGAGCAAATTGAGATCAGAGCCGTAGATCTTGACGGCGAGGGCGCTCTTGAGGCCAGTCTCGGCCTCATCGACGGCGTCCTCGGCCGGTTGGGTGTAATTGAAAATCACTCCGGGGAAGGCCACGAGCTTGCGCTGCACGGCCTCGATGAGTTCCGGCTTGGAGTGGATTTCCCCTTTCCAGGCGGAATCGTTGTAGGGCTTCAGGCCGACGTAGAATTCGTTGTTGAAGAACCCGGTGGGGTCGGTGCCGTCATCCGGACGTCCCAACTCGTTGGCGACGGTGGTGACCTGGGGAAAGCTCATGAGGATGTCACGGATCTGCGGAGAAAGGCTGGAGGCTTCCTCGAAAGAGATGGTGTAGGGAGTGGTGGCGCGCACCCACAGCGCGCCTTCATCGAGGTGCGGCATGAATTCGCCGCCGATGTATGGAATCAGAAGGAGCGAGGAAGCGAACACCAGCAGCACCAGGAAGACCGTAACCAGGCGGTTGCGAAGGCACCAGCCGAGTATCCTTCCGTACTGCCTGCGTACCCAGTCGTAGAGCCTGACTTCGGGTTCGTGGATGCGGCCGCGCAGGAAAAACGCGCAAAGCACGGGCAGCACGGTGAGGGCGCAGAGCAACGCGCCCAGCAGCGCGAACGACATGGTGTCGGCCATGGGCTGGAACAGCCGTCCGGAAGGGCCGCTGAGGACGTAAATGGGCAGGTAGCCGGCGATGATGACGGCGATGGCGTAAAAGATGGGCCGCTCGACATCGTGCGCCGCGGCGCGAATCACTTCCTTGAGAATGTATTTTTGCCCCTCCCGCGAGGCCAACTCGCGGAAGATGTTTTCGACCATGACGACGGAACCGTCCACGATGATTCCGAAATCGATGGCCCCGATGGAAAGCAGGTTGGCGGGGATATGCCGCCAGTCGAGACAGATGAAGGCAAACAGCAGCGCGAAGGGAATGGTGACGGCCACAATTAGCGCGCTGCGCGGGCTGAAGAGGAAGATACCCAGGATCAGAAGGACGAGCAGCATGCCCCGCAACAGGTTGGCCTCCACGGTCTTGGTGGTCTCTGCGATGAGACTCTGGCGGTCGTAGAACGGGACCACCTTCACGTCGGGCGGGAGGACATGCTCGTTCAATTCCCTGGTCATGTCCTCGACGCGTTTGAGGATGACTTGCGCCTGCTCGCCCACGCGCATCAGGATGACGCCTTCGACGGCTTCATTCTGCTTCATGTAGCCGAACTGGCCGAGGCGCGGCGCGTAGCCGATTTCGGTTTGGGCGAGATCCTTGACGCGGACGGGGATGCCGTTCTTCTCCTGCACGACGATGTTGCCGATGTCGGCCGTGTCGCGCACCAGGCCCAAGCCGCGGATGTAATAGAACTGCCCGCCCTGGGAATAGAAACCGCCGCCCGAGTTGGCGTTGTTGTTTCCCAACTGCTGGAAGATTTGCGGCACGGAAACGCCGTAGGCAAAGAGCTTGTTGGGATCGACCAGCACCTGGTATTGCATGGTGGTGCCGCCTAAGCCGGAATCGTCGGCGACTCCCTGAATGGAGCGGTAATGGCGCCCGATCACCCAATCTTCGAGGGTCTTCAAATCCTGCGGGGAACGGTCGGGGCTTTGCAGCACGTAGCGGTAGATGAGGCCGCTGGGGCTGAACATGGGGGAAAGGCTGGGGGTCAGTCCGGACGGCATCTGCGCATTGGGCATGCGCTCAAAAGCCTGCTCGCGGACGAAGTACTGGTCAACTCCATACTCGAAGTTCAGGGCGATGAAGGAGAGTCCGTACCGGGAAATGGAGCGAAGCGAATCGAGCCGCGGAATGCCGTTGAGCTCAATTTCGAGCGGAATGGTGACCAGACGCTCGATTTCTTCGGGGGCATGGCCGGGCCATTGGGTGATGAGCTCGACGTGCGGCGGCGAGAGATCGGGATAGGCGTCGATGGGGAGTTTCTGAAACGACCATGCGCCCCACACCATCAGGGCGATGGCCGCCACAATAATCAGGAAAGGCTGTCTGAGTGCGAAGGAAACGAGTCTGGCGATCATGGGGTCAGCCTTATTGGATACTGGTGGCGAATTGCACGAAGAGGCTGCCGTCGGCCAGCACGCTCTCGCCTTTTTGCAATCCGGCGGTGATCGCGATCATGCCGTCCTGGAGCGTGCCGATGGTGACGGAGCGCTGGGCGAACTTGCCGGGCTCCGCCTGGACGTAGACGATGGGCTCGTTCTTGTCGTCGCGCAGCACGGCCGATGCGGGCACGGCCAACACGTTGGCCTGCGAACCGGTGCGAATGGCGGCCTCCACGAACATGTCTTTCTTGAGCAGTCCTTCAGGGTTTTGGGTGACGATGCGCACGGGGGTGGTGCGGGTGGCCGGGTCGACGAAGGCTCCGACGTAGTTCACGACGCCGTGAAAGGTGCGGGCGGCGGCGGGGTTGGTCTCTTCGACGGAATCGCCGGTGCGCACGAAGGGAAGGTCGCGATCGAAGATGTGGCCTTGCACCCAGACGGTGGAAGTGTCGCTCAGCATGAAGCAGATGGTGACGCCGGCCTGGATGAGCATGCCGGGGGAGACGAGTTTCTGCACCACCACGCCGGCGATGGGCGCGCGCACGGCCAACTCGGTGCTGATGACGGTGCCCTGCTGCTGGGCCTGATCGATCTCCTGCTGGGTGATGCCGAAGATGCGGAGGGCCTGGAGGCTGGTCTGGACGTCGGTGCGGGCGTCGTTGTAATCGGCCTCGGCGCTCTCGACGTCCTTGGAGGCGACGGCGCCGTGGCTCAGCAATTCATTCATGCGATCCACGATGCGTTGGGCGAGTATCTCGCGGTTGCGCGCCTTGCGGTAGGCAGAGATGGCGTTGGCGACATCGGGGCTGGAGACGTAGAGCAGCGGGTCGCCTTGCTTGACCTTGGCGCCGGTGTCGACCAGGATGCGCGAAATGGGCCCATTCACCTGGGTGATGGCCTGGGTGGTGTGGTTGGCGTCCCAATCCACCGTGCCGGTGGTCAGGATGGTGGTCTGCCAAACCTTGGTTCCCACGGTGACCACCCTGAGGTGCGCCATCTGTTCGGCGGCCACGGTGAAAAGCCCGGCCTGTACCGGCTTGGCCTGTTCGGCGGCAGCGCCAGGGGCCTTCCCATTCCCGCAGGCGCATTGAAAGATCGCGAGCCCGAGCAGCGCGGCGGCGGGAAAACGGCGCGGCATCAACAAATACATAGTCGGCATAGAATTACAGCCTCTTCTCTTCATTCCTGGTTTTGGCAAATCAAAATCACAGCCCCGCGCCGTTTCGGGCGCCGGACCGCAAGGTTGCTCTGAAGGAATTAAGCTGGAGGGGCTCGGGAAGAACGGGCGGCTGGACGGGCGTCATGCGTGGCTTCGAATTCCGGTGGGGACTCCAGCCAGGCGACGCGCAAGACCGGGGCCAGAGGCGCACCGGTAGAGGACTGCAGGAACGGCAGGGAGCCAGCGTAGCAGACCAGGCAGCCATGATCCTGCGCCTGGTGCTGTGCGTGGGCGGAAGTGAGCGCCGCGGATTGACCGACGGTGACGGCGCAGAGAAGGAGCAGCGCGAGCGCGTAGCGGATGCGGTTCGGTGCCCTGCTCCTCATGGTTTACCAGTATACTCCCTAGGATTGGACGTTTTGTGGTTGGCGCAAGTTACGGGTGGGCGACATGAAGGTGAATTGGGGGCGGCGAACACGGATTGGCGTATATCTCGCACACGCGCCAAGGCGGCGTCCAAAGAAATAGATGGACAGTCATACGGCAGGAGAGCCGCCTAAAGGCGGCTGCGGCCAGAATTGGCCGCCCCACAAAGCGGCATAGCCGCAACCAATAAAATGTTTGCGAAGCCCGGAGGGCGCAAGAGAATAGCCCAGCGCGCGAGCCCTGGGTCCGTATAGCAAATTTGCCAGCCCCGGCACGGGGCGAAAGAAGCACGCGGCTCCAGTTCTTCCGCCCCGTTCCGGGGCTCGCCTGTCTTTCACGCCGTTCCCAGTGCTCACGCACTGGGCTACGATCTGACGCCCCTCCGGGGCTGGGGTTGCGGAAGAATCGTCGCGCGCTGCGAAGAATTTGAAGAGGTGTAATACAACGAGGCTACTCTTCGGGCAATTCGCCGGTATCTTCGGCGCGGTTTTCGAATTTGGTCTGG
>PMTR01000169.1 GCA_003167255.1 Bryobacterales bacterium
CGGCAACCCAAGCGACAACCACGTGGAGGGGCCTGCCCTCAACGAACCCTAGCAACAACCGGCTCGGATAAGGCTGGTCGTCGGGATAGTCCACGATAGCCTCACCACCGAAGATGACTGCGTTCACGGCATCTGGTCCCAAGCCGCGCTGAAACATCCGCTGAATCGAAGCTACTCCTTGCTCCAGCGCCGGCGAGAACTGGGCAGGTCCGGCGGGGGCGGTTTGACCCCTTTGGGTTTAGAAAAACTTAATTTAGCAACGCGAGCGCCACCGTGTACGGCGTGGACTCGCCTTGGGTGTGGGACATGGAAGTTGGAGCATCGCTCGTTTTCCAGGGAATGCGCGAGGTTCCGAGCGTACCACCTACTCAGATCCCCTGAAATGCCGATACTAAGCCCCGACAGGGGCGGCAGATACTAGCCCAGTGCGCCAGCACTGGGAAGGTGTCGTCATATCGTCCAGCCCCGGAACGGGGCGAAAGAGGAGGCGCCGGAACCCATTCCGTAAGGCAGGATGCCCTCTTTCGCCCCGTTCCGGGGCTGGTTCCTTTCGCTCTGTTCCCATGGCTTACGCCATGGGCTAGCATCTTTCGCCCTGGCGGGCTGATGCGCTACCACGTAACCACTTCGCCTTCAAAGGCCCTACTCAGGGTCATCGAAGCGTCGAGGACGAACGGACCGGTCAATACTTGTGGCCCTCGTGGATCAGGTCCGGGATGCGCTCGCCGGGGCCGAGGGTGGGTTAAAGCATTACCAATCTGCTGGAAGCGCTCGGCTTAGTGGGCGGCAAACGCTCCCTGACGGTCGCGGCTCTGATTGGTCGAACCTCTCTGTGTGGAAGTGGAAGCGAAGCGCATTGGTCAACTGACCTCCACTACGGTCTGGAACAGTTGCGTTGGCAGGTTAATGCCGCATGTCTTGAGACGCTCGTAGAATTTCGGGCGGATACCGGTTGCGCGGAAACGTCCCTGGATCCTCCCGGATTGGGTGATACCAGTTTTTTCGAAGAGAAAGATGTCCTGGAGCGTGATCATGTCCTGCTCCATGCCGACCACCTCCGTGATATGCGTGACACGGCGCGATCCATCGCTGAAGCGCGATATCTGTATGAACAGATCGACAGCCGAAGCAATCTGCTGGCGGATGGCGCGAACTGCCATATTCGCGTTGGCCATGCCAACCATCACCTCAAGGCGGCCCAGACCGTCGCGTGGGGTGTTGGCGTGCAGTGTAGTGAGCGAGCCATCGTGGCCCGTGTTCATGGCCTGCAACATGTCTAGAGCTTCTTCGGAGCGAACTTCGCCGACTATGATGCGGTCGGGGCGCATACGCAGGGCGTTGATGACCAGTTGCCGGATGGTAACCGCACCGGTGCCTTCCACGTTGGCAGGCCGGGTCTCCAGGCGCGCGACATGCGTCTGTTGCAGGCGCAATTCCGCGGCGTCTTCAATAGTGAGGATCCGCTCGTCTTCCGGAATGTAGGAGGAAAGGGCGTTGAGCAGCGTGGTCTTGCCGGAGCCGGTACCTCCGCTAATCAGAATGTTCAGGCGGGCTTTGACGCAGGCTTTCAGCAGCTCCAACATTCCCTCCGTCATGGTGAGTTTAGCCACGAGGTCTTCGCCTCGGAGGGCGTGCCGTCCGAAGCGGCGGATGGAAAGCAGGGGGCCGTCCACGGCAACCGGGGGAATGACAGCGTTCACGCGCGATCCGTCGGGAAGGCGGGCGTCCACCATCGGTGACGATTCGTCGATGCGGCGGCCCACTCGCGACACGATCTTTTCAATGATGCGGAGCAGGTGGGCGTCGTCTTTGAACTCCACCGGCGTGCGGTACAGTTTGCCCGCGCGTTCGACGTATACCAGGCGCGGCGTCGTTACCAGGATGTCGGATATCGTGGAGTCCTGCAGCAGCGGCTCGATCGGGCCGAGGCCGAAGACTTCATCCAGGACCTCCTCAATGATGCGATCCTTCTCAACCATGCTGAGGGGCGTCTTCTCTTCTTCAACGAGATTGGCGACGGCCGCCCGAACTTGGGCGCGGACGCGGCCGCCGGCCATCGAGGAGAGCATCTCCAGGTTGATCCGGTCCAGAAGTTTCCTGTGCAGCGTGAACTTCAACTCCTGGTATTCCGGAGTAGATTCCTCACGGCTCAAGAGCCGGTTCACCCAATCGGTCTCACGGTTCTTGTCTGTTCTCGATACTGGATAATCCAACACGGCTGGCATGGCGGTCTTCCTTTCTCCCAACAGAGCGAAGCGATCTTTCGCGGTTGGTGTTCGTTTCAGGGTTGGCGCTTTCGCGGCCAGACCCGTTGCGGTTGCAGCATGCGGCCGGCGGAGCGCATGAAGATCGCCCAGAGGAGGAAGAGACCGCCTCGGATGCAATGTGTGGCGGCCAAAATCGCCGGCGGTCCCATGCGGAACGTGTGGCCGCCAAAGTCGCCTCACGCAACATGGTTGCGTTTTTCATGTGACACCAGCCGCGGGACCTTCAAGCGCACGAAGTTGGGCCGAAGGGATGCCGGTAAGGGCCGCGCCTCCGGGCAACTGTCCCAGGCCGTCCCGGCCGGCTCCGGTTCGCGCGCGGCGTCGGCGAGGCGGTTCTTGAGGGCAAGGAGGGCGAGCTCAAGGCGGTCGTTGACGCCCACTTTCTGAAAGAGCCGCGTAAGATAGACCTTGACCGTTCCCTCGCTCAATGTCATGGCATGTGCAATCTCTTTGTTCTTAAGGCCTTGCACGAGAAGACCCACTAACTGGCGTTCGCGTCGAGTCAGTGGGACCCGCCCGGCGGTGAGGAGCTGTTCGCGGAGGAGCTGTTCCACCCAAAGGTCGCCCGCCGCAACGATGCGCAGACACTTGATCTGAAGCTCGATAGGCAGGCTTTTGCGGAGGATGCCGCGGACTCCTATAGCAAGCGCTTCGGAAACGATCACGGTGGAAGCTGCGTCAACCCAGAGAACCACCGGAACATCGCCCGCTATGAGTTTCAGCTCGGACAGCATGGAGAACTTGACGGCGGCGGTCACATCCAGAAGAACCACGCTCGGGCGGCGCGCTCGGACATGCTTTATTAAGGAACCGAGGGTCGTAAAAACCCCAGACAGCGTGCAGTCTTCCAGACCGGCCACTACGGCCTCGATACCGGCCGCGAGGATCGGTTGCTCGGAGTACAACGCCACGCTCGTCATTTTCCGATAGCCTCGAACGGGTTCTGTGGGCATTGAAGTCTCCACAGTCAGAGTACGCCAGGGGGCGTGCGGGCCGGTATCCGTACGCGTGCCGATTCCCGAAAAATCGTTCCCGCGGGATTCGGGGGAAGAATGGAGGGCGGCGGAGGTACCGCCCCCATTTTGGGCGGGAACGCAACCCAGGGGGACTGCTGCCTCACATTCCGTGAAATCGGGGTTTGTGGGGATACCGTGAAGCGGCGGCCACATGCAAGTTGCACGTCGGCAACCCAAGTCCGAGATCGGCCTCCGCCCGCCGCTCACGCCGCGTGGGAGGCATCTCCTTACGCAGGCTTACGGAAAGGTCACGGTTCAATGCCAAGCCGGACTGGACCTCATCCTCCCCGCGCATTCTTCAGCAATATGGTCAACCGTATGCCGGATGGATCCAGGTTCGCCACGCTGACCGAGGCGGCGAACAACGAAAGAATGCGGTAGGCCACCGGGGGACCCAACCCCAAGTCCCTGCCCGGTGTGCTGGCTTCGCCGATTGAGAAGAGATCGAAGAATTTCGGTAGGGCGGGTCCAGGTATCGTCCGGCCATGGCTTTCGATGACCACGGCTGTCGATTCGGACAGAACGTCTCGCGATAGCCGGACGCTCTGACCCTCCTCGGAGAACTTCACGGCGGTCTCCAGGAGAGCGTGGAACGCCCTCACCAGCAAGCCCTCATCACCCAGGACGAGATCCGGGCCGGAGTCCGCCAGCAGTGGGCTGAGCGCGACGCGGCGGGATTCAGCGAACTCGGCGGTTTTCTCGATAGCGCGACCGAGCGCCGCATCCAGGGAGACCGGAGCGGACGTGAGCAGCTCCCCGCTCACGTCGATCTGAGTCAGGAGCAACGCGTCATCCAGGATCGAGAGAATTCTCCGGCGAGATTGTGCATACATCTCCTGGAGCTCCTGGTTCCTCGCGGTAGAAGACATTCCGTCCAGAACGAGCTCGCTAACCCCGAGAAGTCCGTTAAGCGGTGTGCGGAACTCGTGCGAGATGAGACTCAGAAACTCGTTCTTCGAACGATCGAGAATGATCAGCCGCTGGTTGGCTTCGGCAAGTTCACGCGTGCGCGCGGCTACAGCCTCCTCTAAGCGTTCATTCTGATCCTTCAATTCGCCCCGCAGCTCGTGCAATTTGAGATGCGTTTCGACCCGGGCGTAAACTTCCTCGAATTGGAAAGGCTTCGATATGTAGTCCACACCACCGGACCGAAAAGCCCTTACCTTGTCTTTGGTTTCGCTCAGCACGCTCAAAAAAATGACGGGGATGTCCGAGAGCTCGCTGGTGGATCGGAGGCGTTCGCACACTTCGTAGCCGTTCATCTCCGGCATGTTGATGTCCAGCAGAATCAGATCCGGCGGATTCTTCATCGCCGCCTCCAGCGCCAACCTTCCCAGTGGAAACGAGCGAACTTCATGTCCTTGCCGCACCAGCATCTCTTCCAACAGGCTTAGATTGGCGGGTTGGTCATCCACGATCATGATGTCGTTTTGAGCCATGGCAGCGATCCTTTCCTTGCGGCAGCGCCTGCACCGTTAGCGGCGGCACGCTTGCTCGAGCAATTGCGCCAGGGCATCGTATTCGTACCTGTCAGCCGGCCCACAATCAGCGTACGCCAGGGGGTGTGCGGGCCGGTATCCGTACGCGCGCCGATTCCCGAACAATCGTTCCCGCGGGATTCAGGGGAAGAATGGAGGGCGGCGGGAGACCGCCCCCAACTCAGGCAGGAACGCAGCCCAGGGGAACTGCCGCCTCACATTCCGTGAAATCGGGGTTTGACGGGATACCGTGGAGCAACTCTTCGGATGCAAACTTGACTCAGGAGCCAAGGCATCACATGCAAGTTACACGTCGACAACCCGAATCCGAGACCGACCTGACGGCCTTGTACCGGCGCCGGAAGTGCGTTGTGTTACTGATCCAGTGGCTGGAACGCTATCAACGCGCGCTGGCCCTCCCCCCACAAGGATGCTCGCGTCAGGCGCCGCGGACCGCCGCCTAAGTTGCAACCCTGCGGAATGAAATAAGATGTTACGGAAATTGCCGGCCGGAGCGAAAGGACAACCACCATGAAGATGATTGAGCGGGCCGCGCTGTTGTTTTCCTTCCTGGCGGCCGGCAACCTGTCGTACGCCGCCACCATTTTAGGAATAGCGGCTAACTTTGGGGTCCTGGGCGCCTCGACGGTGACCAACACCGGACCAAGCGTCATCAACGGGGATTTGGGCCTCTATCCCGGCCTTTCGATTACGGGGTTTCCTCCGGGGAGCGTGAACGGCACGACACACGCCGGGGACGCCGATGCGATGTGGGCGCAGGCTGATGCCCTGACTGCATACAACGTTTTAGCGAACATGACGCCCGATGGCATCCTGACTGGCCAGGATCTGGGTGGAAAAACGCTCTTGCCGGGAGTCTACAAATTCGACGACTCGACGGGGTTGACAGGAGTGCTTACTCTCAACTTCCAGGGCCTTTCCAATCGGGCCTTCGTCTTCCAGATTGGGAGCACGCTGACGACCGCGAGCGCCTCGTCCGTTCTTATTACCAATCCCGGTCTAGGTGACAGCGTGTATTGGCAGGTCGGCAGCTCCGCGACTCTCGGTACAACCACTTCTTTCTACGGAACTATCATCGCCGACGCGAGCATCACTCTGGACACCGGCGCGACCATCGCTTGCGGAAGCGCCTTGGCGCTCAATGCCGCCGTGACACTGGATACGAACACCGTCTGGGTCGACACCTGCGCAGTCCCCGACACTCCCACTCCAGAGCCCTCGACCGTCTTTCTGCTCGCCGCAGGCTTGATCGCCGGCGCGGCGTGGATCACGCGGGCGAGGACGCACCGGGATCGCTAATACTGTTCAGTTCAGTGGGCCAGGCCATCGCCTTTCGGGGCCTGTCATGCCTGGCTGAAGCACGGGCGCTGACAGACGACAAAAACCGATCGTCTGTCCCACTCGCCGTCAGTTCAGTGGGACAGGCCATCGCCTTTCGTGGCCTGTCATGCTTGGCTGGGCACGGGCGCTGACAGACGACAAAAACCGATCGTCCCACCTTCGAGACAGTATTCCCGTCAGCACTCCACAATGTTATTGCGGATCGCATAGCGGACCAGTTCGGTGACGGAATGGAGGCCGAGTTTCTCCATGATGTTAGCTCGATGGGATTCCACGGTTTTGACGCTGATCTGGAGAATGTTGGCGACCTCTTTGTTGGACTTGCTTTCGGCCACCAGTTTGACGATCTGCCGCTCCCGCGGACTGAGCCGGCTGGAAGCCCCTTGCGCGGGCGCTTCAGCGGCGGTGCGGCCAAGATATCCGCCCAGCACCACCTCAGACACCCTGGAAGTGAAGAAAAGCTTATGTTGGCGAAGTGCTTCCAGGGCGGTGATGAGGTCGTTGCCCGCATCCCGCTTGAGAATATAGCCGCGGGCGCCCGCGCCGAGCACATCGTGTACCATTTGTTCCGATTCGTGCATGGATAGAATCAGGACCTCAATACCAGGGTTGTTTTTCAGAATCTCGCGGGTGGCCTCCAGGCCGTTCATATCGGGCATCGAGAGGTCCATCACGACGATGTCCGGCCTGAGACTGGCGGCGGCAGCCACGGCTTCGCGGCCCGTGGATGCTTCGCCGCACACCTCCCAACCGGAGTTGGCGTCCGCTATGACCCCGGCGACGCCGCGCCTTACCACCTGGTGATCATCCACCAACAATACTCGCGTTTTCTTCATTCGACTGAACCAACGGCAGAGTTACGGTCACCCTTGCACCCATATCGTTCGAGGTAAGTTCCAACCGGCCACCAAGCTGCTCCGCGCGCTCGCGCATGCCGACGATGCCAATGCCAAAGCGTACGAATCCGTCTTCCTGATTGCGCAGCGCCTCTGGAAAGCCGCGGCCCCGGTCCTGCAACACCAGCCGGACTTCACGTGAATCCCGTTCCAGCCGGACAACTGCCAACTGGCTGCCTGAATGCTTGTGAACATTCGCCAGCCCTTCCTGGACAATGCGGAAGAGAGTAGCTTCCAGTTCGCTACTGAGCCGGCCGAAACCGGGTGGGATTTTGATCTCGACCTGGATCCCGGTCCGCTGGTTGAAACCCTGGGCGTACGACTGTAACGCGCTCGCTAGCCCGAGTTCGTCAAGCAGGGGCGGATGCAGAAGACACGTGACGGTTCGAATCTCCGCGAAGCAGGCTGCCGCCAACTCCCTGGCCTCGGAGAGCATCAGCCTTCGGCGGTCCGGTTCCAGCCCGGGTTCCTGCTGACGGCTGAGATTGATGCTCAAGGCAGCCAAAAGCTGTGCCGTGCTGTCGTGCAGCTCCCGCGCAATTCTCCGCCTCTCGTAATCCTGGGCGCGCAGCAGGTCTCTGGAAAGCTGATGAAGCCTCTGATTGGCCCCCTGAAGCGCTTGCTCGGCGCGCTTGAGGCCGGTGACGTCGAGCATCGCTCCGACCACCCGAGTCACCTTCCCCGAGCTGTCGCGGGCGATTATGGCACGGTCATGGACGTGGGACCATTCGCCGCCGGCGCGCTCAAGCCTGTATTCCGCGCTCCACGAGAGGTGCGGTCCTTCCAGCGCCTCGGCAAAGTTCCTGGACACCGCTTCGCGATCTTCCGGATGAATGCGCCAGGCACACAGTTCGACCGGCGACGCAGTCTCCAGCGCGCTGCCGGAAGGTCCGTCATATGCCGAATTCCATCGTAATCTGTTGACGGGGTCGTATTCCCAAATGGATTCATTGGCCGCCGTCACCGCCAGGCGCAGACGCTGCTCGCTTGCCCGGAGCGCCTCGTCGGCTTGCATGCGCTGGATGGCATAGCGCAAGGACCGCGCCAGCAGTTTGTAGTCGGCATGGGTTTTCACCAGGTAATCCTGCGCGCCCTCGCGCACCGCTTGCGCCGCAAGTTGCTCGTCGTCGGCGCCGCTCAGCACCACCACCGGGACGGCCGGCGCCAAAGCACGAATCAGCGACAGCGCCGCCAACCCCTGGCTGTCGGGAAGACCGAGGTCCAGCAGGACCACGTCGATGCCGCCATCAGCCAGGTGGGCAAGCCCGCCGGAGAGACGGTCCACCCACTGCACCCGATAGGCTGGGTCCGAGGTCTTCTTTAGGGCTTCCTGAACCAACCGCGCGTCGCCAGAGTTATCCTCGATGGTCAGGACGCTAATGCATCGGCCTGTCATTTGGGTGGCAGCCTCACGATGGCGAACCAGAAATGCTCGATCGACTTCACCACTGTCATGAACTTGGGTAGATCGACGGGTTTGGTAATGTAGCAGTTGGCGTGAGACCCATAGGCCTTGAGGATGTCCTCGTCCGCCTGGGAGGTCGTCAGGACCACCACCGGAATGAGCTTCAGGTCCTCGTCGGCCTTGATCTCGGCCAGCACCTCCCGGCCATCTTTTCTTGGGAGATTCAGATCGAGCAGGATCAGGTCCGGGCGGACGGCTCCGCTGAATTCGCCCTCTCCGCGGAGATACGACAGGGCCTCGACGCCATCGCGGACCACGTTCAAATGGTTCCAGACGCGGCCCGATTTCAGGGCTTCGCGGGTCAAGCGCACATCCCCGGCGTTGTCTTCCACCAAAAGGATCTCCACTGGCCCCGCTGTCCTCATCGCGTCACCCATATTGCTTCACCCCAGCTTCCTCGGCCACGACTCCGGCCTTCTTGCCGGCAGCCGGAATACTGAAGAAAAATGTCGATCCATGTCCGGGTTCGGACTCCACCCGGATCTTGCCTCCGTGGCGCTCTACAATTTTTTTGCAGATGGTGAGCCCGATGCCAGTGCCGGAAAACTCTTCGGGACGGTGCAAGCGCTGGAAGAGGGCGAAAATGCGCTCGGCATACTGCGGCTCGATGCCAATGCCGTTATCACGCACCGAAAAGATCCAGTCGTCTCCTTTCCGGACTACGGAAATGTGCACCCGGGGCGGGTTCGCGCCCCTGAATTTGATGCCATTGCCGATCAGGTTTTGGAAGAGTTGCACCAGTTGGGTGGCATCCGCCTGGATTACCGGCAATTCGTCGTGACTGACCAGCGCACCGCTTTCGGCAACTGAGATCCGGAGATTCGATACCGCGCGCCCCAGCGCTTCATTGCAGTCGACCGGCTCAAGAACCCTGCCCTGGGTCCCCACCCGCGAGTAGGCCAGCAGATCCTGTATTAGCTGCTGCATCCGGACAGCGCCGCCGACCGCAAAGGCGATGAATTCGCGGGCATCGTCGTCCAGTTGAGACGCATAACGCTCCGCCAGGAGCTGGGTGAAGTTGGCGACCACCCGCAGCGGCTCCTGGAGGTCGTGGGAAGCAACGTAGGCGAACTGCTGCAACTCTGCGTTGGAACGCTCCAACTCCCGGGTCCTCTGGATCAGAGCCTCCTCGGTCTGCTTGCGCGCGGTACTGTCGGTGCAAATTCCGATCCACTCGCGTACACTGCCATCCGCCCGCAGCACTGGGACGCCGCGCGTGGACACGTCCAGGAATTCTCCATCGCGCCGGCGTATCCGATATTCCGTCTCATAAATCGTCTGGGTCCGGACCGCCTCGGACCAGCGAGCCGAGACCCGTTCGCGGTCGTCGGGGTGCAGCGCGTCCATCCACCCCCACCCCTTTACCTGGTCTGGGCTCTGGCCGGTGAAAGCCCGCCAGGAAGGGCTGTCTATCACCAAACCGTTCGCATCGGTCGTCCATACGACCTGAGACGTGGCCATAACCAAGGCTCGGTATCGTTCTTCGCTCTGCCGAAGAGCTCCTTCGGCCCTCTTCCGGTCCGTGATTTCCAATTCGTCATGGGCCTTGCTCAATGCCGCTTCGGCTTGAATGCGCTCTCCGATTTCCCGCTCCAATTCGATCTGCCGGGCGATCGCGCACTCGCTGGCGCTGTGCATGGCCCGGGTTAAGATCACCATCGTGGCAGCAACTACGAAGTAGCTGGCGGCTATCGCAAGGTCGAGAGGGGTCAGGATCCACCACCGGTGGGCGTGGTGGACGAAGAACAACTCGGCGAGCGCAAAACCGAGCGCCGCACTCAGCAGCGATGGCCCCACACCGCCAAACCAGGCAGCCGCGGCTATCCCCGCGAAAAATGTGACGAAGGGTAGTTGGTCCCCAAGTTGGGGGTGGAGCGCTATCCGCACCAGCAACGCGAACGCTACGCTGAAGACTGCGGCGCCGTACCGCAATGGCGTCGAGCGTCCGGTGAAATCCTGGAGTCCCATTCGGTGCCTTTCGGGCACGCCGCCCACCTATAAGAACCTCTACAACCAGATACCTTACCCTGAGTTCGAACCGATCTTCTTCGGCCACTACCTGGCAGAGATTATGCGGCCTATATATCTTACACCTAATTCCTATTTTCAGACCAGATTACTCTTATGTGCCCAGTGGCAACTTAACGATCGAGAGCCAGAATTCGCCCGTGGAGCGAACTACCGCTAGAAACTCGTCCACGTCAACCGGTTTTGAAATGAAACAGTTAGCGCCGAGGTTGTAGCTTTTCACAACATCGCGGTCAGCCTGCGAGCTCGTCAGGATCACGACCGGAACGTTGCTGACTGACGCATGATTCTTGATTTCTTTCAGAACCTCGAACCCGTCCTTCTTGGGGATGTTCAGATCGAGCAGAATCAGGTCGGGGCGCGGAGCGTTTTCGAAGCCGCGCGCGTGATTCAGAAAGTCCAGGGCCGCTTCGCCGTCGGTGGCCACGCTGATGCGGTTCAGCACTCTTCCGTGCTGTAGGGCTTCATGGACCAATTCCACATCCCCTGGGTTGTCTTCAATCAACAGAATCTCGGCTGGTCTGGTTTGCACTCTCACCTCCCATTGCATTTCTCTCGGGCTTCGGGATTGTGAAGCGGAAGGTGGATCCGGCCCCGGGCTCCGATTCCACCCAGAGCTTTCCCCCGTGCCGCTCTATGACTTTCTTGCAGACCGCGAGCCCAATCCCGGTGCCAGGGTATTCCGCCCTGGTGTGCAGGCGTTGAAACATCTGGAAGACGCGTTCGGCATGCCGCGCGTCGATTCCGATGCCGTTATCCTTGACCGAAATCAACCATTCCGCGCCGCTGTCCACCGCGGAAATGTGGATTCGAGGGCACTCTTTCTTTTGCCTGAACTTGATGGCATTGGCGAACAGGTTTTGGAACACCTGGGTGAGTTGTCCCTGGTCCACCCAAAGCGCCGGCAGTGGATCCCAGTCAATGGAAGCGCCACTCTCCTCGATCGCAACCTGCAAATTCCGCATGGCTTCCAGGACCACCGCCTCGCAGCCGGTCTGGCGGAGGTCAAGCTCTTTGTTGTTCACGCGGGAATACGCCAACAGGTCAGCGATCAACTGCTGCATCCGTTTGGCGCCATCCACGGCATAGTGGATGTACCGGTCGGCCGTCTCGTCCAACCGGCCAGAGTAGCGTTTGGCAAGCAGTTGGGTGAAACTGGCGACCATGCGGAGCGGCTCCTGTAAATCGTGGGAGGCCACATAAGCGAACCGCTCCAGCTCTTCATTCGAGCGGGCGAGTTTTTCGACATTGAGCTTCAGCGCCTCCGTCATGCGCTTGCGCTCAGTGATGTCCTGAGCGATGCCAGTCATGCGGACCGGTTTGTTCTGCGCATCCCGCTCTAAGTGCCCGCGACCCAGGATATAGCGGACGCCGCCGTCCTGCAAGCTGCCGCGGAACTCCAGGTCGGGCGGTTCTTCCCCTGCCAGACAGGCGCTGGTCCATGCTTGCATGGCAGCCCGATCATCCGGGTGAATTACACTCGGAAAGGTCTCGGCGGACGGAACAAAGGTATCTTGCGAGACTCCAAAAATACGATACGTTTCGGGCGTCCATGCGCACACGGCTGTGCCTATGGGAAGGTCCCAGCTCCAACTGCCGACGTGGGCGATGCGCTGCGATTCGGAAAGAGTATTCTCTTTCGCCCGCAACGCTTCCTCGGCGACGGCTTGCTTGACCACCCGAGCCACGGTACTCGCGAGCCCGTTCAGCATGGCATCTTCTTCGGCCAGGATCGGATGCTTGGCGAACAGGGCCAGAACGCCCCCGGTCTCTTCCCCCGGCGTGCGCAACTGGTATCCCGCGAACGACACCAGTCCCAGCTCGCGGGCCCAGGCATGATTGTGAACATTCGCATCGTTCTGGACATCGTTGGTGACGAACTTGGGATCTTCGTCCGATGCCACGCGTCCGATCTTGTAACACCCCAATGGAACACGCCGGTGGCCTGGGCCGTCGATGTGGGTCTAGCGGCCGGAACTCGCCAGCAAATGCAAACACCGGTCACGGTGCTGGCAGACGTTTGGCCCCTCGTGCACGTCGGCATGCGGGCAGCCCCGTTCACACAGATCTGCGGGCCGGATCAACCAGATGCGACAGAAATCGGCGTCGAACAGGCGGACGATGGCGTCGGTAACCTTGCGGAGTTTGTCCTCCAGCGGGGCCGGGGCGAGGAGCATCTGCTGAAGCTGGCTGACGCCCAACTGCCGCATGAGCGTCTTCTCGATGCGTTCCTCCGCCCGCTTGCGCTCCGTGATGTCCAACAGGGAGGTGCGAATGCCGTCTGTCTCGCCCGTCGCGTTGCACACCCGAGTGTCGTGGATTTCGATCAACAACTCACCGCCGTCGCGCCGGACGTAACGGCGCTGATGGGGTTTCAGGGGTTGTTCCCCGGACAGTTTCCGGCGGAACATCTCGCGGCTGGCTTCCCGCTCCGTCCCGGCGATGAATTCCCATATCGGCCTTCCCAACATCTCGCCCGCCTCGTAGCCAAGCAGGGCGCATTCGGCCTGGTTCACCCGGCGCACCACGCCGTCCATATCCAATTCGTGATAAGCCACCGGAGCGCAGTCGAACAGCTCGCGGAACTTCGCCTCGCTCTCCCGCAGCGCCTCCTCGGCTCGCTTCCGCCCCGTAATGTCGTGCGCGGTTACATAGATTGCCTGCACATCCTTCTGAGCGGCGGCGTCCAGCAGAAGCCAGCGGTACGATCCGTCCTTGCATCTGGCACGGCACTCGAAGCCGGTGCGTCCCCCCGAGATAAGGAGCCGTTCGAACTCGACTGCGGCAGGGGCGCGGTCCTCTGGATGGAGCCGGTCGAATATCTGAATCCCTTCCACTTCCGCCGCCGTGAAACCGAGGATTGGCTCCCAGGCAGGGTTTACCTGCCGGATGCGGCCATCGAAGCCCCAAATCGCCATCGGCGTGGCTGACGCCGAGAAAAACTGATTGAGGACCGTTTCGGCCCGGACGCGGCTGGTGACATCGACGTTGACGCCAACCTGGCGCGTGGCCGTTCCGGCTTCGTCGAAGAATACCTTCAATTGCGAGAGCAGCCAGTGAATGCTACCGTCCGGCCAGACGACTCGAAACTCCGTCCCCGGGAACTGAGTCCCGGATAGCGCCGACTTCAGCCTGCGGTCCATGCGGTCGCGGTCTTCCGGATGGATCCGTTTGAGCCACTCTTCGTGCGAAAGCCATTTGCCGGCCGGGTCCAGGCCATAGATCAGGAACTGCCCCTCCGACACCCTGGTTTCACCGGTCTTGAGGTCTGCATCGAAGATGCCCACCCCGGCTGCTCGCTGCGCGAGGCCCAGCCATTCGTCGCTCTTCCGCAGCGACTCCTCGGCGCGCTTCCGGGACGCGATGTCGGTCATGCTGATCACCGCGCCCTTCATGCGGCCGTGCACGACCACGGGCTGGACCGAATACTTTACCGGGAACGGCGTCCCGTCGCAGCGCCGGAACACATCGTCGCCTGCCTGCGCGGCAGACCCGCCTGCCAGCATACTCTGGATCCGGCACTCCTTTTGCGGGCAGCGCCATCCTTGCGGGCAGCACCATCCGTCGGGGTGCCCCTGGTGTATTCTGCACTGCAGGTTTCGACCGAGACATTCTTCCCGGGCGTAGCCCAAGGTACGGCATGCCGCCTGGTTGATGAATACGCAGCGCCCCTCCAAATCGACCGCCCAGATGCCGGTCCCAACCGAGTCCAGGGTCGCTGCCAGTTCTTCCGCGCCCCAGGATTCCGCCGGCGCGGGCGGGGCAGGCGTAGCGCAGCCGTTCGGGGCCGCCTCACTTGGTGGGTGGCTGCTAAGTTCCTGTTGAAGCACTTCGGAGGGCTCCTGACAAGAATGGGAAACGGGGCTTCGGCGCTTGCGTACCCTGCTCTACCTCTCCGCCCGCAATCCTGGCCGCCAACTGCGCCATGTGCTTTTTGAACTTTCGGCTTTCGCCCAACCGCTTCCCGTCCAGGAAGCTGCCCTCGAAATCCCGGCGGCACTCCGGCAGCATCGCATGGATGGGCGCCCCCAGGAGCTTTTCCAACTGGCTCTGGGTGAAGGAAGATGACGGCACCTGGTTCAGTGTCAGGGCCAGACAATCCCGATCGAATCCGGCCTCAAACAACACGCTCACCGCCGATTTCGCCTCGGCCAGCCCCAGAATGTCGCACGTGCTCACCAGGTAGAGGCGGCTGACCTCCTGGACCAGGCGCACCGAGAACGGGCTCAGGCGGCCGAGATCGACGACAATCCATTGGTACAGCGAGCGGACGAAATTGAGTACCAGCCGGACCCGTTCCGCCTTCGGCTGCTTCTCTTCGCGTGATGCCGGCCCCCCCGACTGCATGACGTCCAGTCCCTCAGCGGGGGCGACCAACTTCTTCCATCGATCCTCATCCAGGTGCAGGATGTCGTCGGAAGCTTCCATAATGCCGTAGGGCGCGTCTACGTTCATCAGGAAACCGATGGCGTTGCCGGCCATGTCCAAATCCATCAACAGGACGCGGCCTTCGGTCCGCCGCTTCAGTTCCAGCGCGATGTGACACGCGATGGTTGTACTTCCTACTCCGCCCTTAGCGCCAAGAAAGCCCACCACCTTGGCCTGCTCGAGGTGAGGCTCGGCGCTCGAAGATTCGGCTTGGATTCTCTGCCGCACAATGGCGTGTTGCAGGATGCGAGCCAGAGCCGGCCCCTGCAGTTTGCCCTTCACAAGGTAGTCTTGCGCTCCGCTTTGCATTGCCCGCAACGCCAGGGACTCGCTATCCCACCCCGTCAGGAGCACCACCGGAATGGAAGGCGCATGGGTACGGACGGCGTTTAAGCCCTCCAGGCCGTGGCTGTCCGGCAAAGACAGATCCAGGAGCACAAGATCGATGTCCCCGCGTGCCAGCCGGTCCAGACCTGGCAGCAGGGCTTCGGCGCAAAAGACCTGAAATGCGGCATCGCCCTCCTCCGCAAGCGCTGCCTTGACCAGTTCGACATCGCCGGGGTTGTCTTCGATGAGTAACACTCGAAACACGGGTTGGGGCAAAATGCAGGGGACTCCACGCCCTTAACCACACTCTGGCACCGAATCCGCGGAAAGTGGATACCGTGGAACCCTGGACCAGCACAGGGCGATACTCTAAGGGGGAGTCAGCGGACGGAGTCGGCGCGCAGGCTACCATCCTCCGAAACGCGGGTAACAGCCGATTGCCGCCGGAAGGCTTTTCACGCAACCTGATTCTAGAGTCGCCGCGGCGCGGTGGCTCCGGGTGGCATATATGTTTGAGTTTCTGCTCGGGCGTCATATATCCGACACGACACTAATCCAGTATCAAACGGGATTACTCGATAAGAAGCGCTTCGACATGCTGGAGGCACACCTGGTGCTCTGCCCGATCTGCCAGCTTCAGTTGTTGGACCTGCTGCATCCGGGGCCTGCCGTTTCTGCCTGGCCTGAAGAAGCATGATATGCCCCATGAAACCATGGAAATTCCCGGGAGCGTGGCGGTCTCGGAGTGGGAAGGCCTGCAGCAGCGATTCCTCGACGAAGGCGTAAAGCGCAGCCGCGAGTTACTGGCCAGCCTCGACAAGCGTTTCGACGGCGCGCGGATAGCCCACCAGATGCGTGAATGGGCTGGAAACGCCGGCCAGCTTGGTTACCACAACATCTCGGAATTGGCCCAGCGCGCGGAACACTTGCTGGGAGAAGTGCCCGGCCGGAAATCGGACCTTCGCGAAAGGCTCGGCAGTCTGCTGCTGGCATTCTCCGACCTGCGCGACCGTTGGAACGTGCCCGTGCCCGATCACGTGGCACAGGCCCTCAGAGGGAAACGTGTGGCCCTGATCGGATTACCGCCGGAGCAGGCCGACTGCGCCTGCCTCGCGCTGGGACGTGTGGACTCCCGGCCACGGCTCTTCCCCGCCACCAACGCCCTGGAATTCGGGTCCATTCGCGGTTGTGATCTGGTGGTGATCTCCGTGGGGCTCGAAACCGATGGCGCAAGGCTGCAAGCGGCCGCGGAAAGCTCGCCGGCCGGCAAGCTGTTATTGGCCGGAGAACGCCGGCGCCTGATGACGCTGCCTCCCGCGGTGCAATTGCGGGCCACGGACTACCTGGTCGACGATTGGGAACCCGAAGAATTGCTGCTGCGCCTGACGCTGGCGATTTCGCGCAAGGCGACTGCCGCTTCCGTCGCAGCCGCGGCGCCCGAGGAGGCCGCGCTCGAAACTGCCGCGGAACCCTGCCGCGTCATGACCAGTCCCAGGGTCCTGGTAGTGGACGACGATCCCATCATCCTGACACTGTTGCGCGTAACCCTGCAAAACTACGGGATGCAGTGTGAGACGGTGGACAACGGCGGCGATGCCCTCCGTCTAATCCGCCGGGAGAAGCAGCAAGTAGCCGTGCTGGATGTCAACATGCCCGGCCTGGATGGTTACGGAGTGCTGTCAGCCGTCCGCGCCGAAAAACTCCCGACCCTGATAGTGCTGGTCACGGCGCGCCGGCAGGAGCAGGACATACTGCGTGGGTTCCAACTTGGCGCCGACGATTATCTTGTCAAACCGTTCAACCTGCTCGAACTGGTTGCCCGGATAAAAAGGTTACTACGCCAAACATGCCAGGTAGCCGCGTGAGCGATGCGGGCCTCAACTGCGCTTCTGCTTCCGCGGTCCCGCCAGGGCGGCGCCCCGGCCAGTGGCGTCAGGTCCCCGGCCCGCCCGCACCCAGATCCGCGTCCTGAATCTTGTACGTCGCCTTCAGATCCGCAATCGCCTTTCCCAGCAGATCCTCCGGACCCGAGTACCCGCCCAGCATGGAATTCAGCTTGTCGATTCCCCCCGGATACGTATCGCCCGTATATGCCCGGCTCTGCTCAAACTCGAGGAAGTTCGCGGCGGCGCCCTGCAGGGCCGCCCGCACGTCCTGCAGCATGGCCTGCCGCTTCTGGATCCGGCTGAGCAGCCCGTCGCGAATCGCCTGCACATTTTCCTTCCGCAATGGCTGGTCGTATAGCGACTGGCGCAATTGGCCGAGCTGCGTGCTCACCAGGCTTGCCGATTGAGCCAGTTCCTTCGCCGAATCCGCGTTCCCTGACAAGTCTTTGCCATGCCCGGAGCCAGCCGCAATAATGCTTTCGGCCCAACTGCGCGTGCTCCCCAACAGGTCCTTTTCCAGCGCGTTGGTAGCTGCAAAATCGGCCTGCTTCTGCGTCAGCACCTTGCAGAACGCCACGGCCTCTTTCCGTTCTGCCCCTCCGCAGCCGGTCCACACCAGCGCCGCCGCCAAGATGAAGGAATAGCGGATTTTCATGCCAATCACCTCGTGTACTCCGAAACCGCCCTAAGTATAGGCCCTTTCAACAGAGGTGTCTATCGGAGACCGATCCTCATCGGAGACCGATCCTCATGATCCTCATGGCCCCCTCTCGAAGAATTGCATCGCCTTCGGGCCCCGGCAGGCGTACAATGCGATCAGCGGAGGTGGTTGTGCCGCTTCTCGACAAGCTGCGTGGTTTTCTCGATGCCCAGCGGACCGCCGAGTATCGCAGACTCGCTCGGCCCGCCGTCGTTTCGCTCATTCAAACCGAAGTCGCGCACGGCTGGTGACCTGTATCACCGGGGTTGTGAAAACGGAGGTGATTTCCGTGGAACCAAAAGCACGCACGAATCTGATTCCGCTCGAAGAGCGCATCCGCATGAGAGCTCACCAACTCTACGTTGAACGGGGAAATGAGTCCGGCTCGGAATTGGACGATTGGCTGCAGGCCGAAGAAGAAATCGCGGCCGCCGAGGAAGAGTGGAAGGAACGGGAGTAGGGCGGGCATCGTTCACCCTTTACCGGCGATTATTGTAGCGCCCAGTGGGACAGGCCATCGTCTTCTGTGGCCTGTCCTTGCCTCGCTAAAGCACGCAGCCCGACAGACGACACAAACCGATCGTCTGTCCTACCGCACCGTCAGGCGCGCTGCCAGACTCCGCTGCCGCGCAAGGCGAAGTTCGCGATATGTCCGGCGCGCGCCGCCGAAACCCCGATCTCCACCGGCGCGTTCGTCGTATTGCGCGAGCCTAGACAATCCAGAAAATTCTTCATGTGGTCCAGGGTGCCATCGCCCTTGGACTGTACTTCAAGAATCGGATTCGCCGGCTCGGGATTCTCGCTATACCGCGGGAACTCCTGGTAGACCGAAAACCCGCCGCGCCACAACCGCATGGCCGCCTTCGTGCCGCGAATCATCAACCCGCCGCCTTCGATGTATCCCAGAAGCGCGCAGTCGAATTCCACCATCGCATGCCCCGGGTATGCCAGCGCCGCGCTCATGGTGTCGGGTGTTTGCCGTTGCGCCAGGATCGCGGTCAGCCCGTTGGCCGTTGCGCGCTCGGGCATGTCGACACCCATGAACCAATGCGCCACATCCACCCAGTGAACGAAGAGGTCGGTCATCGCGCCGCCTCCGAAATCCCAATACCAGCGCCAGTTGGCGTATTGATCGGCATCGAACGCGCGATCCGGGGCGGAGCCCAGGAACCGCTTCCAATCCAGTTTGCCGGTATCGAAATTCCCCGGCCTGCCGGGCGAAAGATGGTTCTGGTACCAGTAAGTGCGAATCAGCGTGACCTGGCCCAGCCTGCCGTCGGCAATCTCATTCCGCGCCCGGGCGAAGTGCTCCCAGCTTCTCTGCTGTAGGCCGATCTGGACCACGCGCTTGGACTCGCGCACCGCGGCGATCAGCGGTTCGCTTTCTTCCAGCGTGTGGGTGACCGGCTTTTCGCAGTAGATATCTTTTCCCGCGTGGAGGGCATCCATGACAATCGGCACGTGCCAATGGTCGGGCGTGGCGATCACCACGGCATCCACGTCCTTGCGGTCCAGGAGCTCGCGGTGGTCCGCGTACTCCTGGGCGTCGGGGGCGTGCGCGGCTCGGGTGGTGGCGAGATGCGGCTTGTAGACGTCGCAGAGCGCCACGATGTCATTCGACTCAAGCCGGTTGAGCATGCCCAGAAGGGTCTGGCCCCGCTGCCCCGTGCCGATGGCGCCGATCCGAATCCGGTCGTTGGCGCCGAGAATGCGGTTATAAGAAGCCGCTGTAACGAGCGCCGCCCGCACAAACTGGCGGCGGTGTGAGACTGGGAGTGGTCATATCGATTCCGTTTAGCTGGGGTCCGTCGCCGCGCCGAAGCACCGCTCTGCCAACTTCCGCATGTCGGAGAAGAAGGCTGCGCCCCAGATCGCTGTGTGGTTGTAGTAGTGGGTCCGGCCCGTGCTCCGATCCACCACCACGGGAAACTCGAACAGCGACCAGTGCTTGGGCGGGCGGCTCACGGCGTACTCGATCAGTGCCGTGTCGGCGGTTTCGACCACCAGACACGGGATCACCATATAGCCGAACTGCATCCCACGCAAGAGCGGCACGCGATTCACCTTTTTCGCCTGCCGGAAGCCCGCCTCGAACAGCGCCTTCGCATCCGCCGGGGTCGCGGCCGCACCCGCATAGTCGCGCACCGCGACGTGCTGGGAAAGGATGACCAGCCCCTTCCATGAGAAGTAGGTCCGCGAGCCGAACAAGTCCACCACCGGCCCGTCGGGCAGTTGGACTTGACGGGAGACCCGCAAACCAAAGTCCCGCATGTTGGTGCTCACCGAGGAAAGGTAATCTGAAACGCCGTCCATGAACGCTCCCTCTTCCGCCTAACTCATTTTTGCCAGGATCTCCGCTTGTGAACATCCTGCTTCGATATTCTCCACCAGTTTGTCGCTCAGAATCAAGGTAAAGCCGCGAGACGCGCCCAATGATAGAATCTTCATCGGTATGAAAACCCGAATCCTGTGTGCTTTCGCGGCTGCCCTGGCCGCTTGCGTCCTCTTTGCGGCCGTCGCCATTCCGGTCATTCCGTATGCTCCAGGCGATCGCACCCAACCATTGCCCCGCCAGATCACGCCGGGCGGCGGCGGGACCGAGTATCAACCCGGCGCGCCGCCATCCGACGCGGTGTCGCTCTTCGACGGCAAGAGCCTATCAGGCTGGCAGCACCCCGACGGCAAGCCCGCCGATTGGCTGGTATCCGGCGGAACCCTCCAGGTCAAGCCCAAAAGCGGCGACCTCCAGACTACCGAGGCCTTCGGCGATTGCCAGGTGCATGTGGAATGGGCCACGCCCGATCCCACCCGCGGAGAAGACCAGGGGCCGGGAAACAGCGGCGTTTTTCTCATGACTTTGTACGAAATCCAAGTGCTGGATTCGTTCCGCAACAAGACCTATCCCGACGGGCAGGCCGGCGCGGTCTATTCCCAATACCCGCCGCTGGTCAACGCCAGCCTGGCTCCAGGCATCTGGCAAACCTACGACATCGTTTTTCACGGACCGCGCTTCACCGCCGAGGGCGATCTCACGCGCCTGGCGACGGCCACGGTGTTTCACAACGGTGTCCTGGTGCAGGACCACGTCACGCTGACCGGGCCGACCGAGTGGGTGAAGCGTCCGCCCTACCACGCGCACGCCGCGAAAATGCCCCTGCGCCTGCAGGACCACGGCCAGCCCGTGCGTTTCCGCAACATCTGGATTCGCGAGATTCCCGACGCGACGCGGTGACGGGCGGGGTTCTGTGGCTTTATTAAAACCGGGACAGTAACCAATTNNATCCGCTCATTTCGCCACTAATCAAACGAAATGCCCAGAAAAGCCCGAGCCGTCGCGGTCGATGTGCCGCATCATGTCACGCAACGCGGAAACGGTCGCCAGGATGTTTTCTTCTCCGAACGCGATCGACAGGTGTACCTGGACACCTTCTTCGATTATGCAGCGCGCTACAGCTTGCGCGTTTGGGGCTACTGTCTGATGCGGAATCACGTCCATTTCGTGGCGGTGCCCCAGCATGAACACAGCCTCGCCCGGGTCTTCGGCCGGACGCACAGCGACTTTGCGCGCTATGCCAACCTCGTGCGCCGCAGTTGCGGCCACTTCTGGCAAGCGCGCTTTTATAGCTGTGCGATGGAGGGGCAGCACGCCTGGAATGCCCTGGCCTACGTAGAGCGCAACCCGCTGCGGGCCGGTTTGCTGAACACGCCGCAGGACTACGCCTGGTCGAGCGCCGCGGCGCACTGCCATGATGACGATTTGCAAGGCCGCTTAGAGTTAGCCGAATGGCGCAACAACTTCACGGCCGAGCGATGGCAAGCCGTATTGCGCATGGGCCTGGCCGAAGAAGCCTGGCAGGACCGCCTGCGCGAATCGACGCGGCGTGGAACTCCACTCGGCGGCAACCTGTTTGTGGATCAGTTGAGCCGCATGCTTGGCCGAGACCTGCGAAGTCGCCCGCCGGGTCGCCCGCCGAAGCAACAGGCGCGCGCAACAACGGCCTTCGTAAAGGGGTAATTTGGTCCCGCGTTTACCCCGGGACCGGAGACTTTCCGTTCACGCCATAGTAGTGGCCCACATCCAGGTTGAGCGCCGTGTAACTGGATGCGGCGAGCGCCTTATCGAAACCGGAGTCGCCGCCCTGTCCGTGGGGGAAAGGGGTCAGACGCACTTTTCCTTACGAGCTACCCTCGCCCAGTAAGGTCAGTAGGTGTCCTCTCTGCCCAGGGCGCATGCTTTGAGGAAGATCGTCTGCCCGTCAATGTCGTAAATGAACCGGAACCGGCGCATCCTGATCCGGTATTGCCCATCCCCCGCACGAATCCCCTCCAGCTTCTTGATGGGATACCGGCGGGTCCGGTTATAGGGATCTCCACCGAGCATCGCGAGGATTCGCTCGTACTCGTCGCGGATCTGCGGATGTGCCCGCGCCAGCTTCTTCGGCGCGCGCTCGAAGTGTGTGGTCGCTTGGACATCGAATTGGTTCATCGCTTTGCGGAACGCTTTGCCTTAGCTGCCCTGGTAGCCCGCAGCTCGGCGAGCAGGTCACCGGCGGGTCGGGTCCGGCCGGCCGCTATGTCCGCATTGCTTTTTTCGATCTGCGCGCGAATCGCGGGATCGCGCGCTTCGAGATAGTCCTCCAGCTCGTCGGCGTTCATAATACCCGCGATAGGGATGCCGTCTTTTTCGAGAATGAAGTACTCCTTGTTCAGGTGTACGCGCTTCACCACCTGGCCCAGGTTTATGCGAGCTTCGGTTATGGGCAGACGGTGCAGCATAGTTGTGTTTCGTTTGATCACTATTGATTGACCTTGATTAAAGTATAGGGCCTGTGGCCCGGCCGGGGCCACTCGTCCCGGCCGCTCCCCGTGTTACGACAACGCATCTTTGCAGAACTGGACGCACTTCTTGACTTCGGTCAGCACGTCCGACCCCGTCGGCGTGTCATACTCGTACTCGATACTGCCGGGGAAATTGTACTTCTGCGTCTTCATTAACTGCAGAATCTCCTTCAGCGGAGTTTCCCCCTGCCCCCACGGCATGTTCGGCCCGCCCCCACGCGGGCCGCTGTTTTCGGCGGCGCTGCTCGGCCCCTTGCGGTCTTTCAAGTGCAGGCTCGCGATCCGGTCGTGGTGCTTCTCGATTACCGGGACCGGAGACTTTCCGTTCACGCCATAGTAGTGGCCCACATCCAGGTTGAGCGCCGTGTAACTGGATGCGGCGAGCGCCTTATCGAAACCGGAGTCGCCGCCCTGTCCGTGGGTGTGGAACGCAATCCGCAGTTTGCGTTTAGCGGCATACTCCGCCACGCGTTGCAGCAGGGCGTCGTCCGTGGGCAGTTCCATGGTGATGTGGTTGGCGCCCAGAGTTTCTCCCACGTTCCAGATGTACTCGTATTCCTGGTCGGACATGGCCATGGTGGGCGGCAGTTTGAAGGCGTAGATCATGACGCCGGCATCCTCGTACATTTTGCGGAAGGCTTTGTACTTATCCATGGACACCGACAGGCGCGCCTGCTTCACTTCTTGCGCGGCCTTTTGCTGTGCCGCCTGCTGCTCCGGAGTCAAGGGCGCGCGGCCCCGCCCCTGTCCCCGGCCGCCGGGAGCACCACCCGGAGCGCCTCCGGGAGGACCGCCTGGTCCACGTCCCGGCCCGCCAGGCCCTCCTCCGCGTCCAGCCTGCCCCGGAATGCCGGCATAGCTCTCGGCCGCGTTACTCATCAGCTCGATGGCGCTGATCCCGCAATCGAGGCAATACCTGAGGGTATCTTCCGCGGTGCCCGGCAGCGCGCGGAAACTGTAGGTGATGGCGCCGATCTGAACCCCGCCGAAAATCGAATTCGGCTTGGCCGCCATCAGTTTGGCCGCCGTCCCCGCGGCCAGCGCAATCTTTCCAAGATCCCGTCTCGTATAGAGCATACGATCTCCTTAAATAACTCAGAATTCCCAGAGTGCCGGCTCGCGCCACCTTGCGCGCGGCCGGCCCGCGGCCAGCTACAGCTTCACTTCCCACCCTTTTCGGAAGGCAGGCTTGATCCACCTGGTCGCGTCTTTATTGTTCGTGAATTCCATCTTGGCGTTGTCCCACATCAGCTTGCCGTCGTAGTGGGTGGCTACCGCCCCCAGCACAAGCCACTCCGTGTAAGGGCCGGCGATGCTGAAGTTGGAGCAGGCGGGTGTGCCGCCTTTGCAGGCGCGCACCCAATCCCGGCAATGCGCCCCGTGGTTGTCGCCCGTGGTAGCGCCGGGGGAGCGTTGCAGATAGGCGTTCGGCAGTTTGTAATCCGCCCAGCGTGAACCCGGCAGGAGCCCAACTCCTTCGCCGCGCCCGCTGGTGCCCATGTAGCCTTTCGATCCGACGAAGATGCAGTTGTAGCCGGTGCCTTGCGGACCACCCTGACCGCGGCCGCCGCCACGACCGCGTCCCCCCGGCGCCGCCCCAGCCGGAGGTTCAGCCCCGCCGCCCGTTGCGCCCGCGCGTGCACCTGCACCGCCGGCAGCGCCCGCACGCCCGCCGCCCATTCCGCCGCGTCCCATCGGTCCCACTTGCGGACCCTGACCCTGGATCTTGCGTGCGTCTTCCATGGTCATTCCCGGCGGCAGGTACGCGTCGCCCTGAACGGAGTCGGTCCAGTATACGGTGACCGGCGGGAGATTCCCACGCGCCCCGAACTCGTACTTCACAGCGTTCTTCAGCGGATACGTGAACGGGCTGGTGCCTTCCCGTTTGACGCACTCGACGCTGATCAGGCTTTCCGGGCTCAGTTCCAGCGCCCAGTTTGCGGGCCCCAGGATGTGTACGCCCCAGTCGCCGAACAGGCCGCTGCCGAAATCGCAAAAGCCACGCCAATTGAACGGCATGTAGAAGCCGAACTGTGAGTCCATCCCTCCCCGGCCGCCGGCGGCGGCATAAGCGCGGTAGTCGTCGTCCCCTACCGTATATGGCCGCGCCGCGGCGCCGCCCAGCCACAGGTCCCAATCGAGCGTATCGGGAACCGCCGTGGCGCCGGGAATCTTCTGCATGCCCTGCGGCCAACCGGGATTGCCGTGCCAGGCGTGGACCTCGCGCACTTCGCCGATTTCGCCCGACCAGAAGATCTCGCAGGCCACGCGCGTGGCGTCGTGGGAGTAACCCTGGTTGCCCATCTGCGTGGCCACCTTGTACTTCTCCCCCGCCAGCGTCAGCAGCCGCGCCTCCCATGGGGTCCGCGTCAGCGGCTTCTCCACGTACACGTGCTTGCCAAGCTGCATGCAGGCCAGCGCCGCGGTGGCGTGCATGTGGTCGGGCGTGCCGATCACCACGGCGTCGATCTCCTTGCCCTGCTTGTCGAGCATCTGCCGGTAGTCTTTGTACTTCGTGGCATTCGGGCGGCGCTCGAAACCCTGTGAACCGCGCTCCCAATCGACATCGGCCAGCGCCACCACATTCTCGACGTCCGCCTCGGCGGCTCGCAGGTCCATGAACGGTTGCCCGCCCGCGCCAATAGCCGCCAGGTTCAGTTTCTCGTTGGGAGACTTGTAGCCAAGCGCCTTGAGCGACTGTGAGCTGCCGAATCCCCCGCGCGGGACGGCGCCCGCAAGCAGTGTTCCATAGAAGAAGTACCGTCGTGAAAACCGGTTGTCGGACATTGTGCTCCCTTGCCTTTCCGTTCACGTATATGGTGCCGCCCAGGCCGCCTGGGCAGCCGCAATTGAACGTCTAGTCTAAATCAAAGCATAGCCTCGCGGAAGACGCTGACGGTCTCTGGGTGTGGGACACGAATGAACCGGAACTGAAAACCGGACGAAAACCGGAAACCCCAAAACCGGGACAGTCCCCGGTTTTCCTGATGGGTTTTTTCCTGGCGGCTTTCCGCGCGCCCTTCCTACCCCTAGTGGCGTTCTTCTTGGTGCTGGCCTTGCTGGTAGCGGGAGCCGGCTTCAGCGCAACCGGGGCGCCCCTTTCCGCAACGGCGGCGGCTTGTATCGCGACGGTGGTTTCGGTAGTGTTCATCGGGTTCCTTTTCTGTGCGGCGTGTTGCCGCACCACATGAATCACTCGGCTACTACCGAAAGGCAAGCGCAGGCGCCGAGCTTGCATTCAGTGCCAAAATGAAGTGAGGCCGCCCATGTATTGTCCGTCGTGCCGAAAGGATGCTCAGGCAGGCGCCAAGTTCTGTTGGAACTGCGGTAAACGTATTATCGATCCTGAGCTCACTCATGAAAGGCCTGCAAGTCGGAGAGACTTGCCAACTAAAGCAGAAACCTATACGAGCGCCGCATCGCCCGGTGATTCAGCTCAAGCCAATTCTGGTGATCACGATACTGACGGTCGGTTGGGGCCGGATTGTCGCAATCTGGAGCAGCTCGCGGCTTGGGGTGACCCACACGCCCAGTTTGAGCTTGGGAGACGGTACGAATCTGGAGAAGGGCTTCCACAGGACTGCCGAAAGGCCAGGGAGTGGTACGAGCAATCGGCCAACCAGGGAACTCCAGAAGCTCAAGTCGCACTCGGCAAAATGTACGAAAACGGTCGCGCTGTAGCACCCGACCCGCAAATCGCCCTGCGGTGGTATTTGAAAGCCGCTGGACAAGGCTATCCAGGAGCTCGGCTGCTTTACGACAACCTCGACGCGAAAGAAGGCCGCGCCTCTGCCCAGTTCGCGATGGGTCTGAGGTGTGAGGACGGGCGGGACGTCGGCGAGAACTTGGCTGATGCTGCGGAGTGGTACCAACTGGCAGCAGTGCAGGGGTATACATCAGCGCAACTTCGGTTGGCCTTGATGTATCGCTTTGGCCAAGGTGTACACAGCGATGTTGGTGAAGCGATCCGATGGCTAACTTGTGCGGCTGAGGCTGAGGATCAGCGTGCGCAATATGCTATCGGCAATTTGTATGAGACGGAGGAAAGCGTCTGTGACCCCGCTGTGGCGTTTCGGTGGTATCGACGTTCAGCTACCCACGGCCACAAAAATGCGGCGCGTCGCTTGGCACATATGTTCGCGCACGGAATTGGCGTAGCGCAGGACACCCAAGAAGCAGCCAAATGGCAGGCCCTCGCGGAACAGCGCTCAGCCGTTGAATTGGATCCGTACGGCGGTACGGATGAGAACTGGCACGGCAATCCAGGCTGGGGTGGTGGCCGTTAGAGCCGAAGCATTACCTCCCGGCTCATACCGGTTTTGACAGCAAGCGGTTCGCAGACAATTCTGGACCGGGTTATGGCATGCTTGGTCGCAGGAGTGGTCGCACACGGCAAGGAGTCTGCGGCCAACTCCGCTCGTTATTGCCCTTCGTTGAACAGCGCTTCGCTGATGTCCACCCTTGGCAGGTTTCCTCCAACCATCTCGTGGAGGGTAACAGTCAACTCGGTATATTGACCACGCTCGCTTTCGGTTGGCTCTATTTCCGTAAAGTCGAGTTGCCGACCGGCCTGATAGAACCATGCCTTTTGCAGAAACTTCCGAGTCTCTGAATCCCAGTCTTGGCCCAAGGTAAAGCGGAGAAGATAACTTCCGGCTCCGATTCCGTTAATCTCTTTTTCCTCGTGCGCCCTGATGTATAACATCCATATAAGTCTCCGCGGAGCAGCAGACGTCACTAGCTTAACCGCCGAATCCAGATCACTCCCATTCTGGATTTTTAGGACACCGTGTCCCCCAGTTGCGCGTGGCTTCATGATCCATGTGCCGGTGGGCAAACCCACGGCTACACGCGCGGGAGCCTGCTCAGGCTCCGCCGGAACGATGGGGGTCGATGGCGATGATGTTGGTGCGCGGTCAGTGCTCTTATCCTCTGTAATCGGTTCGCGGTTTGGAGGTCTTACCATTAGCCACGTGAGGACGCCGGCGAGCACCACCAAGCCAACGATGGCGGCAGGGACGACTCCTGTCAGTCGTCGCAGCCCTTCCACAGGGGCGAAGATGGGAGTTGACGGAGGGGCCGCCGGAGGCGACGGGTAAGGAGGTTGGGTTGGTAGACCTGTGGCGCCGGCATGAATAGTCATAATCCGCCCGCATTTCCTGCACATGATCTTGCGCCCAATGTGCTGCTCGTCAGCATGATACTCTTCGCCGCAACAGCGTAGGGTTATCACGGTAAGCCCCGCCTTTCCCGACGCAAATTCTAGCACCCAGCATTGCGCAATTGCGGCATGCGGAAACGAGCTCCGTGCACGGATTTTCAGAACTCAATAACTGTTAACCTCGAATAGTCTGGAAAGCTTCGGCCCACTTATGCGAAGCTTTCTTGGGCCGGATACACCTGATCCGGCATCGCAGGGAACGTCGCGGGCGGAAGTACGAGGTTCCGGCGGCTATTTGGAGGCGGATTGTGAAGCAGCCTTCGCCAGAACCTCCGCCACTACCTCTGCATTGATGGCGGCCTGGTTCCTTCCCCACGCTGTTTCTGTTTCGAAATAGCGGATCAGCGCCTGCGCCTTCTCTGGGACGGTTGAGATGACTCTGTGCCGCGGGTCGAGCGGTTGGCGTGGCGGAACCCTCCCCTCGAACAGCCCGTGCAGAAGATTGTTTTGCGCTTCTACGGTGAGATCGTTAATGTAGCACCCCATTTCATCCACGGCCGCCTTGTACTGCTCAGTCAAACGTTTCAGAGCAGAGAACACTTCTGGAGAGGGCGGCGGATGAATGATTGTGGGCTTGCCGGTCTCACCCGGCGGCGGGTCCATAGGAAGAATTTGTAGAAGAGCCGCAAACAGTGGTGGAAAAGACTGCCTGACGTCGTAAGCGGCGGCGTTCAGAGCAACCTGAAAGACGTTCAGGCCGGGAAATGCGATTGACCAACATTCAAATTCCACTATCAGCTCTGCCAAGTGGCCTGCGGCTTTGAAATGCAGGTCGGAGAAAGCGGGCGCACGCTGTTGCATGGGTGACGGCCGGCGTCCTGCGGAGTGTTCCCGCTGGAAGTTCTCTACGGCAGGGAGAATCCCGAACGCGTACATCGAGGCTGCGATATTTGCGTCTGAAAGTGTGCGAATCCGCTGGACGAGAGTCTCATAGATGCGGAGCTTTAGAGCCTCTCGGGCGTTTTCGCGCTGTAGCGCCAATGAATTCTTGTGCTGCTTGCGCAACTGCCAGACAACCGTACCGGCAGCCGCGATGAGGCCAAGGACCTTCAGGCCGTCGCCGATCAGTTCGGTCGCATTCGCCTGAAGCCAGTTCATATGAGGCTGACCGGCCGTTTCATGTCTTGATGATAGCCCTCTAAATCGGGCAGGGCAATTTGACCTCGCCCAAATGTTCGGTCGGTAGCATTTGTCGAAATCGCCCAGCAAAGGGGAAAGATCCCCATCGAATACCACTTATGACGGAGAGACGACCACAGTTGGGCCGTACTTCTTCAACACTTCCTGAAGTTGCTTTCGCTCAGAGATCGCCATCTGGAAAATCATTTCTGCGCATCCTAGCCCTTGGATTTCCTCGAATGGAGTGCGCGTACTCTCATCGAACGTTCGCAGAAACATCAGATCCACTTCTTTGCAGTCCGACACAGCGCGTCGGGCCTTTCCTTTGAGGTAGGGAGATTCGAGGGTGGCCTCCAAATCGGCGAGGACGGCCACTTCCTTCGCAATCCTATCCCGCAACTCGCGGACGCGTTCCTGGGACTCCTCCAACATGCCTTGATTGTAGGCCCCGCCACTGGGCTCAGGCAAGGGGCGGTGTCCTAAAGGTGCGGTGATTCCAATTTGCAATAATCAACGGCCTCTGAGTGCTTTGATCATCCAGAGAACGCCGAAAATGGCGAAGAATTCCGCGAGAATAGCCACGAAAAACCCAAGCATGTAGACGAGCAAAGAATCGAAACCCATGATGTGCTCCAGCCAGAGGCCGGCTAGTGAGCAGGGAAGGATGATTCCGCCGAATGCTATTAGCATCGGCAGCGCACTCCCCTTGAACGACGGCTTGCCCTGGATGAAACGGAAGGGCCTGGTTCGCCGCGGCAGTCGTGGGAGAACGGGAAGTTTCAGTCCCGATTGCGGCGCAAATGTCGTGGGAGGATGCTTGCGTAAATCTGTCGGCCCCCAGCTCTCATCGCTGGCCTTGAGCCACGGCGGGGGCTGGACGCGGTTCTCGTCCGCGCCGGTCTGCGGATTCGGAGCCTCCTGTCCGGTATCCATCGGCGCTATCGTAGCATGTGCGCCAAGGCGTGGCGCGCGAGCCAGCGTGCACGCCGCGCTGTTTCCGTGCAGTACTTTTGCATATTCCCGCGAAAACGCGCCGGTAATGGCTGGACAACCGACCGGCGCGCCTACTGAAAACACAACTGCTTAGCACACGGCGATACTGGCCGAAACGGCCATGTTCGGGTTCGAGCCTCGTCGTCCCGCCACCGTTACTGGGCTGAGTTGTGGGGCAAAACAGGGTCGGCAAAACAGGGTCAGCCTGAACGCGGCGCTTTCTTTCTCTTCCCGCGCTTGGAAACGCAGTATTCGGTCTACCTGGCTTCGTAGCCTATCATCGGTAAGCCTCTTTGCGATCAAGCACGCGGGAGATTTCCAGGTGGTCGCCCTTGTCGCGGAAGAACACACGGTGATCCTGGGCGCGGAGACGGATCAGCGGCGGCTCGATGTCCCGAAGCTGCTTTGTGTTGCCCTCGCCGGTCTGGGCGTAGCGGGCCAGCGTTTTGAGGATCTGCAGAGCGATGGGCTGCTCAATGCCGCGGACATCGGCCCTGGCCTGTCCGGTCCAGACGACGCGCTTAACCATTACGGCGGGGTGCTTCCTCCGGCAACGGCTCCTCGCCCATCTTGTCCCAATCGGCCAGTCTCAATCCGAACTCCGCCAGGACTTCCTCATGTGGGATCGGCTGGTTGTGCTTGAGCCATTCATCGGCCTCGGCGACGGCCTTGCGTTCGGCATTGCTGAGGGTATCGCCATCCTGGTCTGGCGAAATCATGGTCTCCAGAAGTTGAACCACTGCGGCCAACTGGCCGGGGCCGAGCTGGTCGAGCAACTGATGGGCGTGCTGCTTATCGGGGGCCATTGTGTTCTCCCTGAGCGCCGTTCCCGCGCGAGGCGCTGCCAGCATTACGTTTCAGGTATATTCTCAAATACGGTATTTCTGAAGTCAAGCAGGTCACCCATGGCGCATAGTGCCACTCGAGTTTCGAGTCTCGAAGCTACCAATCCCCCGCGACCGCCACCATCCTGCCTGAATGCACAGTCTTTTCTTTGCACCCGTAGGTCAAGAAGTTCAACCGATGTGATAGCCTCATCCGGCTTTGCGCAGCGCGTCTTCCACTGCCTCGGGATGGCGGGCGATCACAGCCAGAAGCACCCGCGCCGGCCCATCGGGTCGTGTTCGGCCCTGTTCCCAATTCCGCAGAGTAGCGGGTTGGAAGCCGAACTTGGCGGCAAACTGTGACTGACTCAACCGAAGCCGCCGGCGAACGGCGCGTACATCGGTCGCAGGGACTTCAATAGTGGTCACCCGCACCGGAACATTTTCCCCGCCCGCCCACGCGATGGCTTCTTTGAGACTGGCGATGATTTCCTGGCCGACACTGTGCTTTGCGCCGGCTTTCTTGGATGCAATCGGCTTTTTCATACTTGTCTGCCTCTGGCATAAGTTTTCACAAGGAGAGGGATGAGCTTCTTGAAGTCGTTTCGCTCTGCCCTCGTGAGATTCGCCTTCTGGTTTTTCGCATACACGGTCAAGAGGAACAGCGGGAAGGTGTCGCTGTGGAAATAGTAGATCAGTCGGACTCCGCCACGCTTACCCCTTCCTTGGACTGCCCACCGCAGTTTTCGCACGCCGCCCGTTTCCGGGATAATGTCGCCAGCCTCGGGATTCATACCGAGGAACGCGACGAGTTCCTACCGTTCTTCCTCGTCGAGCAGAGTCGCAACTCTCCGAAGGAAGAAGGGAGTCTCCAAGACTGTCATCGGGGCTGCACGCATCTTTCTTGATTATACGCTATTAGCGCATAGGGTCAAGAGAAGGTAGACATTAGAACAAATAGCAAGCCGCGCCGGCCTGCGGGCAAAGGGGTCCGGGCAAAGGGGTCAGACGCATTTTCCTTATTTCTCAGCCTCCGCGGCGCATCGGAAAGCCCACCATTTCCGAGGCGCCTACAATAGCAATCCGTTCCGGCGATACAATGAACGTATGTCAATGCAGGTAGATGCCGTCTATGAGCATGGCATGCTCAAACCTCTGGGACCACTGGATCTGGTCGAGAATGAGCGTGTCCAGTTGCTCATCACGCCAGTCGCTCGTGCGTCCGGCGCTTGCCGGCCCGACGTCGAGTTCACCGAAGGTCTCAGGAGCACGCTCCAGGAAGCCGGCCCCGCTCCCGGTCTGGACGAAGTCCGGCGACGGCTCTCCAAGATTCCGGGAGCGTTGACATCTGATTTCATTGCCGAGCGCGAGGATCGCTGATCTTGGCGGCCTACTTCTTCGACTCCAGCGCCCTCGCCAAGCTATACCATCCGGAAGTCGGAACCCCGACAGTAGATCGCATCATCGAGACCGCTGAGAACAGGATTCGCATTTCACGGTTGACCGTCGTCGAGCTGCCCTCGGTCTTTGCGATCAAGGTCCGCACTCAGTTCATCAATCGAGACGACGCCGGGGTTTTTCTCCGCCAGTTCCGCGAGGACATCATTTCGCGGAGCTCGAGGTTTTCGCCGTGCGAGAGCCCGAATTCCCCTCCAGTTCAATTTCTTTCTCCCTCAAAATCAATCACTTCCCGGAAATTGCTTCCTCCAGACGCCTGCTACCTTTAAGACAGGTGAGAGCCGCGCGGGCCACGCACTCTCGATTTCCCCGAACTAACCCGCGTTTCTTCGATCCCTGTAGTAACTCGCCACGATTGTGGCGGGGTTTTTCGAATAAGCCTTTTGTTTTTAGCAGATCCCTTGCAATTCTCGCCACAACCGTAGCGGGAAAGAAGCGCAATTCGCCATGGCAACTCCCGAATCCAACCCTCCCCTGCCGCCCAAGCCGGAAATTCCAAACGAACCCAATTGTCTGGACCAACCCAAAGGAACCAAACCAGATGTCGCTTTCGAAACGAACCGCAACGAACCCAACTTCGCTCCCCTCGCGACTTCCCTTCCGGTTTCTCAGCGTCTCCGCGCCCCTGCGCTGAACCCAACACCCCAATCGAGATATACTGGGCGCAATCCCATGGACCCCAAGCAAGACGGGAAACCACTCGACCGCCGGGACTTCCTCATCGGCTCTTCGCTCGCCGCCGGCCTGGTATTCGGCGCGACGCCGATCTCCGCGACGAAACTCTCCTCCAACGAAGTGCGCGTCGCCCTGCTGGGCGCCGGAGCGCAGGGGCAGGTGCTTCTGGATGCCTGCCTGCAGATTCCCAACGTGCGCTTTCGGGCCGTGTGCGACATCTGGACCGAATACAACCAGCACCGCGTTTCCCGGTTGTTGAAAGACAGCGGACACGCCAACAACGCGTATGTGGACTACCGCGAGATGCTCGACAAGGAAAAGGGCAACCTCGACGCGGTGCTGATCGCCACCCCGGACTTCTGGCACGCCGAACACGCCATCGCGTGCATGAACGCGGGCCTGGAGGTTTATTGCGAAAAGGAGATGTCCAACAGCCTGGCCGACGCGCGCCGCATGGTCGAGACTTCCCGCCAGACCGGCAGGCTGCTGCAGATCGGACACCAGCGCCGCAGCAATCCGCGATACCTGTTCTGCTATGAGAAGTTGATCCACGAAGCCAAACTGCTGGGCCGGATGACGGCCATCAACGGGCAGTGGAACCGCTCCAAGCGCGACTTCGCGACCATCCCCGAGCGGTACGCCATCAAGCCGGAGATCCTCGAGAAGTACGGATTCCGCTCGATGCAGCAGTTCCTCAACTGGCGCTGGTATCGCGGCCTCGGCGGCGGCCCCATCGTGGACCTCGGATCCCACCAGATCGATATTTTTAACTGGTTCCTGGATGCGCGCCCGAAAGGCGTCACCGCCAGCGGCGGCACCGACTACTTCAGCAAGGCCACCCACGAATGGTACGACACCGTGATGGCGGTCTATGATTACGCGACGCCCGCCGGTACCGTGCGCGCCTTCTACCAGACGCTCACAACTAACGGCTTCGGCGGCTACTTCGAGGTCTTCATGGGCGACGAAGGCACGCTGGAAATTTCCGAATCCGCGGGCCGCGGCAAGGTATATCGCGACGTCGCCAACGCGCCCGACTGGAAGTCGTTTGTGAAAGACGGGCTGTTGCTGGAGCCCAAGGAAGCAGCCCAGCCTGCTCCGCCGGCTGGCGCGGTGCTGGACATACGCGAGACCGCTCCACCCCCCAGCTACAGCCTGCCCGTCGAGATGCGCAAAAAGTATCACCAGCCGCACTTGGAGAATTTCTTCGGTGCCGTGCGGGGAAAAACAAAGCTCAACTGCCCGGCCGAGATCGGCTATGAAACTGCCGTGACCGTGCTCAAGGTCAACGAGGCGGTGGATGCCCGCGCCCGCGTGGAGTTCAAGCCCGAAGACTTCGAGGTCTGAGGATGAGAGCGCGCCCGCACACATCGGCAGCGGTGGCCGCCCTCATGCTGGCAGCCGTGTGGCCGGGGCTCGCGCAACCCCCGCAAAAAGCCGCGCCTCCCAAGCCAATGCTGGGTGACAACAGCGCGGGAAGCCGGGGACAGCCCGCCCATATCATCGCCTTGCGCGATCCTGAGGGAGACACCATCCAACCCGAGGACCGGCGGCCATTGCCCTTTTCCACCCGCCAGACCTGTGGCGCGAGCTGCCACGACGTCGCCACCATCAGCCGCGGATGGCATTTCAACGCGGCCCTCGCCGGCGTCCCCCCGGGCAGGAAGGGACAACCCTGGTTTCTCGTGGATCGGGAGACCGCCACGCAAGTGCCTTTGTCTTACCGGGCCTGGCCGGGCACTTACAAGCCGTCACAACTGGGACTGAGTAACTGGGGAATGACTCTCCGCTTCGGCGGACGCATGGCCGGGGGCCCCGATGCGAGCCGCGACCGTGAGGGAGCGGTGCCCGCCGCCGATCATCCGCGCTGGACGGTATCCGGCGACCTGGAAGTGAACTGCCTGACCTGTCACGATGCTTCGCCCGCTTACGATCAGGCGGAATACGCCCGGCAGGTCGCGCAGGAAAATTTCCGCTATGCGCCGGCCGCGGCGAGCTCGCTCGCCGTCGTCTCAGGCTCCACCAAAGAGATGCCCGGTTTCTTCGACTATCTTCTGCCTAACTCGGTGGAAGACTCCCTGCAGAGTAAAATCCCCAGGGTGGATTATGCGCGCCATCGCTTTCTGCCCAACGGCAAGGTGGCGTTTGACATAGTCAGGGAAGTCAAAGTTACTCGCTGTTACTATTGTCATACCAACATAGACGTGGAGCAGACCGGCGCGGCCCGCTGGAAAGCCAACGAGGATGTTCACCTGGCGCGGGGAATGACCTGTGTGCAGTGCCACAGGAACAACCTCGACCATATGATTACCCGGGGCTACGAAGGGGAGCCCGCGGGAACGGGGGATGCTTTCGCAGCTCCGCTTTCCTGTCGCGGATGCCACATGGGTTCAGAGTCCGACCCGAATCAGCCCGGCCGCATGGGCGCGCCCTACCCGAAACACGCCGGCATCCCTCCCGTTCACTTTGACAAGTTGACTTGCACCGCCTGCCACTCCGGGCCCTGGCCAGGGGATAGCACCCGCCGGTTGAAAAACGGCCTCTCGCACGGCCTGGGAGAGTTCAACGTCAATAAGTCGCCCGAGGTTCTGCCGCACATCGAGTACCCGGTGTTCGCGCCGCAGCAGGATGGGAAGATCGGGCCGCACCGCATGATCTGGCCCGCGTTCTGGGGCCGGTTGCGGGCCGCATCGGTCGTGCCGCTGAATCCTGACGACGTTCGGAAGACTCTTCAGAAAGAAAAGCTGCAAAGGGACCTGCCGCCGGACGGAAGTTGGCCGCGTGTCGACGCGGAATGGGTGGGACAGGTGCTGCGGCTGCTGGATGAAGAAGCCGGTACGGCCGGGCCGGCGGTGTATATCGCAGGTGGCAAACTGCACCGGCGGGACAGCGCGGGCAGGCTGGTGACCGAAGACCATCCGCAGGCGCAGCCCTATTTGTGGCCACTGGCGCATGATGTGCGCCCGGCTTCGCAGTCTCTGGGCGCGAAGGGTTGCCAGGACTGCCACTCCCCCGGCGCGCCCTTTTTCCTGGGAAGTGTGGCTGTGGATTCCCCGCTGGCAGCGGAACGTGCGGCGCCCTGGAAGATGTACCGGTTTGAAAAGAACCTGGACATTGCGTACAACACGCGCCTCGCACAGTTGTGGGTTTTCCGTTCCTGGCTCAAGGCGGGAGGGATGCTGGCGGCGGGCTTGCTGCTCTTGCTCCTGTCCGCCTACACGTTGCGGGGGTTGGAACGTGTGTCGGCCGGCGCAGCGGGAAACCGGCGCGCACGCGAGGCCGATGAGGGGCCACAACCCACGTCCCGTTTCTTCCGGTGGTCACGGGTTGCCGTCAACGTCGCCGGCCTGGTCTCGTTCGCCGCCATCGCAGTCACCGGCTTCTACTCATTCTTCTTGAAAGACGCGGCGCTGACCGGTTACCGCCTGATGATGCACGTCGCCGCCGCTCCCGTCTTTATGGTCGCCTCGGCCGCCGTAGCGCTGTTGTGGGCGCACCGCAACCGCTTCACCGCGGCATCCGGAGACACCCTCATCGTGCTGTTGCGCAAGTTTTTCTTCTGGGCCGCGGCCGCGTTATTCCTGCCCACCGTGGTCTCCATCCTCCTCGCCATGTATCCCTTGTCCGGCCCCAACCAGCAGCAGTACCTTTTCCTGGTGCACCGCTGGTGCGCGATGGCGTTTGCCGCCGCCGCCTCGCTCTTCGGCCTCTTCGCGCTGCTGGCATGGAGGAAGAGGAACGCGCGGTGATGAACCTCCGCACTGCCGCCGTGTTCCTCTGCCTGATTGTCATCGCCGCGCTGTTTCGTTTCCCGCTTCTCGCCGTCCGCCCCATGCACTGCGATGAAGCGGTGAACGCGGATAAGTTCGGTATCCTCCTGGAACAAGGCCGCTATGAATACTCCAACCAGGACTTCCACGGCCCGACCCTCTATTACTTAAGCCTCATCTCGGCGAAGATACAAGGCATCCGGACTTACACCGATCTTAGCGAAGTAACCTTACGCGCGGTTCCTGCTTTTCTGGGGGTATTATTAGTGGGTGCGCACATACTCCTGATCCCCTATTTCGGTCTGCGCGCGGCGGCGGCAGCGGGATTACTCACCGCGGTTTCGCCCGCCATGGTTTATTACAGCCGTTACTACATTCATGAAACCCTGCTGATCTTGCTGAGTTTCTGCGCTCTGCTTTCCCTGTTCCAGTATTGCCGCCAGAGGCGTGCTGTCTGGGCCGCCAGCACGGGCGTGTTAATAGGTTTGATGTACGCGACGAAAGAGACCGTCATCCTGCCGGTTGGCTGCATGTTGCTGGCTGGCCTCGCGACGCTGCTTGGCGCATCCGGTTCCGCCTCCGAAAACGAGCCGCGACCGTCAGGGAGCGTTCGCTCCGTTCATCTCCTGATCATCCCAATCCGGCGAGCCAATCCCGAGTTACTAAGGCATCTGGCCCTGGCCGCCGCCGCGGCACTGGTGGTGTCCGCGGTTCTGTTGTCCTCCTTCCTGAGCCATCCTAGCGGCATCCTTGACTCGCTCCTGGCCTATCGAACCTATTTCTCGCGGGGCGCCGGGATCAACACCTTTCACGTGCATCCCTGGAATTATTACCTGGGGCTGCTGCTCTATTTCCATTCACCTGGGAACCCCGTGTGGACCGAGGCGCTCGTCGCCGCACTGGCCTTGCCCGGATTGTGGGCTGCATTCAGCCGCAAGGGCGTGGCCGGCATCAGTCCCATGGCGCTGCGTTTCATCGGCTTTTACACAGTGTTCATGATAGTCGTGTATTCCCTGATTCCATACAAGGCTCCATGGAACATATTGGGATTCCTGCACGGCGAGATTCTGCTGGCGGGCGCCGGGGTTGTCTGGCTTGCCGATCGATGTCGCACGCGCGGGGCTGGGATCGTCCTCGCCGGCGTGGTCGGCGCCGGCGTGGCTCATCTTGGCTGGCTGGCTTGGCAGAGCAGCACGCGCTATGGCGCCGACCCCTGCAACCCGTGGGTCTACGCGCATACCGGCAAGGATGTCTTTCGTATTGCCGCGCGGATGGAAGAACTTGCCGCGGTTTATCCCGGCGGCTTGGCATTGCCGGTCCAGATCATCAGCCGGGAGAATCTGTGGCCCCTGCCGTGGTATCTGCGGCGATTCACCGGAGTGAGCTGGTGGAATGGCGTCTCCGCCATGGCGCCCAACGCACCGGTGATCCTGGCCACTCCCGATATGGAACCGGCGCTGGTGAGCAAGCTTTATGAGCAGCCTCCTCCGGGCCAGCGGGAAATGTACATGAACCTGTTCGGCCAGTATGCCGAGTTGCGGCCGCGCATCGAGATCCGAGGCTATGTCGCGAAGCCGTTGTGGGACGACTGGCGGCAGCGCGGGGATGGGCGATGAGTACTGCCGGCGTTGCCCTGGCCGAACCCAGCGGCGCACTGCGATTCTCCCACCAGGCGATGAACACGGTGTTTGAGATCGTCTGCACGCACCCGGACGCGGCATACGCCCGGCAGGCGGCCTGGGCTGCATTCGATGTGGCCGGCCACCTCGAACAGGAACTGAGCCGCTTCATCGAGAACAGCGATATCTCCCGCATCAACAGCCTGGCGGCCGGCCAAAGCGTGCGCGTGAACCGCTGGACCATGGAATGCCTGGAGTTGGCGCGCCTGGCATGGGCGGAGACCGCCGGAGCTTTCGATATCTCGCTCGGCTCGGGTCTCGACAGGCTCTCCCTCGATTCGCTGCGCCTGGTGGTGCGCGCAAATGCCGCCGGCGTCCGGTTGGACCTCGGCGGAATCGGAAAAGGCTATGCGGTGGATCGCATGGCCGAACTGCTGGCCGAGTGGGGCGTCGAACGGGCGGTGATTCACGGCGGGTTCAGTTCGGTGCTGGCGCTGGACGCCCCGCTGGGTTGTGAAGGCTGGCCGTTGACGATGAGCGCGCGCGATGGCGCCGTCATCCAGGCGAAGCGGAGGGCCTTCAGCGCTTCCGGCACTCAAAAAGGGGATCACATCGTGGACCCGCGAACCGGGCAGCCGGCCCGCTGCCGGCGTGCCGCATGGGCATCGGCCCCAGTGAGCGCCCTCACGGATTTTTGCCGGAAAGCGCGCACCGGCGATTCCCCCGCCGCCGTGGTGGAGGCGTTCTCCACCGCCTTTCTGATCCTCGACGCCAGTGAAATCCAGGACTGTTGCCGGAGGCATCCGGGCCTCGAATCGTGGACTCTGGCATATGATGAGAATTGAGATGAAACATTACTGGCTGCTCCCCATGGCTGCATTCTTCGCGTATCCGGCAGGCTTGCCGGCACAACCCAAGCTGGAGCCTGTTCCGATCGTGCTGCCCAAACCCGGCTACGAAGGCACTCCGCCCAATTTCCTGAACATCCCCAACATGGAGAAACCCTCCGGTAAGGAGCGCGGTCCGTTTCTCGCGCCCGCGGGACTGAGGAATGTCGCCAAGGGAAAGAAGGTCACCAGCAGCGAGAAGGACCCGGTGGTCGGCGACCTCGAGATGGTGACCGACGGAGACGATACGCAGATTGAGGGCAACAACGTCGAGTTGGGGCGCGGAGTGCAATGGGTCACCATCGACCTGGGGGCCTCGCACGAGATCTACGGCGTCCTCTTCTTCCACTACTACCAGCCGAGGGTATACTTCAGCGTCATCGTGCAAACGGCGGATGACGAGGCCTTCACCAAGAACCTCCAGACCTGGTTCAACAACGACACCAACAACAAAGCGAAGCAGGGCGCGGGCAAGAACCTGAATTACGTGGAGACCTATGAGGGGAAGTTGGTGGACTGCAAAGGCGCGCAGGCACGCTACGTGCGCCTCTACAGCGCCGGAAACAACGCCAACGAATTGAACGACTACATCGAAGTCGAGGTCTTCGGCAGGCCAACGAAGTAACCTGTGGGACAGACGATCGGGTTTTGTCGTCTGTCAGGCCCGTCGTGCTCTGTCGAAAAAGCGCCGCCCGAGTGGGGCGGCCAATTCTGGCCGCAGCCGGCTTTAGCCGGCTTCCCGTGCTGCCCAGCCCGCCCGGCGACATCCAGGCGCCTCCACCGTTTCATGAAATTCCGCGGCCCGCAGGCCCTCTGCAATAGACCACGAAAGTCTGTCCGGTCTGTCCCACCCGCCCTCTCACGCGAGCGACCAGCCCTTGCGGAAAGCGGGCTTGAGATACTTGTTGGCGTCCGCGTTGTTGGTGATCTTCATTTTGGCGGCATCGTACTCGATCTTGCCTTCCACGCGCAGCGCGATCACGCCCAGCAACATCCATTCCACAAACGGCGCAGCCACATTGAAATTGGAGCAGGCCGGATCTCCACCCTTGGCGGCGCGAATCCAGTCCTGATGGTGCCCGGGCGAGCGGGTCAGCAGTTCCGGCGGGAACTTGTAGTCTTTCATCCTGTCGACCGGGATGAGCCGCGTATTCTCGCCGTAGGTGCCGGTGGTCAGGATGCCTTTGTCGCCGATGAAAACACTGCCGTTGGGTTTGGGAATGGTCGGGTTGGGGTCCTGCCGGACCAGGTCGAAGTTGACGGAATTGAAAACTGGTCCGACAAACCCCGAGGGGGGCGGCGGCGGTGCGCCGGCGCCCCGGCCGCCGCCACGCCCGCCCCTGGAGGGAAGATCGCCGAGATACTCGCCTTTGGGGACCCCGGGGATTTCGGGGTTCGCAGTCAATCCGTCGTACCAGAACAGTTTCAGCGCGGGCATGTTGCCGCGCGCCGGAAAGTCGAAGCGAATGGTCGACTTCTTGGGGAACATGAAATCGCTGGCGCCTTCCTTGTGGATACATTCCACGCTGGTGGGGACACCGAGCTTCAAAGCCAGGTTGGGAGCACCCAGAATGTGGCACGCCATGTCACCCAGGGCGCCGCAGCCGAAATCGTAGAAGCCGCGCCAATTGAATGGCTGGTAGAAATATCCGTATTCGGTCGGATAACCGGTGCCGCCGTCGGTGTACGGCCGCGCGGGGGCGCTGCCCAGCCAGAGATCCCAGTCGAGCGTATCGGGAACCGGTGCGGGCGCGGGAATTTGCGTGAGCCCCTGCGGCCAGATGGGCCGGTTGGTCCAGGCATGCACCTCGGTGACGTTGCCGATTTCCCCGGACCAGATGATCTCCGCCACCTGTCGCGTGCCTTCGTTGGAATAACCCTGGTTGCCCATCTGGGTGGCGACTTTATATTTGTTAGCCGCTTCCATCAGCTTGCGGGCTTCCCAGATGGTACGGGTGAGGGGCTTCTGCACCCACACGTGCTTGCCACGCTCCATCGCCCACATAGCCGCCGTGGCATGCATGAAATCGGGGATGGTCACGATCACCGCGTCGATGCCTTTCTCCTTATCGAGCATCTTGCGGAAGTCTTTGTACTTGGGGACCTTGTCGTACTGGCTAAACTTGCGCGCAGCTTGTTTTTCATCCACATCGCACAACGCCACGATGTTTTCCGACGCGCAGTTGGTCAGATCGCTGGCAGCCTGGCCGCCGGCGCCGATGGAGGCGATGTTCAATTTCTCGTTGGGCGATTTGTATCCCAGCCTGACGAGCGATGCGGTGCTGCCGAACCCGCCGCTCGGGATGGCTCCGGCAAGCAGCGAGCCAAAGAAGAAATGACGTCGAGTGAAGTCGTATGCCATAACAAGTCCTCGCGGATATCGTACCTCGCGGCGCGCTTCAGCGCTTAGGGAGCGAAATCCGGATATTACGGAAACGCAGGCCGCCGGTGTGGTCGCCCTGGAGGAAGAACGGGCCGGCCTCGGCTTCATTGGCGTCGAGCGCGCCGCCGGTGATCCCCGGAATTTCCTTGTGATCGATGGTGACCACTCCGTTGCGGACCACCGTGACCGTTCGGCCCACCAGCGTGATATCGAAGCTCTCCCACTCGCCCGGCTTGCGCGGTAGGTCGACCGCAGGCGTCAGAAAGCCGTAGATCGAGCCGATGCGGCGTTCCGGCGGATTCTTGCTGAGGGGTTCGTATTCCACCTGGACCTCATAGCGGCCTCGCAGGTAGACGCCGCTGTTGCCGTCGTCGGGGCAGTTGTACTCGATGTGCAGTTTGAAGTCGTCGAATTTGCGCGTGGTCTTGAGGTTGGCTCCATGAGACTCGTTGAACAACTCGCCATTGCGCGCGCTCCAGTGGTTGTTGGCGGCGTCGAGCGGCTCCCAGCCGGTCAGGTCCTGGCCGTTGAAGAGCGGCTCGGGCGTGGTCCAGGCAGCCGGTTCGTCGCGTTTGAGTTCGGGCGCGCGGACTCCAGTCAACTGAATCTGGTTTTCGCCGCGTTTCTGGAGCCCGGTGAGTTTGCCGCCGGCGGCATCGAGCTCCCAGGTCAGGGCCGGGTTCTTGGCGCCGGCGCGTTGCAGGTTGAGCGTCAGGTGCGAGCCTGCCAGCTTGAAATCCTTCACCTGGTAAACATTGCCGCCGGTAGGCTGGAACCAGATTTCCAGCCCGCCGCCTTTGACGGTGACGCCCAACCAGTTGGCGCGCTCCGGAGCGATGGTGAAATCCCAACGACCGAGGAACGGGTTCGCCGCCTCCTGCGGTTGGGCCGCAAGCAGGCAGGCGGTGCCCGCCAATAGGAATGCCGCAAATAGCTTCATGACGCTTAGTGTGGCACGACCAAACGCAAAACGGGGACTGCTACCAATTCCCGCCTTTGGAATTGGATAGCTGTCCCCGCTTTGCGCCTGCGCGCCGCGATCTCTTTCGCGCGCCCGCGAACCCCATCGCGCGTCTTCGTGCTAGCCTGTGATCGGTCGCCCCATGGTTCACCGAAGCTGCCTGATCTGGTTCTCCCTGTCCCTCGTAACGGCCACCGTGGCCGCTGCCGCGCCGATCAAAGTACTGATCGTCGATGGGCAGAACAACCACGCCTGGAAGGAAACCACACCCGTTTTGAAGACGCTCCTGGAGGAAACCGGCCGGTTTACGGTGGACGTTGCTACCACTCCGCCCAAGGGAGCGGACATGAGTTCCTTCCAGCCCAACTTCGCGGCTTATGCCGTGGTGGTTTCCAATTACAACGGCGATCCCTGGCCGGCTGAGACCGTGCGCGCGTTCGAAGAATACGTCCGCAACGGCGGCGGCTTCGTCTCGTACCACGCCGCCGACAATGCCTTTCCGGAATGGAAAGCCTACCAGCAGATGATCGCGGTGGGCGGCTGGGGCAACCGGAAGGAAGAGGATTTCGGGCCAATGGTGCGCTGGAGCGGCGGAAAGATCAGGCTCGATGCCAATCCCGGCATTTGCGGCCACCATGGCTCGCGCCTCCCGTTTCAGGTGACGCTACGTGACCCCGATCATCCCATCGTCAAAGGCCTGCCGGCGGTCTGGATGCACGTGGAGGATGAGTTGTACGATTCGCTATGCGGCCCGGCGGCGAGCCTGACGGTGATCGCGACCGCGCACTCCGATCCGGCCAACAAGGGCACGGGCGAGGACGAGCCCATGCTGATGGCCATCCGCTACGGCAAGGGCCGCGTGTTCCACACCACCCTGGGCCACGACCCAGCCGCGATGCGGTGCGTCGGGTTCATCGTCACGTTCCAGCGGGGCGTCGAGTGGGCCGCCAGCGGCAAGGTTACACAGAAGCCGCCCAAGGATTTCCCCACGGCCACGGAGACACGCGTGAGATAAGCGGTTATCATCTATAGTCATGGACCCGAAACAACCTGTTCTCCGGCGCGACGTTCTCACGGCGGCCGGCACCGTGTTCACCACCTCTCTCTTCACCGGGCGCGTGAAGGGGGCCAACGACCGGATCGCCGTCGGCTTCATCGGCCTGGGGGCCATGGGATCCGAGAACCTCTCATACGCCATGCGGGTGCCTGAAGTGCAGCCCGTCGCGGTATGCGATGTTTACCAACCACATCTCGACCGCGCCGTAGACGCCGCTCAAAAAGGCGGCTTCCCGGTGAAGCCCGTTAAGGACTTTCGCCAGGTGATCGCGGACCGCTCCATCGACGCGGTTTGCATCGCTACGCCCGACCACTGGCACGCCTACATGACGGTGGAAGCCTGCAAGGCCGGCAAGGATGTCTACGTGGAGAAGCCCGCCAGCAAGGGCGTCGACGAAGGCCTGAAAATGGTCCAGGCGGCGCGCAAGTATAATCGCGTAGTGCAGGCGGGCACCATGCAGAGATCCGGCGGCAACTTCAAGAAGGCCGCGGAACTGGTGGCCGCGGGCACGGTGGGCGACATCACCTTCTGCCACGCCTTTCAAAGCGCGTCGACGGCTCGCGAGGGCTACGGCAATCTGCCGGATGCCACCCCGCCGGCCGGCCTCGATTGGGACATGTGGCTCGGTCCGGCGCCTGCGGTTCCCTTCAACCCGAACCGGTGGGGCGAGCGCATCCATTTTCCGACCTTCCGCTATTTCTGGGACTACGCCGGCGGCGCCATGACCGACTGGGGCGTACACCTCATCGACCCTCTCCACCAGTGCTTCGGCGAAGTGATGCCCAAGTCCGTAGTGGCGCTGGGTGAGAAGTTCTATGTGCAGGACAACACCGATACGCCCGATACCATGCACGCGACTTTCGAATACCCGAAGTTCCTGGTGACTTACGAGAGCCGCACGTGTAATTCCATGCCGCTGCTCGGGATGAACCAGGGGGCCGGAACGTCCATTCACGGTACCGAAGGAACCATCGTGGTGAATCGCAGCGGGGTCTGGGTAATTCCCAACCAGGGTTCCAAACTGTCGGCCTCCACCTGGCAGAACATCCCCGACATGACGCCCATGAACCTGCCGCACTGGAAGAACTTCATCGAGTGCATCAAGACGCGGCAGAAGCCCATCAGCGATATCGAGACTTGCGTTAGGTCGTCGTCCGTGTGCCTGCTGGCGAATGTTTCGATGCGCGCCAAAACGCGGGTGGATTGGGACGAGAAGAGCTGGACCGCGCAGCAGGACGCCGCCAGGCCATACCTGAAGACGGCGTACCGCAGTCCCTGGAAATTGGAAGTGTAGGCAAGGGCTTGGCCCTTGAAATCCCTGCGGGATTTGGAAGTCAGGAGTCAGAAGTCAGGAGTCAGAAGTGCCCGGCGAGGAGCGTGCCGAATGAAAAGGTGGAAAACGGCGGTTTTCGGAAGCGGTTTCATGGGGCGTGTTCACGTCGAGGCCCTGCGCCGCCTGGGATCGGTCGATCTCTATGAAATCGCCGATCAGGAGTTGGGCGCCGCGCGGCGGTTGGCCGCGCAGTTTCCGGTCAAACGGGTAGATACCGACTATCACCGGGTCCTCGAAGATCCCGCGCTCGACGCGGTACACATCTGCACGCCCAACGCGCTGCACTTCGCCATGGCCAAGGCCGCTTTGGATGCCGGCAAACACGTTCTGTGCGAAAAGCCTCTGGCCACTTCGGTAGAGGAAGCCCGCAAGCTGGTAGCCTTGGCGGCGCGCGCCGGACGCCGCAACTGCCTCAACCACAACCTGCGCTATTACCCCATGGTGCAGCAGATGCGGCGCTTGTGCGAAGCCGGAGAATTGGGCGAGATCCTGGTGGTTCAGGGAACCTATTCGCAGGACTGGCTGCTCTACGACACCGACTGGAACTGGCGCGTGGACTCGGCGGTCGGCGGGCCGTCGCGCTGCATGGCCGATATCGGCACGCACTTCTTCGATATGGCGGAACACGTCACCGGCCTGCGCGTTCGCTCGCTATGCGCCGACCTGCAGACATTTCACAAGACACGCAAGCGGCCCAAAGGCGCGGTCGAGACGTTTGCGGGCAAGCTGTTGCAGCCGGAAGATTATGACCAGGTCCCGGTAAAGACGGAGGATTTCGGCGCGGTGATCTTCCGCATGGGCGAACAGACGCGCGGGGCCATGACGGTCAGCCAGGTTTCGGCCGGGCGCAAGAACCGGCTGAGCATCGAGATTTACGGCTCCAAGAGTTCGGCCGCGTGGGACCAGGAACGGCCGGACGAACTGTGGATGGGCTGCCGGAACACCGCCAACCGGGTGATGCTGAAGGACCCCAGCCTGCTCCTGCCGGGCGCGCGGCCATACGCCGACCTGCCGGGCGGCCACAGCGAAGGATATGACGATACCCACAAGCAGGTCTTCCGGCGCTTCTACGCCTCCCTCGGGAACACGGAGGCAGTGGTGGAGTATCCGCAGTTCCGCGACGGCCTGCGCCAGTTGACCATTTTGCAGGCGGCGCTGGAGAGCCATGCGGCGCGCGCCTGGGTGGACGTTCCGGCACTGGAAAAGGAGAAGAGTTCATGTTGATCCTGGCGGCGGTACTGGCGATTTTCGTATACGGGGTGATCGCGGCGATGCTGGGCACCATCCTGCCCGGCCTGTCGGAGCGGTTTCACCTGACGCCCAATCAAAACGGGGTGATCGCATTCGCCCAGGCGCTGGGCTTGATGATCGCGTCGCTTGCGGTCGGGCCGCTGATTGACAACGAAGGCAAGAAGATCGGCCTGATCATCGGGCTGGCGCTGATCGCCCTGGCGCTGGTGTCGCTGCCCAAGGCAGGCGGATACGGCAGCATCATCGCGCTCCTGTTCATGCTGGGACTGGGCGGCGGCGTGGTGGTCACGGGAGCCAACGCCCTGGTGAGCGACGTCGGAGAAGCGCACCGCGGGACAGCGCTGAACCTGGTGAACCTGTTCTTCGGACTGGGTGGCATGGCGACGCCGTTTATTGCCGCCAACCTGCTCAAACGCGATTTGGTGAAACTCTGCTACGCCGCTGGTATGTTCGCGGTCATCGCCCTGGCGGTGCAGTGGGCGGCGCCCATTCCGGGGCCCACCGGTGTGCAGAGCTTCGTGCTGGCCGATGCCGGCGCCGTGCTGGGCAAGCCCATCCTGCTGTTGTGCGGGCTGCTTCTGTTTCTGTATGTGAGTTGCGAGGTGGGCATCTGGAACTGGCTGGCACAGCACCTCATCGCCCAGGGCATTCCGGAATCGCGCGCGCTGAACGTACTGTCGTTGGGTTTCGCGCTCGGTTTGCTGGTGGGCCGCGTGGCGGTTTCCCCCATCCTGATCACCGTGCCGCCGGCTACCGTCACGCTGGTGTCGGCAGTGGCCATGGCGTTGACCAGCTACCTGGCGCTCAAGGCGCGCGATGTGAAGACCGCGTGGATCCTGGTGTTCATGGCCGGGTTGGCGATGGCTCCGGTCTTTCCCACCACGCTGGCCATTGTGGGCGATGCCTTTCCCAGGATGACCGGCACGGCCATCGGCTTCGCCATCACCTGCGGCTGGCTCGGCCTGGCTGTCAGTTCGCGCATCATCGGAGCGATTGCCGGCGGAGATCCCAAGAGGCTGAAGAAGGCATTGCTGGTGATTCCGGCATTTTCCGTGGTGATGATCGCGATCAACCTGGCGATCCTGTCGGCGCTGCATAAATAAATCGAGGTGATCCATGAGAATCGGAGTATTCACACCGCTGCTGTCGCAGCTTCCGCTCGACGACGTACTGAAGAAGCTGAAGGCCAAGGGCATCGATACCGTGGAACTCGGTACCGGCAACTATCCCGGAGACGCGCATTGCAAGCTCTCCATGCTCGACGACGCTGCCGCGCTGGAAGCGTTCCGCAAGAAACTTGCCGGTCACGGCTTCTCCATCAGCGCACTGAGCTGTCATGGCAACCCTCTGCATCCCGATCCGGAGCGCGCCCGGCACGACCAGGAAGTGAGCCGCAAAACCATCGAGCTGGCCTCACGGCTCGGCGTGCCCGTGGTGGTCGATTTCTCAGGCTGTCCCGGGGATTCTCCCGGCGCGAAGCAGCCGAACTGGGTTACGTGCCCGTGGCCTCCCGACTATCTCGAGGTCCTCAAATGGCAGTGGAACGAGGTGGTGGCGCCGTACTGGACCAAGCACGCGGCGTTCGCCCGCGAGCGGGGCGTGAAGATCGCCATCGAAATGCACCCCGGCTTCGTGGTTTACAGTCCGGAGACCATGTTGCGGCTGCGCTCCATCGCCGGGCCAACAGTGGGATGCAACTACGACCCCAGCCATATGTTCTGGCAAGCGATTGATCCCATCGCCGCTATCCGGCTGCTGGGCGACGCCATCTTCCACGTGCACGCCAAGGACACCCAGATCTATGAGCGGAACCTGCCCCTCACCGGCGTGCTCGACACCAAGCCATACACCGACGAGCGCAACCGCGCCTGGATTTTCCGCACCTGCGGATACGGCCATGGCGCCGAATGGTGGAGTGAATTTGCTTCCACGCTGCGCATGTATGGCTATGATTACGTGCTGTCGATCGAGCACGAAGACAGCCTGCTTTCGCCGGAAGAGGGACTGACCAAAGCAGCGGACTTCCTGAATCGCATCATTCTGCGGGAGCCCCCGGCGGCGGCGTGGTGGGTGTAAGCAAATCGCAAGCAGGCTGCGGGTAGTAGGTTTGTCAGTTGCCCATCCTCTTGATGGCCCCGAGGGGCGTCTGCAGCGTTCCGTCGTTGTTGATGTCGAAGCCGTAGGAAAAGGGCGTGAAGGAGCCGGCCTTGAACATCACAATATGGCCGCTGCCGGTCCAGCATTCGAATTCCATGGGACCCCCGAGTCCTTCGGTCACCGTCACCTTGCCGGATCGGAACACAACCGTCATGCCGGCCATGCCGGAGACGTGCTCCCACCGGCCATCATACTTGGCCGGGCAGGCCGTGAGTCCAGTCTTGGGAGCTTGACCGGCCGGCCGGGCGCTGGGCGGCGCCGCCGTCGAAGGCCGCAGGTTCTCCGCGCCCGTGTCCACGGTCCGATCTCCGTCAAGGGCCGTCGTCTTTTCTCCCGGCAACTGGACGGTGTACCGGTTCAAGCTCTGCCCAACGATCTCACCTTCCATCCAACGGCCGTTGACCAGCACCTGCACTTTCTCGTGGAGATCCCATTGCCCCATGGCGTGGTCTTGCGCCGTGAGTTTTCCCTGCCTGCGCACCTCGAAGGGCCAACTCTTGGAAATCTCGATCCCGTTATCCAGGCGCACGAAGTAAGTATTGCCCCTCACCTGGAGGACTGTTGCGTCTTGCCAGCCGGAGGTCAGGACGCGAACGCTGTCGCCCACTTTGAAGCCGCCCGGCCCGGTCTGCACACTGGCCGCAGGTGGCGCTCCGGAACCGTTGCCGCCTGCTCCCGCACGCCCCTTAAACGGAGAAGCCGGCGGTGGAATCTCGCCGCGGTGGGGGTTGGCCTGCGCTTCGGCTGGCGTTTGCGCGTGGCATTTCGACGGGAGCAACGCAACCAGTTGCGCGCGCAGAGCCTCGCCTCGCTGGAACGCCTGCCCGTTCTTGTAATTCTGATAATCGCAGGCGCCGTTGGTGCTGTTGCACGAAAAGACTTTGAAGCTTTGGCCGTCCGCGCACACGTAAACAACATTCATTTGCAGCGCCGGAGCCTGCGCCAGCGCGCTAGCCGCCGGCACAGCCAAAAGCAGACTTCTTAAAAGAAATGCGCGCATCTGAGCCCCCCTCCGTTCTCCATACGTCAGGGCGCACGGGAGGTTAGACATCCTGTGGCCCAGGAAGACGGTATTGCCGAAAGGATATCACAGAAAAACTGGACAGAATGCCATGGTTTCGCGGTTTCTGGTATCGCGGAGCGCGAGTTTGGCTCCGCGCTGACAGCAACTCCTTCGCACGCCGCCGAATGTAAGCCGCCTGGTGCCCGCAACCATAGGCAGAAAGGAGTAAAATAAGCACAGAAACTGAGGCTATCCGAGTATGGCGAGAATCCAGCCTGTTTTGACACCGACTGAACTTGCACTGGTTGACCAGATGGCTGAGTTGACGGGATCAAAGCGAACCGACGTGATCAAGAGCGCACTGGCCGTCTATCACTGGTTCATGCAGCAGGCTCTTGTCGGCAGCCGGGTGGTGGCGCACAAGGCTACCGGGGAAGAGGTGGCTCTCGAGACCGCGGAGCTTGCCGTCCTGGCAGGCAAGGGTAACCGCCTTGGCCCCGAAGAATTGGGCTTGCTGGCGAAGCGCCTCGCGGCAGCTTCGACTCCGGTGGAGGCGGCGGGGATCAGGGAGCGTCTGACGCGCGGCTTCTATGGGATCTAGGGCCGGGAATTAAGGATCAGGGTGTGCCGAGAGTCCGCCGCCAAAATGTTCCGCCCGCTCTGTTTCAGCATTTGCTCGATCTCGTTCAGAGCCGGAAGATTCCCGCATCTCAGTTAGAACTGCTGGCGAAGTGGCTCGACAGCGAGCCCGAGGTACCCGAGCGCCAGTGGTACAAGCGGTTCTCCGGTATGACAGTATGCGGCGAGCGGGAGCTGATCAAGACTTTTCTGCTCCCGGGTCAGGCGCCGAAAGGAAAGCATGTTTAGTGAAACCGGGCGTCGGCATGAGTGCCGACGTCTGGAGTTTCTACATTTGCCAAGCCCGAAGGGCGAAAGATCATAGCCCACGGCGTGAGCCGTGCGGAATAGCGGGAGAGAGATACAGAGCCCCGGAACGGGGCGAAAGGCCGGTTTCAGCCCCAGAGGTCGCGCTCATCGTAGGCCATTCCATGCTTTCGTAGGAATGTCAGGAATTCCTCTTGGAACGAAACCCGGCGATGGTGCTCTTGCTGCGCCGCGATGTAGTCCGTCACGTCAGCCGCTCGGGAGGCACTCACGGTGAAGGCGCCGTATCCAGCCTGCCAGCCGAACCGCTTCTGCTCCGGAAACTGTTCGTGCACCCAGCGAGACGAATTGGTCTTCACGACTCTCAGCAAGTCCGCCATGGACTCCGTGGCAGAGATGTAAACCAGCAGATGGACGTGATCTGCCGGACCATTAATGATCAGCGGAACACCTTTTCGCTCTCTGACAATACCAGCCATGTACGGGAACAGTCGGGCGGCCAGCTCAGGTGACAAATCACAGGCACGGTTCTTCGTGGAAAAGATGACGTGAACGAGCAGGGAAGCGAAACTGTGTGGCATAGACTTACGCCCCGTTCCGGGGCTACTGGGCCGATCCGTTGTGTCCCAACGGCTTGCGCCGTGGGCTATGATCTTTCGCCCTTCGCGCTTGGCGGCAATCCAAATGGATAGTGGACCGCCATGCACGGAATTCTCACCCAAAAATGTAGAAAATCCGGGCGTCGGCATGAGTGCCGACGTGGCACACACGAGTGCGCAATGCCACTTAGTTAGTCTTCGCGACAGCGCGGGGTTCGGACGTAAGTTGGAGGGCGGACCCCCTGGCGAGCGCGGGACGCCCTCGTCCCGCAGCCGGATCAGCGATATCAGCATCATGCAAACGCCGGCAGGCCGACGGGGGCGTCGGCCGCGGACCAGGGGGTCCGCCCTTCTCACGTAACCAGCAGCGCCAAAGCCGCGGCGCTCATCACCGCGGCGCAGATCCATCCCAGCGCCTTGGCTCCCCGCCCGTTCGCGCGCGTGCCCATTACTTTCTTGTCGCTCGTCAGCAGCACCACCAAAACCACCAGCGGTGGCGCCAGCACACCATTCACCACGGCCGACCAGAACAGCATCTTCACCGCATTCAACCCCGCAAAATCAAGAGCCAGCCCCACCACCATGGCGCCCGCAATCACCAGGTAGAATGGCGCCGCGCGGAGCGGCGTCCTGCTCAGCGAGTCTCCTCTCCACGACGCCGCTTCCGCAATGCCATAGGCGCAAGATCCCGCCAGCACCGGGACGCCCAACATGCCGGTTCCGATCAATCCCAGCGTGAACAGCCAATATGCGCCCTGGCCTGCCAACGGCCGCAATGCTTCGGATGCCTGTTTGGCCGTTTCGATGTTGCGCACGCCATGCGCGTGCAGCGTCGCCGCGGTGGTGAGAATGATGAAGAACATGATCAGGTTGGAAAAGAACATTCCCGTTACCACGTCGGCCCTGGCCACGCTCAATTCCAGATTTGTGGAGCCGCGCCGCTGCGCCACGGTGGTCTTCCCGTGCTTCCGGTCTTCCTCCACTTCCTGCGACGCCTGCCAGAAAAACAGGTACGGAGAAATCGTGGTCCCCAGAATCCCCACCAGCACGGCCATGTAGGATCGCGTCCATTCCACATGCGGCAGAAAAGTTCCGTGCAAGACCGCGCCCCAGTCCGGCCGCGCCAGGAACGCTGTGATGACGTAAGCGAACAGCACCAGGGTCAGCCATTTGAAGACGCGCGCAATCAGACTGTAAGAAGTCCAAATCAACAGGCCGGTGATCAGCAGGGCAAGCAAGGGTGTCCAGTAATAGGACGGGATTCCCGTTACCATCCGCAGGGCATCGGCCATGCCGCCCAGATCCGCGCCGATATTGAACACGTTGGCGACAATCAGCAGCAGGCATGCCGGCCACAGTACCCACCGTGGATACCGCAACCGGATGGCGCCCCCGAGCCCGCGGCCCGTCACCATTCCGAGCCGCGCGCACATCAGTTGCACCGCCGCCATCAGCGGGAAAGAAACCAGGGCCGTCCACAGGAAGGAATATCCGAAAACCGCGCCTGCTACCGAGTATGTGGAGATCCCCGAAGGATCGTCGTCCGCCGCGCCCGTAACCAGCCCCGGCCCGAGATTGGCAAAGAACCGCGGCACAACTCCGCGCTGTTTCGGTTGAGCCATTCGGGTCCCTCCCGCCTACTGGACCGGCACTTCCTTCTTGGAGTCGAGGGCGGAATCGATCAGCCGCAGCGTGATGGGCAGACCGCCGGCGGAATCCGCCACCAAACGGACGAAGTTCTGCAGCCCTTCTACGGTGGCCGCGTCATTCCACGTGCCGTCGTGGACCACTATGGCAATCTCTCTCTTGCCCTGATTCACCGAAAACAGAACGGTCAGCTCTTTGTCGGCCAAGGCCTTGTGGAAGGCCTCGGCCAACGCCTGAGCCTGCGCCTCAGTGGCGCTGCCGGAGTATCTCATCTCGATGCCGCCCGCCTTCAGGTTGGGGTGGACGTCCATCTCCTTCTTCACCGTCACCCCGTCATCCACCAGCCGCACCTTGAGGGGAAAGCCGCCGACCGACGCGGCCATATCGCGCCCAATCTCCTCGAAGGCGGCAACCTTGCCCCAGTCGTCCCAGATGCCCGCCTTCACCACGAACGAGAGAATCGTGCCGGAGGCTCCCTTATTGAGCAGCACGCTCGCGCCCGTGTCGGAGAAATAGCCGCTTGTCTTGAGGGCCTGTCCCAACGCCAGGGCCTGTTCTTTGGTGGCGGTTCCAGAGTAGCGGACCTCGTCCTTGGAGCCGATGACGACCTTGGTCCCCCCAATCATCTTCACGTAGATCGCGCCTGCGATCACAGCCAGCCCCACGAGACCCGCGAAAACGGTGAGCCAGGTGGAGGCTGAGCCTCGCTGTCTCCGGCGCCGGTCCGCGGCTTTGTCTGGAAGCGCCTGGGCGAGGGCGGGCGCGGCAACGGGCGTGCCCTGCGGATACAATGGTTGGCCGGGTGGCGGAGAGAGTGGGAAGTTCATGAGTTTTCCGGGATGAGGGACCCTTGGATTCTTCCACAAACCAAGGCTGCTGTAAAGCGCGCCGGCTAAGTGGAACAGGCCATCGCTTTCTGTGGCCTGTTGCAGTGGGCCTGCGGCCCGCGAGATCTCATGAAAAAGTGGGAGCCTGGATGTCGCCGGGCGNNTGGCCGCCCCACTCGGCCGGCGCCTCGCTGCAGCGTGACCTATTTTTTGGGGAACTGGATACTTCGCGCAATCGACAACAGCAACCCCTCCAAGGTGGCGCGGTCGTCCTGGGCAACGAATGCGATCACCGCGACGCAGCAGACTTCGGGCGATGCCAGGCCGGCAGCACCGGCGATGAACATCCCGATCGGCTCTCCTTGCGGGTTTTTGGCATCGAACTCGTCATACGTCACGTCGAGCCCGTTCCCGAGGATCTGGATCAAGCCGAGCCGCCCCATTGGAGCGTTGTCGTCCGGCGAAGCCGCGGGTCCGGATTGCGGCCTCTTTTCTAATTGGAGGACGACATCGCCGGGCCGCGTCACGCTTTGGTACATCCCCACGTAGGTGCGCGTCGAGCCGTGGGTAAATTGGACTCCGTTCTCGCCGTTGTCGCCCTGCGGGTTCGCTTTCCAGCTTTGCGGAACCGTGACGGTGAAGCGGCCCCGCGGATCGCGGTAGGCGATTCCCTGTTCAATCCTGGGGGGATTCGAGGAGCGGTATTCCTGCCTGGCTTCCTCGCCGTTGAGCGCAAATTCCCTGACGACGCACTCCGTTCGCGCGAATACTTCCGCCGCACACGCCTTCTTCAACTGCCGCATCCGCAGCGACCCGCCGCCTTCCCCGGCCGTGGTTGCGTCGCCGGCGTCTTGGCCCTTGAGGCGGATGCTGCTTCGGATCGCTTCCAGTTCCGGGAGCGCTTCGTAATAGCGGGCTTTGGGGGATATCGCATCGAACAAGATGAGGATGCGGTCCCGGGTCATGGCAGCCGCGATCTCGGCGATAGCGGGGCTCTTGGGATCGGCGCACGATGTCAGGAAGAATGCTCCCGGCGCACCGGCTAACGTGGTTTTGCCCCGCTGGAGCAGGCGGTAGGTCGGACATTGCCCCTGCATTTCTTTCTCGTCCATGTCCTGCACTTCCTGGACATCCTTTGGCCAGTCCTTCGTTTGTGTGATCGCCAGCGTCGCGCTTACCGCTCCGTTCTTAATCGCGACCTGGCCGGAACCCGCGTCCTTAGTGATCGTCCATCCCGCCGGCGCCTGGACGGTGTACAGCCCGTCCGGGTCCCGGTAGGTGGTCTGGGCGTTTAGGGCCGCACCCAGCAGGAGAAACGCGCCTATCGCTACGGCCATCCGGCATATCGGGCCCATCCGAATCATGTCGTCCCCATCATCGATTGGAAGCGCGGCTGGTCGCGCAGCGAATGCAGGTCAGGGTCGTGCTGCGCCCAGTCTTTGTACCAGTGCCCGAGCGACATGGCCTTTTCAATCGCAATGAACTGCCGACCCTCGTGCTCGTCGATTTCGTGAATGGTGCAGATGTGCGGATGGTTCAGCGATGACGCGGTGCGAGCCTCGCGGCGGAAACGCTCCAGAGCCTGCGGGTCGAGCGAGAGGTCCTCGGGGAGGAACTTGAGGGCTACGTGGCGGCCCAGCCTGGTGTCCTCGGCGCGGTACACCACACCCATTCCGCCGCCGCCGGGCTTCTCCAAAACGCGGTAGTGCGAAACAGTCGGTCCAATCATCAGGGTGCTACAGTATACCCCAAACTCCGGCCGCCACGTTTCTGAATGGGATGATCGATGACTGCTTCTCACGACTAAGAAACTGTCAGCAAATGACCAACGCCCTCTGGCCGCTCGCTGAGAAGCTGTGAAAGAATCGCTGAGATCGCCGGGTTGACAGACGAAAGCGTCTGTCCCACGTTGGTGCACAAGGGCTTGCGTTTTTGTGGGGCAGGCGCTTTCGCCTGCCAACCGATCTTTTCACAGCTTCTGACGAGTGGCAATGTTGCATTTAGCCTACAGCGCCAGCGTGCCGCGCCGGCCTTGCTGAACCCGCGCCCGGCGCAGATGGGCCAGCAGTTCATATCCCAGAATGAGGGCCACCAGCAGGGCCGCAATCGCCCAAGTCAGGTTACCCAGCACCCCGTATAGGGCCATCACGCGGTCGCTGAAGAACCATCCCAAAGAAATAAAGATGGCCGCGTCTGTGAATTCACCCAGAACGTCCCAGAACAGGAATCGGTGCCACGGGTAGTGGGCCGTACCGCTGGCCAGATTGATCCAGGGTCCCAGGGGACTGAGCAGCCAGCGCGTGGCGAAGATGCCGGGGCCGCCCCAGGCCTTGGCTTTGGCTTCCATGGCCTCCAGGTTGGCGCGCTTTCCGAACAGGCCGCTGAGCTTTGTGATGACAGCCTGCCCTCCCCATCGGCCGATGGCATAGCCGGCCAGGTCGCCGAGGACCGAACCAACGCCGGCGGCGCCGATGGCCCACCAGGGGTTCATGACGCCTTGCGAAACCATCGAGCCGGTGACAATCAGAAGCAGCGTGATGGGCAGCGGCACTCCCACGGCCGCAATGGCCACGATTCCGAAAAGGGCCGGCGCGCCGTACTGTGAAACCGCCGCGAGAAGCTGGTCGTTCATCGCGGTGCGCCGCCCGGTGGATGCGCGGCGGCGTCGATGGCGCGCTGTAGTTGGGCGATCAGTTCCGGAGCGGGGCGATTCAGATCGTGAGCGATGCGGCGAAGGGACCGCCGGTCACGCGGCTCCTGCGGATGAACCCCAATGGCTTGAAACAGCACCGAAGCAGGGACGTGGTGGGTATGAGCGATAAACGGAACCGACATCCAGGCACTGATGGGCTCATTTTCGGTGCGGATCAGCCGCGCCTGCCGGCGGGCCCTGGAGGCGAAGACGAAAGTTCCGGTGATTGCCAGCACGAAGGCCAGCCCCACAGCCAAAGTGCGCCGCCACGTTTCTCCCACACTTCAATATAGCCGTTAAGACCAACTGGTAGCGCCGGCGGTCTTGCCGCCGGTGTTTTGNNCGGCAAGACCGCCGACGCTACCAAACAAGCAGTATCTTCAACCCTGGAATCCTCCTGAAACCCCAGGCCCACGACGCAAAGTCGTAAGACTGTCACTTATGCTCCTGGATCCACTCCAGAATCGTCTCATCCAGCCATAACCGGTGCGGGCGGCGGCCGATGAATCCCAGGTGGCCGCCCGATTCGGTGGCGCGCAACTCGATCAGCGGATTCGCGCGCAACGCCGGCGCGGAAAAGATGTCAAAGGGAATGAAGGTGTCGTCCCGCGCCTGTATGAGCAGCGCGGGCACGCGGATTCGATCGAGAAAGCGTATGGCGGATTGCGTGCGGTAGTAGTTCTCCGCGTTGCCGAAACCGAAGGAAGGCGCGGTGATGCGATCGTCGATCTGCCAGACGGAGCTGAGGCCGGCGAAATCGCGCGGCTGGTAGCGGCCGGTCGAGCAGAGGCGCGCGCGCATGCGGTTGACAAAGCGCTTCTGGTAGAGACGATTGTGGGGCTCGGCGATGCGGCGCGCGCAAGCCTCGAGGTCGAGCGGCGTCGAGACGGCGCACACTCCCTGGATGAGCGCCGGCCCGCCGCCCGCGAGCTCGCCCGCCAGTTTCAACACCACGTTGCCGCCCAGCGAGAAGCCCACCAGGAACAGCGGCGCGGAGTTCCCGGCCTGAAGCTGGCGCACCACGGATTCAAGGTCGCTGGTAAGGCCGGCATGGTAGAGCGTGGTACACAGATGCTCGGTCCCGCCGCACGTGCGCATGTGGAAGCGGTGCGCGGCGTAACCGGCGCGCAGCACGGCGGTGCTGAGGCTGCGCATGTAACCAGCTTCGGAAGAACCTTCGAGCCCATGCACCATCACTACTTGTCCGGCAAGCTGGCCTGCCGGCTGCTGCGAATCGACGGCCACCTGCACATCGGGCTCGGTGCGGAAAAGGCGGCGCGTGAGTGGATAGCGCGGTCCGGCATCGGGCCGCTTCCAGTAGTGGGCCGCCACGGTCTGCAGGTGCGGATTGCGGAAGAGCGGACGATAAGGAATCATGGGCCGCGCGCGAGGCGCTCTTAAATCATGTTAGCGTGGAAATTAAAGAGTTTCGGCCTAACCAAGGGCTGCGCCCTTGAAATCCCTGCGGGATTTGGAAGTCAGGAGTCAGAAGTCAGAAGTGCAACTGCGGCGGGGTACTCACACGGCAAGACCGAGGATGTTGAAGCGGTTTTGTTTAGGAATGACCAGCAAAGAATCTATATTTCAAGAACCAGGAGAAATTATAAATGCCACTAGTCTCGATGCGCCAACTGCTGGATGAAGCAGCCAAGGGCGGTTATGGCGTTGGCGCGTTCAACGTCAACAACATGGAACAGATTCAATCGATCATGGAGGCGGCGCGGGAAACCAAGTCGCCAGTGATCGTGCAAGCCAGCCGCGGGGCGCGCGCCTACTCGCAGGACCGTTTCCTGTATCACCTGATGATCGCGGCCACGGAAGTGTACTCGGAGATTCCGACCGTGCTGCACCTGGACCACGGCAACAGCGTGGAGACCTGCAAGAGCGCCATCGAGATGGGCTTCACCAGCGTGATGATGGACGGCTCGCTGATGCCGGACGGCAAGACGCCCTCCAGCTTTGAATACAACGTGGATGCCACCCGCCAGGTAGTGGAGATGGCGCATGCCAAGGGCGTCACGGTGGAAGGCGAGATCGGATGCCTGGGCGGAATCGAAGACGGCCACGGCACGGGCCTCGACGGGCTGAGCCATCTCACCGATCCGGCGCAGGCCGAAGAATTCGTCAAGCAAACCGGCCTGGATGCGTTGGCCATCGCCATCGGCACCAGCCACGGCGCTTACAAGTTCAGCAGCAAGCCCACCGGCGAGACGCTCAAGATGGATGTCCTCATCGAGATCCACAAGCGGCTGCCCAATGTTCACCTGGTGATGCACGGCTCTTCCAGCGTGCCCAAGGAGCTGCAGGATATCATCAATCAATACGGCGGCAAGCTGAAGCCCACGTGGGGCGTGCCGGTGGAAGAGATCCAGCTCGGCATCAAGAATGGCGTGCGCAAGGTCAACGTGGATACCGACAACCGGCTGGCCATCACCGGCGCCATCCGCAAGGTCTTCATGGAGACGCCGGAAAAGTTCGACCCGCGCGATTACCTGAAGCCGGCGCGCGATGCCATGAAGAAGGTGGTGGCGCAGCGCATGACGCAATTCGGACAGGCGGGACATGCCGGCGATTACAAGCCAATTACACTGGAAGAAATGGCCAAGCACTATCAACTCGTAGCGGTGTAGGGCGGGCAATTTTGCCCGCAGCCGGCTTCAGCCGGCTCTCGCCCGCCGCCTACGGCTCAATCTCCACCGGCGTCCAGCGCTTGTCCACCGCATTGCCAACAAGATATCCGCCAACCGCTCCCGCCACGGTGATCCCTACGATTGCCGCTCCGGCTGCCGAATCGTGCTTGTTGCCCCAGATGCCGCCCTCGATGCCGATCGCGGCTCCCACCCCTCCCGCGAACCCCACCCCTGCCCCGAGCACGGTTCCGACAATCCGGCCCGCCTTCGCCTTCGTCTGCATCTCCAGCCGGTGCAGTGTCGCGCGCGGCACGCGGACCACTCCCTTTGGATAAGCCGAGCGGTCCGAGGACTTCTTGACATCCACCACCAGCGCGTCGGATTCCACGCCGGTTGCTTTGCCCGCGATGACCGCGCCACCCGGCATGGCGATGGACACCGTTTTCCCGACCACCACCGTGAGCCCTTCCCATTTAACGTGCATCAGCCCGGCGGCGTCCGCCAATAGCGGCACCGCCAACAGCAAGGCCAACGACCTGGCCCGGTTTGCAGTTCGTCTCACGTCTCTCACTATCGCACTTCACCGTCCGCGCGCCGGGCGTATCTTTAGGACAAGTTTTGCATCGAGATACCCAGGCATTCTTCCCGCACGGCTTCGCAATCCGCATCCATCCTCCTATCCGGTTGAGCAATAGCATCTTGATCATGAGCCCCGCTTGCGGCTCGAGTTTTATGGGATGAAACCAACTCGCCCGATCCCCTTCCCCATTGCCAAATCGCACCTGGCATGACACACTCGTTCAACCATGCGACGAAGAGCATTTCTGGGAACCACGGCTCTGACCGGTCTGAGCCTCGCGGCGCGCCGCCGAGCGGAAGCGCAAACTCCATCCGACGCGCCAAAGGGCGACGTCACTGTCGGCTGGTTGGGCAACACGCCGCCTGCGTTAGCCACCGGCACCAGTTGGGGCGTTCCGTGGCCGCGCGGCGCTTATCAAAAAGACCACAACTTCACACTGACCGGTAGCGATGGCAAGAGCCTGCCGCTGCAATCCTGGCCGTTGGCATGGTGGCCGGACGGCTCGCTGAAATGGAGCGGCTTCGCTTCGGTGGTCGGCGCCGGAGCCGCCTCGCCGCTCCGGCTGGCATCTGGAACCGCCGCAACTCTTCCCGGGGCGCCGGCCGTGAAGGTACGCGAAGACGCCGCCTCGATCGACGTCGACACCGGTAAGCTGCAATGCCGCATCCCGCGCGCGGGCGAAAACTTCCTCGATTCCATGACCGTGGACGGCCGCATAGTCGCACGCCGCGGCCGCTTGCTCTGCACTCTCGAAGACCGCTCCGCGGCAGACGTCATCCGCCTGCAAGACTTCACCAGCGTCGTTCAAAAGGCCACCGTGGAGCAGACCGGTCCAGTGCGCGCGGTGGTCAGAATCGAAGGCACACACAAGGCCGATAAAGGCGCTCGGGAATGGCTGCCGTTTACCATCCGGCTGTACTTTTACGCCGGAGATGCCGCCGTGCGCATGGTCCATTCCATTGTGTTCGACGGCGACCAGGAGAAGGATTTCATTCGCGGGCTGGGTGTGGCATTTGCGGTCCCCATGCGCGAACAGATCCACAACCGGCACGTCCGTTTCTCGGGGGAAGATTCTGGACTGTGGGCGGAACCGATCGAACCGGCAACCGGCGCCCGCCGCCTCTCCATGGCGGCCGGCGACGATCTCTACACCGCACAACTGGCCGGCCAGCGCATTCCCAACAAAGATCAGTACAACACGCAGGGCCAGTTTCTCCTGGACAATTGGGCCGTGTGGGATTCGTACAAGCTGGTGCAGCCCACCTGCGACGGTTTCACCATTCAGAAACGGACCAACCCACAAAGCTGCTGGGTGACCGCCGGAGTGGGAAAGCGCGCATCGGGCCTGGTGTTTGCGGGCGATGTGAGCGGCGGCCTGGGAATCGCGCTGAAGAATTTCTGGCAGTCTTACCCCGCCTCGCTCGAAGTGCGGAACGCCACCTCGGAAGCCGCCAATGTGCTGGTCTGGCTCTGGTCGCCAGACGCCCCGGCCATGGACTTGCGGTTCTACGACACACGCAATCACACGCTGGAGGCCAGCTACGAGGATGCGCAACCGGGCTTCAGCACCGCCAACGGAGTCGGCCGCACCAGCGAATTGACGCTCTATCCTTCCGGCGGCGTGCCCGCGCGTGAGGAGACCGCGAAACAGGCACAAGCCAATGCCGAGCCGCCGTGCCTGGTGTGCAGCCCCGAATATCTGCACCAGGCTTCGGTTTTCGGCGTGTGGAGCCTGCCGGACCGTTCCACGCCCCTGAAGCGCACCGTCGAAGACCAGCTCAACCAGGCGCTGGAGCTTTACCGCAAGGAGGTGGAGCAGCGCCGCTGGTACGGTTTCTGGGACTACGGCGATGTGATGCACGCCTACGATGCGGCGCGCCACACCTGGCGCTACGACATCGGCGGCTACGCCTGGGACAACACCGAGTTGGGAACCGATATGTGGCTGTGGTACAGTTTTCTGCGCACTGGCCGCGCCGATGTTTTCCGCATGGCGGAAGCCATGACACGGCACACGAGCGAAGTAGACACTTACCATTCCGGCCGGTTCGCCGGACTCGGGTCGCGCCACAACGTGCGCCACTGGGGATGCGGCGCCAAAGAAGCGCGCATCAGCCAGGCGGCCTTCCGCCGCTTTTACTACTACCTCACCACCGACGAGCGCACCGGCGACATCATGCGGGCGGTGGTGGACGTGGACTACAAGGTGATGGAGATCGATCCCATGCGCCTCGCGTCCCCGCGCACCGGACCGATTCCCTATCCCGGCCGCATGCGCGGCGGACCGGACTGGCTGGCCTGCGCCGGCAATTGGATGACCGAGTGGGAGCGCACCGGCGATACCAGGTACCGCGACAAGATTCTCGCCGGCATGGATTCCATTGTGAAGATGCCGTACGGCTTCATGACCGGTCCGAACACATTGTACGGATACGATCCCCAGACCGGCAAGCTCTACCCGATGGTGCCGGATGGCTTCGGCGTTTACAATCTGCAAGTGATCCAGGGCGGCGCGGAAGTGGTGTTCGAGCTGAACCAACTTATCGAACACCAGGGCTGGCAGAAAGCCTTCCTGCAATACTGCCGCTTGACGGGCGCACCGAAAGCAGTCGTGGCCACGGATATGACGACGGCCTCCGAGGGCAGCGACGGTTCCTACGCCGGCGCCGGCCGGTTGGCGGCCTACGCCTATTCGAAAACCAAAAACCCCGCATTCATCACGCGCGCCATCAGCCAGCTCGGCGGTGGGGGCGGACCGCGGCGTCTTCCAGGCGGCCCGTATGCCACGCGCCACGTGGCAGGTTCCGACGCGCTGAATCCCCTCGACGAAGCGCCTTTCGTCTCCACCAACTCGACGGCCCAGAACTCCCTGACCGCCATCCAGGTTCTGGAGTTGTGCCAGGACCAGCTTCCGGCGGAGCTGCCGCCGGCGGCGGCGCCGGCGCCGCGAGGCGGCGTGGGGTGAGCCTTGACTGCTGTCCGCCATTGGCGGATAATAAGAATGAATGGAGCTGATCGAGACTTCTACCTTTACGAGGCAGATCACCGCTCTATTAAATGATGAGGAGTACGGCGGATTTCAATCCCGCATCGCCGCGAAACCAGAGCTTGGCGCTCTCATCAGAGGTGGTGGTGGGATTCGCAAGGTTCGGGTTGCCGTCGGTTCACGAGGAAAGAGTGGCGGCGCCCGTGTCATCTACTATTGGGCGGTAAGGAAAGGCGTGATCTTGCTGCTCTACGCGTATCCGAAGAACGCAGTGGCGGATCTGACTCCGAAACAAGTTTCGCAGCTCGCCAGGGTTGTCAAAGAGGAGTTCGGCCAGTGAAAAAACAGATGTTTGAAGAACTGCTGGGTAGCGTACGCGAAGCCGGGGCAATTCTGCGCGGCCGGCAAAAGCCTTCGCGGCGGACTGTGTTTCGCTCTTCCGGCGTCCGGGTCATTCGCGAACGAACCAGCCTTTCGCAGTCGGAGTTTGCGCAATTGATCGGCGTAAGCGTGAAGACACTTCAAAACTGGGAACAGGACCGGCGAAGCCCTACGGGACCGGCGGCCGCACTTCTGAGCATCATTGAGCATGATCCAGCGCTGGCGGTGAAAGCCATTCATCGGATATAAGGCGCTTTAGACATCCGGATGGGATCCAGCGGTTGTCACGGCCCGCCCTGTATCACCAAACCAAGCGCGGCCCCACTGGGCCAGTGGCTTGGGCGAGAGCCTGGCACGCGCTGATCTGATACGATAGCTAGCCACATGCCAGGGACGGAGCGGAGCGAAGCAGTTTGCTTTACGGCGGGGCCGCAAGGTGCGCCGTTTGGGGCTGGCGTGATTCATGCGTACCTGGCCTCCGGCCGGCCGCATCCGCTGGTGGCGGCGGGAATCTCGGCGGGTGCGCTCACTGCGGCGGCCATGCAGCGCAGTTATCGCGAACTGGCGCATACCAGGCATCACGACCCGGCCGTAAGGGAAGCGGCGCGGTGGAAATGGTTCCGGAAATATCTGGGGGATCTTTCGAATCAGCCGCTAGATTTCTTGTGGCGCGCGATTCCGGATCCGGTGGACTTTTCGGCGGACCGGAAGCCGGTAACGGATACCGCCTGCGGGGTGCTCGAAGCGGAGGAGGCTGAAGCGCGCCGCCATTACTACATCCTGGTCAAGCTGGGCGTGTGGCTGGCGGGCTTGCCGGTTCGCGTGCAGTCGATCGCGCAGTTGCTGGTTCATTACGTGCGGTGGAAGGAGCGGTATGGCGGCTGGCTTTGGAACCTTCTGGCCCTGATTGGCGCGGGCACGAAGATTGCAGCAGGGTTGTTCTGGCACACGCTCTGGGCGCCAACCTTGGTGCGACGCAAGCCTCTGTTCGGGTGGTGGGTGTGGTTGTCCGCGGTGGTGACGGCGGCTTGGCTGCTGACGCTAGGGGCGGCGGCCGGGGCGCGAGTGTTCGGAGACCCGGGCGCCTGGATACACGTGGTGCTGCGCGCGTCGGCGGTCGGGGCCGGAGTGCTGGTGCTTGGCGCGGTGACTTTTTTTTGCTGGGAAGCTGCCAAAAAGGGACTCTTCCTGGCGTTTTCGCGGCACGTGTTCGGGCAACTCGATTTGGCGAAGTCTCTGCTGACGCCATACCAGTTGCAGCGGCGGCTGCTGACGTTGTTTCGCGAAGGCGCGCAAGATCCCGAGAAGGCAGACGACGTGAAGGTGGGCAAAGACCCGCTCCATCTGCTATTGGTGTCGGCCAATTTGAAGGATGGCGAGCAGTTGCCGGCCGTCGAGGTGCTGAACGCCATGCAGGTGAGCGGGCGGCGGGAGCCGTTGCAGCCGGACACGGATCCCACGCCCGCGCAAATCGATGAAGTTCTCCAAGCCCTGCGGAGGCGCCACGATCGCCGGGACATTTTCATCGCGGCGGCGCTGGATGCGGACCCGGGGCCGCTGCGAGAGAAGCTCGACACCATGATGAAGGTGAAGAATCGGGCAGGGAGCCTGCAGAAGAACGGGAAGATCGAGTCGTTCCTCAAATCGTCGCGGAAGATACACGCACAGGTGGGGATGATCCTTCTGACGGAACGCATTGCGCTGCGGAAGTGGCTGAAGGGTCTGCGCACCACGGAAGAGCGGGTGTGGAACCTGAAGTTGCTGGATGGGATTGTGGATGCCGCGATTCTGAAGATTGTGCCGGCGGACGACGAGCACATCAACCCGACGTTTGCCTTCTGCTGCGCAACCGGAATGAAGGCAGACAAGGTGCGCACGTCGATCGCCGATGGCTGCTATCAAACCCTGGTGCAGATCAGGAAGCATGCCGGCGAGCCGGATTACACGGCCTTGCCCGCGACACTGGAAGACCGGGACAGCGCGAAAGCGGGCGAATCGGATTGTGCCTGGTTTCGGCGCAACGGCCAGCCGTTGCCGTGTCCGTTTGCGCAGAATGCGGACGACCAAGTGGGCGCGGTGCGCAAAGTCTGTGCGGGGGATAAGAAACACAAGCCGGTAAGCCAGCCTATCGGGTTGCGGTTGCTCACCGCGCTCCAGGCACTGTTCAAGTAAGGCCGCGCGCGCTGAGCGAGTCTTCGGAGCCGCAGGCGCCGGCTGAAAGAGGGTGCTGAAAATGTCCGAGAAAAGCATTTTGAGCCGCCGATGAACGCTGATAAACGCTGATAAAAGATTCTTTTCAATCCGCGTTCATCTGTGTTCATCGGCGGCTTGTAATGATTTGGCTTTTTTCAGCAACGTCTGAAAGCCGGCGGCAGCCAGGATTGGCTGCCCCACATCCGCCAACAATCCACCGGCTCGATGTTTTATGCACAACTTTGTCACACCCGGCGGCCGCTAACGTCAATCCTGCGTTGCCGCAGAAATTTGTTGAAAACCGCCCGCGCGCAGCCGAATCGGCTGGCATTCCGCGCGCAGCCGCGCTACAAAGACAGTGTCCATTAGGTGCCTGCGCAGCCGGGTGGCAAATCTCGGGGGAGGTAGTCGTCCGGTTGCGCAGGCCTCCTTGGATACCCCTCGCCAACTCCCTTTCATCTCCGCTACACTGTGGAACAACGCACACGGAGGCCCTGTCATGCCGATTGTGAAACGCCGCGCGTTCCTGACCGCATTCCCGGTCATCACCCTCGCCGCAGCCTTGGCCCAACCCGGCGCCGCACCTAACTCGCAACCCAATCCGTATCGCACCATCGAGAACTTTTTTAAACTGCCCGAGGGCCGCTCCTGGGGTTCCACCAGCGCCGTGGATCTCGATCGCGACGGCCACATCTGGGTGGCCGAACGCTGTGGCGCCAACTCCTGCGCCGATAGTCCGCTCGCGCCGGTCCTCGAGTTCGATTCCTCCGGCAAACTTCTCAAGAGCTTCGGCGCCGGCGTGCTGCTCTTCCCTCATTGCCTGGTGGTCGATCGCGACGGCAACATCTGGGTCACCGACGGCCGCGGCCATCAGATCGTCAAGTTCAATCCCGACGGCAAAGTCCTGCTCACCCTCGGCAAGAAGGGCGTCCCGGGCGATGGCCCCGATACGTTCAACCAACCTTCCGCCGTGGCCTTCGCTCCCAACGGCGATATCTTCGTCGCCGACGGACACGGCGGCAACTCCAACGCCCGCGTGGTGAAGTTTTCCAAAGACGGCGCGTTCGTCAAGACCTGGGGCAAGAAGGGCACGGCCCCCGGCGAGTTCGATACTCCCCACTGCCTGGCTTTCGATTCCACCGGCCGCCTCTTCGTCGGCGACCGCGCCAACAACCGCATCCAGATCTTCGACCAGGACGGCAAATTCCTCGATCAGTGGACTCAGTTCAGCCGCCCCAGCGGTCTCTACATCGGCAAGGGCGACATCCTCTATGTCTCCGATTCCGAATCGCGCGAGCGCGACGGTTACGGCCACCACCCCGGCTGGAAGCGCGGCATCCGCGTCGGCAGCGCGAAAACCGGCGTCGTCGTTGCCTTCATTCCCGACACTTTCGCCGATCCAGAAAGTGCCGCCACTAGCGGCTCGGAAGGCATTGCCGCCGATCCCCTAGGCGTCATCTACGGCGCCGAAGTCGGCCAGAAGGACTTGAAAAAATACATCAAGTAGGCGCTCCGCCCGGCTTTCGGACAAGAGTAGATTCAGGCATCAAACTCCCGATTGTGGTATTTTGTATCCTATGCGGCTCTTCAAATGGTCCAAGGCCAACGCCTGCTTTGTCCCTGATCTCGACGACGAGCATCGGGCCATCTTCTCCGTGGCCGATGAACTGCAACTGTCGCTCACCGGCGCGGCTCCCGATTTCGAAATTCTCGAAATCTTCCACCGGCTCATCGCCACCGCCGAAGACCACCTGCTGCATGAGGAAGGCCTGATGCGCTCGACACGTTACGACGCCCGCGCCTGGCACAAGCATCAGCATGACACGCTCCGCAAGCGCCTCCGCCAGTTCGTGCCGCTGGTCGAAGCCGGCGACCGCCAGGCCGCCATCGCGTTGATCGAATTTCTTTCCAAGTGGCTGAAAGACCACACGGCCCTTGCCGACCGCATGCTGGGCGCTCACCTTCGCAACCAGAACCGCCTGCACGCCGCGTAGGTGGGACCGACCATCGCCTTCCGTGGTCCGTCATGTCTGGCTGAAGCGCGGCGCGTGACAGACGACAAAAACCGATCGTCTGTCCCACTCGTGATACTGTAGGGTCGATGTCTCGCCAGATCGCTTTCGTGATTGCCGTTGCGCTCGCGTTTGCCGGATGCTCGCCATCCACAGAAACCAAGAAACCCGCCCCAGCCGCCTCCAAGCAGGAGCCCGTGCCCGACGTCTATCACGTCCGATTCGACACTTCCAAGGGCTTGATCGATCTCGAAATTCATCGCGACTGGGCGCCCCGCGGCGCGGATCATTTCTATGAGCTGGTGCATTCGGGCTTCTTCGATGGCGCGCGGTTCTTTCGCGTAGTGCGCGATTTCGTAGTCCAGTTCGGCATCAACGGCGATCCGCAAACCAACCAGCTCTGGGCCTCCGGCATGCTGGCCGACGATCCGGTCAAGGAGCACAACGTCAAGGGCACCCTGACCTTCGCCATGCGCGGCCCGAATACGCGCTCCACGCAGTTGTTCATCAACCTGTCCGACAATCGCAAGAGCCTCGATGGCCATGGCTTCGCGCCTATCGGCAAGGTGACCGCCGGCATGGATGTGGTGGAGAGCCTGTATTCTTTTTACGGCGACATGCCGCCCATGGGGCAGGGGCCCGATCCCGACTTGATCCAGCGGCAGGGCGCCCCGTATCTGGAAAGTCATTTTCCCCGTTTGGATTTCATCAAAAAAGCTGTGATTCGGTGATATAGTATTGATGGCCCTGCCCCCGATCCGAAGGGGACCAGGAAGTTACCAATACAGGGTCAAACTTGAACGACGCGGCCCGGCGGATTAACCACCCGCCGGGTTTTTTTATGACCCTACCAACTCATGTGGTGAAGATGGTGCTACCCTGCCGCCGGAACGGGCCGGCCAGGCTATAGGCTTGTCTCGCCAGCAGACTTGATGGAGCGAGGATCCAGCAGGTTCCCGGTTCTCGCCTTCGGAAACCGCGTGGACGGCCGGGAAAGAGAGAGCCCACGCGCTCTTTCAGGCTATGAAGCGCGCGCTTAGCCTCGCCGGCGGCGGGGCGCTTTTGTTCCCAGTCTTGCTATTCTGAGAAGTGGCGGAAGCGCCTCGGGACATGAGTGATTTGCGATTGGCCACTACGGCAGTACCTTCAGCGGATGACCCCGTGCTTGCCGAGGTCGTCCGGCGGCTGGCCGAGACCTATCGCCCGGAGCGGATCTACTTGTTCGGCTCGGCGGCGCGAGGAGATGCTGGACCGCACAGTGACTACGACATCATGGTCGTGGTTCCCGACGAAAGCGCCGCGGAATATCGAAACTGCGACTTAGCATATCGGGTGCTTCGTGGCCTGCGAGTCTCGAAAGACGTTTTGGTGTGGACCCACGCCGAATTTGAAAAGCGCCTTCATTTGAACGCATCTCTTCCTTCCACGGTTCTGCGAGAGGGCAAGTTGATGTATGCCGCCTGACCCGACGCGGATCGCAGACACGAAGGCGTGGCTGACCAAAGCCCGCCAGGACTTGCGGCGCGGCGAGATCCTTCTCGGCGCCGAGCCGCCAGACGTCGAAGGCGCGCTGTATCACTGCCAGCAGGCAGCCGAGAAAGCCTTCAAGAGCTTCCTCACGTGGCACGATCTTCCCTTTCGCCGCGTGCACGAACTCGATGTCATCGGCGGTCATTGCCTCGACGTGGACCCTACGTTGAAGGATCTCGCGGATCGGGCGGACATACTAACCAAGTACGCATGGCAATTTCGCTATCCCGGCGCACCATACGAACCGGCGTTGGAGGAGGGCCAGATGGCGTTTGCGTTGGCGGGCGAAGTCATGGAGGCAATTACGAATCGGCTGCCTCCCGAGGTGCGGCCCTGAATTGGCCTTCAGCGCCGATCAGACTGGCCGGTCGACTTCGCTTATTCGTTTCCGGTCTTGCTTTGGCGTACCCCGCACTGAGATGAAGCCTGAGAAGCCTCACGCCACCGTCTTCATCTGTTCGTGAATCTCCGGCAAGCTCCACACGCGGGTCGGGTCGCGCAGGCGAAGCCTTACGCCACCGTCTTCTGCTCGTGAATCTCCTGCAGGCTCCAGACCCGGATCGGATCGCGCAGCTTCGCCGCCACGGCGTCGGCTGCCGCGCGCGCTCCGCTCATGGTGGTGATGCACGGCACACGGTACATCACCGCGCTGCGGCGGATGGCCTTCTCATCGTGGAAAGCGGGCGCGCCGGCGGTGGTGTAAATGGCCAACTGGACCGAGCCGCCTTTCAGCAGGTCCACCACGTTCGGCCGGCCTTCGTTCACCTTGAGGACGGTCCGGCATGTCAGCCCGGCGTTGCGTAGCGCCGCTGCCGTGCCGCGCGTCGCCACCAGTTGGAATCCCAGGTCCGCGAATGCTTTGGCCACCTTCACCGCTTCCGGCTTCTGATGGTCGTTCACGCTGATGAACACTGTGCCTTTATCCGGCAGTGGGCTGCCGGCGCTGATCTGCGCCTTCAGAAACGCTTCGCCGAAGTTCACGCCCACACCCATCACTTCGCCCGTGGAGCGCATCTCCGGACCGAGTACCGGGTCGACGCCCGGGAATTTGTTGAACGGAAATACCGGCGACTTGACGAAATCCTGCGTGACGGAAAGCTTGCCGCTCCCCAGGTTGTAATCCTTCAGCTTGCGGCCCCACATCAGGCCCACCGCGATCTTGGGAAGCGCCACGCCCGTGGCCTTGCTCACATAGGGCACCGTGCGCGAGGCGCGCGGGTTCACTTCCAGCACATATACTACGCCGTTCTGAATCGCGTACTGCACGTTCATCAGCCCGACGACGCGCAGCGCCTTGGCCAGCCGGACGGTATAGTCTTCGATGGTGGCGAGGGTTTTCTCCGGCAGCGATTGCGGCGGCAGCACGCAGGAACTATCGCCCGAGTGTACGCCGGCCTCTTCAATGTGCTCCATGATTCCGGCGATCAGCACCTCGTCGCCATCCGCCAGCGCGTCCACGTCCACTTCGGTGGCGTCTTCCAGGAAGCGGTCGATCAGCACCGGCCGCTCCTGCGAAAATGTCACGGCCTCGTGCATGTATTGCCGCACCATCTCCTCGTCGTAGGCGATCACCATGGCGCGCCCGCCCAGCACGTAACTGGGCCGCACCAGCACCGGGTAGCCAATGCGCCGCGCCGCTTCGCAAGCTTCCTCCACGCTGGTCGCCGTGCCGTTCGAGGGGCATGGAATCGCCAGCTCTTCCAGCAGCTTGCCGAAAAGTTTGCGGTCCTCGGCCAGATCGATGTCGGAAGGGTCGGTGCCGATGATCGGCACGCCCAGCCGCTTCAGCGGCAACGCCAGGTTCAGCGGCGTCTGCCCGCCGAACTGCACAATCAGGCCGTCGGGCTTCTCCGTGTCGCAGATGTTGAGGACATTCTCCAGCGTCAGCGGCTCGAAGTAGAGGCGATCGCTGGTGTCGTAATCGGTCGAAACGGTCTCCGGGTTGCAATTGACCATAATCGATTCGACGCCCATTTCCTGAAGCGCGAACGACGCGTGGCAGCAGCAGTAATCGAACTCGATGCCCTGGCCGATGCGGTTTGGCCCGCTGCCCAGGATCATGACCTTCTTGCGGCCGCTGGGGTCGGCCTCGCAGGAGCTTTCGTAATTGGAATACAGATACGGAGTGAAGCTTTCGAATTCCGCGGCGCAGGTGTCCACGCGGCTGAAGACCGCCGTCACGCCCAGCTCCTTGCGCCGGTTGCGCACCGCGATTTCGTCCGTGCCCCAGGTTTTGGCCAGTTGCGCGTCGGAGATGCCATAGCGCTTGGCGCGGCGAAAGACTTCTTTTGGAATGTCCGGCCAGACTTCCTTCGCCAGCTCGCCTTCGAAATCCACCACCTCTTTCATTTGCGCCAGGAACCAGCGGTCGATGGAAGTCAGCTCGTGAATCTCTTCCACTCCGAAACCACTGGCCATGGCGAAGCGGATGTAGTTCAGGCGGTCGGGCGTGGGGGTGATCAGTTTTTGCGGGATCAGGTTCTTGTCGAATTTCTCGGAGCCGAATGCTTTGCCCGTTTCCAGGCTGCGCATGCCCTTCCACAGGGCCTGTTTGAAAGTGCGGCCGATGGCCATCGCTTCCCCCACCGACTTCATCTGCGTTCCCAGCGTCGGGTCCGCGCCCGGAAATTTCTCGAAGGCCCACTTGGGAATTTTTACCACCACGTAGTCGATGGTCGGTTCGAAGCAGGCCGGCGTCTTGCGCGTGATGTCGTTGCGGATTTCGTCCAGGCGGTAGCCCACCGCCAGTTTCGCCGCGATCTTGGCGATGGGGAACCCGGTGGCCTTCGACGCCAGCGCCGAGCTGCGCGACACGCGCGGGTTCATCTCGATGATCACCATCTTCCCGTTGGCCGGGTTGATGGCGAACTGCACGTTGGAGCCGCCGGTATCCACGCCGATTTCCCGCAGGCAGCGGATGGCGCCGTCGCGCATCATCTGGTATTCGCGGTCGGTCAAGGTCTGGGCCGGCGCCACCGTGATGGAATCCCCGGTGTGCACTCCCATTGGGTCGAAGTTCTCAATTGAGCAGACGATGATGCAGTTGTCCGCCACGTCGCGCATCACCTCCAGCTCGAATTCCTTCCACCCCAGCGCGCTCTCTTCGATGAGCACTTCGTGAACCGGTGAGAGCGCGATGCCGCGCTCCAGGATCTCCATCAGCTCTTCCTGCTGGTACGCGATGCCGCCGCCCGTGCCGCCGAGGGTGAAGCTGGGCCGCAGGATGCACGGGTAGCCGATGCGCTCCGCGAATTCCAAACCTCCCTTCACGGTGTTCACCAGTTGCGATTGCGGCGTCGCCAGGCCAATCTTGCGCATCGCGTCCTTGAACAGCAGCCGGTCTTCAGCCTTCTTGATGGCGTCGATCCTGGCGCCGATCAGCTCCACGCCGTACTTGTCCAGGATCCCGGCTTCGGCCAACTCGACCGCCAGGTTCAAACCGGTCTGCCCGCCCACCGTGGAGAGCAGCGCGTCCGGCCGCTCGCGCCGGATAATCTCTTCCAGGTACGGCGCCGTCAGCGGTTCGACGTAGGTCTTATCCGCGAGGTCCGGGTCGGTCATGATGGTCGCCGGGTTGGAGTTCACCAGCACCACCTGGTAGCCGTCGGCGCGCAGCGCCTTGGCCGCCTGCGTCCCCGAATAGTCGAACTCGCAGGCCTGGCCGATGACGATGGGGCCGGAGCCGATGATCAGGATTCGGTGGAGATCGTTGCGTCTGGGCATCGGCTATCTCCCGCCCATCAGTTGGATGAAGTCGTCGAACAGGTAGTGCGAATCGTGCGGTCCCGGCGCCGCCTCCGGGTGGTATTGTACGCAGAACGCCGGATGGTTGCGCAGGCGGAAGCCTTCGAGCGTCTGGTCATTGAGGTTGACGTGCGTGATTTCGACCGCGCCGGCGTCGAGCGAATCCGGATCCACCGCGAACCCGTGGTTGTGCGATGTGATCTCGACCTTCTGCGTGAGCTCATTGCGCACCGGGTGATTGGCGCCGCGATGGCCGAACTTCAGCTTGTAGGTCTTGCCGCCCGCCGCCAGACCGAGCAGTTGATGGCCCAGGCAGATGCCGAAAATCGGCTTCCTTCCGATCAGCTTGCGGATGTTCCGCACCTGGGTTTCGAGCGGTTCCGGATCGCCCGGGCCGTTCGAAAGGAAGACGCCGTCCGGCCGGAGCGCCAGCACGTCCTCCGCCGAGGTCAGCGCCGGAACCACCGTCACGCGGCAGCCGGAGTGCACTAAGCGCCTTAAAATGTTGTGTTTGATTCCAAAATCATAAGCTACTACATGATATTTGGCCTCGTGCCCCACACCCACCAGTTCCGAGGGCGAACAGGCATCCACGCCGTGGCTCCATTCGTAGCGCTCGGGCGTGGAGACGCGGCTGGCGAGATCAAGCCCGGCCATGCTGGGGACGCCGCGGGCTTTCTCCACCAGCTTCGCCGCGTCCTTCTCGACGGATGACAGCACCCCGCGCATGACGCCGCGGGTCCGCAGATGGCGGACCAGCGCGCGCGTGTCCAGATCGTCCACCACCGGAATGCCGGCGCCGCTCAGAAAGGCGTCGGCTTCCCGGTCCGACCGCCAGTTGCTGGCGAGCCTCGAGAACTCGCGCACCACCAGCCCTTCGATGTAGGGCCGCGCGGCTTCATTATCCGCGGCACTGGTTCCGTAATTGCCAATCTGCGGGTTGGTCAGGATGACGATCTGCCCGGAATAGGAAGGGTCCGTGAAAATTTCCTGGTAGCCGGTGAGCGCGGTGTTGAACACTACTTCTCCCGACCGTTCCACAGGCGCACCAAAACCTCTGCCCTCGAAGACCGTGCCGTCTTCCAGGGCCAAGATCGCAGAGTTCAAGTTAGGTTATTCCTCCCAGGGAGTGGATAACCTTCATTCTAGCAAAAGGCCAGTGCGCGCCAACTTCCGCTTACAGGTAGAATTGAAATGTCATGCTGAAGCGCGTCTACATCGACAATTTCCGTACGTTCGTGAACTTCGAACTGACGCTTGGTCAACAGCAGCTCATCTTGGGGTTGAACGGCAGCGGCAAGTCCACGTTGTTGGAGGCGCTCCGTGCGATCAAGAAGCTCGTCACTGGCTACGAACAGCCGGAACTGTTGTTTCCGCCGAGCAGTCGCACTCGCTGGCAGACTCTGCCGCAGCAGACCTTCGAGCTGGATGTGGACCTCGGGGAGATCTACAAGTTCAGATTGGAGCTGGATTCGTGGGGCACGCCGGAGAGAACGCGGATTAGGCGAGAACTGGTGACCTGCGGCGGGCGAACGGTGTTTGAGTTCGTTCAGGGCGAAGTTCATTTGTTCAACGACCGTTTCGAACATAAGGTAACGTACCCGTTCGACTGGTTCCGCTCGGCGTTGGCCACCGTTCAGGAACGGCCCGAAAACCGTAAGCTGATGCAGTTTAAGGATTGGATAGGGACGCTGCATTGCCTGCAGTTGAATCCTCATGCTATGTTGCGACAGATCGCCCGCGAAGATCCGGAACCTGAGTTTGATATGGCCAACTTTGCCTCGTGGTACCGGCATATCAGCCAGGAGTCAAAGCGTGCAGACTCCACCTTACAAGATCAATTGCGCAAGATTATCCCGGGGTTTGAAGAGCTGAATATCCCTTCATACGGGAATATTCGAGCCTTGGAGGTCCGCCTTTCCGTTCCTTCCAGTCCTGTCACTACAATCGGGTTTACGTTCGACGAACTTTCCGACGGGCAGCGTATTCTGATCTGCCTTTATGCCCTGCTGAACTTTGTGGTTGAAGGCCATGGCTGCTTGTTCCTCGATGAGCCCGAAAACTACCTCGCATTACCAGAGATTCAGCCATGGCTGATGGAATTGCGCGATCGTATCGAGGATCGCGGCGGTCAGGTCATCTTGATCTCGCATCATCCTGAGATCATCGACTATCTTGCGCCCGAACTCGGGCTCGTGTTCGAGCGGGTTGGCGTTGGCCCAGTCCGGGTTCGCCCCTACGCACCCGACGAGACTTTGTCCCCGTCCGAACAGATCGCTCGCGGGTGGAAGGCCGATGGCTGAACGAATGGCCAATATCATTCTCCTCGTTGAAGATCTCAACCAAGAGAACCTGCTCAGACGTTATTTGCAGAAGCTGGGTCAGAATAATCGCGACATGCGTCTCCGCAAATCACCAAAGGGCCGGGGCTCAGGTGAGCAGTTCGTCCGTGAGCAGTACGCTTCCGAGGTGCGGGCGATTCGGTCACAAATGGCCAGGACCAAGGCATGCCTCATCGCTATGGTCGACGCTGATGCAGGGTCGATTGATGATCGAAGGCAGCAGCTCCAGCGAGAGCTCCGGGACGCTGGGGTAGCGCTCAGAGGTCCGGCGGAGCCGATTCTGAATTTGGTGCCGAAGAGAAACGTGGAGACCTGGATCCTCTGCCTGAATTCGAAGCCGGTCGACGAAGTGACGGATTACCGCCGCAACGCCGGTGTCGATGCTCAGTCAATCAAGCAAGCCGCTCAAATCCTTTATGATTGGACGCGAGCAAATACAGTACTACCTACGCACTGTGTGCCGTCCTTGCAAGACTGCCTGCCGGAGTTTCGCAGAATACCCTGACGAGTGACCCTTCCTCTCACGCCACGCCGCCTAGTGGCATTGGCGCGGGCGCCGCGGGCAACTCCGCGGGAAAACTGGTCCTTGCACAACTCCCGAACCTAGATGGCCGTCAGAGAGTTCTCCGCCGTCGAGTTGGTGGAGGCGAACGGCGCTTCGTCGAGCGGGTTCAGCGGGTCGGAGCCTGCCGCGTGGCGCGTGGCGTATGGGCCGCCGGGAAGACGCCGCGGACCGCCCCCGCCGCCCAGTCCGTAATTGCCAATCTGCGGGTTGGTCAGGATGACGATCTGCCCGGAATAGGAAGGGTCCGTGAAAATTTCCTGGTAGCCGGTGAGCGCGGTGTTGAACACTACTTCTCCCGACCGTTCCACAGGCGCACCAAAACCTCTGCCCTCGAAGACCGTGCCGTCTTCCAGGGCCAAGATCGCAGAGTTCAAGTTAGGTTATTCCTCCCAGGGAGTGGATAACTTTTATTCTAGCAGCGCTCGGGTCTTTCCACTAATCCGCTCTTCTCACGGGGGTGTGCGACTCAGGAGTGCCG
>PMTR01000005.1 GCA_003167255.1 Bryobacterales bacterium
CAGGACGGCGCCGGACAAGACATCAAGGCGGCCGGCGGGTCTGCCAAGACCGCCGTAGTCAAGACGGGCTCCGCCGCAGGTAAAATTAGCGTCAAGGGTGTCAAAGCTACGGGCCGGGGGATTAAGTGGGGCGCCAGGAAGATAGCTCTTGGAACCGGTTCCGGTATCGAGAAAAGCGGAGCGGCGCTTAAGTCGGTCGGCAAGTAAGCGACACCAATTTAGCGGCCACGCGCAAACCGGAAGTTGGCCGACGCTAGTCCGCGGTCGCCATGTCCAGTTTGACCATCTGAGATTAGCGGTGGGCGCATCCGGGCCAACAACAGGGGCGTCGTTTTCCATCCTTAAGGCATGAACAGCCACACTCGATCCGGCGGCTTCTAGTTTCTGCTTTTTTAGCTGACTCAATCCAACATATCCACTCGTTGCGTGCGAGCGGTGTAATATCCTCCCATGCTGTTAACGCTTGCGGGTCGGATGTAAGTGCTTTTTTTAAATCTCGGGGCACTTCGTGCACCACACCGCCAGAAATCTTTTTCTGCGACATAGATAAGCTCTCCTTTCGTAAGCCCCAGCGGCGCGAGGATCTCTTGCTGAGCAAAGGATGTGGGTCGTTGGGCCATTTAGGAGTCCTGACGCTCAGGTTAACTCGGCGCTTGACTATCCATTGTGGTCGTGGGACGCGCAATCCGGAAGCTGGCGGGCAAGTCCCATTGGAGGAAGTTACCGAAAGGCTGGCCGAACTTCGACGTGACAGGCAAAAGAACAAATCTTGATGCGAATGTACTTAGGTGATTCATACACTATTTGTCGCGACACGGTCCGACAAGGAACGCCACTAAACGACCCTGTTTCGACAGTAAGAATGACACAGCTACTGACACAGTTTGTTCGCTGAAGTTTCTCCAAAATTCCTTGACCGTCAGCGATTCACGTCGGATGTCCAATCAGCTTCACTTCCGTACTCGTCCCGCTATCGCTGTCGGTCTACATTGAGGGCCCGTTCGGAATAACCGGATCGACAGTTAGGGGAAAGTTACGACAGAGGCGTTCCACTGGATCAATCTTGAATTGGGTTTGGCCGGCAGATCCCCGGACACAAGCCAACGTCGCGGTAGTGGTCCGGCCAAACTTCTTCGAAAGCCGTTTCCGGACCGCGCCGGCACAAGTCTCCATAGCGGAACAGCTGGAACGCTTCGAGGCACGCCGGACTCACCAACGTATCGCGGAGTTGATCGACAATCCGCTCTCGGGAGAGTTCGATCTCGCCCGCCTGAAGGCAATCCATCTTTACATCTTCGAGGACGTGTACGAATGGGCGGGATAGTTTGGGACGGCGAACATCTCAAAGGGCGGTCACCTTTTTGGGCTCGCTGATTTCCTGGAACCATCCCTCCAACAGGTCCTGACGAAACTGACGGCTGAAAACCGTCTCGCCAATCTCGATGCCGAAACCTCTGCCGGCCACGCCGCCCACTTTCTCGGCGAACTGAACGCTGCGCATCCCTTTCGCGAGGGAAACGGCAGGACGCAGCGCTAATTTAGTCGCGAACTCGGACTGAAGGCCCGACATTACATTTGACTGGAGGGCGGCGACCGCCGAGCAAATGATCGAGGCGTCACAGTTAAGCCGCGGAGATTCTTACTGTTGGAGTCCAGGCGCATCGAAGTGCTTCTGGACGGTGAGAATTTGGGACTTGCCGAGGTGTCGTTCGCAGGTCTGGCGCCCGGATTCGCCGGGCTCTATCAGGTCAATTTCACGCTGCCGGACGGCGGCCTGAAGAACAGGGTCTCAGGAAGTCGATGCCGTTTTCGGTTTTCCGTTAGCGGCTTGGTGGCCGCGCGATACCAGCCATAGCGGACCCAACCCCGCTCAAGGCGGCAACCAGCAGCAGGGCGACCCGCAAAGAGGAGACCTGCGCCAGGAAGCCGATGATCGGAGGACCCACCAGGAAGCCGAAGTAACCCGTTGCTGTAACGGCGGCGATTCCCGCTTGCGGTTTATTGGCCGCCTTCTTGCCGGCCACCGAGCACAGAATTGGAAAGATCGCCGCGAAGCCCCATCCGGCGCAGGCGAAACCGGCTAGCGTGGCAGGAACAGTGCCTAACAGCAGCGCAATTCCCAATCCGACAGCCGCCAGCGCACCGCCCCACCGCAAGGTCGCAACCGCACCAAGGCGCAAGTGGAACCCGTCACCCAGCAGCCTTCCCAGCGCCATGGCCAGGGAAAACACCGCGTAACCCAGCGGCGCGACGCCAGGTCCGGCGAACTCTCGCAGATAGACGGCGCTCCAATCCGCCATGGCGCCTTCGCCCAGCAAGATGCAGAACGCCACCACGCCGAGCCCGAGCAGGGGTCGCAGCAATTCGAGCGTGGATCCCGCATCCGGCAATGGCTCCGACTTGCTCACGAGCAGGTGGCGGCAAATTGGAATGGACGCGTTGGCCAGCACCACACCTATTGCCAACAGATGCCAATGCGGCGGGATTGCGCGGCTCGCGGCCACGCTGCCCATCAGCGACCCAATCATCCCGCCGAAGCTGAACAACGCATGGAAGCTCACCATCACGGGACGACCGTATCCGGCCTCCACCGCCACGGCCTCGGTGTTCATCGCAACGTCCATCGCACCCGCCGCCGCGCCGTAGATAAACAAAGCTACTGCCAGCACCGGTGCGTTCCATGCCAAGCCGGGAAGCACCACGGATGCGCATAGCGCGAGCGTGAAAGCCCGAGTGATGCGAGCGCTGCCGAAGCGTCCCACCAGCTTCGAGGTCAGCGGCATTGCGATCAGCGCACCGGCCGCGGTGGCCAGCAGCGTCGCGCCTAGAATACCAACCGGAAGATGCAGCTTGGCTTGGACTGCGGGAATCCGCGAGAGCCAGTTCGAAACCAGAATCCCGTGGATCAGAAAAATCAGTGAGACGGAGATCCGAGCCCGCCGCAATTCACTTGTCGATTCATCCCGCATGATCGCCGGAATCCATGCCAGCGCTCAGCCGGAGGAAACATAACGATGGTAGCTGATAACGGACTTCCCGTTTAGACTAAACCGTGAAAGCTTCTATGATTTTGAAAC
>PMTR01000140.1 GCA_003167255.1 Bryobacterales bacterium
TGAGCCGTGGGTCCCCGTAGCCAATTGACCAGCCCCGGAACGGGGCGAAAGAAGCGCCGCTGTAGAAACCCTTTCGCCCCGTTCCGGGGCTCCCTGTGTCTTTCACCTATTCCCAGCGCTGACGCGCTGGGCTATTTTCTTTCGTCCTACGGACTCGGGCCCCGCCAAAATCGTCGCGGGCTGCGAAGAATTGGCAATGGTGTAATACGGGCCATCACGCCCGTCTTCGCATCTCCGCCCTTGCCTCATCCTCCGCCGTGCGCTTCCGCTCGGCTTCCCGCTTATCGTGCAGCTTCTTGCCCTTCGCCAGCGCCAGCTCGCACTTGATCCGCCCCTTCTTCAAATAAATCTTCGTCGGAATCAGCGACAGGCCCTTTTCACGCGTATAGCCCAACAGCTTGTCGATCTCCCTCCGGTGCAGCAGCAACTTCCGGTTGCGTACCGGCGGGTGGTTTTCGCGGTTGCCGTGCGAGTACTGGCTGATGTGCGCATTCACCAGCCATGCCTCGTTGCCGATCACCGCCCCGTAGGCGTCTTTGAGCTGAACCTTACTGTCCTTGGCGGCTTTGACCTCGGTGCCGGTCAGCACAAGCCCTGCCTCGAACCGCTCCATCAGGAAGTAGTTGTGGCCGGCTTGCCGGTTATCGCTCAGTATCTTAAAGGGTGTATCTCGTTCCGCCACGGTACCGTCCAGCGATTTTCGCTTCCACGCCCGGAAGCCTAACGTCGTCAATGACTTTAGATGAGCCGCGAGGGCCCATTTCGTTCTCATTTTAGCATAGAGGCGCCGGGAGTCCGGAGCGCGGGAAACCACTAACATGCTGTTTTTCAAACGTTTATCGGCTGTCTTGCTGTCTTGTGCGCTCGTCGGGTTGCCGCTCGACCTCCAGGCCAAGACCCGCAAAGGCGACAAGTTCCTGGCCGATGGCCGCGCCCACGAGCAGAAAAAGGAATGGGACGCCGCCCTCGACTCCTATGAAAAAGCCCTCTCCGAGGACCCCAGCGAGCTGGTCTATCAGATTGCCGCTCAGAAAGCCCGCTTCGAGGCCTCCGCCACGCACGTCACCAACGCCACCAAAGTGCGCTCCCAGGGACAGTTGGGCGAGGCCTTGCTGGAATTCCAGAAAGCCTACGCGCTGAACCCCAGTTCCATGATTGCCGAGCAGGAAGTCCTGCGCACCCAGCAGATGATCCTGCGGGAGCGCAAGAGAGTGGAGTTCACCGGCAAGGAAGCGGCGCCCGAAGTGCGCGGGCTCACCCCCGGCGAGCAGTCCAAGAAAGAGAACGGTGAAAAAATCGACCGCATGCTGGGTGTTCCCGAACTCAAGCCGCTCAAGCCCACACTGATCGGTTTCAAAATCAACAACCAGACCCCCAAGGTCCTGTTCGAAACGGTGGCCAAGTACGCCGGGTTGAACGTCCTATGGGATCCGGACTACGCCTCGCCGCTGCCCGCCGGGAAAGACCGGCTCAACGTCGATTTCGACAACACCACCATCGAACAGGCGCTGGATTACCTGGCGGTCATCACCAAGTCGTATTGGAAACCGCTTGCGCCCAACACCATCTTCATCACCATCGACACCCAGAACAAGCGCCGCGACTACGAAGAAGAAGTCACCAAGGTTTTCTACCTCACCAACGTCACCTCGCAACAGGACATGAACGATGTCCTGACCGCCGTCCGCACGGTGGCCGATTGCACGCGCCTCTTTTCGTCCCAGTCGCAGAACGCCATCGTCGCCAAGTGCACCGGCGACAAGATGGCGCTGGCGGATAAGATCGTTCACGATCTGGACAAGCCCAGAGCCGAAGTCGTGGTGGATATCTTCGTAATCGAAGCCAGTTCCGTATTTACCCGGAGCCTGACCGCCGCGCTGGCCAGTACAGGCCTCAACGTGCCATTCAATTTCACCCCGCGCACCAGCATCCAGTTGCAAGGCGGCAACACCAGCTCGAGCACCAGCGGCACCACCACCGGCGCCACCACCACCGGCGTCACCTCGACCACCAACGGAACAACCACCACCGGCTCCAGCAGCACCACCGGTGCGTCGATCCCCATTTCCAGCCTGGGCCACCTGGCCAGTGCGGATTTCTCCACCATTCTGCCCAGCGCGCTTTTGCAGGCCACTTTGAGCGACACCCGCACCAAGGTTCTGCAATCTCCGCAAATCCGTTCGGTGGATGGCCAGAAAGCCACCATGAAGATCGGCGAACGCGAGCCCACCGCCAGCGGCAGCTTCGGCTCCACGCAGGGCGTGGTGGGGGCCGGTTTCAGCCCGCTGGTCAACACCCAGTTCCAGTACATAGACGTGGGCGTGAACGTGGAAATCACGCCCCACGTGCACGACAACGGAGAGGTTTCCCTGCACGTCAGCCTGGACATCTCCAATGTCACGGGCCAGGTGAATCTCGGGGGCATCAGCCAACCCATCATCGGCCAGCGCAAGATGGAGCACGACATCCGCCTGCGGGAAGGCGAGGTCAGCCTGCTGGGCGGCCTGCTCAACCAGTCGGACACCAAGACCAAGACGGGCATTCCCGGGCTGTCCAGCATTCCCCTGCTGGGTCGGCTGTTCAGCGGGAACAGCGTCGACCGCGAACGCGACGAGTTGATGATCGCGCTGATCCCCCACGTGGTGCGCCGCCCCGAGATCACCGAAGAGAACCTGCGCAGCGTCGCATCGGGCAACCAGACAACCATCCACGTTTCCTACGGACCCAAGCCGGTGGAAGAGACTACGGCCCCGAAGGAAGCGCCCGCGCCGGCCGCTCCCGCCGAAGCGCAGCCCGCCGCTGCCATGCCCATAGGCGCGCCGGGAACTCCGCCGCCTGCCGCCATCCCCTTACCGCCACTCGCCACTGCTCCCGGCGGATTCGGCCCACCCGCCACGGCTCCTCCGGAAGCCGGCTTCGGCGTTCCGCAGCCCGTAGCCGGCGCGGCTACGGTGCGGTTCGATGCCACCCAGCTCGAAAAAAGCTTGTCCGACAGCTTCACCATATCGTTGCAGGTGGATGGCGCCAAGGATGTCATCGGCGCTCCCATCCAGATCCAGTTCGACCCCAAGGCGGTCAGCTTGACCGACGTCACCCGCGGCAGTTTCTGGGGAGGCGAAGGTGAGGAGCCCATGCTCACCAAGAACGTGCTCAACGATAGCGGCACAGCCGCCATCCGGGTGCTGCGCAAGGAAGGGGCCGCCGGCATTACCGGCAACGGACCGCTGATCAATTTGACTTTCAAAACCCTGTCGCGCGGCACAACCATCATCCGCGCCGGCAACGTGATCCTGCAAAGTGCCCAGGGCCAGCCGGCGCAAGGCAGCGCGCAGGTAACCCTCAACGTGAAGTAACGCGGGCATGAAACGCAAGAACCAAAGGGGCTTGACGCTGGTGGAACTGGTGGTCACGTTCACCATCATGCTGATTCTCTCGGTGATGGCTATTCCGGTGGCGCGCGGCAAAATCCGTACACAGCGCGAGATGAATCTGAAATTCGCCCTGCGGGAAATGTACACCGCCATCGACAAGTACAAAAACGCTTGCGACCAGGGAGTCTTTGGAGCCATCAAGCAAGGCACCTTCTGCTACCCGGAATCGCTTGAGATCCTGGTGGAAGGTGTCAAGACGCAAACCGCCGACGGGAAAAAAATGAAATTCCTGCGCAGCGTTCCACGCGATCCCTTCACCAACGGCACCGACTGGGGCCTGCGCAGCATGCAGGACGACGCCAAGGCCGAAACCTGGGGCGGAGAAAACGTCTTCAACGTGTACTCCAAAACCCGCGATCGCGACAAGGACGGAAAGCCGTATTCGGAATGGTAAAGCAGATGAAGCGCCTCAACCAAAGAGGATTGTCGCTGGTGGAGATGATTGTGGCTGTCACCATCCTGGCGGTGCTCTCCATGTTGGCGCTGCCGCTCGCCAGCCTGAAGATCCGCACGGAGCGGCAGCGCGACCTGCGATACGCCCTCACGACCATGCGCACCGCCATCGACAAGTACAAGGACATCTGCGACCTCGGTTCCTTCGGCCCGTCCAAAATCGGTTCGTACTGCTACCCGGAATCGCTCGAAATCCTGGTGGAAGGCAAGGTCCTCGCGCAGGACCCCAACGGCACCAAGCTGAAATTCCTGCGCCGCATCCCCCGCGACCCTTTCACCAACAAGTTCGAATGGGGCATGCGCAGCACCCAGGACGACCCCAAATCCAAGAGTTGGGGCGGCCAGTCGGTATTCGAAGTTTTCACCAAGAGCGAGGAGAAGGCACCCGATGGAACGCCCTATTCAGAGTGGTAGCCCTCATGCGAGCCGCGACCGTGAGGGAGCGGTGCCCGTCACGCGAATGTCTCCTTGCGGTCAGGCAACCACCCGCAAGCGCAGGGGCTTCACATTCGTCGAGATGATGGTGGTCATCACCATCATTGTCATCCTCATCTCGATGGCCATCCCCATCTACAACCGCGCCATCATCCGCTCCAAAGAGAGCGTGCTGCACAACAACCTGTTCACCCTCCGCACGGTCATCGACAATTACTGCTACGACAAAGGCAAGTGCCCCCAGAGCCTGGCGGACCTGGTAAGCGAAGGTTACCTGCGCGCCGTCCCCGTCGATCCCATGACCAATTCCACCGACTGGAAGATCGAGATGGAGGACGCCACCCAAAGCGTGAACCAATCCGAGCCCGGCATCTGGGAAGTGCACAGCGGGTCCGACAAAACCGGCCTCGACGGCCGCCCCTACGCCGACTGGTAAGAGCCTGCTGAAAAAAGCCAAAGCATGGCTGGCCGCTCAATTGCCTCAATTGCCCTGCCTTCGATTATCCTGCCGCCAGGCCATCTTGATCGTCATCACAGCTTCTTATCGAAGAATCACGTGAATCTCCTCTTCAAGTACTGGGGCAGGTTGTACGCATCCGCCGGATTCTTCATCAATCTCTTCAAGACTCCCCCCAACCGGGCGCGAGCCCTCAGCAGCAGCACCTTGCTGGAAATCGCGATTCGGCAGATCGTGGTTCGCCGATCCATGAAATCGATCACTCCTGGACGCGTGAGAAACGGGATCATCCTTCGCGGCAACAGCCCCAAACGCCGCTTGGTGGCCTTGCCCTCGGTTAAGAACAGAAGCCCGTTCAGGTAAAGATTCCTCTGTTTCCAGGCATGCTCCCGGTATTTCAAACCAGCCCGGAAATGCAGCTCAAAGCCGCTGTCCCGCGTCCCGGCGATAATGCCGTCTCGCACCGCACGGTCAAATAACTCACTCCCCGGAAAAAAGACCAGGTTGTAGATATTTGTATAGTAAGGATAGTCCATCCGGGTCATCAGCCCGAGCGTATCCAAAAGATCTTGCCTGTCCTCGTACGGGTTTCCAATGATAAAGAAGTAACAGGGCGCCACGCTCGGATATCTTTTGATGGTGCGCGATGCCCGCAACACGGTCTCGTTCGGTATGGGGCGGTCGAATACCTCTTTCTTGGTCCGTTCACTGCCGCTCTCCACACCCAGGCTGATGCGCCACAGCCCGGCCTCCGCCAGCAGGCGCATCTTCTCATCGGCCATCCGGGGCGGAGACACCATGCAGTCGAGCGGAAGCCCGACCTGCTTACGATACAACTCCGCGAATTCGCGGATTTCCTCCAGGCTTCGCAGGAAGAAGTCCTCGTCCAGCAGAAACACATCCGTGGCGTTGGGAAAATGTTGCCGATGGAGAGTTGCCAGTTGCTCCACGTATTTGGCGGGGCTCATTCTCCTCAGGTATTTGCCATTCCCGGAGTACAGCTCCTTCACCTTCCGGTTGCAGCAGTAGGTGCAGTGAAGAGCGCAACCGCGCGATCCGATGTACTGCATCCGGGGGCTGTGCGCCGACCTGGGGTCGGAAGGGGCCTTCGTCAAATGCCCGTGCGAAAGATGAAACTCATTGGCCCGTTCGAAATCGAACAGCGGCAGACTATCCAGACTGGCAATCGGCGGGCGAAGCGGGTTCAACACTACCGCTTCCCGCTTCCTGTACGCGAGATTGCGGATGTCTTCCCAGCCTCTGCCGTCTTCGAGCGATTCCACCAACTCGAGAATCGTCTCTTCGCCCTCTCCCCGGCAGACGATACCCGCCGCCTCGGCGCACTCGCCCGGATTCAGCGAGGCGTGCAATCCTCCCCAGACCATTGCCTTGCCTGGCGCTCGCAGGCCGGCCGCGAACTGCCGTGCTTTCCGTGATCCCCTGGAGTAGCAACTGATGCCGACCAGGTCGGACTGTCGCACCAGCTCGCCAGCCTCCTCCAGTACCTCGGCCGAATACTCCGCCGAATCCGATGCCAGCAGGATCAGCCGCGTGGAATGACCCGCCCGCTTCAAAACAGACGAAATCAGCCTGGTGCCAAAGGCCCACAAGTCGCTATCGGTGCAGATCAGCGCGATATTCACGATTCGAGACTATCAAGCAATTATCGAGTTTACGAGTCCAATCACTCCTAGTACCGTTTGGATCGAACCCTTTGACTCAAGGGCTCCCCCCGGGGGAAATGTGACTCTAGCATTCACATGTCTCCACTAATTATTCCATTAGAATCAATGAGTTGCTCGGATCAGACGGCCTCCGGCCCCGTTTTCGGCTAATCCGAGAATAAGATCCCAACCTATTTACTGCGAAATATCCGCCACCACTTGACAGTGTGTTTGTACGTTTCCGAACCAGCAAACCGTAACCCTAACACCCTTCATATAGATATAGTTCTTGACGCGCCACTATATGTTGGGGCACTATTACGAGTGCGTTTCTTCCCGAGGGAATTCCAAGGAGGCGTCAGATGGGACATCCGGCAATGGCTATCAGTGCGAAAATAGAAGAGTTGAAGAACTCCACCAACAACAAAACCAAGACGGGAATCGCATTCCCGCGTTATTTTACGTCACGCCTGGAGGCCGGCAAGACCCCCTACGACGAAGTCCAATGGGAGACCCGCACCGCCTCTATCGGGAACGATAAAGGCAATATTATCTTCGAACAGCGCGATGTCGAGGTTCCCGTGGACTGGTCCCAGACGGCCACCAACATCGTCGCCAGCAAGTACTTCTATGGCAAGATGGGCTCCCCGGAGCGCGAAACCAGCGTCGCGCAGCTCGTCGAACGCGTCGTCAATACCATCACCGACTGGGGCCACCACGACGGCTACTTCAAGTCCGCCGAGGATGGCGAGAACTTCCGCTTCGAACTGGCCCACCTGATGCTCACGCAGAAGGCCTGCTTCAATTCCCCGGTCTGGTTCAATGTCGGCGTCAAGGAAACGCGCGGCTACGGCTGGATCTATGACGAACCGGCCGGCCGCGTCACCAAGCTCGAATCCGGCGTGATGCGCCCGCAGTGCTCCGCCTGCTTCATCGTCTCGGTGAAGGATTCGCTCGAATCCATCCTCGATCTGGCCAAGACCGAAGGCATGCTCTTCAAGTGGGGCTCGGGCACCGGCTCCAACCTTTCCGCGTTGCGCGAAGAAGACGCCGTGCTCTCCGGCGGCGGCCGCGCGTCCGGTCCGCTTTCCTTCATGAAGGGCTTCGATGCCTTCGCCGGCGTCATCAAGTCGGGCGGCAAGACGCGCCGCGCCGCCAAGATGGTGATCCTCAATGCGGATCACCCCGATGTCGAAAAGTTCATCTGGTCGAAAGCCAAGGAAGAGAAGAAGGCCTACACCCTGGTGGAAGCCGGCTACGATGGGTCGATCGATGGCGACGCGTACAGCTCCATCTTTTTCCAGAACGCCAACAACTCCGTGCGCGCCACCGACGAATTCATGGAAGCCGCGGCGCGCGACGGCGATTGGTGGACCAAGGGCGTTTTCACCGGCCAGCCCGTCAATCGCTACAAGGCCCGCGACCTGATGCGCCAGATCGCCGAAGCCACCCATCAGTGCGGCGACCCCGGCATGCAGTTCGATACAACCGTCAACCGGTGGCATCCCTGCAAGAACACGGCCCGCATCAATGCTTCCAATCCTTGCTCCGAATACATGTTCCTGGACGATTCGGCCTGCAACCTTTCGTCGCTGAACCTGCTGCGTTTTGTCGGCCCGGATGGACAGTTCGATGTGGACGCCTTCCGCCACGCGGTCGATACCATGATCGTGGCGCAGGAAATCATCGTCGATAACGCCAGCTATCCCACCCAGCGCATCGGCGAGAACTCCCACGCGTTCCGCCCGCTGGGTCTCGGGTTCGCCAACCTGGGCGCGCTGCTGATGTCCATGGGCGTGCCCTACGATAGCGATCAGGGCCGCGATTGCGCCGCCTCCATCACCGCCGTGATGTGCGGGCAGGCCTATCTCACCAGTTCCCGCATCGCCGAATCAACCGGATCTTTCGAAGGCTACGCCGTCAATGAGCAGCCGTTCCTCGAAGTCATCCGCATGCATCGCGATTCGGTGAGCCGCATCAACCGCCACAACATCCCCACGGCGCTCCACCAGGGCGCCCAGCAGTCGTGGGATGACGCCTACGAATCCGGGCGCCGCTGCGGCTACCGCAACGCCCAGGTCACGGTGATCGCTCCCACCGGGACCATCGGGTTCATGATGGATTGCGATACCACCGGCATTGAGCCCGACCTGGCTTTGATCAAGAACAAGAAGCTGGTGGGCGGCGGTGTCATCAAGATCGTCAACAATACCGTGCCGGCCGCTCTCATCAAGCTGGGTTACTCGCCCGAGCAGGTGGAGCAGATTGTCGCGCACATCGATTCCACCGGCACCATCGAAGGCGCTCCCAACCTGAAGCCCGAACACCTGGCGGTCTTCGATTGCAGCTTCCGTCCGCAGAACGGAGTGCGCTCCATCCACTATATGGGCCATGTCCGCATGATGGCCGCGGTGCAGCCGTTCATCTCCGGCGCCATTTCGAAGACCATCAACATGCCCGAGGAATGCACGGTGGAGGAGATCATGAGCGCCTACACCGAAAGCTGGAAGCTGGGGCTCAAGGCCGTCGCCATCTACCGCGACAATTCCAAGAGAGTGCAGCCGCTCAGCTCCAGTTCCGGCTCCGGGAAGGGCGAGAAGAAGTCCGCCGCCGCGGCAACTGCCGCTCCGGTGGAGAAGGTGGTCTACCGTCCGGTGCGCCGCAAGCTGCCCGACGAGCGCCGCGCCATCACCCACAAGTTCTCCATCGGCGGCCACGAAGGCTATATCACGGTGGGCATGTACGAAGACGGCGCGCCCGGCGAAATCTTCATCACCATGGCCAAGGAAGGCTCCACGATTTCCGGCCTGATGGACGCCTTCGCCACCGCCGTGAGCTTCAACCTGCAGTACGGCGTACCGCTGAAGTTCCTGGTGGATAAGTTCGCGCACGTGCGGTTCGAGCCCAGCGGATGGACTGGCAACCAGCAGATTCCTTACGCCAAATCCATCATGGATTATATTTTCCGCTGGCTCGGCGCCAGGTTTCTGAGCCCCGAGTACGCCAACTCGGAAGCCGGTGAAACCCTGACGCTGCGGCCCACCGAGGCCAATCCGCAGCAGGATCTGCCCTTTACGCCGGCGGTGGCCGATGCGCCGCTGTGCTCCGAGTGCGGCTCCATGATGACGCGCAACGGAAGCTGCTACAAGTGCGCCAATTGCGGCGGCACCAGCGGCTGCAGCTAGGTAGACTTCAGAACGCAAATTTCGTAGTGGGAGAATCGCAACTCCCGGTTCCCGTCGTGGATCCGGGAGTTTTTTTGTTGGACAGGCCTGGCCGGCACCTGCTCAGTAGTGGCGAGCTTACGGATCGGAGATGGGACGTCAACCCGTGGCTTTGGTTAGTTTGGGAACAACGCTACCGGGAATCCGGTTTGACCGCGTAGTAGCCTTTGCGCGCCTGGGCTTTGAGATCCTTGTTGGCGAGCTTGATGTCGAGTTTGCGGTAGCCGCCGTCCTTGGCATCGTTGAGGGGAGTGTAGCCGATGGAGTACTGGCTGCGCATTTCCTCCTGCAACTCCTTGAAGACCACGTCCAGGGTGTTCCTGCGGTCCACCCTGTAGACGTGGCCGCCCGTGTCGTCGGACATTCGGTGGAGCGCGCCGGCGCCGGCATTGCCCATGCCCCAGCCGAACCCGCCATAGGCGCTGGGATCGGAGTATTCGATGCTATAGATGACGGCGTCGGCCTTTTGGGCGGCCATGACGGCTTCTTCGATTTTGAGCCGGCTGCCTTCGTCGACGCCATCGGTGATGACGACAATCACTTTGCGGCCCACCTGCTTCTGCAACTGATCGTGGGCGGCCAGATAGACGGCGTCATAGAGGACCGTGCCGCGGGGGCCGCCGGCGGTGGGAACCGGACCGGGTCCGAGACCGCCGACGCCCGAACTCACGCGCAGATCGTTCATGGCGTTGGTCAGCAGGCGCGCGGAGCCGGTGTAGTCCTGCAAGAGCTCGGCCTCTTCGCCGAAGCTGATGAGGAAGGCTTCGTCCTTTTTGCGTAGGACTTGGGCGAAGAACTGGGAGGCGGCGTTGCGCTCGATTTGGATCAAGTTGCGCTGGCTGCCGGAGACGTCGATCAGCAGGCCGATGGTGAGGGGAAGATCGGTTTCGCGCGTGAAATACTTGATGGGCTGCGCCTTGCCGTCCTCGAGGATGGTGAAATCCTCTTTGGCGAGGTTGGCGATGAGTGCTCCCTTCTTGTCGCGGACGGAGGCGAGGACGCTGACGACATCGACATCCACCTTGATGGTAGAAAGCTCGTCAACGGGCTTCGCCTGTTGGGGGGGCGTCTGCGCGAAGAGCGCGGAGGCGAGGGAGAAAACGCAGAGCAGTCGCATGCCGGTACAATAAGGACGTATTGGGAGCGGATCCTGTTTCACTATGAAAGAAGCCATACACCACCTTCGGCGCAACGATTCGGTCCTGGCGGAAATCATTCGCCGGGTGGGCGATTACCGCATCGAGTTCCGCGAGCCGGGCTTTGAAACGCTGGTGAAGTCGATTGTATACCAGCAGTTGAGCGGGCGGGTGGCGAGCATCATTTTCGAGCGGCTGGTCAAGGCGGCCGGCGGCGGGCTGACGCCGGCCAGCGTCCTGAAACTGCGGCCGCAGCGGATGCGCAAGCTGGGGCTTTCGAAGCAGAAAACCGAGTACATCCGCGACCTGGCCCGGCACACGCGCGACAAGCGCGTGGTGTTCGAGGAACTGGGGGGGCTGAGCGACGCCGAAGTCATCGAGCGGCTGACCGAGGTGAAGGGGATCGGGGTGTGGACGGTGCACATGTTCCTGATGTTCGCGCTGCGGCGGACGGACGTGCTGCCGGTGGGCGATTTAGGGATTCGCAATGCCATCAAGGCGGCGTACGGGCTGAAGGATTCGCCGACGCCGGCGGAAGTGGAAGCGATGGGCGCGCGGTGGCGGCCGTACTGCACGGTGGCGAGCTGGTATTTGTGGCGGAGCCTGGAGCCCAACGCGAATTTGTGATCTTCAGCCATGTGGGGGAAAGCACGCTGATTACACATTTTTAATTCCAGGGCTGTTGAGATTTTCCGCATTGGAGTTATAATAGTTTCAGTAAATCAGATCCTGAGGTATTAACCTCAGGTAATACAGCTTAGGAGCAAAAATAAATGCGCATGTTAAAACTGGCGATTCCGGCAGGGATTGTGGCGGCGGGCTTTTTGATCTGCACGACGGCGAGCTACGGCAAGATGGAGTACTTCAAGAAAGAGAACCTGAAGTCCTGCACCACCTGCCATGTTAAGACGGGTGCCCCGGATGCCATGAAGAAGGATCCGAACCTGACCGAGATTGGCAAGTGTTACGCAGCGAACGATCATTCGCTGACGAAGTGCAACGTTCCGGCCGACGCGAAGAAGTAGGGCCGCTCAGGTCCGGGCCGCGGGTTCGCACGATCCCGCAAGACGTGGTTCCGGTTGGGGACAGACCCGGAGTGCAAGAATTATTTCTGAAGACGGAGGCCGGTGCGAACACGGGCCTCCGTTTTTGTTTTGGGCGCTGCGTGCGGCGCCTATGGGCCTGTCCCGCAGCGGAAGAGCGCGACCGGGGGGTCGCGCGCAGACGAGGGCGTCTGCCCCACTTTGCCGCTTAGCTGGAGTACTTCAGCTTCCAGGAGGAGATGGCGTCCGCTAATTCCTGGTGGATCGTGAGGTAGTGCTCGTCAGGGAAGCGGTCGACGGTCTCGCGGGGATCGATGGAGAGGTCGTAGAGTTCGTTGGGCCCATTGGCGTTGTCGCGCAGGACCAGCTTGTAACGCTCTTCGCGGCCCATGTCGGTGTTGCCTTGGCTGGCACAGAGGATCAGGCGCCAGGGCTGCTTCTTGGGCAACGGTTTGCCGGTGACAAGGGCGGCGTAGCTGCGGCCGCAGAGGTTGCGCTGGGCCACCGGGATGGAGAGCAGGTCGCAGATGGTGGGGATGAAATCGTAGGCGCTGATGAGATCGGGGCGGACGGCCAGCGCGGGGACGTGGCCGAGCCAACTCCAGAAGATGGGGGTGGAGACGGCTTCGTCGAACATGTTGGGCGGGTCGGAGGCGCCGGCGGCGTCCCAGAGGCCGTGGCGGCCGAGCAGGGCGCCACAGGCGGCGGTGAAGACGACCAGGGTATTGCCGAGCAACTGGCGGTCGCGAAGCTTGGCGAGGATGACGCCGATCTCGTCATCCATAGCGGTGACGGCGGCTGCGGCTTTGCGCACGTTGGGGAGGATGGCGGAGAGGTATTCCTTGCCGAGCGCGGCATTGGGAGCGGGGTGTTCGGGGGCGTAGCCATCGAAGGGTTCGGCCGCATAGCGGTCGAGGTACTTCTTGGCTGGGTCGTAAGGCGGACGCACACCCTGAAAATTGACCTGAAGGAAGAACGGCTTGGCGGCCGACTGCCGGTCGAGGAAAGCCAGGGCGTCAGCGCCGGTGGCTTCCTGGCAGGTGTAGCCGTTCGAGGAGAGCAGCTTGTCGAGCGTGATGTCGCTGGCGGAAACGGTGCCGCCGGGGCCGATCTGCATGGGGGTGCGGCCGGTGAGCAAGGTGGCGCGGCCGGGCGCGGGAGCGGGCGCGCAGGAGAAATGGTTAAAGAAGCGGATGCCCGTCTGAGCGAGGCGGTTGAGGTTGGGAGTATAGACCTGCTTGTTGCCGGAGGCGCCAAGCATGAAGGCGGGGAGTTGATCGGCCAGCAGGAGCAGGATGCCGGGGCGGAGAGCCTCGGGGGTTTTCTTGGCGGCCAGGGCGGGCAGGGCCAGACTGCCGAAAAAGAAGTAGCGTCGCGAGACCAGCATGGTGAAAATACAAGTATACGCGCTGGAGCAGGCGTTGCGAGTGGAGTGACCTAGCGCCAGGGGGGCGACTCGCATTATAGTTTATGTTGGGCGAATGAACGTTCCGAACGCGCTGACGATTCTCCGGATTTTCTTCGTGCCGCTGCTGGTGGCGGCGCTGGTGCAGGAGAACGGGTCCGTCTCCATCGGGTCAATGCAGGTGTCCAACGAGTGGCTGGCGTTGGGAGTTTTTCTGATCGCCGCGGGAACGGACCTGCTGGACGGCTACCTGGCGCGGCGCTGGAAACAGGTCACCACCATTGGCACGTTGCTCGACCCGATCGCCGACAAGCTCCTGATCTCGGCGGCGCTGGTGTCGCTGGTGCAGGTGCGGGTGCTGCCGGGGTGGATGGCGGTGCTGATCATCGGGCGGGAATTCGCGGTATCGGGGCTGCGGCAAATCGCAGCGGCGGAACGATACACCATCAAAGCTAGCGATCTGGGGAAGACCAAGATGTTTGCGCAGGTGGTGGCGATATCGTGCATGCTGCTGGCGGTGCGGCACCCGGCGCTGCTGATGCCGGGCATGGTGTTGATGTGGATTGTGATCGTGTTTGCGATTGTTTCGGCCGTCAGTTACTTCCGCAAGTTCTGGCGCAAAGTGGACGCACGCATCAAGAACCGGCGGCGGCGGGAACTGCTGATCATGGAACGTAAGCGGCAGCGGGCGGCGATGCGTCAGCGGTCGCGCGGATCGGGCGGTTTGGAAGGAACAATCTGGAAGCCGCCGGAAGTCAACTGAACCACCCGCACCTGGCCTTTGGGCCCGATAGTTCCAGAGGGAAAACCAACGAGCGAGAGGGGCTTGCCGTTGAGCGCGATGGATGCGCCGCCGGCGTTGCCGACCAGCAATTCCACGGCGCCATCGGTATCGACGTTGCGGGTCTGACGCGGCTGTAGCGTGGCGGAGAACAGATACTTGCCGTCAACGCGGGCACGGACCCAGACGGCTTCGATGGCAGTGATCTCAACCCGCACGGCCGCATTCGGATTGGACTCTGCGGCGGGCGGGGCGGGAGTGGCGACGACGGGCGGCGCCGTAATTGGTGCGGCGGACTGCTGGGAAACTGGAGTTTGCAAAGCGGTCTCGCTCCGCGGCGCGGAACTGGAAGGAAGAGCGGATTCGGCGGGTACCGCGGCAGCGGGCTGCGATGCTGGAGGCTCAGCGACCTTGGGAGCGGGAGGCTCGACGACGTGCGCCACTGGCTGCTGGTGTGGCCGTTCCCACCACCAATAGGCGGCGGAGCAGACCAGCATAGCCGCCACGAACAGGGCGGCGGCGGTGATCCACGACGAGCCGGAACTGCGATCCCCGCCGGAGGCATCCCAAGGTTTCACGTTATCCAGGGGGATCTCGGGAATATCCGGTTTGGAAGCTGGGGGGAACTCGGGCGGGGCGGTGCGAGCTTCCAGTATCCGCTGAGCCTGGAGGGCAAGCTCCTCGCCATCGAGTTCGAGGAGAAGCGCGTACTGGCGGACAAAGTTTTTGGCAAAGACGGTGGCGGGAAGTTGATCGAACCTTTCCTCTTCGATGGCCTGCAGGAAGCGGGAGGAGATCTTGAGCTCCTGGGCGATTTGCGGCAACTCGAGATTGCGCCGGAGGCGTTCGCGGCGGAGGGTGTCGCCGATGGGGCACATAGGGAAACGATTCGGGTTTCTAAGTCAATCATACTACGGGGAATACTGAGGCCGAGAGTTATTCCGGATTGCGTGGGGCATGCTGTAGAGGTTGATGAAAAAGACCTAGCCGCCGATGAACGCCGATGAACGCGGATTGAAAACAAAAAACTTAGCCGCGTTCATCGGCGTTCATCGGCGGCTGAAATTGGTTTTTTCAGCATCCTCCTTAGCTTGCCCAAACTACAAGCAGGTGCGCGGCTGGGTTCACGGAGTTCTCGCGGCCCTGCTAGCATAAGCGGTTGATCTCTGTCGTGATTGTCAATTGGAACCATAAGGAGCTGCTGCGGGCATGCCTCGAGTCGGTGGGGCGGCAGGCAGGGGTGGAGTTCGAGACCATCGTGGTGGACAACGGCTCGCGCGACGGTTCGGCGGAAATGGCGGAGAAGGAGTTCGGCGCGCGGGTGATCCGGAACGTGGAGAACCGGGGATTCTGCGCGGCCAATAACCAGGGGATTGCGGCGGCGCGAGGCGAATTCGTGGCGCTGCTCAACAACGATGCGGAGGCGGAAGCGGGGTGGCTGGCGGCGCTCGGGCGGGCGGCCACGCGCGCCGCGGACGTGGGAATGGCCGCCAGCAAGGTGCTGGTTTGGGAAGAGCCGCAGCGCATCGACAAAGTGGGACATCTGATTTATCCGGACGGGCAGAACCGCGGGCGCGGAAGTGGGGCGAACGACACCGGGCAGTTCGACCGCGAGGAGGAAGTGCTGTGGCCGGACGGATGCGCGGCGATGTATCGCAAGAAGATGCTGGATGAGATCGGCGGCTTCGACGAAGATTTTTTCGCGTATGGCGACGATGCCGAGCTGGGGCTGCGGGCGCGCATCGCGGGATGGAAGTGCATCTACACGCCGGAGGCAGTGGTGCGGCACCATCGCGGCTCGACGCTGGGGAAGGATTCGGCCTGGCGGCTGGAACTGATCGAACGCAACCGGGTCCTGCTGGCGGTGAAACTGTTTCCGTGGAGCCTGCTGTGGCTGAACCCGTATTATTTCGCGGTGCGGGCGATGGCGGGGTACGGCGCGGCGCGGCGCGGCGAGGGCGACACGGCTTATTTCCCCGGCCTGCGCGGCAAGCTGCGGATGGCGGCGGCGATGCTGCGCGGCGGTCTGGCCGCCCTGCGGATGACGCCGCGGATGCTGCGCAAGCGCAGGGAATTGGGACGCATCCGGAAAATGAGTCCGGGGGATGTGCGGCGGATGATTCTGGCGCACCGGCTGCCATTGAAAGAGACCGTATGAGCGCGTGCCTGGTGTGCGGCTCGGAAGAATCCACGGCTTTGTTCCGCGGGCCGGACCGGCTCTACCGCACGACGGCCAAGGAGTTCGTGGTGGTGCGCTGCACGGACTGCGGACTGGCGCGCCTGGACCCACAGCCGAGCCTGGAAGAAGTGCGGCGGTCGTATCCCGACAAGTACTGGTTTGCGCCGGATGGCGGCGCGGCGGGGCGGTTGGAGGAAGTGTACCGGCGGTTGGTGCTGCGCGACCATGTCGGTTTCGTGGCGCGGGCGATGCGCGGTTCGAAGGCGCGTGGTCCGCTGCTGGACGTCGGCTGCGGCGGCGGGCTGTTCCTGGGGATGATGCGGGAGCGGGGCTTCAGGGTGGTGGGCCTCGATTTTTCGCGCGAGGCCGCGGCAACGGCGTGGCGCCGGCAACAGGCGCCGGCGGTGTGCGGAGACCTGACGCGGGCGCCATTCGGGGCAGGGAGCTGCGCGGGGATCACGATGTTCCACGTGTTGGAGCACCTGTCCGATCCGCGGGGGTACCTGACGGCGGCGCGGGAGTTGCTGGCGGCGGACGGGCGGCTGGTGGTGCAGGTGCCGAATGCCGGCTGTTGGCAGTTCCGGCTGCTGGGACGGCGGTGGAACGGCCTGGACGTTCCGCGCCACCTCTTCGACTACCGCGACCGGCACGTGGAGCGACTGCTGGAGGAGTGCGGATTCGAAGTGCTGCGGCGCAAGTATTTTTCATTGCGGGATAACCCGGCGGGTCTGGCGACCAGCGTGGCGCCCGGCCTCGACCCGATGGCGCGGCGGGTGCGGGGAGTGACGGAGAGCGGCGGCGCGCGGCTGGCGAAGGACATGATCTACCTGGCGCTGGTGGCGGCAGCGCTCGGGCCGACGCTGGTGGAAGCGGCCTTCGGGGCAGGCTCCACAGTGATGATCGAGGCGCGCGGGCGATGAGATACACGGAGCCGGTATACCGTTTGCCGAAGCCGTTGCGGCGGCACATCCTGCACTTCGAAGTCGAGATCGAAGACGCGGTGGCGGCGTTCGCCGGGGAACTGGCGGGGGGCGCGCGGGTGCTGGACGCTGGCGCGGGAGAAGGGCAGTATGCCGGACATTTCGCGCGGCAGAAATACTGCGGCGTGGACCTGGCGGTGGGAGACGCAGGCTGGGATTACAGCAAGCTCGATGCGGTGGCGGACCTGGGGGCGCTGCCATTCGGCGACGGGGTTTTCGACGCGGCGCTGCACATTGTGACCATCGAGCACTTGCGGGAACCCGGGCGGGCGCTGGCGGAGATGGCGCGCACGCTGAAGCCGGGTGGGCGGCTGCTGGTGGCCGCGCCGCACGAATGGGAAGTCCACCAGGCGCCGCACGATTACTTTCGCTTCACGCGCTACGGCCTCGAGTACCTGCTGGACGGCGCGGGCCTCGAAGTGATCGAGATCCGGGCGGCGGGCGGCTATTTCCGTCTGCTCGCGCGGCGGCTGCTGAACGGTCTACAATTTTTTACAGGGGGCATGCGCTGGCTGGGTTTCTTGCCGGCGGCGATCCTGCTGGTGCCGCCCGCGGTGATCCTGCCCTTGCTGGACGGACTCGACCGGGAAAAGAATTTCACAGTTGGATACCTATGTTGGGCGAAGAAGGCCGCGCGCTGACGAAGTGCGTGGTTTGGAATTTCTGTTCCCTTGCCAGATCGCTTGCTTACGCGCGCGGCTCCGATCGGAGCCGCGACCGTGAGGGAGCGATCTTCGCGGAATATGAGAGTGTATTGACGAGACAGTGTACGAAGCGAGTCTTGAGGCCATATTGAACGGAGTCATCGTAGTCGATAAACCGGAGGGGTGGACGTCGCACGATGTGGTGGGCAAGGTCCGCCGCATCGCCAGGACGAAAAAGGTGGGGCACCTGGGAACGCTGGACCCGATTGCCACGGGTGTGCTGCCGCTGGTGCTCGAGCGGGCCACGCGGCTGGCGCAGTTTTACACGCGCAGCGACAAGATTTATGAAGGCGTGGTGCGGTTCGGCTGGTCGACCGATTCCTACGACCGGGCCGGCGCGGCGACCAGCCCGCAAAGGGAAGTGCGGGTGGACGCCGGCGAACTGGAAGAACTGCTGGAGCGGTTTCGGGGCGAGTTTATGCAGACGCCGCCGCCGGTATCGGCCAAGAAGGTCGACGGCCAACGGGCCTACGAGTTGGCGCGAAAATCCATTGCGGTGGAGCTGGAGCCGGTGAAGGTGCACGTCTACGAGCTGACGCTGCTGGGGCTCGACGGGGCGGACGCGCGGTTGCGGGCGCACTGCTCTGGGGGAACATACATGCGAGGGATTGCGCACGATCTGGGCCAGGCGATGGGATGCGGCGCGCACCTGCGGGATCTGCGACGCTTGGCCAGCGGTGAATTCGAGATCGGCCAGGCGCGCACCATCGCGCAACTGGAATCGCTGGCGGCGGACCAGCGGCTGGTGGACGCGCTGGTGCCGGCGGGGAAGATGCTGCCGGGCTTTCCGGAAGTGTACGTGGACGATGTGGTGGCGGCGCAGATCCGGCACGGGCGGAACTTTCCGGCGTCGCCATTTCGCTCGCAGCAGGCGGCGCGGTACGTGAAGGCGGTGACGCGAGAGGGCGGACTGGTGGCCATCGGGGAAGCCGTGCTGCCCAACCTGTATCATCCATTGGTGGTGCTGTAGCGGGCGGGCGCAGCCCTCCGCCTGATAGAATGGCATTTGTAGGATGAAGAAGTACATTTTTTGGGAATATGCGCGCGGGAGCTGGCAGTACGACGTGATCGTCGGGGTCATACTGGCCTTTTTGTTCCTGACGCCACGCGACTGGTTTCGGGATCAGCCGCGCATCCCCCAGGCCAGCGACATTTCCGCGTTACCTTCGGAACGCGGCACGCATCAGTATTTTGTCGACAGGGAAGCGCTGGCCGGCGTTCCGGATGACCAACACGTGGCGACGCTGACGCGGTTGCTGCAAGTCCGCGCCGGCAATCCGCGCCTGATGCTGACGCGCACGGAGCCGGTGGTGGATTCGGAAGGGGAATTGCACGGTTATATCGTCTCCACGCGACCGTGACCGGGCCACTATACCAGATGCGCCGCTATCGATTCTTCTTCGTGCTGCTTGGCACTCTGCTGGCAACTGGCGCGCGCGCGCCGGGGCAGGATCCGCTGGCGGCGGTGTTTGCGCGGATCGATGCCGCGGCGGCGCGGTTCAAAGGACTGACGGCGAACATCCGGAGAGTGGATCACATGGACGCGATTCACGAGGATGATGTAGATACCGGCACGATCAAAGTGAAACGGCAAAAGCCGAAGGAAATATCAGTGAGGCTGGACATCCAGGGAACGAACCCGCAACAGGCGGTGGTAAACGGGAGCACGGCGCGGGTGTTTTACCCGAATAACCCCGGCGAGATCCAGGAGTACCAACTGGGTAAACGGAAATCGCTTATGGATCAGTACATGGCGCTGGGCTTCGGCGGAACATCCAGCGAACTGCGGGCGGCCTATGTTGTCAAGCTAGGCGGTGAGGAGACGGTCGCGGGTGAAGCCACGACGCGGCTGGAACTGACTCCCAGATCGCCCGAGCTGCTGGACGCGTGGGGCAGGATCGATCTCTGGATATCCGACAAGAGTGGCTACGCGGTGCAGCAGAAGCTCTACGAGAAGGCCAAGAATTACCTTCTGATCACGTACACCAACATTGAGCCGAATCCCACGATTCCCGATTCGGTTTTCCATCTGGACGTGCCCAAAGGAACGAAGAAGGATATTGTGATCAGGAAGAAGTAGTTCCTGACGCGGTCTCGCCATGAATACAACGTCCAGCTCTTCCCGGCTCCAATACCTTGACTGGGTGCGGGGCCTGGGGGCCGTAATCATGCTGCACGGTCACGTGTGGGATTCCTTTCTGCGGGACGATCTGCGGAGCGGCGGCCCCTACATCCTTTCGCAATTCCTGGGAGGGATGCCGCCGGCGATTTTCCTGTTCCTTACGGGCGTGACGCTGGCGTTTCTGATGGACAGCTCGGAGCGCAAGGGGATGGCGCCGGCGGCGCGGGTCTGGACGGCTTACCGGCGCTCGGGCTACCTGTTTTTCCTGGCCTTCGCGTTCCGGTTGCAGCTCTGGATCTTCGGCATCCCGGCGCCGTGGCAGGACCTGTTCCGCGTGGACATCCTGAACTGCATGGGGTTTGCGATCGCGCTGCTCTCGGCGATGGCGCTCTTCCGGACGGCGGAACGGGTGCGGCTGTGCGCGGTGTTGGGCCTCGCGATCGCGTTTGCGTCCCCCCTGGTATCGCAATTGAATTGGGCCGGCGTGCCGTGGATGGTGCGGGGCTACATCGTGCCCGATCAAAAACTGTTCGGCTTCTTCCCGTGGGGCGCCTACCTGGCGTTCGGAATGGCGGCGGGCAGCGCCATACGCGTGATTCCGGAGGAAGGCATGGAGCGGGCCATGCAGTGGGGGGCGATTGTGGGCGGCGCGACGATCATGGCATGCCAGTATTTCGCCAGCCTGCCGTATTCCATCTATGCGAAGTCGGAATTCTGGCTAAACAGTCCGGCGCAAGTGCTGACCAAGCAGGGAGTGACGATGGTGCTGGTGTCGCTGGCCTTCCTGTGGACGCGCTACGGCGCCAGAGACGGCTGGAGCTGGGTGCGGCAGTTCGGCACGACGTCGTTGCTGGTCTATTGGGTACACGTCGAAATGGTCTACGGCCGGGGCCTGTTCTTCCTGAAGGACCGGCTGACGGAATGGCAGACGGCGGTGGCGGCGGTGGTGGTGATCCTGCTGATGCTCGCGATCTCGGTGATCAAGACGCGCTGGGCCGAGGTGCGCGCGGCGCTGCAGGATCTGGGCTGGTGGTCCAGAGCGAAATCGGACAGCGCGGCGGGGGACTGAGCGGCTCTTCCCACAGCCGTCCGGAAGTGATGAGGTGGCGCACGCACGCGTCGGCACTCCCAGATTTCGGCCACTCAGCTAAACTGGAAAAGGAGCCAGCCAAAGCCCCATGGAAGACGACCACGCCAACAAACCCGCAATCGATCGGCGCCTGGACCGGCTAACCGAACGCCATGAGGCGCTTACCCAATCCATAGAATTCATGCACCGCGGCTGGGAGGAGCGCTGGACCGCCTCGGCCGACGCCCTCAAACAGGACGGCGAGAACATCCGCACACTCGCTCGCAACTCCAAGATCCTCCACGAATCCATCCAGAGCCTCGAAGCCATTGCGACCGCCCACCAGCAACGCATCGAACACCTCGAAGGCCAGTAACCGCCCCACCTAGCAATTCGGAACGAAGAACCCCGCCAGCAAGATCGGCGGTTTTGCTCCGGCACAGGGCTAAGCTAAGCGCCTGGTGGGACATCGGTTTGTGTCGTCAGTTTCCGCCGGCAGCGGCGCCTTGGGCTTTGCGGAAGGCGTCGAGGTTGGTCTGGTCGATCAGGGTGGCGCCGGTGTCGATGAAAGCCGGGAACGGAGAGTGGGTGTCCTGCGCCCAGTTGGCGTCGAGACTGGGGAGCTTGTAGTGATGTAGCGCGTCGAGCATCACAAGGCCGTATTGGCCCATGGTGTAAGGCTTCTGCGAGATGGTGGCGGCGATGCGGCCCTTCTTGATCCAGTCGAGGGTGCTGGACGGGGTATCCATGGCGACGATGACCTTGTTCTGAATGTTGTTGCGATCGAGGATGTCGGCGACTTCGGGGCAAGCGATCGCGACGAGGCAGATGAAGCCATCGGGGATGGGCTTCCCTTTGGCGATCTCGACGGTGGAATCGAAGGCGATGCGGGGGTCGCCCTTGACGTCGACGGTGCGGACGATTTTGATTTGGGGGTGGCCGTCGAGAACGGACTTGTAGCCGCGCAGGCGCTCGTCGGCATTTTCCTGGCCGGCAATGGTGTAGACGACGATGTCGCCCTTGCCGTGAAGGCGCTCCACCAGGACACGGCCGCCCATGACGCCTGCCTGGTAATTATTCGTGCCGATGAAGGTGAGGCGTTTGCTGTCAGGGACATCGGAATCGACGGTGATGACGGGGATGCCCTGAGCGATGGCGGCGTCGATGGGGCCCTTCATGGCGGCGGCATCGCCGGCCGAGACCAGGATGCCGGCGGGCTTGAGCGACATCACATCGCGGAATGCCTGGGCTTCGGCCTGGGGATCGAAAATATCGGGACCGGCGAGACTGGCCTGGACGCCGGTGCCCATACCGAAGGCGGCGTGATTGAATCCGGCCCAGCCTTCCTGCCAGTAAGCGGCCTTCACGTTAGGGGTGACGAGGTAGTATTTTTCCAGCGGATCGTGATGAGAGTTGCTGCAGGCGGTAAGCGCGAGGGTGATGAAGGCGGCGGCGGCTCGGGCGAGCGTGGTGCGGGTTTTCACTGATGAACCTCCTATTCTGGGATCAGTATATACCGGCGCTTTCGCGCGGGGCCAGCGGCTTCGTGAGTGGCTTCGTGAGTGCGGTCTTCAGGAGCGCCTCGAAGTTGTGTGATAGATAATTTCAATCTGCCCCATTCAGAGAATCCGCTTGCAGGGGTGCAAAGCGGCTGCGTGATACTAGAGACGTGGAGGAGTGATTGAGTCCAAGGGAGGGCGCTACGGCCAGGGGTCCGAAGAATCTGCAAGCCACCGGCGCGTGGCGCGCTATCGAAGCGGAATTCCAGGCGACAGGCCAATCGTCCGCAGTGCAGAACGCCCTGACGCTGGCTAGGGATGAGGCGGTCGTCGAGGCGTACCGGGCGGCGATCGAACCGTCCTTCCCACGGTCCGTGGCGATGCTGGCCGGCGGCGCTTACGGGCGGGGCCAAACGTTTCCCTACTCCGAGTTGGACATCGTGCTCCTTGTCGAAACGGGAAGGCAGCCGGACGCACTCAAGGAACTGCTGCCCGAGTTCGTCCGCCTGCTTTGGAACGCGGGTTTGCGGCCGAACTCCGCGGTGCTCACGGTGGCTGAGTGCCTGGAAGCCGTGGAGCGGGGAAGCGTGTCCGGATTCATCCTGTTGGACCGGCGGCTTCTGGCGGGAGACCGCGTGGTGCATGAGAACCTCGAAAGCAAACTGCCGGCCGCGCTGGCGCTGCACGGCCAGAAGATGAGCCAGCACCTTTGTCAATTGGCGCACGCGCGTCATGCCCGGTACCAGAATACGCCCCAACACGCGGAGCCGGATGTGAAAGAGGGCCCTGGTGGTTTCGAGGACGTGCGCCTCATGGATTGGCTCGCAATCCTCAAAACGGAGCACGAAGCGCCAGGCGGCGAACTGAGCAACGCGGCGGCGTTGGTTTCGTCGGCACGCTGCTTTTTGCATTACCGTGCCGGATGCGACCACAACATTCTGGATTCTGAAGCGCAGCAGAGCTTGCCGCGGCAGGCCTTCACGCGCGGCAAGTCTTCATCCGACTGGATGCGCGAGTATTTCCAATCCGCGCGCTCGATTTTCAACGAGGCGCGCCGGGCGATCGAGGGAGCCGAGAGGAGCCAGAGTTCGCTGCTGGAGAACTTCCGCGAGTACCGCTCCCGGCTTTCGAACCAGGAGTTCACGGTTTCGCGCGAGCGGCTGCTTTTGCGCAACCCGACGCAACTCGCAAGCGATCCGGCGCTGGCATTCCGGATGCTCGAGTTCATCGGCCGCCACGGTGTTGCGCCGGCTCCGGAAACGGAGCGGAGGCTGGAAGCGTCGCGTGAGGCTTTAATGGCCTGCTGGGCCCAACCGCAACCGCTCTGGGGCGCGCTCAGGACCGTCCTGGGGTGCCCGCAGGCAGCCATGGCGCTACGCACGCTGGAGACCACCGGTCTGATGCGGGGGCTGTTTCCCGAGTGGGGCGCCATCGAACATCTGGTAGCGGCCGACTCGGAGTACCGCTATACCGTAGGCGAGCATGCGCTGCGGACCGTCGAATGCGTGATCGAATTGGGCTCGTCCGGCAACCCGGAGCGGCAGCGATTCGCGGGGTTGCTCTCCGAGGTCGATGACGTGACGCTCCTTCTATTCGCGCTGCTCTTTCACGAGATGGGGCGGGGCGGCGCCGATCCATGGGGGCTCGCGGCGGAGCGGGCGCGCCAAGCCATGGAGCGTATTCAGATGCCGGATGACGCGCGGAGCACCGTGCAATTTCTGATCCGCCATCAGTCCGATCTTTCCGGCGCGGTGAGCGGACGCGACATGGACGACCCGGCGACGGTACGCCTGCTGGCGGAGCGCGTGGGCACCATCGAGCGGCTGAAGGTTCTGCTGGTCATGACTTTCGCCAGGATCGCGGCCCTCGGCCCGGAGGACAAGATTCCGTGGCGTTTGGAGCAATTGTGGCGCGCGTATAGCGCCGCCCGGCATGAACTGATGCGCGAACTGGAGACCGATCGCATCCGGCAGGTGCCCGAGGACCTTCCCGGCAACGCGGAGTTCATCAAGGGATTTCCATTGCGATACCTGCGGGCACACTCTTCGGCGGAGATTGCCGGACATCTCCAACTCTTCGAGCTTAGCCGGCCGGCCGGGGTGGCCGTAAGGCTGGACCCGCTGGAAGGGGCATACCGGCTTACGATTGTGGCGCGGGATAAGCCGTTTCTGTTTGCATCGTTTGCCGGGGCGATTTCCAGTTTCGGCATGGACATTCTGAAAGCCGAAGCCTTCTCGAATGCAGCCGGGGTGGTCCTGGATATGTTCGTTTTCGCCGATCCGAAGCGCATGCTCCAGCAAAACCCGGGCGAAGCGGATCGGCTGAGCGACCTGATCCAGCGCATCGCGCTCGGCAAGACGGACGCGCAGAGGTTAATGCGAGGCCGCGGGCTGCCGGACGCGGGCAAGCGGGCTACCCCTCCGCAAGTGCAGTTCGATTCCGAAGCGTGCCCGACGGCGACACTCGTGGAGATCGAAACGGAAGATCGGCCTGGACTGCTGTATAGCCTGGCAACCGTGTTCTCGTCGAACGCGTGCAATATCGACGTGGTGCTGGTCGACACCAAGGGCCACCGCGCCATCGATGTGTTCTATGTGGCGCACGAGGGGCGGAAGCTGTCGCCGGACGCGCAAGAGAGTCTGAAGGAAAAGATTCTGGCGGCGTGCTGAGAGTACCGGGGACGGCCAGTTCAGGCGGCCGCGGCATCCTCACTCTGTGCGGCCATCAAGCTCTCGGCGGGAATCTCCTGCAGGTAGCCGTGTGCCGTGGCGTACTCCACCCACCCGCGCAGTAACTGCCGTACCCGCCGGGGGGTTATACCGTATCGGTCCGCAAGTTGCTCACACGTCCATCCTTGCACAAAATACAGGGTCACCACCCGCCATTGAATTTTCACGCTGTACTGCCGCGGGAAGCTTGGAACTTGCGCGGGGAAACTGACCTCGCGGTTCCGGATGGCCTGTCGCAGCCGCGCGAGCCTTTCCTGCGCCATGGAGCCGCCGGCGCAAACCAATGCGGCGTGAACTTCAATTCTCATATGGCAGAGTCTAGCGGGAAAGTCGTGAAAAAGTCATGAACGCCGGAACAACGTGCGCTCGATTTCTTTCATGCCTTTTTCACGGCGGATCGGGTAATGTAAGGATGACTTGGTTCGCTTTCGAAGAGACACTAAGATGTCACACTGGATTCACAAGACAGTGCGCCTGGAACGGCCGGCGGCGGTGCTGTCCGCTGTTGCGGCCTTTTCGGCCTGCCTGCTGCCAGCCAGCGCACAGGCTTTGCAGGTTCTTGCCCAACCGCAATTCCGCGCGGACACGAATCTCATCCTGGTTCCCGTTACAGTGACGGATGGCCGGGGATCCAACATTAAAGGACTGGATGCGGAGAGTTTCACCGTGCTGGATGACCGCCGGCCGCAACCCATCGTGGCACTCTACTCGGAGGACGCGCCGTCTTCCATTGGAATCGTCCTGGATGTCAGTGGAAGCACCAGGGCCATATTGGACCAGGAGAAGGCCGCGGTGCGCGCCTTCCTGCAGTTCTCCAATCCGGAGGACGACTTCTTCCTGGCCACCGTTTCCTCGAATCCCCAAGTGCTTGCCGATCGTGTGAACGATCCGGGCGAGATCGAGGACCTCCTGCAATGGGAAAGAGCGGGAGGGGGAACAGCCCTCTGCGACACCGTCTACTTCGCCTTGCATCAGGCGCGGTTACGCCCCCACTCTCGCCGCGCGTTGCTGGTCATCTCGGACGGCATGGACAATTACAGCCGTTATACGAGGCAGGAGCTGATGCGCGAGGTGGTGGAGAGCGACACCCAGATCTATACCATCGCTCTCAATAATCCCCCCGTCGGGACGAAAGGAGCGGCAATGACCGAGATCCAGCGCGGGCTGGCGTTTATGGACGACCTCGCCGAAAAGAGCGGCGGTGTGAGCGTCCGCCTGAGAAGCCATGAAGATCCTTCCGCCGCAGCCTCCAGAATATCCGCCGCTATTCGAAATCAGTATGTCATCGGGTACCAAAGCCCAGACGGCGGTCGGCGAGAACAGTGGCACAGAATTCAAATCAAGGTCAATCTGCAGAAAGCCAATGTATACGCGCGCAGTGGATACCAGTTGCCATAGGGCGGCCTCCACCCGGGCCCCCGCGCATTACGTGGGGCCGCATTTGCTCTTCGGCCACAGCGTCTACAATAAAGCTAGTGTTGTCCCGGCGTTGGACTTCGCAGAGCCGCTTCCGGCGCTCCGCTTGGCTTTTGTTCCGCGGCGCCCTGTTGACCGGCGCAGTCACGGCGATCGGCTACCGGTTTGGTTTCAACTCGGCATCGGCGGCGTTGCTGTACCTGGTTGCGGTGGTACTCCAGTCGCTGGACTGCGGCTTTCTGGAAGCGGCTATCATCTCGCTGCTGGCTACCTCCGCCCTGGATTACTTCTTCATCGAACCGCGCTTCACCTTCAACGTGACGGATCCCCTGGATGCCGTCACTTTGGCGGGCCTGCTGGTGGTCTCGCTGGTCATCACGAGGATCCAGGTCAGGAGCCGCGCTCAAGCCGGTGAGTCGCGCCTGCAGCGCAATAGTATGGAATCGCTTTATAGGGTCGGTCAGGAACTGCTCGCGCTGGCGCCGGCGGCCGTCGCCGGGCCCGCGCTGCTGGACCCGTTCGTCTCGGTATTTGAGCTTTCCGCGGTCTGCCTGTTTGACGCCACCACTCTGGAATGCCATATCTCGGGCCGCTCGCAAGGGGACCTGGAGGCCAAAACACGCAACGCGTTCGTCTTGGGCCAGGACGCGGTCTATCCGGAAGTCAAGATTGTAGTCCGCTGCCTTCGGGCAAGCAACGCGGTTTCCGGCGCCATCGGCTTCGAGGGTCTTCGCGACCCGGAGCTTACGGCGCCCGCCCTGGCGGCGCTGGCAGCCGCGGCACTTCAAAGGGCTCGGGCTTTCCGGACGGCTACAGCGGCCGCCGCGCACGCCCAGGCTGAAATGCTTCGCTCGGCCATACTCGACGGGCTGGCCCATGAATTCAAGACTCCGCTCGCCACGATTCTCACGGCGGCGGGCGGCCTGCGCGCTGCCGGCTCGATGCAGCCGCAACAGGCCGAACTGGCTGAGATGATCGAAGTCGAAGCGTCCCGCCTCGGCGATCTGACCTCCCGCTTACTTCGCCTCGCACGCCTGGACCGCGAGGAGGTAAAGCCGCGCCTGGAGAAGACCGACGCGGTTGAACTTGCCGAGATGTCGGCCAAACGGTATTCGAAGATCTGGCCGAACCGGCGAATCCGCTTCCGCACGCGGGGAGGCAACTCCGAAGTCCGCGTCGATCCGGAACTGATCGGCCTGGCCCTCAGCCAGTTGCTGGAGAACGCCTGCCGGTATTCGGAGGCGGACTCGCTGGTGCTGATCGAGTTCGCGGAGGAGGATCACATGGCGGCCGTTACCGTCTGGAACGATGGCCCCCCCATTCCCGCGAATGAGCGCGATCGCATTTTCGACCGGTTTTACCGTGGCGCCGCCGCGCGGACGGCTGCGCCCGGCTCGGGCCTCGGCCTTTTCGTCGCACGCAAGATTGTGCTGGCCCACGGGGGGAATCTGAGCCTGGTTGACCCTGGCGCAAACGGGACGAGTGGAGTCGGCTTCCGGTTGACGGTCCCGATTTCGATCAATGAGGACCCCCATGGCTTCCGGGAAGGCTAAGGTCCTGATCGTCGACGACGAGCCCGCGTTGCGAAAGGCGCTGCACACGTCGCTCTCGGCCAGCGGATTCGACGTCTCGGAAGCCCGCAATGGCGGCGAAGCGCTCGCCACCCTGCCTCGCGCACCCGTGGATATCGTCCTGTTGGATATAAACATGCCCGGCATGAGCGGCATCGAAGTGTGTCGCAAGATCCGCGAGCTTTCCATCCACATGGGCATCATGATGGTCACAGTCCGCGATTCCGAAGACGACAAGGTGCGGGCGCTCGAAGCCGGCGCCGACGACTTCATCACCAAACCGTACCGGCTTCGCGAGATGATTGCGCGACTGCACGCCATGCTGCGCCGCATGAGCGCGCAGCAAGACAACCCCGACGCCGTTCTCACCGCCGGAGCCCTGGAGTTGGATCCGAAGCGCCGGCTGGTGACCAAGAATGGCGTCGAGATTCACCTCTCCCCCAAGGAGTTCGAGCTGTTGGCCTATCTGTTCCAGCACCAGGGCGCGCCCGTAATGCACGCCAGATTGCTGCAAGCCGTGTGGGGACCCGAGTTCGGCGGCGAGCTCGAATACCTCCGCTCTTACGTCAGGATGCTCCGGAAGAAGATCGAAACCGACCCCGCGCGGCCGGAGTACCTGCTCACAGAACCGTGGGTGGGCTACCGCTTCCGCAACCCCTCCGATCCCGAGTCCTCGGCTGCCGGCGACGAGTAACGTGCCGGCGTGGTTGTAAGCGCCAACATCTGCTGGAGTAGCTGACGAGCCTGCAACGGATGGTCATGGACCAATAATGAAATCCTTATGCTTTACTTACGGCTTCCTTAGTCCTCTCACTTTACACTGACAGTTGCATGGTGAGCACCGGGACGTTTTGTGGCCGATCGTTCGACCACGGCATACCCAGAGTTATGGTCTGCATAGAAAGTATCGATCAACCGTTCATGGCTTTTTCATGGGTAGCACCTCACAATCGAACGAAGCTCGCGCATCGGTCGCGGCGGTCGGACTCGACCCGGTTCTTATTCGCTTCTGAGAAAGGAAGACAGGAATGATAAACATCTACCGACACACCGGGTGCCTCTTGATTCTAAGCGTAGCGCTGGCACTTGTACCGTCATCGGCCCGCGCTGGCGAGGCGGCTGGTCCGGGGTTCGGCGCCCTTCGCGGAGTCACGCTTGACGCTGGCGGACAGCCCTTGGCGATGGTACGGGTCGCAATACACAGCACGGATGGCAGCACCGACCACCAGGTGTTCAGCGATGCCGATGGAGTGTTCGCCGCCGATCATCTGACACCTGGGTCCTATCTGATCACCGCGACCAAGGAGGGGCTGATCAGTCCGCCCGCCACGGCGGTGGAGGTCGCGCAAAACCAAACGGCTCGTCCCAGCCTGGTGCTTGCCACAGTTGAGCCCGCACCCGCAGCAACACTTGCGCCCGCCGCGCTTGAAAAGGAACTTGAGGCCATGAAAGAGCGCATTGCGGTGCTGGAGGCGGCGCTGAAGGCTCGCACAGCCGCGGAACCGCCATCCGCAACGGCGGCGCCCTCCGCAAAAGCAGCCGAAACGGCGCCGGCGGCCCCACCCGCCCCGCCACAACCCGCACCCGCTCCTCAGGCCGCGCCGGCCATACCGGAAGCGCTGCAGGCCCCGGACTCCACTCCCGGCGTGGACAATTTCACGCCGTTTGCGTACGGGGACTTTACCTGGCTCAATGGGACTCCCCGCAATAAGGACACCGTGCTGGATACGAAGTTCTTCACCCCGGAGATCCGGTTCGATACCCACTTTATGGAGGATTTCAACCAACCCAAAGACCACTCCATGGGCGGCTCCACCGAATCGTTCCGCTCCGGCGAATTCCAGTTGGAGCAGGTCAGCGTGGGCGGCGACTTCCACTGGCAAAACGTGCGCGGCAGAATCCTGACCATGTTTGGGATGTTTGCCACCACGACGCCGCGGAACGATGCCAGCGCGGGTGTGGGCCAATGGGACCTCCGCGACGCCTATCGCTACATATCGGAAGCCTGGGGCGGCTATCACTTCAATGTGAACCACGGGCTGAACGTGGACGCTGGAATCTTCGTGTCGTACATCGGCCTGTTCAGCTACTACAATTATGATAACTGGACTTATCAACCGTCGTTCGTGTCTTCTAATACGCCATGGTTCTTCAACGGCTTGCGGATCCAGTGGTTTCCCACGAATAAGTTGAAGATCGAACCCTGGATCATCAACGGCTGGCAGTCTTACGCCAAATTCAATGGACACCGCGGTTTGGGAGGGCAGATTCTATACCGTCCGCATGAGTGGCTGTCACTGGTCTTCAATAACTACGGCAACGGCACCGATACCTTGGGTAACCCGGGCCGCTCGCGCATCCATACAGACGACAGCGTCGAGGTCAGGTACTTCAATAAGCCGGACAATGGCAGCGGCATCTCCAAAATGGCGTTTTCCTTTACGGCCGATGCAGGATGCGAATATGGCGGCGGGGTGACCTGCCATGGCGGTAAGGCCGGACCTAAGCAGGCTTTCCTCGGTTGGATGGTCTACAACCGGATTTGGTGGAACAAGGACAAATATGCGATCACGCTCGGCGGCGGCATGATGACCAATCCGGGCCGGTATCTGACCCTGCTCCCGCCAATCAATGGAGCGGATGCGGTCTCCGGTTCTCCGTACTTCACGGCGAACCCGGGCGACAAGGCCCACATGTGGGACACCACCGCGACTTTCCATTGGATGCCCAAGCAGTATATTACTTGGTGGTTCGAGGGCGGCTATCGCCATTCGGATGTGCCGTATTGGTCGGGGCGAGGTGGGATAACGCCTCCCGGCGGAAACAACGGCTTCCCCAGTCAATTCGTCTGCAATGATGGCTCGCCGTCCCTGACCTCCACCGGTTGCGGCTCGGTCGGTCTCTGGACTCCGGATCTGCGCCACGGCCAGGCGGTGATCGCCGCGGGCGTCATGGTGAAATTCTAAGACTTATTTACCGCAGAGGCGCGGAGACGCGGAGGAAGGTATTGAAATTCTCTGCGTCTCTGCGGTGAACTTCCTGTTGACTTACCCGGACCAAGGTACTTATGAAAGGCAACTGTTTTGCGCTGGTTCTGCTTTCCGCTTCACTCGCGGCGCTTTGCGGCTGTAGCCGGGTGCGCGCGGACCAGGCGGCGGAGGATCCACCGCCCGCTAAGGTCTCTCAGGCTGTGGACATCAGCCTCTTCGCGGTGGATCACCCGGAGCAGTTTCCGCTGGCCACGGCGACCGAGCATGCGACGACTTCCGAGTTGGTCGTCACGGGGGTACTCACTCCCGACGTCTCGCGCAACGTCCCCGTGGTTTCGCTGGCCTCCGGGCGCGTCATGGCCATTCACTCGCGACTCGGCGACACGGTGCAAAAAGGCCAGTTGCTGCTGACCATTCGAAGCGACGACGTCTCGGGCGGCTATTCCAACTACCGAAAGGCCCTCGCGGATGAGGCTCTTATCCGGACTCAATTGGAGCGCTCCAAGGATTTGTACGCCCATGGCGCTATTGCCCTGAACGATCTCCAAGTTGCGCAAGACACTGAGGACAAGGCCAGGGTGGACGTGGAAACCATGTCCGAGCATCTCCGGTTGCTGGGCAACGACCCCGATAAGCCGACTGGCATGGTGGATATCTTCGCGCCAGTCTCGGGAGTGATCACCGACCAGCAAGTGACCAACGCATCGGCCGTGCAAGCGTTTAACACCCCGAGCCCGTTCACGATTTCCGATCTCTCGTCCGTCTGGGTTGTCTGCGACGTGTACGAAAATGACCTGGCCAACGTCCGGCTGGGCGATACCGCAGAGATCCGCCTGAATGCCTATCCCGACCGCATGTTCAAGGGAAGGGTGAGCAACATTGGCGCGACACTCGATCCGAACATCCGCACGGCCAAGGTTCGGATGGAAGTTCAGAATCCGGGAATCATGCGGCTGGGCATGTTCGTGAAGGCCACCTTCCACGGTCAAACCAAGGAGATGCACACCATTGTCCCGGCAACCGCCGTGCTGCACATGCACGACCGCGACTTTGTCTTCGTTCCCGCACCCGACAAGAAGTTTCGCCGCGTGGAAGTCGTCAGTGGAGATCTCTTGCCGGACGACCTGAACCTGCAAGAGATCAGGTCGGGGCTGAAACCAGGCCAACAAGTGGTTACCAACGCGCTGGTCTTAGACCACGTGCTCACTCAGTGATGGTAGTCCGGACGTTTAGGGCGACAAAACGGGAAACAGGAAATGATCCGCGCTCTTGTAGACTTTTCGCTTAACAACAGGTTTGTGGTGTTGGCCATCGCCGTCTTGTTGCTCGGTTGGGGGGCTGTCTCGTTTCATAACCTGCCGGTGGAGGCGTATCCCGATATCGCCGACAATTACGTGACCGTCATTACCCAATGGCCGGGACGTTCCGCCGAAGAAGTGGAACAGCAGGTTACGATTCCGGTCGAAATTCAAATGAACGGAATTCCGCATCTTACCTATCTGCGGTCCGAGTCCATTTTCGGCCTGTCCTTCGTGATCATGATTTTCGACGACAGTTCGGTGAACGACTGGAACCGGCAGAAGGTGCTCGAACGGCTAACGCAGGTCTCTCTGCCTACAGGCCTCCAGCCTCAAATCGGCACGGATTGGAGCACGGTGGGCCAGATCTATTGGTACACGGTAAGAAGCACAAATCCCCAGTACGACCTGATGGAACTGCGCTCCATCGAAGACTGGACGCTCCTCAAGGAGTTCAAGTCGGTTCCCAACGTGGTGGATGTTTCCGATTTCGGCGGCACGGTGCGAGAGTACCAGGTGCGCGTGGATCCGAACAAGCTGGTGTCGTATGGATTAAGCATCGGTCAAGTGGAGCAGCAGCTTTCCAATAACAACATCAATGCCGGCGGCAGCTTCGTCGAGATCGGCATGCAGCAGATGAACGTTCGCACGCTGGGACTCTTTGGCAACGTGCGTGACATCGAAGATACCGTCCTGAAAACCCAGACCGGGACCGCCCTTCGGGTAAAGGACATAGCGGAAGTGACTCAGGGCCCGAAGATCCGCCTGGGCCATATGGCCCGAGCCAACCACATGGAGGATGGGCGCATCGTCGACGAACCCGACGTGATCCAGGGCATCGTGCTGATGCGCAAGGGTGCGGAAGAGGAACCGACGCTCGCGGCAATTCACAAGAAGGTGGAGCAGCTCAACAACGGCATCCTGCCCCCGGGAGTGAAGGTCGTACCCATGTTGGACCGCAGCGATCTGCTGCATTTCACCTTGCACACGGTGATGCACAACCTGGTCGAAGGCATGATCCTGGTCAGCGTCATCCTTTTCCTGTTTCTTCTGAACGCCCGTGCGGCTCTCATTGTAGCGCTCACGATTCCGTTCTCTCTGCTCTTCGCATCGATCTTTCTTGATTTGAGCCACATTCCGGCTAATCTTCTCTCCCTGGGCGCGCTGGATTTCGGAATGGTGGTGGATGGCGCGGTGGTCATGCTGGAAAACATCATGCGCCACTTGAGCCACCGCGGCGGGCGTAATTCCGCTGGCCCCGCAAAAACCACCGGGGAAATCATCCGCCAGGCGTGCCACGAAGTGCAACGGCCGGTTTTTTACGCTATTGCCATCATCATCACGGCGTACATGCCTATCTTCACGCTGCAACGTGTGGAGGGGCGGTTGTTTCGGCCCATGGCCTGGACAGTAGCCTTTGCCCTTCTCGGCGCGATGACTTTTTCCATTCTCATCGCACCTGTGCTGGCAGCCACATTCTTCCCCAGGGGAGTTCGGGAGCGGCGGAACCGGGTGATGGATTATCTGACGGAGCGCTATCGGCGGCGGTTACGCTGGGCCGTTCATCATCGTTGGGTGGTCGCCGGCGTTGCGCTCATTTCCCTGGCGGGGACGATCTATCTGGGCTTTGGCGGCGTGATTGGCGCGGAATTCCTGCCGCACCTGGACGAAGGCGCGATCTGGGCGCGTGGCACTTTGGCAAACAGCACAAGTCTTTCGGAGGGGGAAAAATTCACCACCAACGAGCGCTATGTCTTTACGTCTTTCCCGGAAGTGAGTAAGGTCGTATCGGAAGTCGGCCGGCCCGACGATGGAACCGACACCGGAGGATTCGGCAACACGGAGTATTTCGTCGACTTGAAGCCGAAGGAGGAGTGGAGGCCGGTCTTTCATCGAAACAAGGAAGAACTGATCGCGGCCATGAATCGTGCGGTGGGGAAGTATCCGGGAGCGATCTGGAACTTCTCACAGCCAATCGAGGACAACGTCGGAGAGACGCTTACCGGCACGAAGGGCCAACTCGCGCTCAAGGTGTTCGGCAGTGATCTGAAGACTCTGGAGCAGAAGGGCGAAGAAGTGAGTACGGTCATGGCGGCCGTACCCGGCCTGCGTGACGTCAAGCTATTGCGCGATTTCGGCCAGCCGAATCTCGATTTGACGGTGGACCGCCGCCAAGCTGCCCGTTTTGGAATCAACGTGGCAGACATACAAGACGCAATCCAGACGGCGGTGGGCGGCAACGCGGTGAGTCAAGTGCTGATCGGCGAGCAGCGGTATGACGTGGCGGTGCGCTATCAGGCGCCCTATCGCAATACCGCCAGGGCCATCGAAAGCGTTCGCCTGGTTTCTCCTACGGGAGAGAGGGTGTCTCTAGCACAGTTGACCAAGGTCGCAGTCAAGGATGGCGCATACGACATTTACCGGGAAGGCAACACCCGCTACGTGGCGGTCACTTTCAGCGTTAGGGGCCGGGACCTGGGGACCACGGTCGAAGACGCCATCAAGCGAATTAATCAAAGGGTCAAGTTGCCACCGGGCTATCGCGTCGAGTGGTCGGGCGAATACGAGAGTCAAAAGCGGGCTGAAGCGCGGCTGGCTGTGGTGGTCCCGTTGACCATCCTGGTCATCTTCATCATTCTTTACACCATGTTTCGCTCCTACAAATGGGCGCTGCTGATCCTGTTGAACGTCGGGTTGGCGCGCATCGGAGGCCTGCTGGCCCTTTTGGTTACGGGAACCTACCTGAGCGTTTCCTCGGGCGTCGGTATGTTAGCGCTATTTGGCGTCTCGGTGCAGACCGGTGTCATCATGGTCGAGTACATTAACCAGCTCAGGGCGAGGGGCCACTCGGTCGTCGATTCCGCCGTCGAAGGCGCGGTCCTTAGACTTCGTCCGATCATGATGACCATGCTCGTGGCAACTCTTGGACTGCTGCCGGCGGCGCTCTCGCACGAGATCGGCTCCGATTCGCAGCGGCCTTTCGCAATTGTTATCGTAGGCGGCCTGATTTCCGATCTGCTGCTGAGCATTGTTCTGTTGCCCACTTTTTATGCCTGGATCGCGCGGGACGGCGATCAACTTCCCGCCCCGGAGGGTTCTTTCGAGGGTTTATGAGAAACACCCGGATTATTTTGATGGCCGCCAGCGTGTGCGGCAGCCTGGTGTTGGTGGATTCGGCGTGCGCGCAGCAGGGACCTGTCACGGTCACGCTCGATCAAGCCATCCAAATGGCGCTCCAGCACAACCACACCTTGCAAGCCGCCCGGACCGCCATCCAACAGGACCAGGCCGCGGAAATTACCGCCAATCTGCGCCCGAATCCGACATTCTTCACCGACTGGGAATACCTGCCGGTTTTCACGCGCCAGCAAGGCACGTCCACGGCCGACTACCTCCAGAACTCGACCGAGGGCGACATGGGGTTGAGTTACCTGATTGAACGCGGCAACAAGCGGGCGCGCCGCTTAGAAGCCGCGAAGAGCGCAACCGCCGTGACGCGCTCGCAGGTGGCCGATAACGAGCGCGGTACTACGTTTCAGGTTGGCTCTCTATTCATCAATGCCCAGCTTGCGGAGTCGACCCTCGATCTCGCGCAACGGGACCTGAAAAGCTTTCAGGAAACGGTCGACATCGGCGAAATTCGATTCAAGGATGGCGGCATGAGCGAGAACGACTACCTGAAGATCAAGCTCCAGTTGCTGCAATTTCAAACCGACGTCCAACAAGCGTTGCTCAACAGGACCCAGGCGCTGTCTGACCTCCGTCAACAATTGGGTTACGAGTCGGTGCCCGCCGGGTACGACGTCGTGGGCGAATTCGAATACAAGCCGCTCGTGGTCACGCTCGACGAATTGCAGGTGAAGGCCGTTCAGAATCGTCCGGATCTGCGCGCGGCGGTGCTGGGGGTTACCGCCGCCAATAATCAATATGCGCTCGCTAAGGCCAATGGGAAGCGGGATCCCACCATCTCGGCCAATTACTCGCACGTCAACGGTATCAGTACCGCCACCTGGGCGTTCAGTATTCCGCTGGCGATTTTCGACCGGAACCAGGGCAACATCGCGCAGACACGCATTGCCATCCGGCAAGCGGAGGAGCAGCAGAAAGCAGCCAACGGGCAAGTACTGACGGACGTGAAAGACGCGTACGAGGGCCTGCAGGAAAGCGCGCAAGTAGCCCAGCTCCTGAAATCCACCTATCTCGATGTGGCCCAAAGGAGCCGCGACATCAGCGAATACGCCTACCGGCGTGGCGCCCTGGCGCTCCTCGATTTCCTGGACGCCGAGCGGACGTATCGCGCGACGCAACTCGCCTACCGCCAGGCGGTGGCGGCTTACTTAACTACATTGGAGCAACTTCGCCAGGCGGTGGGAACGAGGGACCTGCTTTGATCCCGGTCCTGGCGCCCGTTTGCCACACCGTTGTCCCAGGATGATCTTATGACAAGAGAAGAGATTCGCGCGCGCATTATAGAGATCGGAATCATCCCGGCGATACGCGTGTCTACCGCCGAGGACGCCCTGTTTGCCGCGGAAGCGGTCTGCGAGGGCGGCATCCCCATTGTCGAAGTGACCATGAGCGTCCCGGGGGCCATCGACGTCATTCGGGAACTGACGCGTCAGAATACCGGGATTGTAGTGGGCGCCGGCACGTTATTTCACGTGGAAACGGCACGCCGCTGCCTGGATGCCGGCGCGGCCTTCCTGACCACGCCGGGACTCGATCTTGAGATCGTCAATTTTGCGCTGGGGCGCGGGGTGGTGGTCTTTCCGGGTGCCTTGACGCCCACCGAGGTTGCGGCCGCCTGGAAGGCTGGTTCCGACTTCGTGAAGGTCTTCCCGTGCTTTGCGAACGGCGGCCCCGCCTACATCCAGGCTCTCAAGGGGCCCTTCTCGGAAGTCCCCCTGATTGCTACCGGTGGTGTGAATCAAATGAACGCCATGGATTTCATTCGGGCGGGGGCCGTGGCGCTGGGCATCGGGCGGGACTTGATTCACCAGGATGCGATCAAGCGCCGCGAGCGGGGCTGGATCACCGAACTGGCGCGGAGGTACACGAAGATAGTGGCCGACGCGCGCAGAATACAAAAGGAGGCGGGCGTATGACACGCACACTGGCCGCGGTCTTATTCGGGTTAGGCGTGATGGCTGCGTCGCTCCCACTGTTAGCGGCGGATGGACTCCAGGAGAAAGCGCCCAACCAGTCATTTGCGGTAACCAGCACGGAGCGGGTGAACTTCCCGCCAGGCGGCACTATTCGTCTGGAGAATTCGTATGGCTATTTGACGGTGGAAGGTTGGGACGAACCGGAAGTGGAAATCACCGTCACCAAGTCGACGGATCGTTTCTACGAACCCGGGCGGAAGGAGCAGGCCGGGAAAGCTCTCGAACAGATCCGTGTGGTCACCGAACGGCGCTCCGATAAGGAACTGGCGATTTCGACGACGCTCCCCGACCGCCATGGCTTCCCCAGTTCCATTCTTCCTTCGGGCCGCATCATCGTCACCATGCCGAAGAAGAACAGACTCGGCGTCACGATTGATTACACGGTCCATGTGCCGCGCGACTCTCACCTGGTGGTTCATCACGACAACGGCTATGTATGGGTAAGCGACGTGACCGGCGACATCGAAGTGAATAGCCACACTGGCGACATGATCGTGATGCTGCCGGATCCGGGTCCATTCTCGATCGACGCAAGAACCCGAATGGGCAGCGTCTCTTCCGATTTCGCGGGCAACGGGCACAAGCAATTCCTGGTTGGTACTCAATTCGTACACGCGAGTCAGGCTCCGTCACGGCGGATCCATTTGCGCATGGGTCGCGGAAGCATCACGATCAAGAACGGCCCGCCATCCGGTTCTTTCCGGAAAAACTGAGGGGCCGTTTGAGGTCACAGTGGCGCGTTTTGCGGCTTACGCACTATGCCAGCTTGTATGGCCGCCCGCGGTACATTCCGACGCGCTCGACGCTCTTGATTCGGATCAATTGGACGCTTACGTTATCGCTGCCGTCGCGTTCGTTCGCGGCGTCAATCAGTTCGCGGGCCGCGGCGTTCAGGTCGGTGTTGCGAGTCACGATGTCCGCCATATCGGCGGCGGGGATTGCGCCATGAAGCCCGTCGGAGCACAAGAGGAGCACATCGCCGCTTAAGATGAGGTGGTCGCTGGTGTCGACGCCGACGAACATGGCGTTGCCGAGCGAGCGGGTGAGGATGTGCCGCGTCTCGGCTTCGGCCGCCTCGCGGGCGGAGATCAAACCCAAGCGCGCCTGCTCGCCGACCACGGTATGGTCGCGCGTGAGCGCGGTGGCTTGGCCGTGTCTAATGGAGTAGCAGCGCGAATCGCCCACGTGCGAAACCACCACGCGGTCGAACCGCAGAGCGCATGCCACCAGGGTAGTGGCCATGGCCGCGCCGCGGGTTGTACTGGCCAGCCCGGTTTCAAAGACCTTCTCATTGGCGGCCTGAACCAGGCGCGGCAGTAACGACCTGAGTTGCTCGCCGCGGGCGGCCCGCCGGAAACCGGCGAGCAGCGCTTCCACCGCCGTGCGGGAAGCCACCTCGCCCTTCTCCTGGCCACCCACGCCATCGGCCAGCGCAAACAGCCAGCCATGGGCGCGCTCCTCCGGAACTTCGGGGAGCACGCAACCAAGGTAGTCTTCGTTGCGGCCGCGCACCCGCCCGCAGTCGGAAGCTTGAGCAAATTCCAGATCAAGCATGGTTACATCTTACGATGCGGCACTCACACTCGAACGGCCGGCCACCAGAGTGGTGCGTCCACTGGCTTTGTTGGAACGGATGAAGTAGATCCCGCCGTAAATCGCCCATACCGCGGCGAACCCGAGAGCCAGCAGCGGTTCCATTTTGGTGCCATACCCCATGAACGGTCCAATCACATAGAAGGACATGCACGCCAGGTTGGCCACCAGCCCGAATAGGGGAATCAAAAGGTGGCGCAATGGACTGTACTTCGGATGGTTATGGAACGCGACCATGCATGTCACGCAGCTCAGCGCGTACAAAACGAACGTGCCGAAATTGGAAGCCAGGGTGACCGTAAGAAGCGAGTTGGGCAGAGCTGCCATAGCGTTGTGGGAGAGGTATCCGAAACTCGACCAGAAGCCCTGCGGGAGAGCTTTGACCGTGGCGTCGGTCAGTGCGCCGCTGTCGCCGAAAAGATTGCTGACGGTAAGGCATCCGACCACGGCCGAAATCGCCGCCAGCGTCCAGATGGCCCTATGGGGTGTGAGGTTGCGCGCGTGCAGCGCTCCCATGGAATCCGGCAGCTCCGCGTCCTTGCCCATGGCATAGGTCACGCGGGCGCCCGTGTTCATGCAAGAGAGCGTGGTACCGATGATCGCCAGGAATACGGTGAAAGCCTCGAACTCCATGAAGATCCGCCCATTGCCCGGGCCGAGTATGGCGTTGCCCACCACCACCATCATGTCGCCGATGGGCGCTGCCGATCCGGTGGCGCTTTGCATGGTGTAGCCACTATTGAGAAAGTAGTTGGCCGCGAAGTACTCGAAGAGATAACAGAACGCGCCCTGCACCAGCAGCGAAGTAATCACCGCAATGGGGATGTGGCGCTTGGCATTTTTGGCCTCCGCGCCCATGGCCGTCACCGATTCGAATCCGACCAGGATCAGGATGGCGATGGTGGCCTGCACGAACATCCAGCCGAAGTTGTGCATGCCAACCACCGAGCCCGCGGTGGGGTGTGAGAGGAAGTTGCCCTTTTCGTCCTTCTCGGGATAGGCGATCTGGAACGGCACGGGCTTGCCGGCGGTGTCGAGCAGGGGCTTGGGGACGCCGTTGCTGTCGCGGAGGATCACATCCGCGGGTTTTCCGTCGACGGTCTGTTTCTCGGTCGAAAACTGATACGTGTATGCGTCGCCCGAATTGGAATCGAACTGATACGCCTCGCTGCCCGGAGCGTGATTCATGCGGTAACCGAGAGCCATCACGGAGAAGACCACAAGGGCGCTGATCTGGATGACGTTGATGGCCACGTTGACCGACGTCGAGCCGTTGACGCCGCGATGGGCGATGTAGGCGATACCGAACGAGAACAGGACGGCGATGGCCATCATGAACATGGGTCCGGGGTTGGAGGCGCTCATGAACGAAGGCCAGATGGTTCCGGCAAGGTAGCCCACAAGGATTCCCATGACGCCAACCATCACGCCCGGATAGAGCCAATAGTACAGGTGCGAGCCCCAGCCGACAATGAACTTGGCAAGGCGCGCATACGGCCAGGCCGCCTCGTGGTTGAGAAACGACTGCTCGGCAAAGTAATACGAGCTGCCCGTCCCGGGATAGAGCTTGGCCATCTCGGCATAACAGACCGCCGTAGCCAGGCAGAGCAGCAGCGCCAGCATGATGCCCGCCCACATTGACGGCGCAGTCGCGCCGGCGGTGCCTTGGGCGACGAAGGTCAGCCACAGGAAGGCGCCGGGCGCGATGAGCGCCATGGCGTTCATCGTCAGGCCGGTCAGGCCTAAAGTCGGTTTCATTGTTACTTCGGCGTTGTCTGCCATCGATTGTCTCCTAAGAATCTCCCCAAGTATCCCCGAGCCGGAATCTCTCAGTGAGAGTTCGCGACTCCCAACCTATCGCTCAACGTTATTTTTTCGGCGCTACGTACGCGATCAACCCCAGCAGCAGCGTCGGCTGCGTCTTTGTGCCAGAGCCGTTATTCTCAAAGAAGGGTTTATCCGACCAGTCGGTGCGGAACTCGCCGCGTGTCATCAACCAGCCCGTGATCTTATATTCACCGGTCAGAGTGAATTCCTTGACGGTCTGCGCGGTTCCCGTGGAGAACCCGTTCTTATCGTCGAAAAACTCCAGGCGCCCGGCCACGGCATACTTCTTGCCGATGGCGTAGCGCGCCGCGCCGGCCACGCCGACCCAGGTGCTGGCGCCGGGGCCGACGTTCTTGTCCCGCCCGTAATCGAAATTAACGTAAGAAGTGAGATTGTCGGTTAAGTTGACTGCCACGCTGGTGTCGTAGAGATTGCGCCATCCCTTGGTGGTGTGAGCGTGCTCGGGGCCGACATAGTAGTTATGGTTCCAGGTGACCTTTTTCCAGGCGTACGCGCCGGTGAAACCATAGGTCTTCCCACTGTTGATGGGTTCCACGTTGTTCCAGCCATTGACCACCTGAAAGCTCCCGGTGAAATGAGAGCCGAGCGCGTATTGCACGCGGACTCCCGTGTGGGAGTAGGGAATGGCCCAGGCGAAGAGCAACGAGCGCGAATAGTTATAGTTCTGGTTGGTCTCGATGACTTCCGCTCCGGCGGACGTCACAAACTCTCCGAAATCGATTTCGATGCTGTGCCACGATTTCGGCTTGAGACTGACATAAGCCTGCTTGAAGTAATTCCAGGCGCCGGGATCGCGGTTGCCGGAGTGAATGATGTCGAAGGTCTCGCCGAAGCCAACGTCAAGATGGAAGCCGACGGGAGCCGGCGCATGGTCGATCGTGATCATCCCCATGTTGACGTGCGGCATGTCGGACCGCACGTCGAAGTTGCGCAGCCCGTTGAAGCCGGAAGGGGGATTGTTAAAGTTGGTGTCGACGTACCCGTCGAACATGAAGCTGAAGTCCGTACCCCACTGATGGAGGGGCCCGGGTTCTGGCGGAGCCGGCGCAGCCGCGGCTGGCGCCGGCGTGGCCGCCGGTGTTTGTCCCGCCGGCGCCTGTCCCGCCGGTGGATCGCCGGGCGTCTGCGCCTGCACGATGGCCGCACATCCCAAAAGAAGCTCAGTGACTAGAAGAGCGCGATACTTTCCACGCATGGTAATCCCCCCAAAAATGTGAAGTGGATACTAGGCACGGAGGTACGTTGCGCGCCGTAGAGGGCGGGGCCGACAAGGTCCGCCGCAATGACCGTTTAATTACGGTTGAGTTTATGCTTCGTTGTTCGGGAAGGGAAATAGATAATTTTTATAGGGGCAATCTGAAAATTGCCGTTCGAGCCCTGGCATCGCGCGCCCGCGGATCGGGTATCCTCAAGTCTTACAGGACATGACCCAGGCGCCGGCACCCGTGTTGTCTGAAATTACGCAAGCGCTCTGTACCGCGCTGATCCTTATGGTTCCCCTGGCGGGCGCGGGACTGGCTCTGATTCACGCTGGGCTGGGCCGCTCGCGCAGCGCCGCTCACGCGATGCTGGGCGCGGTCTGTGTGATAGCGGTGGCGGTGCTGGCGTACTTCGTTTGCGGGTGGTCGTGGCAAGGGTTTTCCGGGGGCCCGGCGCATGTGTTCACGGCCTCCGGCAAAGCGTGGAACTGGATTGGAGCAGAGCCGTTCTTTCTTCGCGGCCTGCCGCTCGATGGATCGCGAGCGGCACTCACAGCATGGCTGCAGATGTTCAGCGTGGGCATTGCCGCGCTGATTCCGCTGGGCGCCGGAAGCGACCGGTGGCGATTGGGTGCCAGTTGCGCATCTACGGCTCTTTTGGCCGGCTGGACGTATCCGTTATTTGCGCACTGGGTTTGGGGTGGGGGATGGCTGGCTCAACTTGGCGTCAATCAAGGCTGGGGTTATGGCGTTCTGGATGCCGGCGGCGCCGGCGTCATTCAGACGGTGGGCGGCCTTACCGCTCTTTCGATTGCCTGGATCCTGGGTCCGCGCCGTGGGAAGTACACCGCGGACGGCACGCCCGCAGCCATCCCAGGTCACAATGCGGTGCTGGTCCTCTTTGCCTGTTTTCTAACCTGGTTGGGATGGATTGGCCTGAATGGCAGCGGGAGTCTGCTCTTGATCGGGGGCTCTGCCGCTAGCGTGACGCTGGTGGCCGTCAATACCACGCTTTGCGCCGCGGCCGCTGCGCTGGCCGCCGCCGGCATCACGCGCGTCCGTTTTGGCAGGCCCGATGCTTCGCTCTGCGCCAACGGGTGGACCGGCGGTCTGGTGGCCAGCAGCGCCGCCTGTGCATTCGTCAATCCGGCCTCCGCGGCAATCATGGGAGCGATTGCCGGCGTGCTGGTCACGTTCTCGGTGGAGTGGCTCGACGCGCGGCGGCGAGTGGATGACCCGGCGGGCTCGATTTCGGTACATGCCGTGGGTGGTCTCTGGGGCTTGCTGGCGTTGGGAATCTTCGCGCGAATTCCGCGAGACTGGGTGCTGAATGGAATGAACGCGGGTAATTCGAGCCAGTGGTTGGCGCAACTGGCCGGTGTGGCGACTTTGGCCGGATTCGTATTGCCGATGACGTATTCGTTGAACTGGCTTCTGAACCGATTCTACCCGCAACGTGTTTCCGCCGAGGGTGAGTCACACGGTTTGGACTTATACGAGCTGGGCGCCGGCGCCTATCCGGAATTTGTGATCCATCGCGAAGACTTCAGACCAAGATAGATCGGCCGGTTCTTATGACTACCCATAAAGCATTGGCGGTATTGTTTACGGCTGCGCTGCTGGAAGCGGGCGGCGACGCCCTGGTTCGGAAGGGCATGCACGCGTCCGCTACTTTGCGCGCCGGGTTCCTATTGGCCGGAGCGGTGGTGCTGTTCGCATATGGGTATACCGTGAACACGCCTCCGTGGGATTTCGGGCGTTTGCTGGGAGTCTACGTAGTGTTCTTCTTTGTGCTTGCCCAGATCGTCGGTTGGCTCGCATTCGGGCAGGCGCCGACCGCACGAGTGCTTCTGGGCGGCGCGTGTATCGTCATCGGCGGGCTGATCGTTTCCGGGCCGGTGCCGTGAGGGTGCACGGGCGGCCGTGGTCGGTGCTCCGCGATCCGAACGGAGACCTCAATTCGGCCCATCAATAATTTCGATTGGAAGTCTGACGGCCGCGTCTTTAGAATTGGGGATGGCCGAGACGCGAACCCAAGATAGCGAAAGGAGGCACCAGTGAGTCCCAAGGAAGTCCTGGAATTTGCCGCTAAGAACGATGCCAAGCAACTCGATCTGAGGTTTACCGATATCCCGAGCCTGCAGCACCATGTTTCCTACCCGATCGGCGAGTTGGAAGTGGGCAGCTTCGAAGAAGGCTTCGGTATGGATGGATCGAGTATCCGCGGTTGGGCGGCGATCCACGAAAGCGACATGCTCCTGATCCCCGATCCCAACACCGCCTTTATGGATCCGTTCGCCGAAACGCCCACGCTGGTGATGTACGGCGACGTCAAAGACCCGATCACCAAACAGCGATACGAGCGCGACCCCCGGTGGATCGCCCGGAAGGCGGAGTTGTACCTGAAGAATACCGCCATCGCCGATACCGCCTTTTTCGGCGCCGAAGCCGAGTTCTTCATCTTCGACAACATCAGCTTCGACCAGAACCAGCATTCCGGCTTCTATTTCATCGACGCCGAGGAAGGCCGCTGGAACTCGGGCCGCCGCGAGAACAACCTGGGCTATCGGCCGCGCTACAAGGAAGGCTACTTCCCGGTGCCGCCGACGGACCATTATCAGGATCTGCGCAGCGAAATGGTGCAGACCATGATCAAGTGCGGCCTGAACATCGAGTGCCACCATCACGAGGTCGCCACCGGCGGGCAGTGCGAAATCGACCAGCGGTTCGACGAGCTGGTGAAGTCCGCGGACAACATGATGCTGTACAAGTACGTCATCCGCAACGTGGCTAACCGGCACGGCAAGACGGTGACGTTCATGCCCAAACCGCTGTTCCAGGATAACGGCAGCGGCATGCATTGCCACCAGAGCCTGTGGAAGGACGGCAAGCCACTCTTCGCGGGCGACGGGTATGCCGGCCTGAGCCAGTTGGCGCTGCACTATATCGGCGGATTGCTGAAGCACGCGCGCGCGCTCTCGGCCATCATTGCCCCCACCACCAACAGCTACAAACGCCTGGTGCCGGGTTACGAGGCGCCGGTGAACCTGGCGTATTCGCGGCGCAACCGCTCGGCGGCCTGCCGCATCCCGATGTATTCGGCCAGCCCCAAGGCCAAGCGCGTGGAGTTCCGACCGCCCGATCCGGCCGCCAATCCATACCTGGCGTTCGCCGCCATGCTGATGGCGGGGATGGACGGAGTGATCAACAAGATCCACCCCGGCGAACCTCTGGACAAGGATATCTACGACCTCTCGCCGGAGGAAATGAAGAGCGTGCCGTCGATGCCGGGTTCGCTCGACGAAGCGCTGCATTGTCTCGAGGAAGATCACGGGTTCCTGATGCGGGGCGACGTGTTTACCGAAGAGCTGATCGAAACCTACATCGAATACAAGCGCAAGAACGAGGCGGAGGCGGTGAGATTGCGTCCGCATCCCTACGAATTTGCGCTGTATTACGACGTTTAGACGCGGCGGCGTTACCGCCCACTCCCGGCCTGAGAAGCGGAGTCTGGAGCCGCGGGCGATCGGGGGAATGGCGCTTGCTTCCAAGATGAAATTCTGACGGTTTCTTTACGCCTTCTTTATGCTTTGACCCCTAAAATGTTGTGAGTGAAAAGCGTTCGGGGGGACCTCGGTGATACCATAGGCGTTCGGCTGATCGGCGTTCGGAACGCGAGAACCGGCAGGAGGGATCGTGAACAGCTCCTCTAGTCTGGATGCTGCAATCTCCCGCGTGCCGCTTTCCGCTACGGTATCTTCCATGGCATCCCTGCGTCCTGGCGACCAACTCGTTCACTATCGAATTGAGGAACTGGTGGCGCGCAGTGGAATGGCCTCGATTTATCGCGCGACCGACATGCGCACCGGGCGCCAGGTCGCCATCAAGATCCCCCATCCGGATATGGAGGCCGACCCGGTACTTTTCGACCGCTTCAAGCGCGAGATCGAAATCGGCGAAAAACTCGATCATCCGGGCGTGATGAAGGTGCTGGACAGCGGCGAACCCGGCCAAGTCTATATGGTGATGGAGTGGGTGGAGGGCCGCCTGCTCCGGAAACTGCTGGCTGAGAACCGCAAGTTTCCGATGGAGCGGGCTCGCACCATCGTCATCGCCATCTGCGACGCTCTGGATTACATTCACCGGAACGGAGTGGTGCACCGCGATCTCAAGCCCGAGAACATCATGATCGATGGCGAAGATCGGATCAAGCTGATTGACTTTGGGATTGCCGGAAAGGCCGGAGCGCGACGGCTCACGTTCGGCAAGTTGTCGCAGATCGCTGGGACGCCCGATTACATCTCGCCGGAGCAGGTCAAGGGGAAACGCGGTGACGGGCGCAGCGACATCTACTCGTTGGGAGTCATTTTGTACGAAATGGTGACCGGAGCCACGCCCTTTGAAGGGCCGAATCCGTTTGCCGTCATGAACGACCGGCTGGTGAACAATCCGGTGCCGGCGCGCGAGCTCAATCCCGAGATTTCGCCGGAGCTTCAGGAAGTGATTTGTCGCGCCTTGGAGCGCGATCCGCGGAACCGCTACTCGACGGCGAACGAATTTGCCTGGGACCTGGAGCATCTGGACCAGGTCGCCGCGTCCGACCGCGAGGAGTTGCGCGATTGGAAGCGGCGGCGTACGCCATGGCTCAAGCGGGTTTTGTTCTACGTGGGGATGGCGCTGATTCCGGTGGTCATCTTAGGGCTGATGATGTTGATTGCCCGGCGGCATTGAGACTGCCCATCCGCGCCATCGCGCGGTCTGCCGGCATCAACGCGCGCAGGCGGCGGATGGTATCCTGAAAACTTGATCCCCTCACTGTTTGCTCGTCTGTGTCTATTGTGCTCCGCGGCGGCCTTGGCGGCGGCTCAACCGAATGTCCTGTTAGACGCCATGTCGCAGGAGCTGACCCGGAACTTCACTGTTTTGAAGCAAAAGGCCGATCCGGCGCCGTACTTCCTCAGTTACGAGATTACCGAGACGGAGAGTCATTCCCTCACCGGGACGCTGGGCACGGTGGACGTCAACAACGGCGGAAAGAACCGCACGCTGGACGTCTCCATGCGAGTGGGAACGCCGGATCTCGACAATTATCACCGCACCGGCGGGAACGCGGGACAATTCACGTCGGGTTCGACCATGACCTACGAAGACAACGTGGATTCGATCAAGCGGCGGCTATGGCTGGACACGGATCGGGCGTACCGGGCGGCGGCGGAGCGGCTCATCCGCATCAAGACCAATACGCAGGTGCGGGTGGCGGCGACCGATGCGTCGGGCGATTTTTCGAGCGATCCGCCCTCGGTCGAGGTGGAAAAGCTGCCCAAACTGAAGTTCGATACGGAAGGCTGGACTGAGCGGGCGCGCAAGCTTTCGGCGCGGTTCGGGAACTACCCGAGCGTGCTGACGTCGCATGTTTCGGTCTCGGCGATGACGGACACGCGTTACTTCGTGAACACGGAAGGTGCGCGGATCGCGCACGGACGCGGGTTTGCGCGGGTGGTGATTTCGGCATCCGGGAAGGCCACCGACGGGACCGACGTGTCCTCCTACCAGACGTTTGAGGCGGTGGACCCGGATGGATTGCCGGACGACAAGACGCTGATCGCGGCCATCGACCGGGTGTCGAACGACGTGGTGGCGCTACTGCACGCGCCGGAAACCGAGCCATTCGTGGGCCCGGCGATTTTTTCGGGGCAGGCGGCCGGCGTGTTCTTCCACGAGATCTTCGGGCACCGCGTGGAAGGCCACCGGCAGAAGGACGAAAGCGAAGGGCAGACGTTTACCAAGAGCGTGGGGACGAAAGTGCTGCCGGACTTCCTCTCGGTGGTTTTCGATCCGACCGAGCGCAAGGCCGCGGGCGTCGATCTGAACGGGTGGTACGACTACGACGACGAAGGCGTGAAGGCGCGGCCGGTGCTGGCGGTGGATAAGGGCGTGCTGAAGACGTTTCTGATGTCGCGCTCGCCCATCCAGGGGTTCGACCATTCGAACGGGCACGGGCGGCGGCAGCCGGGGCTGGAAGTGGTTTCGCGGCAGTCGAACCTGATTGTGCATTCGTCGAATGCGGTTTCGGATGCGCGGCTGCGGCAGATGCTGATTGAAGAGGCGAAGAGGCAGAACAAGCCGTATGGGCTGTATTTCCGCGACATCACGGGCGGGTTTACCACCACGGCGCGCGCGGGCTTGCAGGCCTTCAAAGTGATTCCGGTGATTGTGTACCGGGTGTACACGGACGGGCGTCCGGACGAATTAGTGCGGGGCGCGGACATCGTGGGCACGCCTCTGGCGAGCTTCGCGAAGATTCTGGCGACCTCGGACAAGCCGGAAGTCTTCAACGGATACTGCGGCGCGGAATCGGGCAGCGTGCCGGTGTCGGCAGTGTCGCCGGCGATTCTGGTGTCGGAGATTGAGATCGAGAAGAAGGCCAAGTCGAACGACCGGCCGCCGCTGCTTCCCCAACCGACGGACATGGAACCGAAGGGAGTGGGGAAATGAGGATCCTGCTGGCGGCGGGAGCGGTGGCTCTGACGGCGGTGGCGATGGCGCAGGCGCCGGTGGCGGACCCCATGATTGCGGCCATGCGGGACGAGGCGGCGCGATCGAGCAAGCTGAACCTGCCCAACCTGGAACCGCCGTACTTCGTCGAGTACGTGCTGGACGAAGCCGACTCATTTGCGGTGTCGGCGAACCTGGGCGGCCTGGTTTCGCGGCGGCGGGATGTGTTCCGCGAGCCGGAAGTGCACGTGCGGGTGGGCGACTACAAGTTCGACAATACGAACTTCGCGGGCGGCGGATTCGGCGGGTCGCGCTACGACCTGGAGGCTTTCCCGGTGGAGAACGCGTATCCGGTGCTGCGGCGGTATCTGTGGCTGGAAACGGATTCGGCCTATAAGGGGGCGCTCGAAGCGCTGTCGCGCAAGCGCGCGGCCATGCGCAACATTCAGCAGGGCGAGCAGCTCAACGATTTCGCGCACGCCGAGCCGGTGCGCTACGTGAAACCGTTCGGACGCCTGGCGATCGACGAAGACGAATGGGCCAGCCGGGTGCGGATGCTGTCGGGAATCTTCGCGAAGTTTCCGGAAGTGAAGAACTCGGGAGTGGAACTGCAATCGGCCGAGGGCGGCTACTACGTGGTGAACTCCGAGGGCACGGAAGTGAAGGCGGTGGAGAACGTCACGTACGTGCGGGCCCGGGCGCAGGCGCAGGCGCCGGACGGGATGACGGTGCGGGACGCGGTGGCTTTCCACTCGCTGGACCTGGCGCACATGGCTTCGGAAACCGAAATGGTGCGCGGCGTGACGGCCATGGCGGAGAACGTGGTGGCGCTGGCCAAGGCGGCGAAAGGCGAAGACTACAGCGGGCCGGTGCTGTTCGAAGGCATGGCGGGCGCGCAGGTGTTCGGGGAAGTGCTGGGCAAGAACCTGGCGCCGTTGCGGCGGCCGGCGGGCGGCCGCGGCGGCTCCGCTCCGGCAGGCGATCTGGAAGGGCGCATGGGAGCGCGCGTGCTGCCGGATACGTTCGACGTAGTGGACGACCCGACGCAGAAAGAATGGCGCGGCCGGCCGCTGTTCGGTTCCTATGAAGTGGACCGCGAAGGCGTCATTCCCAAACCGCTGCGGATGGTGGAGAAGGGCGTGCTGAAAGCCTTTCTGCTGACGCGGCAGCCGGTGAAGGGCTTTGAAGGCTCGAACGGGCGGGCGCGGCTGCCGGGGGCGGGCGCGGCGAACTACGCGGACATCAGCAACCTGTTTGTGAGCTCCAGCGAGACGGTGCCGGCGGCGGACCTGAAGAAGAAACTGATCGAGCTGATCCAGGCGCGCAACAAGCCGTACGGGATGATTGTGCGCAAGATGGATTTTCCCTCTTCGGCGGCGCTGGACGAAGTGCGGTCGCTGCTGCAGGCCTCGCAAGGCGCGGCGCACCCGGTGAGCACGCCGCTGCTGGTTTACAAAGTCTTCCCGGACGGGCGCGAGGAACTGGTGCGGGGGCTGCGATTCCGGGGATTCACGGCGCGGTCGTTGAAAGACATCCTGGCGGCGGGGGACGACCAGACGGTGTTCGAGTTCCTGGACAACGAGGCGCCGTTCGCGCTGATCGGGGGCTCGTCGTTTACCGCGGAAACCTGCGTGGTGGCGCCTTCCATCCTGATCGACGATCTGGAGCTGCATCCGGCCGAAGAGGAGCAGCCCAAGCTGCCCGTGGTGCCGGCGCCGGACATAAAGCGGTAACACGGCTGTGCGTCTCCTTGGCCGATACGTATTCCGGGAAATCCTGACGAGCTCGGTGCTGGGCACTCTGCTGGCCACGTTTGTCATGTTCCTGCACAGCGCGGACACGCTGTTCAAGCTGCTGGTGGGGAGCAGCCCGGGACCGCGAACGGTATTGACCCTGCTGGCGCTGGTGCTGCCGCCGGTGCTGCCGTTCACAATTCCGTTCGGAGTGCTGATCGGGATTCTGGTGGGGCTGGGGCGGATGGCGTCGGACGGCGAGATCGTGGCCATGCGCGCGGCCGGCGTATCGAGCCGCAAGGTGATTGCGCCGGTGCTGTTGTTCGCGGCCATCGGGATGGGGATGGCGGCATGGGCGTCGCTGCGGCTGACGCCCTACTCGCTTAACGAGAGCACGCGCATCATCAATGAGCTCGCAGCCAACCGGCTCACGGCGGAGATTCCGCCGCGGTTTTTCGACGAAGATTTCCCAAATACCATTCTGTACGTGGACGAAGTGGGACAGACGCCGCCGGGAGCGCCGACTCCCTGGCGCGGGGTGTTCATCGCGGACAACACGCCGCCCGAGCAGCGGAAAAAGGGGATCGGCGAAAAAGCCGACGGGCCGCTGGTCACGGTGGCGCGGGAAGCCGTCGCGGTGTCCGAGCCGAAGGACAACCGGATCGAGCTGGAACTGCACAACTTCGCACGGCACGAGATGGGCAAGGACCTGATCTCGCACGACTACGCATCGCCACTGGCCATCGAGGAGCTGCAGGGGAAGCCGCCGGAGCAGGCGGCGCAGAAACCGCGGGCCATGAGCACCCGGCAGTTGAGGCGCTACCAGGGGCCAGACCGGATTGAGGCGGCCATCGAGCTGCAGCAGCGATTTGCGCTGCCGGTGGCCAGCATGATGCTGGCGTTGGTGGGGATCCCGTTGGGGATCGCAACTCGCAAAGGTGGCAAATCGGCATCGTACGTGATCGGCGTGTTCCTGGGCTTCTTCTGCTACTACCTGGCCTACATGGCGTTGGTGAACGTGGCCAAACAAAAGGCCCTGCCCGTGCCGGTAGCAAGCTGGTTGCCGGACATCGCATTTGGTTTAGCCGGAGTGATCTTTCTGGTCCGCATGGAGCAGCCGGGAGACCGCGATCTGCTGGCAAGCGTGGCGGCGGGAATGACGCGGCTGTTCGGGTGGATGAAGCCGCGGCCGGCCAAGGGCGTGGAGCGGACACGGTACTGGAGGATTCCGCTGCTGCCGCAGATCGTGGACACCTATGTTCTGACGAATTTCCTGTTTTACCTGGGGATCGTGCTGGCGGCGTTCGTCTCGATGTTCCTGGTGTTCAACTTTTTCGAGCTGACCGGGGACATGATCCGGCACAGCATCTCGCTCAAAACGATGTTGCTGTACCTGTTCTTCCTCTCACCCATGCTGATCTATGAGTTAACGCCGATCTGCGTGCTGGTGGCGGTGCTGGTGAACCTGGCCGTGCTGAGCAAGCAGAACGAGGTGACGGCGTTCAAGGCGTGCGGCGTGAGCCTGTACCGGATGGCCATGCCCATTCTGATTGCGAGCACGCTGCTGAGCGGCGGGTTATTCGCGTTCGATCACTACTACGTGCCGGAGGCGAACCGCAAGCAGGACAGATTGCGGGACGAAATCAAAGGACGGCCGGTGCAGACGTATTACCGGCCGGACCGCAAGTGGACCATGGGGAAGGGCTTTCACATTTACTACTACCGCCTGTTCGATGCGACGGAAAAAGTGATGGTGGACGTGAACGTCTACGAATTGCAGCCGTCGACGTTCCAGTTGGTGCGGCAGATCAAGGCGGAGCGGGCGCGCTGGAACGCCGGCGCGGGAACCTGGATCTTCGAGAACGGTTGGAGATGCGACTTCCAGAACGACACGAACTGTACCCGCACGGGTTTTCAGGCGACCACGTTTCCGGAGCTGACCGAGAAGCCGGACTACTTTCTGAAGGAGTACCTGCAAGACTCGCAGATGAACTTCATGCAGCTCGATCAGTACATCCGCGACCTGCGGGATAGCGGCTACGGCAACGACACGGTGGGTCTGGAGGTGCAACTGTACCGTAAGTTTTCGATGCCGCTGTTTGCGCTGATCATGGCGATGATCGCAATTCCTTTCGGATTTCTGGTGGGGAACCGGGGAGCAATGACGGGGATCGGGGTGAGCATCGCGATTGCGCTCTCGTACGTGGGGATTTCAACACTGTTCGAGAAGATTGGGGAAGTAGGCCAGTTGCCGCCGGTGATGGCGGCGTGGGCGCCGGACGTGATGTTTGGGCTGGCGGGGCTATATTTGCTGCTCAGGATGAAGAGTTAGCAGAGGGGACAGACAGGACGCGATCATTTCGTCCAGGTCTTTCGCGGCTGCGCGGATGGCTTCCGACTCGGCCTTCCGGCTTCGCTTTTGTGCAGGGATATCACTCTTGTTCAAAACAGTTTTGAGTCTGGTGGCCTGAGAGGCTGAGCCGATTTGCTTATTTCGGATAGTGGATGTATTGTGCGGAAATGTGGAGCAATTTGTGATAAGGTGGCTCGTTCGGCTCGCCCTAGGAGGGCGATGAAGATGCCCGCGAATCCGCTCCAAGCTCCGCTTAACATTGAAATCACTACTGACTCTGGCAGGGTCGACTACTGCGAAGAAACAGCGAGTGCCACGCTGAATGCGCTCCGGAAAGACATATTAGAAGGCAAACTGCATCGCGATGCGGCGACTGTGATCGACACCAGATCCGGCGGCAAATTACAATCCTCGAAGGAGGGGACGCTCCTCAAGTGCACGTTGGCATATCCAGAGCTAGCGAACCTCTATGCGCCTGTGCGCCATCACGCAGCCGTTGGGATGAGATACGGTATCCTCGCTGGCATCCTTCTCCATCTTGCGTCTCTGGCTTTCGTTCTGGTTCGCAGAGGATCAGAGTTTGGGGGCATGCTAATCGCAATACCCAGTTTCTATGCGGCTGCGCTCTTTCTCGTGACGCGCAAGGCCAGTATACTTAGGGTGCTCGGCGGTATACTCATGCTGCCTCCTCTGTTAATGATATTCTCCCTCTCTTCCAACGCTGGCATGCTTGGGGCATTGATCGGTGCCGTTGTTGCTGGTGGGCTCCTGTATTGTATGCCTGGGATGGCTATCGGTGCTGTCGTCGGCGTGATCCGCCGACGAGGCCTACCACGAGCAAGCGACGCACCCCAGGAGAGCGTGACACTGCGCGTAGCCATCCCGCTACTGATCGGGGCGGCTCTCTGGACGGCATATCTGTTGTGGGCGAGGGGTTATCTGATGCCCGCATCACGATAGCGGCCGACCCGCCGGCGGGTTGTTGGCCAGCAACCTGCACAGAAACATTCGCACAGGGATATAGAACCCCAGCGTCTCGCTGTGCCGCATGATCGCCAGCGGCGTACCAGCTTCATAGAATCAGTTGGCAGGCGAAAGCGCCTGCCCCACAATGACGCGAGCCGTTGCGTACCAAAGTGGGACAGACGCTTTCGTCTGTCAACCCGGCGATCTCAGCGTTTTTTTACGGCTTCTCGCGGTCGCGGCTCGCATCGGGTTGACGGGCTGTTGAGGATTGCGGCATAATCTGGCGTCGGACGTACGGAAAGACACATGACCGGCTATACTGGTTGTGTCTCATTATGAAGCCACGATGAAAAAAACCTTGCTGCCAGCGCTAGTCGCGGGCCTGTTGGTGAGCGGCCAGTTCGCCGCCGGCCAGTCGACCAGGAGCAGTGCCTCCGGGAGCGGGAGAACCGCGACCACCACCACCAGGAAGAAGGCCGTCAAGAAGGCCGTCAAAAAGCCGCCGCCGGTGGATCCGACCGATGGGGACAACGTGGACGGCGACGACCTGACGGTGCGGCGCGCGGCGGTGAATGCGTTGGGGACTACCAACGGCAGCGTGTTGGTGTTGGACCCGAACAGCGGCCGGGTTCTGACCATGGTCAACCAGAAGCTGGGATTGAAGGCGGGTTTCACGCCGTGTTCCACCATCAAGCTGGTGACGGCTCTGGCGGCGCTGAGCGAGCACGTGGTGGAGCGCGACACGGTGATCCGGCTGAGCCGGGTGGTGAGCTTCACTCTGACTACGGCGCTGGCGCATTCCAACAATCCGTATTTCGCGACGCTGGGCAACCGTCTGGGCTACGAGCGAGTGGCGCACTACGCACAGATGCTGGGCCTGGGAGAAAAGGCTGGCTTGGATATCCCAGGCGAGCAGCCCGGGACGATTGTGCCGGAAGCTCCGAAGTTCGGCGGCGTGGGGATGATGACGAGTTTCGGAGAAGGCTTCCTGGTGACGCCGCTGGAACTCGGAGCGATGCTCTCGGCCATCGCCAACGGCGGGACGCTCTACTATCTGCAATACCCGCGAAGATCGGAAGACATCGATAACTTCACGCCGAAGGTGAAGCGGCCGCTGGAACTGGCGCCCAACGGCATCGCCGACGTGAAAGTAGGGATGCGGGGCGCGGTGGATTTCGGCACGGCGCGGCGCGCGGGATACGACTCGAACGAACCGATTTTGGGGAAGACCGGGACGTGCACGGATTTCAGCTCGTCGAGCCACATGGGATGGTTCGGGTCGTTCAACGACGTGGGCAGGCATCAACTGGTGGTGGTAGTGATGCTGGCGGCCATCAACAAGTCGGTGAGCGGGCCAGTGGCGGCGGGAGTGGCGGGAGCGATCTATCGCAGCCTTTCCGGACAACACTACTTCACGACGGACGTTGGCGAAGTGAAACCGATCCTGCCGCAGATCATCACTACGAAGCCGTGCTGCGACCGGTAGGACAGACCATCGCCGTTCGTGGTCTGTCCCCTCCTCGCTAAACCCCGCCTGCTGGACAGACGACATAAACCGATCGTCTGTCCTACGCGCTGAACTTCTCCGCGCATTCGGGCGAGCAGAAATAGACCAGGTCGCCATCCACAGTGCGGGTGACGGCGGTATTGGTGGAGACGTAGGTGCCACACACCGGGTCCTTCTTGAGAACACCGCCGGATTGCGCGGGCTGCTGCAGCGGGTGCGCGGCGGCGGGCCTGGAAGCGGGACGCAGGGCCGCAAAGAGACTGCGCAGGAGGGAGCGCAGGAGTAGAAAGACCAGCAGGGGGAGCAGGAACTCGCGAAGGATGGCTGAGAACATTCAATCAGGGCGGGAATGCGCGACTCCCGCCCCGGGAAACTCCGGCTATTTCTTCTTCTTGTTGGAGTTGGGGTTCTTGAAGGTGGTATCGATGGTGCCGCCCAACTGGGTCAACATGTCCTTAGACGATTGCGCGCTCTTGCCGTCGGGAGCGAGCTGGAGATACTTCTGGAAGGCCTCGACGGTGCCGGGAGGCGCGGTGATTTTGCCATCGGCGGAAACCGAGGCCTGGGCGGCGAGCGACAGACCGTACTGATAATACGATTCGCAGTTCTTGGGGTTATCGGGAGCGGAATCGATAGCCATCTTGAACGCGGTGGAGGCCGCTTCGGCCTGTCCGGCGTTGGTCATGAGGGCTCCCAGGTTGAAGAACTTGACGTAAGCGGTGGTGGGATCGAGATCGGCGGCCTTCTGCAATTCGGCTTTCATCTCGGGGAACTTCTTGGCCTTGGCGAGCGCCAGCGCGTAGTTGTTGTGCACCGAGGCATCGTCCGGTTTGATCTCGATGGACTTGGCGTAGGCGTCGATGCCTTTCTGCGCCAGGGCGTCGAAATCGGCGCCGGTCTTGGATTGCGCCTGACCGATATAGGCATCGCCGAGATTGGCCCAGACCGCGGGTTGGGTCGGACCGATCTCGGCGGCCTTTTCGAGATTGGTGACGGCCACATCCCACTGCTTGTCCTGGAGGGCATTGAAGCCCGCGTTGAAGGCTTCGTTCAAGTCTTTGTTCTTTTTGATCTCGCCGGCTTTCTCGTTAATCTGCTTTTCCATGGCGGCTTTTTGCTCAGGCGTCATTTGGCGTTTGAGATCTTCCGACATCTGGCCGGTTTCAAAAGCCTTTTGAATCTCGGCCTGGCGGGCGGCGGTGGCCTGTGCGCCGTTCTTCCTCAAGTCAAAATCGATGGGAGGATGTTCGCCCAGGGTGGTTCTTACGCCCGACACTTTGTCGACGATCTTGCCATCTACCTCGCACGAGATCTCGTACGTGCCAAGCGGCACGCCAGCATGGATGTAATGGCCCTTCTTGTCGGTCTTCGTTTTGGAATCCCACTTGATATCCGTGCGGTGAAGATAGATGATGGCGCCAACCACGCCTTTGCCGTCTGCGCCCTTGACATCACCTTCGACGGTCGCGACCTGGGCGTAGCAAGCCAACGCCAGGAATACGAGCCCAACGGCGGCAAACGCCGCATTGCGCGAGTTCATAGAACCTCCAACTGAGACTAGTGTGTATTAAATTCCAGTATACCGTAATCGGGTTTTTGCGCTATTCCTCGAAGAGGCGGATCTGGTCTTGCGAGACGGGAGCCGGCTTGCGCTTGCGGAGGGGGCTGCCCACCACGCCCAGAACTTCCACCGCCAGGACTGCCTGGCGGGGGACGAAAATGCGCTGCTGGTTGCCGTTGGGGTCGGGCGGAATCACCACAAATCCGTGGTGGTCAATTTGAAGGAGATTGTTGGGGAGGATGCCTTGGAGGACTTCGCCGTCGCGGAACCGGAAGCTGACCCAGAGGCCCGCCATTTTCGGGCGGGTAAGAAAAGTGAGGCGTTCCGGGGAGGCCGGCGGCTCAAAATCGCGAACAAAAGCGACGGTCTTGATCTCATCGTAGGGAATGGTGGCGACATTGCCCTCTTCGGAGAGCAGTTCAACACCCGCAGGTTGTAGATAAGAAAATGGGTTAACATAGCCCACCAGGGTCTCGCGCTGGTAGCGGCGGAGGAGCGCCTTCTTGGTGGTGGAAGCGGGCAAAAGTTTCCTCGATACCAACAACTATGTTTCAATCACTTAGCGGCTTATTGTATCATTGGCACGATGTCCGGAGTGCAGACGGCAAATTCGGCTGGATGGCAGAGGCAGATGGCGGCCTATCTGGACTTCTGCCGAATGGAGAAAGGCCTCGCGGCGAACTCGCTGGAGTCGTATACACTTGATTTATCGAAATTTAGCGCATTTGTGGGCACCGCGGAACTGACCGGGGCCGAAGATCTGGGGCGGTACCTCGACCAATTAAACGAAGCGGGATTGAGTACGCGGTCGATCGCGCGGCATCTGGCCACGCTGCGGGGCCTGTATGGGTACCTGTTGCGAGAGGGAGCCATTGCAACCGATCCGACGGAGTTCCTGCGGACGCCCAAGCAATGGCATAACATACCTAAATTCTTAAATTTACAAGAGATAGAAAAAATCATCCAAGTTGCCGATCCGGCGCGGCCCACGGGATTGCGGGACCGCGCCATGGTGGAAATGTTATATGCCGCAGGGCTGCGGGTATCGGAACTCTGCCGTTTGGGGATTAGCGATCTGAACGCGGACCTGGGAGTGGTACGGACCACCGGGAAGGGCAACAAGCAGCGGCTGGTACCGGTGGGCAGGGAAGCGATTGAGGCGGTGGGCGCCTACCTGCGGGACGGGCGCGGGGTGTTGCTCAAGGGGCGGGCGAGCCGGTACTTATTCGTGACGGCGCGGGGGACTTGTCTGACGCGGCAGGCTTTTTGGAAGCTGCTGGCGGGCTACGGGCGGAAAGCCGGGATCTTCCGCGGCCTGACGCCGCACGTGCTGCGGCACAGTTTTGCAACGCACTTGCTGGAGGGTGGGGCGGACCTGCGCAGCGTGCAGGTAATGCTGGGACACTCCGATATCTCGACGACCCAGATTTATACGCACGTGATGCGGTCGAGACTTCGGCAAACCATAGAAGAACACCATCCCAGGAGCTAATCGGACGCAAGCGGGCCGGAAGAACCTGGCAAATCGAGAACGCATGCAATGAGCGACTACATCTACATGCTGGAAAGCCACCTGAATCCGGACCAGAACCGGGTGGTGGAAGAAGTCCAAGAGGCGGCGGGTCAGGCCAATGTGAATCTGTTCCTGACGGGCGGCGCGATGCGCGACATGCTGGCGGGCTTCCGAATCCGCGACCTGGATTTCGCGGTGGAAGGCAATGCGCTGAAGGTGGTGAAGACGCTTTGCGAACGGGCCGGGGCGAAGGTGGTTTCGTCCGATGAAGTACGCAAGAGCGCGGAGCTGGTGTTTCCCAGCGGGGCAACGGCGCAAATCGGAATGTCGCGGCAGGAGAAGTACGCGCGGATCGGGGCGAAGCCGCAAGTGACGCCGGCAACCATCCAGGAAGATCTGCGGGGGCGGGATTTCACGTGCAACGCCATCGCGCTGTCGCTGAACCGGACGTCGCGGGGATTGCTGCTGGACCCGATGAATGGCCTCGCGGACATCGAACGCAAGGAGCTGCGGGCCATCAGCACCTACGGGTTCTATGACGATCCCTCGCGGCTGCTGCGGCTGGTGCGGTTCCGGGTGCGGCTGAGCTTCACGGTGGAAGAACGCACCCAGATGCAGGTCTCGAACGCGCGCGAAGCGGAGGTGGAGAAGCTGATCCCGGCGCGGACGCTGGGGGAAGAGTTGAAGCGCATCGGCGCGGAGGACAGCCCGTCGGAGGTTTTGAAGGGGCTGGAAGAGGCGGGTTTGCTGGTGCTATTTTCGCCGGCGCTGGCGGGCCCGAAGCTGAACCTGCCGGGGATCGTGAAGTTCGAGAAAAACTGCCGGATGTTGCCGGACGACACGGCCACGCGGGCGGCGCGGCTGGGGCCGTTCCTGTATGCGTTGACGGAGAAGCTGACGGCCAAGGAAAAGCAGGCGCTGATCAAGGCGACGGAGATGCGGAAGGCGGAGCTGGACCCGTGGCAAAAGCTGGAAGCGCGGTCGAAGAAGCTGGAGTCGTCTCTGCGCGCGGCGCGGATTAAGAAGGCCTCGCAGGTGTACGCGATCATGTCTACGGCGGCGCCGGACGAGATCCTGTTCCAGTTGTACCACTCGCAGTGGAAGCCGGTGCAGGAGCGGATGCGGAACTACTACCTGAAGTCCCTGCCTCTGCTGCAAGAGATCACCCCGGAGGAATGGGCCACGGTGGAAGCGAAGCCGGGGACGCCGAAATACAAAAAGGCGCGGGAGGAATTCATTGCCTACCGGCTGGACCGCAAGGTGAAAAAGCCGCCGGAGCCGGAAGTGCCGCCGGTTCCGCCGCCCGGACCCGCGCCGAGCTCCTGGACGACGCCGGAGACGGCCATGGCGCGCCGCGGCCGGCAGGGGTAGGCACGGTGGGGCAGACGCCCTCGTCTGCGCGCGACCCCCTGGTCGCGCTCTTCGGCAGATTTGTTCATGGTGCCGCCGGGATACACGGTGACGGAACGGAAGTAGAAATTGGACCATTACTTTTGAGGGCAAGCTAAAGCATGCCCCACCTACGCCGTCGCTGCCAGCGGCCGCAGGTGCAACGCTTCCAGTACGCCTTTCCACTTGCGCAAAATCAGCTCGGCCAAGTTCAGCAGAATTGCCAGCGCCAACAGCACCGGCCACAGATCCATGCTGGAGCGCACCGAGCGGTTGCCGGCGTCGAAGAGCTGGCGTGGAGTGGGATTGAAACGGCCGCCGGTGGAAGCGGCCACCTGGCGGAGAAGGTCGAGGTTGTTGCCGTACTCCATCATTTCCTCTTCCTGACGGTAGAAGCCGACTTCGGGGAAGGCGCGCGAATCGGCCACGGGACGGATGCGGAACAGGCCCTGGTTGGCGCCGATGGCGAGACGGCCGCGGTAGTGGCCGGCAGCAACTTTCGCGACCTTGAGCGGCGCCTGGAAACCGGCGGGGCCCAGGGCGTAGATATCAGGGATGGCGGCGGGCTCCGGCAGGTTGTGGGAGAGACGGTAATCGATGACGAGCTCGTTCGAGGCGCGGTCGAAATCGGCGGTGGTCTCGGTTTGCGGCGCGTGCGGGAGCAGGTCACGGAAGATGTTGGCCCACAGGCGGTCGAAGCCGGGCCAGGCGAGCCAGTTGGCGGCCCAGCGGTCTTTGGCGTCGGAAGCGAAGACCACGGCACGGCCGAGGCCATATTGCCATCGGACCAGCAGCGGGTCTTCTTTATCGGCGGTGAGAATGACGTCGGAAGTGGGGCGTGGCTGGAAGCGGACGTAGCCACGAAGCGTTGGAACGGATTCCATGCCAACGCCGTCCAGGATTTCGGCCGGCTTGAGAACGACAGGGGTGATCGGCTTTTCGACGGCTGTCGAGCCGGTGTGCTCCTCGACGTCGCGGAGCAGGATCTGCTCGAGGCCGGAGGGATCGTTCAGAAAATAGGATTTGCCGCCGGCGGCATCGGCCAGTTTTTCCAGGAAGGCGCGGTTGACGTCCTGCCCCAGGCCCACCGTGGAGATGGTGACGTGGTTGGTGTTGGCTTCCCTGGTGAGGCTGAAAGTGTCGCCTTCCTCGGAGATGCCGTCGGTGAGCAGCACGATGTGTTTGTAAGCGGCGCTCTGGGGGAGGATCCGCAGGTAGGCTTCGGTGAGAGCGGGAGCGATTTGCGTGCCGCCATCGGGGGTGATGCCGGCGATCTGGCGTTTGATGGCGGGCTTGTCTTCGGCGCGGCGCAGGTTGACGGCCCACTGGAAGGAGTTGTCGAAGATCAGGACGCCGACGAAATCGATGGGGCGGAGGTTCTCGACGACGCCGATGGCGGCCAGGCGGGCGAGCTCGATCTTGCGGCCTTCCATGGAGGAAGACTTGTCGATGATGAGGACCACGGCGGTGCCCTCGGGGGAACGGGGCGGAGCGATTTTCGCAGGCAGGGTGCGTTCCAGCGGATCGTCGGGAGCGCCTTTCTTATCGACGTAGATGTTGCGCTCGCCGGCGATCCAGGCGAGGCCGCCGCCGGCTTTGACGTAGTCTTCGAGAGCGATTTTCCGGGCGGCGGGGATGGATTCCATGTCCCAGTTGTTGATGACGATCAACTGGTAATCGTCGATTTTGTCGGGGATGCCGGCGGGCGCGCGATCCACATGGAACTGGTTGGCTTCCAGCGTGCGGACGATATGCTGTTCGCTTTCGGCGGGGTCGCGGGAGACCAGCAGGGCGCGTGGGCGGCGAAGAGTGACGGCGTCTTCGAAACGGGTTTCGCCGAGCGAAGGAGCGGAGATTCTGGCGGCGAAACCGATGGCGCCGCTGGAGTTCACGCTGGCCTGGAGGCGGAGGTGGTTCGTGCCCGCATTGAGCTGGACCTGCGCGGCGCCGATGGGTTTACCCTCAGCCGACATTTCAACCGAAGCCGGAGTAGCGCTGGGGGATTCGAGGGTGACGTCGACCGGGAAGCGCTCGCCGCTGAAGACCTGGCCGGGGAAGCCGACGGATTCGAGCAGGAGGCCGGGTTTGGCGTGACCGGCGAGGGGGACGGTGTCGATGGGGATGCCCAACTGCTGGGCCTGCCAGATGGCGCGATTGACGGAGCCGAGATTCTGATTGCCGTCGGAAACCAGCAACAGGCGGGGCACCATACCGGCGGGCAGGGCGGCGGCGCCATCGCGGATGGCGGCTTCAATGTTGGTGCCGCGGCCGGGTGAGGCGGCGGTGTGGCGAAGCTGCCAGTTTTGTTTGACCCGCTCATCGGCGGAGGCCCAGCGGGTGACGCGGGCGAAGGGGATGACGCGCAGCCAATGGCGGCCGCGGGCGTCTTCGAGTTTATCGGCGAGCGCGGATTCGGTCTTGAGGTCCTGGGTGGTGACGGAGGCCGAAGTATCGGCGAGAAAAGCCACCGCGACCTTGGACTGGTAAACGGTGAGGCGGGGCTCGGAGAGGGCAAGCAGAATGCATGCTAACGCGCCGGCTTTGAGCAGCAGGGCGCTGCGCCGGGCGGAGAGACGCCATTCCCAGGCGGCCCAGGCAATGGGGAGCAAGCCGAGCAGGAGGGCCCAGGGGCGATCGAACGTCATGGCAGTGTCCCGCCGCAAAACCGGGACTGCAACCAATTCCCGCCTTTGGAATTGGTAGCTGTCCCGGCTTTGCCCCCCGTGGAGCAGGCTTTCCAGCCTGCAACGCCGACATTCTTGCCGGCGCGGGTGGGGCATGCTTTAGCTTGCCCAGCTCTGCAGTGATCGCTCATCGGGAAACCTCCGCGGGAGCGGGCTCTTTACGCACCACGGCCGGGCGCGCGGTGAAGCGCGCCAGGCGAAACCGGCCGAAGAAAAACCACTCGGCCAGCAGACCGGCGGCGCCGAGCAGGGCGAGCCAGGGCCAGAGATCGAAGGAGCGATCCAGCACGGGAAGGAAGCGGGGAATGCCGCGATGGGCATCGGCGGGCGGCGACCAGCGGGTATCGCCGAGTTGCGGGAGCGTGAGCGAATAGATGTATTCGGAATCGCCGGCCAGGACGCGGGCGGAGCCGGGAGCGCCGGAGAAGAATTCGAGGGTGCGGTCGTGGAGGGTAAAGGGCAGCGGGGAAGTGTCTTCGGCGGTGACCTTCACGGCAGAAGACGCGAGGTCCTGATCGAGAGGGAGTTTGACCGTGCCGGCGGTGGCGGCGGCCACTTCGGAGCGGCGGAAGACATCGGGAGACAGCCAGCGCAGGAGGTTGGCGAACAGCAGCGGGGTGGCCAGTTCGTAGCGCATGGCGGAGAGCGCGGGATGGAAACCGAGGACGACGATCTTGGGATGGCCGTTGCGGGCGACGATGACGGGGCCGGCCTGGACCTCGCCGATTTTGATGTCATCGGGAGCGGTTTCGAAGACCGAAGCGGTTTCGAGTTTGAAGTCGCGCGTGCGGAGGCCGGCGGCGGCCGGATGAGAAGTATCCCAGCGGGCGAAAGGAACCTGTTGGACGGTTTCCCGCACGGGGATGGGCGATCCGTTCGCGGGGGGATCGATCCAGATGGAATCGGCGGCGGGGCGCTGGGGCGGGATGAAGCGGTCGAGGATGACGAGGCCTGAATCGTTGGGGCGGTACTCGGCGGGGGAGCGATAGACGGCCACTACGCGGGCGGCCGATGAAAGCGCTGGACGGAGCAGATCGGGCTGGGAGGAGTAGACCGTGACGGAGAGCATGGGGAGTGCGGGGAGTTCGAGATCGGCCTGATCGTCGGCGGGGAAGGCGTCATGGGGAGTGAGTGTGACGCCCAGGATGCCGGCACCGGCGGTGCGGTATTGGAAGGCGGCTTCGGCATCGGCGCCGGGGAGCAACAGGAGTTGGGAGGATCCGGCGGCGGTGCGGGTGGCGACATTGGGCGGCCCGTAATTGAGCGTCAGGGTAACGTTGCGGGGGCGCGTGCCGTAGTTGTGGGCGGAGACGTAGATTTCCCAGATGTCGGGATCGGTGGCGGAGCGGCGCATGCCGATCTTGCGCAGGCCGCAATTCTCAATGGCGTCGGGGACGAGAAGCAGGCGGAGGTTGCGCGGGGGAGCGGCGGCGGGATCGTGCTCAGCGGTGCGGCCGGGGCCGATGTAGGCAATTTCGCCGGCGCGGCGTCCGGTCTGGGACTGGACATGGCGCGCGAAGGCCAGGGCCTGATCCAGATTCAGGGCGGTAGAGCCGGGCTGAGAAGAGAGAATAGCGGCGTCGATGACATGGCGGTCGGGCTCGAAGGCAGTGGCGGGAGTGGCCAGCGAGTCGGCGCGGACCAGCATGACGCGGTCGCCGCCAGGCAGGGCGCGGAGGTACTGGCGTGCGGACTGGCGGGCCAGGTCCATTAGCGTCCGATTGCCGGAGCGGGCGGCCATCCAGGCGGAAGTGTCGAGAACTATGACGTGATCGTGGCCGGCTTGCAAAGGAGCGCCGAAGCGGAGCTGGGCAATCGCGAGCAGCAGCAGCGCCATGGAAACGAGTTGCAGGACCAGCGACCAGGGCTGCTGGATGCGGCGGCGGCGGGCGGCGACCGCGGGTTGTTCGGCGGCGATCCAGAAACGGAGCGTGGAGACGATTTGTTTGCGGCGGGAACGGTCGAGCAGATAGAGCGCGACTGAGACGGCGGAGATGGAACCGAAGAGGGCCGCGAATTGGAAGAGGGAGAGGTTCAGGAAATACATCGCGCCTCAGATGGGTTATAAGAATTCACCGCGGAGACGCGGAGACGCGGAGAAGACAGAGAGAACTGCCATGCATTCCTATTGTCTTTTCTCTGCGCCTCTGCGTCTCTGCGGTGAATTCTCAGCAGCCGGCCCGTCATGCGATGCCTCGCATGCGCACCAGGTCGCCGAAGATCACCGACTCGATCGGTTGGGAGGTCGAGATGCCGGCGTAACGGCCGCCGCTGCGTTGGGCCATGGTCTGGATGGTGGCGGCGTATTCGTCGAAGGAGTGGGTATAGCGGATGCGGGCCTGGTCGTCGAAGTCGAGTTTGAGGGCGGCGCCGGATTCGGCATCGCGGAGTTCGAGTTCCCCTGTCCAGGGCGGAGTGCGATCTTCGTCGGCCCAGATCTGGAGGAGCATGAGCTCGTGGCCGTAGTCGGCCAGATACTGGAGGGCGCGTTCGCAGCCGGCGTCATCGAGGAAATCGGAGATCACGATGACCAGGCCGCGCTGCGAATAGGAGGAGATGAATTCGCGGATGACGGCCAGGTAATCGGTCGAGCCGCCGGAAGTCATGACGGAAATGCCATCCATGACGGCGGGGAAGCGGTGGCGTCCGCCGCTCGAGAGAAGACGGTGGCCGAGGCGGCTGGAGAAGCCGTTGACCTCCATGGAATCCAGGCGGACGAGGCCGACATAACAGAGGGCGGCCGCGAGTTTGCGCGCGTAGTCGAACTTTTCGCCCCCGTGGGTGGTCATGGAAGTGGAGAGGTCGAGGAGCATGCGCACGGGAACATGGGGTTCCACCTGGAACATCTTGAGGAACATCTTTTCGAGGCGCAGATAGGCGCGCCAGTTGACGGCGCGGAGATCGTCGCCGTGGTGGAAGTTGCGGTGGTCGAGGAATTCCTGGCCGGATCCGGGGAAATGGGACGCGTTGTGGCCGCCCACCAGGCCGGCAAACGACTTTTGCCAGTGGATGGTGAGGCGTTCGAGTTTTTCCAGGAATTCCCGGTCTAACAGCGGGCCCGTGGACATACCATTCCTACGCGACGCTGGCCTGCGCGGTTACGGATTGCAGAATGGCAGAGAGAATAGAGTCCGGGGTCTGGCCGTCGGCGTGGGCGTCGAAGTTGAGGATGATACGATGCCGCAGGACCGAAGCGGCCACGGCATGGATGTCCTCGATGGAGAGGTGCACGCGCCCGCGAAAAAGGGCGCGGACACGCCCGCATTCCACCAGTGCCTGGGCGCCGCGTGGCGAACTGCCGTAGCGGATGTATTTGCGCGCCAGAGGATGGGCCTCGGCGCGGTCGGCCTGCGTGGCCATGACGATCTGGATGGCATACTCCTGCACGTGGGGAGCAACCAGCACTTCGCGGCACACCGAGCGGACCTGGAGGATGGCGTCGGCGTCCATGACGGGGACGGGCGAAATTTCCTCGCGCTGGATGGTTCGTTCCACGATGCGGTTCAGCTCGTCGTGCGAAGGATAGGTGACCAGGATCTTCATCAGGAAGCGATCGAGCTGCGCTTCGGGCAGCGGATAGGTGCCTTCCATCTCGATGGGGTTCTGGGTGGCCATGACCAGGAAGGGGAGTTCCAGCTCGTGGGTGGTATTGCCGCTGGTGACGGTGCGCTCCTGCATGGCTTCGAGGAGCGCGGACTGCGTCTTGGGGGTGGCGCGATTGATTTCGTCGGCCAGCACCAGGTTGGAGAAAATGGGGCCGTGCTGGAAGCGGAGAGACTTGCGGCCGTGCTCTTCGGTCTCGATGATCATGCTGCCGACGATGTCGGCGGGCATGAGGTCTGGTGTGAACTGAATGCGGGAGTACTTGAGCTGCAAAGTGCGTGCCAGTGTGCGGAGGAGGGTGGTTTTGCCGAGGCCGGGGACGCCTTCCAGAAGCACGTGGCCGCCGGAGAGCAAACAAATGAGCACACCCTCAACGACGTCGTCCTGCCCGACGATGATTTTGGCGATTTCACGGCGGACGCGGTTGATGCGTTCGACAGCGAGTTGAAGAGAGGCTTCGGAAGGCACTTTGTCTATGTTACCGGAAAGGCGCGAAGGATGCGGAGGAGGTTACGCTCCGGGTGGGGCATGCTTTAGCTTGCCCTCAGTGACGCTTCAGGAGGTTACGCTTCGTTGTGAACGCCGGCTTGTTCACCGATGCGGTGGACCAGAATGCCGAGCACTTCGGACATCTCGACCAGCGCGCGGCGGGCCTGCGTGGGAGCGGCGGTGCGGGTGAGGCGATACCAAGCCTGCATGACTTTGTAGTCGAGAACCAGGATACGGTCTTCAAAGGAAGCCAGTTCCAGCCCGGCGGCGTGTTGCAGCAGGTAGGCGAGGATCTGGTAATCGTGCTGCAGGGATTTGTGAAGCGGATCCAGTTCGAGATCGTTCTTGAGGCCTTGCTGAACCTGAATGAAGTGGAAGCGCGCGTCGACCGGAGAAGTAGCGGGGGCAGCCGAATTCCTGAGCAGGAGAATGCAGCTATAACGGAACCAGTAGGCGAAAAGAACCACCGAAAACACGATAATGAGAACGCTAGCGAGCATCGATATTAATCAAGAATCCGGAGGATTCCTAGTACTATACCAGCCATGACGAGTCTATCATTGCTAACCCAGGTTAGCAAGACTATTTTCAACGAAAGTTAACCGTAGTAGGGCTTCCGGCTGGCAAAAGAGGGGTTTTTACCCTAGCAGATGAGGAGGGTACTGGACCATTGCTACCAGGACGGGGGCATACCTGGGGCCGCGGCTCGATCTAAAATGGACTATGCGTGTCGCTATTATCACCGGAGCCAGCCAGGGTATTGGCCGGCGAACGGCGGAGGTGCTTGCTGGCAAGGGGTACGCACTGGCGTTGAACGACATCCAATCCACACAGGCCACGCGAGACGCGGTCGGCGCAATCGGGGCGCCGGCCATCGAAGTTCCGGGAGATGTTTCGCGTGAGGCCGACGTCCATCGCATCGCCGCCACCGTTCAACAGCACTACGGAAGAGCGGACGTGCTGGTGAATAACGCAGGGATCAGTTTCATCCGGCCGGCCGAAGAAACCGGAGTGGAGGAGTGGTGCCGCGTATTGGAAGTGAATCTGACGGGACCTTTCCTGCTCTGCCGTGCCTTCGGCAAACTGATGCTGGCACAGGGAGAGGGCGCCATTGTGAATGTTGCCTCGGTGGCCGGCCTTGCGGGCATCGGTGACCGCGCCGCCTATAACGCGAGCAAGCACGGGCTGATCGGTCTTACGCGGACGCTGGCTTCGGAATGGGGAGGCCGAGGCGTGCGCACGAACGCGGTTTGCCCGGGTTGGGTGAAGACCGAAATGGATCAAGCCGACCAGGCGGGAGGCAGCTACAGCGACGCCGATATCGAAAACCGCGTACCCATGGCCCGCTTTGCCTCGCCCACGGACGTTGCGGAGGCCATTGCCTTCCTGGCCGATCCGAAGCTGAGCGGCTTCGTGAATGGCATGGAACTGCGGGTGGATGGCGGCTGGCTGGCCGACGGAAGCTGGGACAGGTTGAGGTTGGGGCATCGACCGAAATGAAAAGCTCACCGCCGAGACGCTGAGACGCCGAGAAACAAGTACAAGAACTTACGGCGCCACCAGCACCGTAATTTTGCCCGGCCCGTGCACGCCCCTGACAAGGATTTGCTCTATATCCGCCGTGCGGCTGGGCCCTGTGATCAGCACCATCGAACTGGATTGTTCCGCGGGGTTCGGAAGGATGGAAAAAAGCTCGTCCAGTCCGGTGAGAATCCGATCGCGCGGCACCACGGCGATATGCTCGGGCGGCAGCAGCGAGATCATCCGGGCTTCGGCCCAGCTCGAGAGCATCACCAGAGTGCCGGTGTCGGCGAGGGCGTAATCGGCGCTGGTGATTCCGATATCGGCTGTGGCGCAAGCGTTGCGAAGCTGTTCGCGATCGGTGATGCCGGATTCGACGCCGGGCAAGCTCGAGATCCCGCACGCCGCCAGATAGGGCGAGTTGGAGGCGATGACGGTCTTGCCGGCAATCGCGGAGGCGATGTAAGCGCGGGGATCGGATGTTTCGAGGGCAACGCCGGCGAGCGCTTCCACACGTGCGATGAGGGAGGCGACGCGGGCATCCAGAGTGACCTCCGGAATCAGAATGCGCGCGGGCGGAGGATCGGGTATGGGCTCCGAAGGACTGCGGCCCAGCGACGTGCGGACCCGGTGGAGGATGTAGTCGCGCGACATCAGCGCCGCCTCCACATTTCGCGGAAGCTGCGGCCGGGCAGCGGCGGGAGATCGCGCTGGCTGGTCCAGGCGCGGAGCGGCCCCGCCTGGATGGAAGGCACGCCCACCGAGCGGAGCATCTTGCCGGCCATTTCGTAAAGCCGCGGGTGCGTCATGAGCCAGGCGAAGACGCGGAAGCTGAGCTTCTCCAGGCGGTTTTGCTTGTCGCGGGTTTCGGCTTTCTTGACGTCGGAGCGGAGCTCCAGCAGGATCTTGGGGATATCGATCTTGACCGGGCAAACTTCGCCGCAGGCGCCGCACAGGCTGGACGCGAAGGGAAGATCGGGCTCCTGCTGCACGCCCATGAATTGCGGGGTCAGGATGGCGCCGATGGGGCCGGAGTAGACCCAGGGAAACGTATGGCCGCCGATTCTGCGGTAGACCGGGCAGGTGTTGAGGCAGGCGCCGCAACGAATGCAGAAGAGCGACTGGCGCTTGTTCTTGTCGGGCAGCAGACGGGTGCGGCCGTTATCGAGGAGGAGGACGTAAAACTCGTCGGGGCCGTCGATTTCGCCGGGGCGGCGCGGGCCGCTGAGAAAAGAAGTGTAGACCGAGAGCAGTTGGCCGGTGGCGCTGCGGGCGAGCAGTTTGAGAAACGTGGCCAGGTCCTGGGCGCGCGGGATGACCTTTTCGATGCCGGCAATGGTGATGTGAATCTTGGGCGCCGAGGTGGTGAGGCGGGCGTTGCCTTCGTTCTCAACAATCACCACGGCGCCGGAATCGGCCACCAGAAAGTTGGCGCCGCTGATGCCGATTTCGGCGGCCAGGAATTTCTGGCGCAGAATGGAACGGGCCAGCGCGGTCTGTTTCTCGATGACGATTTCGTTGGGGACGTTGAGGCGGCGGGTGAAGACTTCGGCGACGTCGTAGCGGGTCATATGGAGCGCCGGCGCGACGATGTGGTAGGGCCTCTGGTGGGCGAGCTGGAGGATGTACTCGCCGAGGTCGGTTTCCACGGATTCGAGGCCGTGGTGTTCCAGGCGCTCGTTGAGATCGACCTCCTCGGTGGTCATGGATTTGGATTTGACGATGAGGTGGGCGCCGCGCTCGCGTGCCAGCGCCAGAATGAAGTCGGAGACCTCGGTGCCGTCCTTGCAATAGACCACGTGACCGCCGCGGGCTGCGACGTTGCGCTCGAAGAGTTCGAGGTAATGATCCAGATTGTCGATAGCGTGCTGCTTGATGGCGTTGGCCTGTGTGCGGAGTTCCTGATAATCGGGGAGCTCGCCAGGGCCGACGGCTTCGACGCGTTTGTCCTTGAGGCGGCCGGTGGCGGTGAAAATGGCGAGCTGGAGGTTGGCGTTGGCCAGCGTCTCGTGGGCTTTTTGATGGAACTCGGAGGGCATGGGGTCAGCGCGAAGCGAGGACCTCCGCGAGGTGCATGGTGCGGACGTTGGAACCGGCCCGGGAGAGCGCGCCTTGGATCTGCATCAGGCAACTGGGGTCGAGCGAAACCACGGTGCGTGCCCCGGTGCGGAGGATGGCTTCCACCTTCGTGCGCACCATGGCGCCGGAGAGTTCGGAGAACTTGACGGCGAAGGTGCCGCCGAATCCGCAGCATTCCTCGGCGGGAGAGAGCTCGCGCAGTTCGAGGCCGCGCACGCGGGCGAGCAGGCGGCGGGGGGCGTCCTTCACGCCCAATTCACGGAGGGCGTGGCAGCCGTCGTGGAAGGTGACAATGTCATCGAAGCGGGCGCCCACATCTTCGACTCCGGCCACCTGGGTGAGGAACGTGGAGAACTCGAAGACGCGCTTTTCGAGAGAGTGGACACGCGCCAGAGTTTCGGGATCCTTGTGGAAGAGGTCGGCGAAGTGATGCGCGATCATAGCGGTGCAGGAGCCGGAAGGGATGACGATGAATGGCGACGATTCGAACGTATCGAGGAAGTGGCGCGCCACCATGCGCGCTTCGGCCCGATAGCCCGAGTTGAAGGCAGGCTGGCCACAGCAGGTCTGGCTCTCGGGGAAATCGACCTCGAAGCCCAGGCGTTCGAGGACGTCGGCCATGGCGAGGCCGACCGTGGGGAAAAGCTGATCGACGATACAGGTAACGAATAGCGAGACCCGCTGACCCATGCAGTGAGAGATTGTAGCAGTTTGCGGGAGGCCGGCGGGCCGCACGGGCGCACGGGGGCATGAATCCGATTTGAGTTCTCGGTGGGACAGGCCATCGCCTTTTTGTGGCCTGTCATGCCTCGGCCAAGCACGGCAGCCGGACAGACGACAAAAACCGATCGTCTGTCCCACTAACGGCCGACGGCCAGGCGGTCGGCGAGAATCGCGGGCAAACCGGCGTCGCGAATTTTGCGCTGCGCGGATTCGATGTCGTAGGGAGTTCGGTGGTAGGCCACCGCATGGGCGTCGGAATCGTAGAGCACCCAGGCGGCGCGGGGATCGCCGTCGCGGGGCTGGCCCACCGAACCGGGGTTGATCATGTAGGCGCACTCGGGATCGATTTCGAGGGTTTCGCTGGTACTTTGGGCGGAAACGCGGCCGATGGTTTCGATGCGTCCCCGGTTCCAGATGAAACCGCCCTGCACGTGGGTGTGGCCGAAGAAGGCGAGCCGGCATTCCAGGTATTCGAAGGCGTGGCCGGCTTCGGTGGCGGCGAGCAGGTATTCGTCCTCGTCGAAGGGGGATCCGTGGGCGATCTCGAAACCGTCGAGGAGCACGGGGCCCTTGGCCAGGCTGAGAGCGTAGCCGGTGAGATCGGGGGTGAGGGCCTTTTGCGTCCAGAGGGCGGCAGCGCGCGCCACCGGGTTGAACCATTCGAGGTCATCGAGGCCGGTGCAGGCGCGGTCGTGGTTGCCGCGGACGACAATGGCGCAATGGTCGCGGACCCACTGGACGACGGCGTTAGGGTCGGCGGCATATCCGATGAGGTCGCCACAGCAGATGGCCTTGTCGTAATCACCCAAGGATTCGCGCGCGACGGCGTCGAGGGCTTCCCAGTTGGCATGCAGGTCGCTGAGGATGAGGTAACGCACGGGGACGGGGGTTATGCCTTTCTTTCCGAAGCCACCGAGCCGCGACCGTGAGGGAGCGGAGGGCTGATGTCACACCAATACGTCGCCGTAGTTGACAATATTTGCACTAAGTAACATTGTAGGCTGTGAGCCACGCGGCGGTGAGGACGGCGAGCGCGGCCACGCCGGCGGTTTCCGCGCGGAGGATTTGGGGACCGAGAGAAGCGGCCCGCCAGGCGGCGTCGAGCGCAAGGCGGCGCTCGTCATCGGTCCAGCCGCCTTCAGGCCCGAGGAGCACGGCGACGCGGTCGGAACTGGCAAGCGTGGTGGGCAGCGCGCTCAGAAGCGGCGGCGCGGCGGCCTCGTCCAGGAAGTAGCGGTAATCGGCGTCTTGAGAGAGTGCCTGGCCGAAGCGGACGGCCGGAAGGATTTCGGGAATGGTCGAGCGGCGGGACTGCTGGGCCGATTCGCGAGCGATGCGCCGCCAGCGTTCGGCGCGCTTGCCGGAAGCTTCGAAGAGGCCTTTTTCGGTGCGGGCGGCTTCCACCGGCAGAATGCGTCCGACGCCGAGTTCGGTGGCCTTTTCGATCATCCACTCAAAGCGGTCGAACTTAATCAGCGCGGCGCAGAGGGTGATGCGGACGGGCGGCGGCGGCGTGTCGATGGGTTCGAGGATGCGGAAGAGGACACGGTCGCCGCGGGCTTCGACGATTTCGGCCAGCCAGGCGGAACGATTGTCGGAGATCTCGTACTGTTGGCCGGGCTGCACGCGGAGAACGCGCGTGAGATGGCGGGCTTCGTCGCCGCCGAGCGAGGCGGAATCGTGTTGCACGGAATCGACGAAGAATCTGCGGCGCGCCAAGATACTATTGTATTGGGCTGAGTTGTATTGGGCTAAGCCGCCCTTCATCCTATGATTGCTCTACTGCGCGGCACGCTTTTGGAAAAACATCCGAACCAGGCCATCGTGGAGGCCGGGGGAGTGGGTTACGACGTCAACATCCCGGTCTCGACATTCACCAGACTGCCCGATAAAGGGGTGGAAGTGCGGCTGTACATCCATACCCACGTGCGGGAAGACGCGCTGGCGCTTTACGGATTTCTGACGGCGGATGAGAAGGCGATGTTCGAGAAACTGATCGGCGTGAGCGGCATCGGTCCGACGCTGGCGGTGAAGATCCTCTCGGGCCTGGCAGCGGCAGACCTGGTGACTTTCATCCGGCGCGGCGAAGTGGACCGCCTGGTGCGCATTCCGGGCGTGGGCAAGAAAACGGCCGAGCGCATGATTCTGGAACTCCGCGACAAACTGCCGGCGGTGACCGGCGGCGAAGCGGAGTCACCCACAACGGCGGCGCTTTCGCCGGTGGATCAGGACGTGCTTTCGGCGCTGCTCAACCTGGGTTGCGCGCGGGCCCAGGCGGAAGCCGCGGTACGCAAAGCCAAGGCGGTGGGCGGTTTGACGGAGTTCGAACCGCTGTTCCGAAGGGCGCTGGAGCTGGTGCGGTAACCCGCCACAAATGAACCGACGCAAAACGGCGCCGCAAAACGGGGACTGCTACCAATTCCCGCCTTTGGAATTGGATAGCTGTCCCCGCTTTGCCCCTGGCGAGCCTCGCCGGCTTCGTACAAGCGGGTGGTTTGACTTCGAAACGAGGGCGGCGGTAGGGTAGGTTCTGGAAGGGTGCCCGTGACGATCACCGTGAACATCAAACCCGAGGTTCAGGCCGAGCTCGCCCGCCGGGCCGCCTCTCACGGAAGCCCGATCGAGGCCTATGCCGCGAACTTGCTCGAAGAGGCTGTCCAGCTTCCCGGCGGCGCGACGAGTTCCCCGCGGGGCAAGAGCCTGCGGGAAGTGTTCGAATCCGTAAGGGGCCTGGCGGACGATGTTGATTTCAGCCGCAATCCTTCCCCCGGACGCCCAATAGACCTGTCATGAGCGGTTTCCTGCTCGAAACCAACATCCCTTCCGAACTGATCCGCGCTCGTCCCGATCCACGCGTAGGAAGTTGGGTCTACGCCCAAGACGAACAATCGCTTTATTTGAGCGCCGTGTCGATCGGCGAACTGCGGCGAGGATTTGTCATTCTCCCGTCAAGCAAGCGGCGCGCCGAGTTGGAGCAGTGGTTTGAAAACGACTTGGTGCCGCGGTTTCGCGGACGCATTCTGCCGGTCACTCATTCCATAGCCGACCGCTGGGGTGTCCTGGACGGTGAATGTCAATTAAGAGGAACTCCTCTCAACACGGCGGATGGCATGATCGCCGTGACGGCCCTGGAACACGATCTCACCATCGTGACGTGGAACGTGAAGGACTTTGCTGGTCTTGGCCTCATGGTCTTCAACCCCTGGGACGCAGTGTGAATCTTCCCCCGACAGGGCCTGAGCCGGAGGCCTGACGATCGGAGAACTGATCGATGCAGGCCGTCGGTGACAGCTTGGATACATTCCAGAACGCGCTACAATGAACCATGTCCCTCACCTTGAACCTCGACCCTCACGGTGAGCAACTCGTCGCGGCGCACCTCCGCACCGGTCGCTACCACTCGCCCGAAGAGGTAGTAACCCGCGCCCTGGAAACCCTCGCCGAGAAGGACCCACCCACCGTGCCCACCCGGACAATGACGCCCGCCGAAGCCGTGGCCGATATCCGCGAATTGCGAAAAGGGGTCACGCTCGGCGGTATCCGTATCAAGGATCTCGTTAACGAGGGGCGCAAGTACTGATGCTTCGACACCACCCACGGAGACACGGCACATGACCGGAATCCAGTTCGTAACCGACGAGAAGGGCCGCAAGGTGGCCGTTCAAATCGATCTGAAAAAGCACGGCGCGAGACTAGAGGATTTTGGGGACGGGCTGATTTCGGAATCGCGCCGCAAGGAAAAGGGGATACCGCTTGAAAAGATCAAAGCGGACCTCGAAAAACGCGGTCGGATGAGTGGGTAATTATTCCATTGAGGTAAAGCCTCCCACACGGAAGGAACTCGCACACTCTATGGAGCAAGCATGTCTGAAGGCCTGAAGCCCGCAGTTGCGGCTCTTATCATTGCGGCTACTGGAATCTTCGCGCAGGCGCCGGCGACCCGCCCCACATTTAACGGATTTGAAGTGGCTACCATCAAGCCAACGCCTGCCGATTATCAGGGAGGCAGGTTCATTAAGATGCAGAGCGCCCATCTGTTTTCAGCGAAGAATCACGCGTTGAAGACCCTTATCGCGGCGGGTTACAACCTTAGTCTCCAAGCGATCTCTGGCGGGCCGGCATGGGTCGATTCCGACCGCTACGATATTGTTGCCAAGGCGCCAAACGAAATCCGACCCAACCTTGATGAGCAAATGGCGATGCTGCGGAAGCTGCTGGCCGACAGGTTCAGCCTTACCTTTCATCGCGAACAGAAGGAACTCCCGATCTACGCGCTGACTATCGCGAAGACCGGGTCAAAGCTGAAGGAAAGCACGGTGTCTCCTGATGCGTCTCCTGAAGGGCCCCCGCCCCTTATCTTTGTTCTTTCGCCTCAGGGCGTTTCGCTACCGGGCCGTAACGCGACTATGGCTGAGCTGGCTTCTGTCATGCAGCGGGCCGCGGTCGACCGCCCGGTAGTGGATCAGACCGGACTTACCGGAAGATACGATTTCGTTCTGGAGTGGACGCCCGACGATACTCAATTCGGCGGTCAGCGGCCGCCAACGCCGGAAGTCCCGGTCAAGCCAGATCTTTTTGCCGCCCTTCAACAACAGCTCGGCCTGAAATTGGTCGCGACCAGGGGACCGGTTGAAGTGCTGGTCATCGACCGGATTGAGCGGCCGTCGAACAATTGACGGCAGACTGTTCCGCGTTAAGCTAATAACACATGCCGAACCGGCCGCTGGTTTCCGGGGATCTGCAGCCCGAAGAGGCGCAGTACGAAGCGGGGCTCCGCCCGCGGCGCCTGGCCGAATTCACCGGACAGAACAAGCTGAAAGAGAACCTGTCGATTGCCATCGAGGCGGCAGTGAAGCGCGGCGAGGCCATGGACCACGTGCTGCTCTACGGGCCGCCGGGGTTGGGGAAAACCACGCTGGCGGCAATCATCGCCGAGGAGTTGCAGGTGGAGTTCACCACCACCAGCGGGCCGGTGTTGCAGAAGAAGCTGGACCTGACCGGCATCCTCAGCAACATCCGGCTGCACCAGGTTTTTTTCATCGATGAAGTCCATCGGCTGCTGCCCGACGTGGAGGAAATGCTCTACTCGGCGCTGGAGGATTTCCGCGTGGACATCCTGGTGGGCGTGGGGCCGGGGGCGCGGACGCACTCGCTGCCCATGCCGAAATTCACGGCCATCGGAGCCACCACGCGGCAGGGGCTCGTCAGCGCGCCGTTGCGCGGGCGGTTTGGGCTGGTGCTGCGCCTCGATCCGTACGGCGTGGAGGATCTGAAGTCGATCGTCAAACGCTCGGCGCGGCTGCTTGCGGTGGAGATTGAAGACGGCGCGGCGGAAGAACTCGCGCGCCGCTGCCGGGGCACGCCGCGCATCGCCAACCGGTTGTTGCGGCGCGTGCGGGACTTCGCGCAGGTGCGGGCCGAGGGACGCATCACAATGCCGGTGGCGCAAACGGCGCTGAACCTTCTCGACGTGGACCGGTACGGCCTGGATGAGATTGACCAGAAGATCATGATGACGGTGCTGGAGAAATACCGCGGCGGGCCGGTGGGAGTGAATACCATCGCAGCGTCCATTTCGGAGGAAGCCGACACCATCGAGGAAGTGTACGAGCCGTATTTGATCCAACTGGGTTTTCTGAACCGAACGCCGCGCGGGCGCGTGGCCACGGGGCTGGCCTTCGAATATTTCAAGGTGCCGCGGAGCGTGGGCACGGATGCGCAGCCGGGGCTGTTTTGAGTGAAGACCGCGTATTTGGGCCTGGGGTCGAACGTAGGCGATCGGGAAGAGCACCTGCGGGCGGCCATCGAGAGACTGCGGGCGGTAGTGAACGTGATGCGCGTTTCGCCGGTCTATGAGACCGATCCGCTGGAGTTCACGGAGCAGCGCCGCTTTCTGAACCTGGTGGTGGAAGCGGAGACGGAATTGTTTCCCATGCAACTGCTGACGCGCACCGCGCGCGTGGAGCGCGAATTGGGGCGCGTGCGGACAGTCGCGAATGGGCCGCGCACCATCGATATCGACATTCTGCTGTATGGGAAGGCGGTAGTGCGCAGCGGACGGTTGGAGATTCCGCATCCGCGCATGGCGGAGCGGCGGTTTGTGCTGGCGCCGCTGGCGGATTTGGCGCCGGAATTGCGCCATCCGGTGAATCGTCAGACGGTGCGCGAAATGCTGGACGCGGCGCCGGAGCAGATGGTCCGCCTTGATGCGCAAGCGACAAGGAAGGTGGCGGGCTGATGGACCTGCCGGATCTCTACGCGGACTTGAAGCGTTATTGGGGCTACGATTCCTTCCGGCCGATGCAGGAGCGCATCATCCAGAGCCTGATGGGCGGCAGCGATGTAGCGGTGGTGATGCCGACGGGCGGTGGGAAATCCCTCTGCTACCAGTTGCCGGCGCTCGCCATGGGCCAGACAGTGGTGGTGATCTCACCGCTGATCGCGCTGATGCAGGACCAGGTGGCGCAACTGGGAGACATGGGAATTCCGTCGGCAGTGCTGAACAGCTCGCAAGCCTCCGACGAGCAGCGCACGGTGATGCGCGCGGCGCAACAAGGCGCTTTTCGATTGCTGTATCTTTCCCCGGAACGGCTGGCGCGGCCGGATACCGTGGCGTGGCTGCACAAGGTGCCGCTGGCCTTTTTCGCCATCGACGAAGCGCACTGCATTTCGGAATGGGGCCACGAGTTCCGCCCGGAATACCGGCAGTTGAGTTCGCTGCGGGCGAATTTTCCGGATAAGCCCATCGCGGCCTTCACAGCGAGCGCCACCAAGCGCGTGCGGCAGGACATTCTGGACCAACTGCGTCTGCGCGAGCCGCACAAATACATCGCCAGCTTCCACCGCGCGAACCTGCGATACGTGGCCCACCAGTGCGACAGCAAGTCTCACGCGCGGCTGCTGGTAGCGGCGCTCAAAGCTTACCCCGGTGAGAGCGTCATTGTGTACGCGCCCACCATCGCGCAGGTGGAGCAGACGGTGGATTACCTGGCGGATCGCAAGATCGCCGCCGTTCCTTATCACGGAAAGATGGAAACCGGCCTGCGGCGGCGCAACCAGGAACGCTGGATGAACGACGAAGTGCGCGTGCTGGTAGGCACCATCGCTTTCGGACTGGGCATCAACAAGTCGTCTGTGCGGGCGGTGATCCACCTGTCGCTGCCGAAATCCATCGAGCAGTATTATCAGGAGGCGGGCCGCGCCGGCCGCGACGGGTTGCCCGCCGATTGCGTCATGTTGTGGCAGCCCAAGGACGCCGGGCTGCTGGCCTATTTCATCGACCAGTTGCAGGACCCGAACGAAAAGCAGCGGGCCTGGCAGCGGTATCACACGGTGCGGCGGTTCGCGGAAAGCGCCCGCTGCCGGCATCTGCAGATCTGCACGCACTTCGGGCAGACGCCCAAGTGGGAGCGATGCGAGATGTGCGACGTGTGCGGAAACTCGCCAGCGTGGCTTGTGGCGGCGCCGTCGGAAGAACTGGCGGTGAAGAAGAAAAAGAAGCCAAAGGCCAAGGCGGATGCAGCGCCGGCGCGAGAGGTCTCGCCGACCCGGGTGGCAGCCCCGCCGGCCTCGCCTCCGGCAAAGCGGCCGGCGTTCCAGCCCGCGGTGGCAGCTTTGTCCGCACCGCCCGCAGCGGAGTTGATGGAGCTGTTCAAAGAGTGGCGGCGGCGAACCGCGGAACGCTCCCAAGTGCCGGCCTATATCGTGCTCAGCGATGCGGCGCTGGCGGACCTGTGCCGCAAGCAGCCGTCGAATTTGCGGGAACTGCTGGGAGTGACGGGAATCGGCGAGCGCAAGGCGGAGCAATACGGCAGCGAAGTTTTCGCCACGTTGGAAGCTTACCGCAAAGGCGCGCGGGCGGAGGCGCGGGAAACCGCGGAAATCTCGCCGGCGGAAGAGACCATGCGGATGCTGGCGGAAGGCGGCAGCTTCGAAGAGATCGCGAAGGCGCGCGGGCGGCAGGTGGCGACGGTGGTCAACATGGTGGCGGACCTGGTGGAAAAAGGGCGGCTGGATTACCGGGTGGAGTGGGTGGGAGAAGAGAGCCACCGGCGGATCGAGGAAGTGGTGCGGCGGCTGGGGGCGCAATGGCTGAAACCGCTGCGGGAGGCCCTGCCGGCGGAGATCACTTACGAACAAATCCGGCTGGTGGTGGCCTACGTGCGGAGTTCGGCGGAGGCGCCGGTCAGATAAACATCTCTTCGTCCTGGGTGGCGGAATCCACGGAGGACTTGCGGCCTTTGACGAGTGAGGAAACGGCGGCTGAGATGCCGGCGGCGAGGCCGTTGACTTCGCGGACGGGGCGCATGGCGGCACGCTTCACGGCGTCGCCGAGCTGGCCGATCTGTTCCACGGTGTTGTCGACGGTTTGATCGATCTGTTCGAGGCGATTGTGGGCTCTACCGGTGGCATCCTCGAGCACCTCGCCGATACGCTCCATCTGCTCGCGGCCGCTGCGCGCGATTCCGGCCACTTCGCTGGAGACCTCGGCAATGCGGGGGCGGGTATCGTCGATGATCTGGCCGGCGGTGTCCATGATGCCGCGAGCGCTGTCCACGGCGAAGCCGATCTTCTCGGACGCGGAGCCGATCTTCTCGGACACGGCGCCGATCTCTTCGGATGCGGCGCCGATCTGGTCGATGGCCAGACCGGCTTTTTCGATCATGAGTGGGATCTGCTCGATGACGGGAACGGCGCTTTCGAGGACGGGACCGATTCTATCGACGACGGGACCAATTTTATCGACCACCGGGCCGATCTTGCCGATGACCGGCTCGATGATGCCGGCAAGTTCATCCACCTTCCGCTGCATCCGCCGCGCGGTGCCGTAGAAGGCAAACGCAACCCCGATTACCAGGAGTGACGCCAGACAAGCCAGCCCCACGGCCACGGTCACGACAATTCGAAAGACGTCATCGGACATGCGAGGATCTTGTCCCTGCGATCAGTTAGCGCGTGAAACCTTCGGACGGCGGCGTGCCAACGGTGTCGCGATAAGCCTGGCGCCCGGCTTCCACGGCATCGGCGATGGTGTCCTTCTGGCGGCCGAGGGCGTCCTTGCCCTTATCCACCCAGTCGGCGGCGGTTTGCTTGAGATCGGAGCCGCGCTGTTTGATAAAGTCCGTGCCTTCGCCGGCCTTATCTTTGATGATCTGGCGAGTTTCCGAACCAGACTTCGGAGCAAACAACATTCCGATGCCCACACCCACGCCGAGTCCTAATAAAAAGCTGGAAAGTCCGTTTTTGTCCATAGCTGCCTCCAATTCGTACGGCGTTTCACTTTAAGAAAAAAGCCGTCGCGTCCAACCAAATTTCAGTATACTCCTGCATGAGATGGAAGAACCGAAACCGCGCCGCCTGGATGCGAACGCATTGTGGGAATACGCACTAAAGTCGCTGGGGGCGCGCGCCCAGTCCATTGGCGAACTGCGGGAGAAACTGCGCCGCCGCGCCGAACGGGCGGGCGACATAGACGGCGTGCTGGCGCGTCTGAAGGAGCACCAGTACCTGGACGACCGGCGCTATGCCGAGAGCTTTGCATCGGCGCGGCTGGCGAACGAAAAAGTTGGCCGGACGCGGGTGATCCGGGAATTGCGGGCACGGCGCGTGGCGCCGGCGGTGGCGGAGCGCACGGTGGAAAAAGTCTACCAGGGGGTGGAGGAAACCGCACTGATCGAGGAGTGGATCCGGCGCAAATACCGGATGGCGCCCCGCGAGGGCCTGTTTCAAGACCAGAAGGGTTTGGCGGCGGCGTATCGGCGGCTGGCGCGGGCCGGCTTTCGCACAGGCGAGATTCTAACGGTGCTCAAGCGATTTGCGAAAGACCCGGACCTGCTGGACGGATTCGAGCCGCCGGAAGAGGCGATGGAAGAATAGGGCCGTGAGACAGGCGATCGGTTTCCGTCGCCTGTCAGCCGCCCGCGAGAGTCGAAAGAGCGCCGACCGAGTGGGGCGGCCNNAGCCGGCTTCCCGTGCTGCCCCGTCCGGCGGCATCCAGGCTCCTCCACTTTTTCATGAAATGTCGCGGGCCGCAGGCCCACTGCAACAGGCCACAGAAAACGATGGCCTGTCCCACCCAAGTCTAGTTTGCGGTCGGGGTTTTGTCGATGTGATCGATCACCAGAATATCCAGCGGGGCTTTGCGCGGTTCCAGCTTGAGGCCGACGGCTTCGAGCGAGCCGAAAATCGAAATGGTGGGATCCATACCCGGAATGTCGGGGATCTGCCTGGGGTCTGTCCCCGAGGCTCTGACCAGGTTGCGCAATTCCTCAATCGAGTATTCGAGCGTAAGGTCATACCTCGCCGTCAGATTGGTCATGTCGACCACCGGGCGGTCCACGAAGCGCGAGATCGAATCCACCAGATTGGCCATGGGCACTTTTTTGCCCTCGAGCTTGTTCAGCCCGTAACTGATGTAAGAGCCCGGGCCGAGATTGACCACGGTGCCGCCACGGCCGCCGGCCACATCCACGTTGACGTTGCTCTTACCGGGCACGCCGTCGGTTTCGGCGTCGGGCGCGGACTCCTTCAGCTTCAGCCCGTTCTTTCCCACCACCAGGGCGTAGACCGGAAACTCCTTGCTGTCCTTGTGCAGCACCAGTTTGAAGCGGTCGGCCAGCAGCGATTGAATCATGGTGCGAAGCTGATCGCGCCCTCCCGTTGGCAGTTTGGCCACGATGTCGAACTTTTCCGAATCCAGCCATTCCGGGCCGTTGATGCGGGTGTCGGGCACCTGGTATGCCATGGAGATGTAGCTTTTCAACGACAGGTAGGTGCAACTGACCATGGCGCCGTCGATGTGCACGCCCATGTTGAACTGGCCCGGCTCGGGTGTCGCGGACTTTTTGACGGACGCCACTTCGAACTCCGCGCGCGGCGGTTGATCCTGGCCGAACGCCACGGCCGCCGCAACAATTGTGAAGAACACACCTCTGGTCATTTTCATATCAGAAAAGAAGTACGACTTACTATACGGGAAAGTTCCGCGAAGGTTACGCTCCACTGAGCGGGCCACGGGCAAAAGCGAACTCCTCCACCACACGGCCGGCGATGAGATGTTCCTGAATAATGCGCTCCAGCACGTCAGGCGTCGCCGAGTGGTACCAGATGCCCTCGGGATAGACCAGCGCAATGGGGCCCTGCTCGCAGATGCGCAGGCAGTTGGCTTTGGTGCGGTAGACGCTGTCGAGCAGGCCGAGCTCGGCCAGGCGGCGCTTGAGATACTCCCAGGATTCGAGGCCCGCTTCCTTGGAGCAACACTTGGGCTTGGTCTGGTCGCAACACAGGAAGATATGGCGGCGCAGGCCGGCAATGTGCAAGCCCGCGGCGATTTCCGCCAGCCGTCCGAGATCCGCCATGGCACTCCTGACTTAACTTCTAACTTCTGACTTCTGACTTCTAACTTCCATATCCCGAAGGGATATCAAGGGCGAAGCCCTTGCTCAATATTTCAGATAGACGGTTTTGTAATCGCTGTAGAATTCGAGCGCGGCCGGACCCTGCTCCTTGGGGCCGAAGCTGGAATCCTTGGCGCCGCCGAAGGGCAACTGATACTCGACGCCGGCGCTGGGCAGGTTGACGGTGAGCAAGCCGGCCTCGGCGCGGTAAATGAATTCGAAGGCGCGCGAGAGATTGGTGGTTTGAATCGACGAGGAGAGGCCGAAGGGGATGTTGTTGGCAATGCGCATGGCGTCTTCGAAATCCTTGGCGCGCATAATCGCGAGCACCGGGCCGAAGATCTCTTCGCGGGCGATGGTGTGGCTCTCTTCGACGCCGGCGAAGACCGTGGGCTCGACGAAGTAGCCGTTGGCCAGAGCGCCTTCGGTGAGACGGCGGCCGCCGCAACGGGGCTCGCCCGATTCCTGGCGGCCGATCTCGATGTAGCGCAGGTCGGTTTCCATTTGGCCCTCGTCGACGCAGGGGCCGATGTCGATGCCGGGTTGCATGCCGTCGCCAACTTTGAGCTTCTTCGTGCGCTCGACCACAGCGGCTACGAAGCGATCGTAGATGGCGTCCTCGACGATGGCGCGGCTGGTGGCGGTGCATTTCTGGCCGGTAGAAAAGAACGCGGCGTTGACCACGTTTTCAACGGCGGAAGAGAAGTCCGCATCGGCGAGGACGATGGTGGGGTTCTTGCCGCCCATTTCGAGCTGGATGCGGAGGTGGCGCGCCGAGGCTTGCTGGTGAAGCCACTGCCCAACTTCGCAAGAGCCGGTGAAAGAGACCGCCTTGAGCGGCGCGGCGTTGACCAATGCCTGGCCGAGCGTGCCGCCGGAGCCGGCCACGAAGTTGACCACGCCTTTGGGAATGCCGGCTTCGTGGAGCGCTTCCACGATGCGCCAGGCGCTGAGGGGCGCGGCGGAGGCCGGCTTCATGAGCACGGTGTTGCCGCAGATTAGCGCCGGGGCAAGCTTCCAGGCGGGGATGGCGCTGGGGAAATTCCACGGAGTCACCAGGCCGACTACGCCGATGGGTTTGCGTAGTGCGAACATATGGACGCGGTCGCGCTCGGAGGGCACCAGCATGCCGGGCATGCGCGAGCCCTCGCCGGCGAAATAGCGGAGGATATTGATGGCGCGGCGTACTTCGCCCTTGGCTTCGGGCAGCGTCTTGCCTTCCTCGCGCGTCATGTCGGCGGCCACCTGCTCGAATTTCTTGTCGAGGATGTCAGCGGCTTTGAAGAGGATGTTGCCACGCGCGGGGCCGCTCATGGCGCTCCAGGCGGGCAAGGCGGCGGCGGCGGCAGCGGCGGCGTCGTTGATGTCCTGCGCCGTGCCCTTAACGAAGTTGCCGATTAGCTCATTGGTGTTGGCGGGGTTGCGGTTCTCAAAAGTCTGGTCGCGCGAAACCCATTCGCCGTTGATGTAATTGGAAAAGAGCTGGGCCATGGAGTCTTCTTAAAACTGCACTTTGGGCGCCTGGTCGGCCCCTGGAGCGGTCTTGAAGTAGGCGTCGTTGCGGGTGAAGCCCGACATGGAGGCGACGATGTTCTCGGGGAACAATTGCAGAGTCGCGTTGTACGTCTGCAGCGCTTCGTTGTACTTGCGGCGTTCCACGGAGATGCGGTTCTCGGTGCCGGCGAGTTCGTTCTGAAGGTGCATGAAGTTTTCGTTGGACTTGAGCAGCGGATAATTTTCGACCACTACCAGCAGGCGCGAGAGCGCGCCGGAAAGCTGATCGTTGGCGGCGATTTTTTCCTGCGGCGTGCGGCCGCTGATGAGCGCGGCGCGCGCGTCGGCGATGGATTTGAAGACTTCGGTTTCGTGCGCTGCGAAGCCCTTCACGGTGGACACCAGGTTGGGGATGAGGTCGGAGCGGCGCTGCAGCACCACTTCGACGTCGGCCCACTGGGCTTTCACGGCTTCCTGCTGAACCGCCAGTTGATTGTGGATGCTGACGAACTTGCCGCCGATTCCCAGCAGGATGACCAGGACGATGGCGATAACGATCAGAGCGATTTTCACGGTAGTCTCCTATTTTTCCAGCCGGTCTACGGCGTCGATCACCAGGGAGATGCATTGCAGGAACGAATCGAGCAGGGCCACCGGTTCGATCTGGCGCGGCTTGATGCGTTCTTCACGGACGTCCAGAAGCTGGTTGCAGGGTTGCGGGTCGAAGCCGAACTGTTCCGCGGCGCGCTGGACGACTTCGCGCTTTTTCGAGGGCGCGTCGATGCCGTGCAGGATCAAGGCGTGGCGGAACAGCACGCAAAACGTTGAAACGGAATCCAGCAGCAGGCGGCGCAGCAGGTTGTCATCGGAAAGCATGCCGGAGGCTTTTTGGCGCAGGCGGAGGACTTTGGCGCGGAGGTCATGCTCCACCTGCGCGCGATAAAAGGAATTGTCGACGACCAGGGAAGTGATGACGTCGCGGCCGAAGAGCAACTGGTTGTTGCGCTTGATGTCGTTGAACTCGATGGCGAAGCAGTCGGTGGAGGTGGCCACTTCGTGTTCGGTCAGCAGCAGCGGCGCAGGGCTGCCTTGTTCGCGCCACCAGCGGAAGACGTCTTCGCCGGCGCCGAGCTGGCGGGAAGTGATTTCACTGAGCACGCACAGGACGTTGTAATCGGAGAAATGGGGGTGATGGTCGCCGGCCACGGCCGAGCCATAGAGGACCACGGAGACCAGACGGTCGCCGTAGGCCTTCTGTAATTTCTCCACCAGTTGGGTTAGCACCTTATCCATAGATGGTCCTTACCAGTCTCCGGATGCGCCTCCGCCGCCGGAATCGCCGCCGCCAAAGCCTCCGAAGCCACCACCGGAATCGGGCCCGCCGAAGCCGCCAGAGCCGCGGCCGCCCCAGGTGGACCGGCCCATCACGTTGCCGAGAATCAGCCAGGGCAGGAAGCCGCCGCCGCGCCCGCCGAAGCCGCGCGGGCCGGCGAAACGCATCAGCCACGAAACAAGAACGAAGAAGCCGATCACCACCGGCCACGGGAAACCCTCGGACGTGGAGGGCTGGACGCGGCGGGGCGGCAGGTGCGCCAGCAGTTGCACGTTCTTGGAACGGGCGATGACATCACCCATGCGCTGCGCGGCGGCCATCATGGCGTCGCCATAGTCTTTCTGGCGGAGAGCCGGCCGCATATCGCGCAGGATGTCGCCATCCAGACCATCCGGCAGGATGGGTTCGAGGCCGTAGCCTACTTCCAGGCGGCTGCGGTGGTCGTTGATGACAAGCAGCAGCAGGATGCCTTCATTCTTGCCCTTCGGGCCGACGCCCCAGGCGCGGAAAATGGTGTTGGCGACGTCTTCGATGGGCTCGCCTTCGAGCGATGGGATGGTGACGAATGCCATCTCGGCGCCGGTGGAATCCTGGACAATCTTGCCGTAGGCTTCGAGTTGGCTCTTGGCGGCGGGGTCGATGACGCCCGCGAAGTCGCTGACGTAGCCTTCGGGGTGCGGGTAGCGTGCTTTCCAATCGACCGCGCGGCCGGCCGAAGCGCCCATGAGCAGCACGAGGCCCAGCCGCAACCACTTGTTCATGTTGATTTTTCAGTGTACTACGGGCGGGAGTCTGGATTCGCGGAGGGCAGCTCTGCTAAAATAGAGATCGTCGCGTTGGGACGTCGTCTAACGGTAAGACTGCGGCCTCTGGAGCCGCGTATCGGGGTTCGAATCCCTGCGTCCCAGCCACCTCAGTTTCCTGCATCTTTCCCCAAACCTTGATGTCAATATGATCAGTACCAGGTCAGATGAGCCACTTTGGGATCACGCAAGCCATTCATTTCGTTGAGCGCTATGGGTATGCGCTGCTGTTCTTTTGGGTACTTGTCGAACAGGGGGCGCTGCCGATTCCTTCGGCTCCGCTGCTGGTTGCCGCGGGGGCGCTGGTGCGCACGGGGCGGCTGAACGCGGTGCTGGCGGTCGCGTGCTGCGTGGCCGGTGCTCTGGTCGCGGACAGCGTCTGGTTTCATCTCGGGCGCCGGCACGGCAAGAGCGTACTGCGGTTCCTCTGCCGCGTGTCACTCGAGCCCGATTCCTGCGTGCGCCAGACTGAGAACGCTTTCCTCAAATACGGCCTGAACACGCTGCTTTTTGCCAAATTCATTCCGGGGTTGAACGCCGTGGCGGCTCCTCTGGCCGGCGATTCCGGAGTCGGCGCCGTCCGCTTTCTGGCGGTCGACACGCTTGGGATTGTAGTCTGGAGCGCCACCTATATCAGCGTCGGATTCATCTTTAGCGACCAATTGGAGCTAGTGCTCGCCTATGCCCAGCGGTTGGGCTCCGGACTTGTGATCCTGGTGGTTGGCCTGTTCGCAGCGTGGATCCTCTGGAAGTTCATGCAGCGACAAAGATTCCTCAAGCAGATCGAAGTGGCCCGCATCGCGCCCGAAGAACTGCGCGAGCGAATGGACGCCGGCGAAGACTTTTTCATCGTGGACGTTCGCAGCAGCCTGGCAAGCGACTCGAGCACCCTGCCCGGTGCGATCCGCCTCTCCACCGCGGATCTGACCGTCAACTGGCAACAGGTTCCCCGCGACCGCGAAATCATTGTCTTTTGCAGTTGACCGAACGAAGCCTCCAGCGCCCGTGTGGCGCTGCTCTTGAAATCGCAGGGCATCACGCGGGTGCGCCCGTTGCGGGGCGGTGTTGAGGCGTGGGAGAGAATGATGCAGGCTCGGGGCTGAAGCTACCCCATCGCTTTCAGTTCGGAGGCGGAAGCCACTCCCCTATCAGGCGGGTTCCCGTCCTTTCCGTTAAGAAGCAGGAGCACCCATCGCTCGCCCAATATTATCGGGGGGTGCGAGAATGGGAGTGCATGACCGTTGATCAGTTGGGCAAACGTGACGCGATTCTCGCCCTAGCGGCCAGGCACGGCGTTCAGCGTGTGCGTGTGTTCGGTTCCTTTGCCAGGGGTGACGCCCGCGAGGATAGCGACCTGGATTTGCTGATAGAGGCCGGCCCGCGCACGCCGCCTTGGTTTCCGGGGGGATTGCTTGTCGATTTGGAAGAAGAACTGGGCCGTAAAGTCGACATCGCTGAAGTGAGTACCCTTCATCCGTTGATCCGGGACCGCGTTCTCCTTGAGGCGATTCCGCTGTGAAGGACGACCGCCTCTACATCCCGCCCGAGTGAAATGTCGCGCTTGGCCGTGCAATCGCAGACCAAGTCCGAAACGAACCAAGCCGGCCAGGATGCCAGGCCCAAAGACCTAACCGCCGCGGATGGAGATGCCGACCAGAGCGAGTGTCAGGCCGATCATCACTACCACGGTGGTCCAGGAGATGGCATTGAACCACCGGGAATTGGTCCATTCTCCCATGAGGTCGTGCTTGTTGATGAGCTTGATCATGAAGATCAGGATGAACGGCAGGAGCGCACCGTTCAGCACCTGCGACAACAGGATCATGCGGATCAGCGGGAAGCCGGGGATCAGGATCACGCCGGCGCCCACCACGATGAGCAGGGTGTAGAGCAGGTAGAAAACGGGGGCTTCGCGCATGCGCTTGTTTACGCCGGCTTCGAAGCCCAGGCCCTCGCACACGGAGTAAGCCGTGGAGAGGGGAAGAATGCAAGCGGCGAAAACCGAGGCATTGAGAAGGCCGGCGCTGAACAGCAGGAAGGCATACTGGCCGAAAGGCTTGAGCCCCTGGGCGGCCTCGGCGGCGTCCTGGATGTCGCGGGGGTGCACGCTGTAGATGGCGCCGGCGCAGGCGACGATGATAAAGAAGGCCACTACGTCGGTCATGATGCAGCCGACGATGACTTCGAGGCGCGAGGCGGCGTATTCCTTGACCGTGATGCCTTTTTCGACAACGGCCGACTGCAGATAGAATTGCATCCACGGAGCAATGGTGGTTCCTACCATGCCAATCAGCATGTAGATGTAACCCGAATCCAGCATCACCTTGGGAGTGACGCTGTAGATAGCCGCTTCCTTCCAATCGGGCTTTACCAGGAAGCCGGAAATGATGTACGTGACGTAAATCAGGCAGCCAAGCAGAAAGACTTTTTCGACGCTCTTGTAATTACCTTTTACCACCAGAAGCCAGACGCCTATGGCGGCCAGTGGAACCGAGATATAGCGGCTGACGTGGAATAACTCGAGCGAGCTGGCGACGCCGGCAAACTCGGCCATCACGTTGGTCATGTTGGCGAGGACCAGCAGGGTCATGATGAAGAATGTCATGCGCAGGCCAAATTCCTCGCGGATCAGGTCGGAAAGGCCCTTGCCGGTGACGGCGCCCATGCGCGAGCACATTTCCTGCACGATGATGAGCACCAGGGTGATGGGCAGCAAGGTCCACAAAGGCAGATAGCCGTACTTGGCGCCGGCGGCGGAGTAAGTGAAGATACCGCCGGAATCGTTATCCACATTGGCGGTAATGAAGCCCGGTCCGATAACGGCAAAAAAAACCAGTATGTGGTAGCGAAAACGGCTGAAAAATTGCCGCATCCCTATTTCTGCCTCAACACGGAGATGACGTCATCGGCGGTGATGACTCCGGCCAGCCTGCCGTCTTCGTCCACAACGGGTAAAGTCAGCAGGTTGTATTTATCGAATAACTCGGTAAGACGATCCTGGGATTCGTCGACGTTGACCTGGATCAGGGTATCGCTGGCCAGCGACTGCAGTTTCGCGCCGGGCTGGGCGAGGAAGAGGCGGGCGAGCGGAATGGCGGCGGTGAGGCGCTCCTCGGCGTCGATCAGGAACAGGGTATTGAGACTCTCCAGCAGGTGCTCGTTGCCGCGCAAACCGGCCAGGGCGTCGGCGACCAGAGCGTTCTGGTGCAGAGCGACATACTCGGTGTTCATCATGCCGCCGGCGGTGTCCTCTTCGAATTCCAGCAACTCACGCACCTCGGACTTGGGTTGGGAGTCCATTTCGTCGAGGATCTCTTCGGAGGTTTCGTCCTGGAGTTCGGAGAGGGCGTCGGCGGCTTCATCGGGAGCCATCTCTTCGACGATGTCGGCGGCCTTTTCGGGCTCGAGGGATTCGAGGATGCTGGCCTGCATTTTGGGCTCGATTTCGGAGAGGGCGTCGGCGGCGGCTTCGTTGTCGATGGTTTCGAAGATGGATTCGCGCTCGGCGGGACTCAATTCCTCGACGATGTCGGCGAGGTCGGCCGGGTGCATGTCTTCGAGCTTGCTGTAGGAGATGTTGAGGCGCAGGCGGCGGAGCGGGTCGGGTTCGAGCACGTTGGCGAATTCCCAGCGTATGGAGTTGGGGGGAATGGGCTGTTGCAGGCGGCGGATCCAGGCGGGCGGCAGCAGGCCCTGGGCGAGGCGCCGGAAGATGCTGCGAAGGCCGATATCGACCTCGAAGACGGTGAGGATATCGCGTTGGCCGTCATGGTGGATGCGCATGGTGACATCGGTAACGCGGACGACTTTGCGGCCGGTGACGTCGATGATCTGCTGATCGAGCAGGTCGCGGCCGATGCGCAACATGTACTCGTCGTCGTGGTAGGGGAGCAGTTGCTCGTCGCAGAGTTGAATGCCGCGGCCGAGGGTGATGGAGCGGATCTGGTCTGCGCGGACGGTGAGCCAGGTGTAGCCGCCGCCCACCAGAAAGCGATCGATGCGCGCGGCGTCGGCGACCGGCACGAGGGCGGCATCCTTGACGCGACCGATGCGCCGGCCCTTGATGTCCAGCACCGGCATGGACACCAGTTCGGTATAAAAAAGCAGGTTGTCCGCCATCGAAAACGCCCCGGCGACAGACAAATAGGAGCGCGATTTCGTGCGGCCGTCGACTTGAGTCCTGCCAGTGCGCTCTACACAGCTTTCCGTCGCCACTCCCAATATGGCGCATCCACTTGTAAACCCGCAAGCAAAAAGTGTTTTTTCGGACGGCCGGATGCAAAATTACGGTTGGGAGGCAGGTTCGGGCTGAACCAGCGTAAAATCTCGCGGAAATCGGGAACGGCGGGGTTGGAGGCAGTATCATTCTGTCTATATGGTTCGCGCCGCGATTGCCGCCGCACTGCTGCTGCCGTTTCCGCTGGTTGTGGCCGTGGCGCAGGGCCAACCGCCGCCGGCGGCGCCGCCATCGGGGTACGTGGGATCGAACGCCTGCAAGACTTGCCACGCCGACGTGTGGCTGAATTTCTACAAGAACCCGCACTTCAAGAGTGTGGCTTCCGGAAAGGAACCGCCGGAGCGCACCGGTTGCGAAGGCTGCCATGGGCCGGGGCAGGCGCACATTGCGGCCGGGGGCGGCAAGGCCACCATTCCGCGGGCATTCTCCCTGCTGAGTCCCAAACAGGCTCTGGAGGCGTGCCTGACGTGTCACGAGCGCAATTTCGATAAAGCCAACATCCAACGGTCCGAGCACACCCAGCACGATGTGGCCTGCACCAGTTGCCATTCCATCCACCACGCCGCGACGCCGCAGCGTCTGCTCGCCAAGAAGCAGAACGAGCTTTGCTACTCCTGCCACTCGGGGATTCGCGGGCAGTTCGAGATGCCTTCGAAGCACCGCGTCAACGAAGGATTCATGCAATGCAGCGATTGTCACAATCCGCATGGCTCTTTCGCGGCGACGTGGGGCATGGGACAGCGCTCGCACCTGGTGGAGCAGGCGCTGGACAACGAGAGCCCCTGCCTGAAGTGCCACGTGGACAAGCGCGGGCCGTTCGTTTACGAGCATCCCTCGGTGGCTGTGGAAGGCTGCCCGATGTGCCACAACCCGCATGGTTCCATGAATGCGAAGCTACTGAAGCGGCCGGTAGTTTTTACGCTCTGCCTGGAGTGCCACAACGCGGGCGGCTCGGGGACGCGCAACCTGGGGGTGGATCTGCAATCGGCGCGGCATAACCTGCTCGATCCGAAGTTCCAGAAGTGCACCACCTGCCACGTGCGGATACACGGCTCGAACGCCGACCAATACTTCTTGAGATGACCGCCATGTCCAAACTACTGCTTCCGATTTTCGCGGTTGCCGGCACCCTGGCGGCGCAACAAGTGGTGGCGCCCACGCCCGACACGGTGGGTTCCCCGCGCGGCGACGGCTGGGGCGGCTACAACGTCACCCAGTCCTTCGAAACCGGCTACCGTTTTCACCTGGTGGGCGGCGACATGGGGGAGTATCGCAGCGACGCGAATTACGGCAACGGCCTGCGGTTGCTGGGCAGCAGTTTCGCGATGAATTCGAAAGACGGCCACGGCCGCTGGTTCGACCAGATCACGCTCAACACGAGCGGCCTGGGCAACGACCCCTACCAATCGGCCATTTTACATGTAGAAAAGAACGGCCTCTACCGCTATGACATGAGTTGGAGATTGAGCGATTATTTCAATCCGGGACTCACGGTGGCGGGAGGCGAACATCTGGCGGACACCAGCCGTCGCCTGCAGGATCACGACCTGACACTGCTGCCGCAGTCTCACGTGCGCTTTCATTTGGGTTACAGCCGCAATACCGAGGACGGACCAGCGCTTTCCACCGCGCAGGAGTTCAATCTGAGCGGCTCGGCATACCCGATCTTTACCAACGTGCGGCGCCAGTGGAACGAGTACCGCGTGGGCGCCGAGGCGCACTTTGCGGGCTTTCAATTCACGGTGGAGCGGCGCTGGGACTTTTTCAAGGACGACACGCCGGCTACGGCCGACGGCGTCATCGCGGCCGGAACGCTCACGGACCAGACGGTGCTGCAGCAGTTCAACCGCTCGCAGCCGGTGCACGGTTCGAGTCCGGGGTGGCTGGGGAACCTGCACACGCGGCGCAAGCGGTGGGGCCTGAACGCGCGTTTGACCTACGTGATGGGGCGGAACGATTTTGCGCTGAGCGAATCGGCGCTGGGGGTGGATCAATTCGGCAGCCCCGCCAACCGCCAGATCGTGGTGGGCGGCGACGCCAGCCGTCCGGACCTGGCTGGCGACCTGAGCCTGAGTTACTTCCCGACGGACCGCCTGACGATTGTCAATAATACGTCGATCTCCAACAATCGGATCGACGGGGCCTCCACTTACTCCGAGTTATTGACGGGCAGCAACCTCGGAACGACTATCTATTTCCGCTATCTGGGGATTCGCACGATTACCAACTCGACGGATGTGAATTACCGGGCGGCGGACTGGATCGGTTTCTACGGCGGCTATCACTACGCCGACCGCCGGGTGGACACGGTGGAAGGGTTCACGCTTCCGGCCTTCGCCAATTCCACGGAAAACAACGTCTACGAAGTCGGCAACCAGCTCCAATCGGGCCTGGCGGGGGTGCGCGTGCGGCCGTGGAAGCCGTTCACGATCAACTTCGACTACGAAGTCGGCCGAACCAATCACCCGCTCACGACGGTCAGCGACAAGAACTTCCAGACGTTGGGGGGGCGCGCGCAATACCGCGTCCGCAAGGTGCAGCTCTCGGCGTCTTACCGCGAGTCCTACGACTTCCAGCCGGCGTTTTCGTTGTTCAGCTCGCATTCGCGCGGCTATAGCGCCAACGCGTCCTGGGCGCCTCGCGACTGGTTCTCGATCGACGCATCGTACAACAAGCAGCATCTCGACAGCTCGTCCTTCCTGGCCTTTTTTGCGGGTTTGAGCCGTTCCACTCTGCAGGCCAAATACCGGTCGATCTACATCAGCAACGTCCACGCCGCAAACCTGGGCGTGCGCTTCGCGATCCGCCGGCGCGCCGATCTATACCTGGGCTACAGCATTACGAAGGATACGGGCGACGGCCGCGCAACCGCAGTGCCCGCGGGCACGACCGATCCGATTCAGGCCTTGCTCGACTCGGTGCAGACATTTCCGCTGACTTACCAGTCGCCACTGGCGCGGCTGTCGATCCGCATCAGCCCGAAAGTCCGGTGGAACGCGGGCTATCAATACTACGGCTACGGGGAAGCGTTCGGAGTGCTGGGTTACTATCAGAATTTCCACGCACACACGGGTTATACGAGCGTTCTGTGGTCCTTCTGAAGCTGAGCGGGCACGGGTGAAGACGCTGAAATTGGCATGAATGGCGTCCTTGTAAATTGAACGTGCTATGCTCAATTTACAAGGATCGCACTTATGGTTGTGAAGCGCGTTGCGCTTTTCGAAAGGATTCGCGGGGCCATCCGGGCCAATCCGGTGACGGCGCTCTACGGGCCCCGGCAGTGCGGAAAGACGGCCGCGGCGAGGCAGATCGCCGGGGAGACGGGCGCCGAGTATTTCGACCTCGAAGACCCGGTCAGCCAGAGGCGGCTCTCGGAGCCGATGACCGCGCTCGGTTCGCTGCGCGGCCTGGTGGTGATCGACGAAGTGCAGCGGCAACCGGATCTCTTCCCGGTGCTGCGCGTACTGGCCGACCGCAAGCCTCTCCGCGCGCGGTTCCTGGTATTGGGCAGCGCGTCCCCGGAACTGCTCCGCCAGGGTTCGGAATCGCTCGCGGGCCGCATCGCGTTTGTGGAGATGGGTGGATTCGATCTTTCCGAAGCCGGCGCGGCGGCTCTCCGGCGCCTGTGGTGGCGCGGCGGGTTCCCGCGGTCTTTTCTGGCGCGGAACGACGCGGACAGCCGGGCCTGGCTGGAAAACTTCATGCGCACGTTTCTGGAGCGCGACATCCGCGAGTACGGGGTTGCCATCCCACCGGCGGTGCTGCGCCGGCTATGGAACATGCTGGCCCACTACCACGGGCAGATCTGGAACGCTTCGGAAGTCTCGCGGTCACTGGGCGAATCTCACACCACCGTGAAGCGGCATCTCGATCTGCTGACCGGAGCTCTGATGGTGCGGCAGCTTCAGCCGTGGCACGAGAATCTTGCGAAGCGGCAGGTGAAGTCGTGCAAAATCTACTTGCGGGATAGCGGGATACTGCACGCCCTGCTGGGCATCCCCTCGTTCCGGGATCTCGAAGGGCATCCCAAGATCGGCGCTTCCTGGGAAGGATTCGCGATTGAGGAAATCGTCCGCCGGGCGGGCGAGCGCAACTGCTATTTTTGGGCGACGCAGTCGGGTGCCGAGCTGGATCTTCTGGTGATGGCGGGAGGGCAGCGCTATGGAGTGGAAGTGAAGTACAGCGACGCGCCGGGCATGACCAAGTCCATGCGCGTGGCGTTGGAGGATTTGCGGCTCAAACGCCTGCTGGTAGTCTATCCCGGCGCCAAATCGTACGCTTTGGATGAGAGAACCATGGTGATCCCGTTGGCGCGCATCTGGTCGGAGTTGCCGTTGGGGGGCAAGGCGCGGTAGTGTCGGCGCTTCGGGCTTACATTGGTTGCGGCTTTGCCGCGCTGTGGGGCGGCCAATCCTGGCCGCAGCCGCCTTTAGGCGGCCCTCTGGCTGGAAAGCCCGCTCCACGAGCGAAACGAAATCTTCGCGGCGACAGACGACAGAAAGCGATCGTCCGCCCTACTGGAACATCGAAATGCCGGCGATGCCGCCGGCTCCGGCGGCCAGGCACTCGGGGGCGCGGGCCGCTGTGATGCCCCCGAGCGCCAGCACCGGGATCGAGGCGGCGCTCGTGGCTTCCCGCAGGCGGTCGAGGCCTTGCGGGGGGCCGTAGGCGGCTTTCGATGCGGTGAAAAAGATCGGGCCAAAGACAGCGAAATCGGCGGACTCCCGTTCCGCGGCGAGTAACTCGTCGAGCGAGTGGGCCGAGACGCCGATTAAGAAGCCGGGGGGCGTGATGGCGCGGAGGGCGAGCGGCGCAATGGAGTGCGCGGGAAGATGCACGCCGTGAGCGCCCGAAGCCAGCGCGACATCGGCGCGGGAGTTCACCAGGATGCGCGTCGAGCGCGGGTTGGGCAGGGCCAGCGCGTGACGCACCAGATAACAAAGATCGCGGGCGGGGAGATCTTTTTCGCGGATCTGAATGAAATCGACGCCGTTCTGGAGCGCGCGGGAGATGGAATCGAGCAGGCCCGCGGCGCCGCCGGCGGCGAGGCGATCGGTAATGTAGCAGCGCAACATTTAGCAGGTTGATGAACTTGACTTAGCCGCCGATGAACACCGATGAACGCGGATTGAAAAGCCAATAATTATCTGCGTTGATCTGTGTTTATCGGCGGCCAGAGACTTGGAGAAGTTTTTCAGCATTCTGTTAGAGCGGCGTATAGTAGCACTCGCCGGCGCAGGCGCGGCAGAGAGCGAGGCCATCGCGGAGGACTTCGCGTTTGAAGCTGACGGCCTCGTGGCATTGGGCGCAAATCACGCGCGGGGCTTTGTAACCGGGAAGGTCCTCGGGGGCCAGCGCGACACGCACCCATTGGATCTCGAAGAGATCGTCGTCGGGCATGTCGCGATAGGCGCGCATCTGCTGTTGGTTCCGGCTTTCGATTCCGGGATACAGCTCGCGGGCGCGGTCCCGGGCGCTCTCGCGGGCGATAATGCGGACGGCGCGGTCTTCGCGGAGATCGCAGAAGGTGGCCGCGACTTTGCCGAAATCGCGGAACTTGAGGGCGCGCTTGCCGAGGCGGCAGCCCGTCACCACGGGGATGGCGTCGGTGACGCAGCGGTCGATTTCGACGAAGGTGACCAGGCGTTTGCGGTCGGCGCCGCCGGGGTCGGCCAGCGAAAGCAGATTCATGGCATAGAGCGCCATGCGGAGACCCAGGATCTGGCCGGCGCAGAGGTGTCCGTGGGCCTGTTCGGCCAGTTGTTCGTACTCGGGGAGCGACTTCAGCGGCATGAGCTAAAGGACCCGCAGCGCCTCGGGCGGGAATTCCACCTGCCAATCCCTATTATCCTTCCGGCGGGCGAACTCTTCGTGGGAGACGGTGACGAAGATGCCGAAGGAAAACTCGAGCAGGACGGAATGGGCGCGGTGGGAAGCGCAGATGAGTTCAACTGCCACGGTATTCGGCGGCTGCGGCGAGCCCGACTGAAGCCGGAGAGATTCGGCGGCGGCGGCCACCCAGACACGGTCCCCTTTGAGGTGGCCTGGAATGTAAGGACCGGTCAGAGAGAAGTGATCGAACTCCAGGCGGCTGCTGTTGCGGACGGGATCGAGCGCGGCGATGGAGACCTGGAACAGATTGGGGACGCCGAGGAGACGGGCGGCTTCGAGGGAAGCCGGCCGGTCGAGCACCTCGCGCGGGGCGCCCCGCTGCAGGACGCAGCCGGCATCGAGGAGGAGCAGTTGGTCCGCGGCGGCGCAGCAGAGGTCAAGATCGGCGGTGGCAAACAGGATGGGGGCTTGGGTGATTTCGCGGATCTGGCGGAGGAGCGATTCACCGGCGCCGCACTCATCCAACAGCAGGAGCCGGGGCTCGGCGACCAGAGCCCGGGCGATGGAGCAGCGGAGTTTGGCGGGCGCATCGAGACCGCGCGGGCGGGTGGAGGCGTCGGCGGAGAGCTGGAATCTGTCGAGCATCTCAGCGACGCGGCGGTGACGCTCCAGGCGCGGCCATCGCCGGGCGGCGAAAACCAGATTCTGCCGCACGGTCATGTATGGGAAGAGCGAATCGGATTGGGAGACGTAGCCGCAAAATCGGCGGCGAGGCGGGAGCTGAACGTGGGAGACAGCGTCGAAGAGGATGGCATCGTCGAGCAGGATGCGGCCGGAATCGGGGCGGGCGAAGCCGGCGATGGTTTCGAGGAGCACGGTCTTACCGGCGCCGGAGCAGCCGTAGACGGCCGTCACGCCGGGGCCAATGGGGAAATCGACATCGAGCGAGAATCGCGGCGGGACTCGGCGGACAATGCGAACGTGGGTCATGGGCGGGTCCGTCCTTCGTGTTCCAGACGGTTGGAGAGGTACACGGCCCCGAGCGCGATGATGACGATGACGGACACCAGCGCCACCGGGAACGGCGAAATGCCGGTAGTCAGGGCGAAGGCGATCAACACCACGGCGGCGAATTCCGTGAGCACGCGCGCAAAGGCGATGGCGGCGGCGGCCAGAATCGGCTCATACGCGAGAGGCAGCGCGATGTACCAGAAGACCCGCCATTCGGAAGCGCCCAGGCTGCGGGCGGCATTTTCGTAATTGAGGTTGCGGGTCTGGAACGCGCGGCGCGAGCCGCGGACCATCAGGGGAAAGACGCCCACCGCGCCGGCCAGCACGCCGATATGCCAGGTGAACGCGTACTGGCTGTGCGCCAGCGTCAGGATGCAGTAGGTTCCGGCGATCAATGGCGGCAGCGCGTAGGGAAATGTGGCGACCGCCTGGATGATCTCTCTACCAGGAAAGTTGCGCCTGGCCAGCACCCATGCCAGCCAAAGCCCGAGGATCAGCGAGATCACCGTCGCGCAGAAGGCGACGCGCAGGCTGAGCCAAAGCGGAAACCAATCGACAGGCATTCGGGACCTTCAATTATAACGGTCGGAAGCGCGCGCTGAAATGGCGCAGGGTGGGTGGCTCCTCCAGGATCTCCATGCCGCGGATTTCCTGCTTGCGGGCGTTGACTTCGAGAATGGCCTCCACCACGTAATCGATGTGGCTCTGGGTATAGACGCGGCGGGGAATGGCGAGGCGCAGCAATTCATGTTGCGCCGCGGCGCCGAACATCACGGAGCCGATTTCGACCGACCGGATGCCGGCGTGACGGTAGAGCTCCACGGCCAAAGCCTGGCCGGGAAACTGGTGCGGCGGAATGTGCGGCAGCATGCGGGCGGCATCGATATAGATGGCATGACCGCCGGGCGGTTCCACGATGGGGACGCCGTGGTCGGCGATGTGGCGGCCCAGATAGTCGGTGGAGACGATGCGGTATCGCAGGTAGTCGGGATCGAGGACTTCTTCTAGGCCCACGGCGATGGCGTCGAGATCGCGGCCCGCCAGACCGCCGTAAGTGGGAAAGCCTTCGGTGAGGATGAGCAGATTGGTTTCGAGCTGGGCGACGCGGTCGTCGTTGGTGGAAAGCAGGCCGCCGATATTGGCGAAGGCATCTTTCTTGGCGGAGAAGGTGCAGCCGTCGGCGAGAGAAAACATTTTCTGCGCGATGCGTTTGGGCGACCAATCGGCATAGCCGGGCTCGCGCTCGCGGATGAACCAGGCGTTTTCGGCGAAGCGGCAGGCGTCCAGGTAAAAGGGAATGGAGTGGCGCGCGGTGACGCGGCGCACTGCCTCGATATTGGCCATGGAGACGGGCTGGCCGCCGCCGGAATTATTGGTGATGGTGAGCATCGCCAGCGGGATGTTGGCGGCGCCTTCGCGGGCGATGAGCGATTCGAGAGCGGCCACGTCCATGTTGCCCTTGAAATCCAGGCGCGCCTGCGTGTCGGCGGCTTCCGGAATGGGGAGATCGACGGCTCGGGCGCCGGTGAATTCAATGTTGGCGCGAGTGGTATCGAAGTGGGTGTTGGAGGGAACCACGTGCCCCGGCTTGCACATCACGGTAAAGAGGATGCGCTCGGCGGCGCGGCCCTGGTGCGTGGGGATCATGTGGCGGAAGCCGGTAAGCTCGTCGGCCACACGTTTGAGGCGAAAGAAGCTCTCGCTGCCGGCGTAGGATTCGTCGCCGCGCATGATGGCGGCCCACTGTTCGGTGGACATGGCGCTGGTGCCGGAATCGGTGAGGAGATCGATGAGGATGTGGCGCGCGGCGATGAGGAAGAGATTATACCCGGCTTGTTCGAGGAAGCCTTGGCGCTCCGCGGGCGTGGTGTGACGGAGCGGTTCCACGCTCTTGATGCGGAAAGGTTCGATGATGGTGTTCACTGAAGCAGATTATCGCACCAGGCTCGGGGGAACTGCGCTCAGCACGCTTCCTGGCGGGTGCGCGAAATAGCCGCCAATGGAGAAAATCCTAACGTAAAAGTACACCAATCAGAGCCGCGACCGTTAGGGAGCGAATGCGGCACCCGCGCGCGGAGATCAGGCGCTCCCTTACGGTCGCGGCTCTGATTGGTGTCCAGCCTGCTTCACTTCTGTGTCCTGCACCCCTTCCTGGCTTGTCTAGCGCGGTCGGATTGGCTACCATACAAGCTCCCTTTTTATGAGCGAAATCGCGCCCCTGGTCAACGGTGCCGCCCGGAACATTCGAATGGGATTCGGAATTCAGAATTAGGAAGCCTTCATGAAATGCATGCACTGCCAAGGGAAGATGAAGAAAGGTCAGGCGCCTTTTCATATTGACCGCAAGGGGTATCATCTGTCATTAGAAGCAGTGCCCGCCTGGGTATGCGGCCAATGCGGTGAACCGTATTTCGAGGAATCCGAAGTGAAGACGATTCAACGTTTGCTGCTTCAGTTGGACAGGCAAACCGCGAATCTGGCTTCAGTTGCATGACACAGGGGAACCGCGGCGCCGGTTCCTCCCGATCAAACGCCGTAGGGCCTGCGATCCACATGGCGGTGTCGCCGCCAAAGCATCCGCAGAGTATACACTCAGCGGGGTTTGGAGGTGAGCGCCTCCGTTGCGATTTCGGCGCGTCGTCGCCTGCGTTTCACTGTGTCGAACGCCTTGGTCGAGAGGCACAAGGAACAAACGGGCGTTACGCGGCCAAGTGGACTGTTCCCGGCCAATCGCGCAAGTCGTTCGCTTTCACAAGCCTAAGAAAATACACCAATTAGCTGCCTAATGGGCTGAAGTCCGCGGGGCAAACCGCTGATCTGCCGTTCTAGGTAGCGAGAGCAGATGTGATCCCTGCTATTCTCCTGCTATTCTGATGTACTTCGAGCGTGCAACTGCTACACTGTATAATGTGGCCGTGAACAATATATGCCCAAAATGTTTTGGCCCCGTTTCTCCAGTCGCGCCTGGGATCTGAGCTTGGTCGCAGTGACCGGCTGAAAAGAACCAAGAGGATGGGTGCCGCCTTGTTGACGCCAACTTCCATCAAAGCTCCACTCCGCGAATGCGGATATCGCCCCGATTTGCTCCGGACCGATTTTCTGCTCGGGGAAGGCCAGACCATACCGTTGGTGGCATTTGCCCAGTCGCCAGCGGACTCCCGGTCGGCCTGTGTGGCCGTCCTATCAGAAACAAGCGGTCCGCGCTCGGCCGTGGAGGCATGCAGACCCTTGGGAGCGCCTTTAGTCTTCGTTTGTTTTCAGGACACGCTTCAGTGGTGGAAGCAAGGAGCTCAGTCTCCGGAATATCGAGAGAGCATTCCCGCAAATAACGTTGAGCGATTCTTTCAGGACAACCTCGGAAAATTCAAACCGGACGCGGTCTACCGGGCAAAAACTTGGGGGCGTTTCCGACCGGAGTATCAACTCAGCTTCGTCGACCTCGGACTCCTGCCGCTCGTTGAGGAGCAGGTAGGCAAATCGCTCGGGACACTCGTCGAAAGGAACGTGGCCGAACTGAAGAGTTCCATCGGCTGGGAAGACGTGACTGATGACCAGGGCCACTGGCTACTACAAACGGTCTTCTGGCTCGTTTCGGGGAAGATCCTCCGGGACAAGCGGGTCGAAAGGTTCGCAGACCTGAACCTGAACGATGTTGAGGAGGTTTTCCGGAGGCTCGGCAGGCACTATGGCACGGAGCCACTGGCAGTCGACTCAAAGAAAAAGCTTGAAGGCCTGCGGGAATCGGCTCGCATTATCGACCAGTTCAGCAGTCTGGCACTCACAACAACCGAGTCTCTCGCATACGTTTACGAGAACACGCTCATTTCGAAGGAGACCAGGTCGGCCTTCGGAACACACAGGACGCCTTCTTTCATTGTTGATTATGTGGTCGGCAACCTGACTGACTGGCTAGAAGAGATTCCGGTCAACGACCGAAGCGTGTTCGAACCAGCATGTGGGCACGCCGCTTTTCTCGTCTCCGCGATGCGACTGCTCACAGAGATGCTACCGTCTGAGAAGGCAATACCTAGCCGGCGTGGACCATATCTGCGCAGTCGAATGCACGGCACGGACATTGAACCATTTGCGCTTGAATTGGCCCGTTTGTCGCTCACGCTTACGGACATTCCTAATCCTGACGGATGGGATTTAGAAGTCCAGGATATGTTCCTTAGTGATTGTCTCGCGGTGCAGGCAAGGAAGAATACAATTCTGCTTGCCAATCCGCCGTTTGATAACTTCACGCCGCAGGAACAACAGCAGTACCGGGACCACGCCTCGAGCGTGCGCTTCGTCAATAAATCCGCTGAAATGCTTTGGCGAACTCTGCCCAATCTGCCGGAAGGTGGCATATTCGGCGTTGTGCTTCCTCAGACTGTCTTGCATAGCGACAACGCCAGGGATCTTCGCAAGTTTTTGGTCAGCGAGTGCGAGTTAAGGGAGATTTGCCTTTTCCCTGACAAGGTCTTTTCGTTTTCGGACGCCGAGTCGGCGGTTCTAGTTGGGCGGCGCAAGACGGTCAGCGGCCAGAACGAAGTTCGCTATCGGCGTATTCGCGAACGCGAACTCCCCCGCTTCAGATCCGACTACATCGCCTCGACCACGCGAACCGATTGCCAGTCGCGATTCTCGGTTGACACTTCATTTTCTTTGCGCCTGCCCGAGTTGGAAGAGGTCTGGAGTGCATGTGCCGACAATCCGACGCTCTCCGATATTGCTGTGGTCGAGCAAGGAATTATATATCATGGACAGCACCTACGGCGGGGCGCCACGGCGTACTCAACGGAGAAGTTTCCCGGGAGCCAGCCCGGCTTCGCGTTATTTGACCGTGACATTCAGTTGCATCAGTTACCCCAGCGTTACTGGTTGAACTTGGCCCCGGCGGTGATTCGTTGGGCGGGCAGTCGGCCCGCCGGAGGCATTTCCCAGGTTCTCGTTAACTACGCCCCCGCGAGTCGCGGCCCCTGGCGACTAAAAGCGCTAATTGATAAGCAGGGGCACCCACTCACAAGCCGATTCATTCCGGTACGTCCAACGACGTCCTCATACTCACTTGAGACCCTTTGGGCACTGCTCAACTCGCCGCTCGCGAATGCTTATGCCTATTCGCATCTAGGTAAACGCGATAACATGGTCGGCGACATCCGAAAGATACCTATCCCCAAAATGCGTTCCTTTGAAGGAGTCGAACGTGCGGCGACTGCGTATCTTGCAGCAGCTTCGTCCGAAACGGCTTCGGCGAAGCTGGAAAGGCTCCTACTGCGCGTCGACTCCGAGGTTCTCAAGCTGTATGGCCTGCCACTCCACATCGAGCACCGACTGCTTGGATTATTCAATGATTGGAAACGTGTCGGGGTGCCATTCGCACAGACCAGATTTCTACCGCAGGAACTCGAGGGCGTGATACGCTTTTCCGACTTCCTTCAGTTCGAGGAGGACTGGTCAATCACAAATCGCGAGCGGGGCATGCTCATCGACAAGAACATTTCAGGGAGGCTGAACGCGGAGGAACGGACCCGTCTTGCCGCATTGCAGGCATACACCGACTATCACATTGAAAGGGCGGCTCCGCGCCCTACCCACACCATCGATGAACTTGAGAATCGGTTGTTTTCGGGCTCCCAGACGAAGGGCAAGAAAGCCCGATGATAGGATTTGAGTATCCAACCTCGCCGCACGCGAGGCGGCATGGCCCCGCGGGCTACAAGGACTACAGCAGCTATCGGGATTGGCTGCGCGACGAGTTTACTTTCCGCTGTGTGTACTGCCTTCATCGTGAACTGTGGAATAGCCGCGGCGGGGCGTTTCATGTGGAGCACTTCATGCCGGCCAGTGTGGATCCGGATGGCGAGTGCGAGTACTCAAATCTTCTCTACGCATGTGCAACCTGCAACGAAACGAAGGAAGCCATCCTTGGCCTTCCGAACCCTTGTCTAGTGGCGTTCAACGATTGCCTTCGGATCATGGCTGATGGCCACATTGACGCGTTGAACTCTGATGGCGAGAAGCTCAAACAGGTGCTGCGATTGGACAGTGAGAAGAATGTCCGCGATCGCTACCGGTGGATGCGAGCCCTTGAGGCGCTCAGGACGAGTGACCCCGACCTCTACCAAGAATACATGTCGTTCCCTGGGGACCTGCCCGACCTCCGGACTAAGCGAGTCCCAAACACTAGGCCCGACGGAGTCGTGAACTGCTACTTCGTTCTTCGAGAACGCGGCGAGTTGCCGCCGACTTACTAGAAAGATCGGTCGAGCGACCGCTGGCCGGGGTTACACAGCCCCGATAGATGGCGCCCGGTATGGTCCTGTCACTTTGACGGTTTGTCGCCATCGCCGACGATGACGTTGCTGATTGGCCGCTGGGGCAGACTCGATCCGCTAGAGTTGCAGGACCGTGCGCAACCCTTCATCGACGGAGCGCTGCAGACGCGGCGATAGAGTACCGGCATGCTCGGTCAGGAAGGTGCGGTCGAGCGTCAAGAGTTGCGAGACATTTACGACCGAGTCGCGGGGGAGACCCACCGAGCGCGCCGGCAACAAGACATTCCCTGGGGCGTCGGCGAGTTCCAGGTTTGTGGTGATCGCGGCTACGATTGCGGTTTGGATTCGGCTGAGGTTGAAGAAGTCCTCCTGGACCACAAGCACAGGCCGCTTGTATCCGGGCCCGGAGCGACGAGGCGCACGCAGGTCTGCCCACCAGATCTCCCCTCGCTGAATCCCGGCCATCTCTACCAAGCGTCCTTTTCGAGAGATTTCAGTTGGGCCCGGTGCAATCCGGAATCCACTTTCGCGGGGCGCCGCGAATACACGGCGTTCAGGCGTTCGGTGACCGCATTTCCGTTCTGACCTTTCAGAAACTCCGCAATCGCTTTAGAATACAGCGCGCTTCTCGAAACTCCAAGGCGCCGGGCGGTTGCTTCCGCCAAGCGGAAAAGATCGTCAGGCATCGAGACGGCGGTCTTCATTCCTCCAGTATAACCCGAGTTATACCCGGGCCGTCTTTCGCCCCGTTCCGGGGCTCCTCAATTTGCTATGCGGACCCAGGGCTCACGCCCTGGGCTATGCTCTGTCGCCCTCCGGGCTTTGGGAACACCCGTTTACAGGCAACCCACTTAGTGGCGGGTCTGGTGGGCGGCGGCTTCGAAGCGGCTGACCATGAGATCCACCAGACTCATCCAGGCGCTGTCGGGATGTTCGAGCTTGCGAAACAGGTCGAGGTATTCGGGCTTCTTCAGTCCCATCCCGGCGAAGGCCAGAAATGCCAGAGAGTCGGCGGGAATCTCGACGGCTTGTTCCTTGCTCCACTTCTTGGGATCGACCAGGTATGGGGAAAGATAATCGATTACAGTGCTGACGGTGGCGCCGTTCCTGGCCCGGATGTTCCAAAGGTCGGCCGTTGCGGAGGCGCCATGCACTTGAGCCATGCGGCATAGCAGGGTGAATGCCTCCAGGTTGAAGGCGGAAAGCGTGAGGGAACGGGACCGAACCTCTTCGCGCGGCGCGCTGCCGTTGGGCCGGATCTGGCGCGGGAAGATGCGGTCGCGATAGTAATTGAAGGCCATCTGCTGGGTGGGGCCGTCTTCCACGAAACTGGCCACGGCGGCCACTTGGGCGGTCCACCAGGAGGCGTGGTTGTTGCCGCTTTTTTTCTCGTCGGTGGCGTTCTTGCTGGTGGTCAGCCAGAGCAGGTACTCTTCGAACCACTTGCGGACGGCGGCTTGTTCGGCGGGAGCCCAGAATGAAGTCTGCGACAGGAACTCCATGCCTTGGATGGCCCGGATGAAGGGCCGGCCATCGATGACGCCGGCGCCCTGCCCGTTATTGAGGCCGGGGACGGCTTGGGCAAAATCGAGACTGGGGTTCATGCGGGTCTTGGGATTGAGGAACCAGGCGCGGATATCGGCCGCGGCGCGCTGCCCGTAAGCGGGGTTGTCGAGAAGAAAAGCGGCGGCGCCCAGCGACAGCACGGAGTCGCACGTGGCAATCAGCGCCGTGCGGTTGGCGGTGAAGCGGGAGGGATTGGTCTGGCCGTCTTTGCGGAGGAACGGGCCGGAGGGATTATCGGGATTGGGCCAGTAGTAGGGCGCTTCGCTGTAGTAGTCGTGAGAATCGAGATCGACGCCTTTGGGGCGGTCGGTGGTGACGGTCCAGGGGCCTTCCTTCATGCGCTTGTCGGCGTCGGCGCGGAGGCGGCGGACGGGATCGAGCGTCCAGGCCTCCTTACGGACGATGGCGCTGTGAATCGGCTCGGCCTCGTCTTCCGAGACCAGCGTCATCGGTATATCCGCCTGGGCAAGAGTCGCAACCAGGAGGAGGGCGACTGGAATCTTCACTATTGCGATTGTAGCGGATGCGCGGCGGGACCAGCAGCAGCGCGCTCGTACTCGGCGTTGAATTCGCAGCCGATGAGCGAGATCGCCGCCATGATGTACATCCAGACCAGCAGGGCGATTCCGGCGCCCACCGAACCGTACATGACGTTGTAATGAGCGAGGTGCCGGACGTACCACGCGAAGCCCGAGGTGGCCGCCAGCCACAGGACGCTGGCGAGCATGGCGCCGGGCCAGACGTAACGCCACCGCTGGTTGCGAAAGGGGCCGACGTAATACAGGACGCAGGCCACCAGCCCCGAGGTGGTGAAGGCCAGCGTGTAGCGCGCTCCACGGCTCACCAGCCGGGCCACCCAGGAGAGCGGGCTCAGAAACGGATCGACCTTCATCCAGTGGAGCACGGTGCTCTCCACCTGGCTTCCAAAGAAGATCACGAACGCGGCGCAGACCAGAGGCACGGCGGAGAGCAGCACGATCCCGATGGAAACGCACGACAAATGGAAGAAACCGCGATCGCGAGGGATGCGATAGGCGATCTGAAAACCTTCGATGAGGCTTTTGACGGCCGAGGAAGCGGCCCACAGGGAGATCAGGCCGGCCACGACCAGCACGGAAAGCGGCCGCGCGCCGGTGATACGGAACTGTTGCACCACCAGATCCTCGGTTCCGGGCGGAACGATTTCGGAAACGAGGTTCTCAATGGTCTTGGAGACGAACTCGGTGCGGGTCTGCACCAGGATGGCGGCGGAGGAAGCCAGCACGGGGAAAAACGAGAGCAGCGCCGAATAGGCGGCGCCTTTGGCGGTGGAGAAAGAGTTGTCGTCGAAAGCGGCGAAAAAGCTTCGCCGGATCAGCCAGGCAAAGATTCGCAGATTGAGCCGCACTAGGGGTAGTGTGGCACATCGCGGGCGGGCGATTCAGCCCGGCACTACTTCAGAAGGATCTTGGCCAGGCCGGTGTTGTTGGCGCTGTCGGCGGCGCGGATGACCAACAGGTGCTCGCCCGAGGTCAGGCCTTTGAGGTCGAGCGCAAATTTCTCGCGCGGAGAATCGATCACGCCATCGGCGGCCTCCACCGGCACCCACTCGCCGGCATCCAGCGAGTATTCGCAGCGGCGTAGCGCGGAAGCGGCGTCGGCGGCTTCCCATTCGATGTGCGCGGCGCCGGCGGAATAGCGGACCGCACCGATCGAGATGACCGGCGGCGTGTTGTCGATCAGCACCGGGGCGCTGGTCAACTGGGCCTCGCGCGCCGTGGCCGGCGGGTTGGCTTCGCGATCGGAGGCCACCACCCGGAAATAATATTTCCCGTCGGCCAGGACGTCGGCGTCCAACGTGAGCGAGTTGTCGTGGAGGTTGGTGCGAAGCGGCATCCACTGGATTTGATCGTCGGCCCGGAAATACACGTTGTAGAGCAGGCGGTCGCCGTCGGGATCGTCGGCCTGCCAGGTGATATTGATCTGCTGGGAGGTGGCGCGCGTCAGGGTTTGCGTGGGAGTACCGGCGGATGTGGGCGAAGCGTCGGCGGTATCGCTGACGGTCACACTGTACGCGGCGGACGACGAAGATGAAGCCGCAGCGGAGCTCTTGGATGCCCCGGTCTGCGCCGCCTGAGTGGTGACGTTGATGCTCCGCACCACCGGCGGAGAGTTCTGCGGCAGGTAGGCCAGGGTTACGCTGTCGAGCATCGGCGTAGATCCGGAACCGGCGGCGACTCCCGCCATTTCCACTTTCCACTGAATGTAGCGCGCGTTGGGGCTAATGATGCGGGAGGCGGCCGATTGCGTGAGCGGCGCCGACCAGTCGCTCCAGGTGCGGTCGGGCTTGGCGGAGTTGCCGGAGCGCGTGCGGAACGCGAGGGAGCAGCCGGCGGGCACATCCGCGCGCCAACTGAGGCTGCCCCAGCGCGAGGCCGTGCCGGAATCGTGCACGGGGGCTTCATAGGAGCCTGTGGAGCCGGGCTTCTCACCCATGCGGAAGATGCGGCCGGTGTTGCCGGTGGCCGCCAGAATGGAATGCTCGGCAGGCAGCAGGCGGGTGGTTTCGCCTTCGTTGGTTTCCGTGACCAGGGTTACGCGGAGGTCGGGGCCGAGGCCGTAGATGCGGCCGTTCTGATCGGTGGAAAAGAGAATCTGTTTTTCGAGCGGCAGCACGTCGTAGACGTTCTCTTCTTTGGAACTCCACAGCGTCTCCACGGTGTTATCGGGATTGATGCGATAGACGGCCGACTTGTCGACGCCCGGCACTTCCACCACGGGCGTGGATTGCGTGCTGCCCTGAGCCACCGCGGCGGGCTGCTGCGGTTTGGATTCGGGCGGCTTGATTTCACCCCCGGGGCCGGCCTGTGCCTCCACCGTAATGGTTGTGGTGACCGTAGGCAGGACGCCGCCGGACATTCCTTGCGCGGCCTGAGCGGCGCTTTGGGCGCGCTTGGCAACCGAGCCGCCCAGCGCGGCGGCGTACACCGTGCCATCCGGCATGGGAACAATGGAGCGGATCTCCGGCAGCGGGGAGTCGTAAAGCACGAAGGCCTGGTCCTTCGCCGTAATTCGATAGAGAATGCCGTTGGGCCCGGAGCCAGCCAGCAGGCGGCCCTGCGAATCTACCGCCAGGCCGGTGATGTGCGATTGACCGGTATCATAATAGAGTTCGCCCTTGCCGGGGCCATCCACGCGGAAGATCTTGCCTTGATCGCCGGTGCCGACGTAGAGCGCGCCATCGGGCCCGACGGCGAGCGACCAGATGTAGCGGGCCCCCGGCGCGAAGTATTCCTCGGCCTTGCCGTTGACGATGCGATAGACCTTGCCGTCGGGCGACGTGCCGGCGTAGACCGCGCCTTTGGAATCGGCGGCGATGGCGAAAACTTCGGGCTGTTCGGCCGTCCAGAGCAGCGACGACTTGCCGGCGGCGTCGATCGCATAGACCCGGCCCCGGTGGCCGGTTGCGGCATAGATGGTTCCATCGGGCGCCTGCGCGGCCGCCCAGATGACGGGCTGGCCGGAACTGAAAAGCGTGTCCACCTTGGGCGCGAGCGAGAGGCGGCCATCGCGGCTGAGCGATGTGCCGTTGAAGTGCCCGCGCAGAAAATCGGCGTAGGAATTCATCTCCCAGGTCGCGGTACCGCTGGCCAGCAGAACCAGCGTGAGAGCCGTCGCGAGCGCGGCCAGAGCAATTGCGAAGCGGGCAAACGGGCGCAGGGAAGGCATCATTCCTTGATTTCCACCTGGATGGTCTTGGAGCCGGATATCATCACGTCACCCGCGTCGATCACCATTTCGGCGATTTTGGAATTGCGCGTCTGAGAGATGCCGCCGAAAGTCGATTGGGTTCCGGCCAGAATGAGCGCGGCCGAGGGCGGCGGATCCGGCAGGTCGGCGCCTTCCAGTTGGAATGCCGGGTCGGTGCGCCACACGCGGACATAGGCGCGGGTGTTGGGATGCAGATTGTTGACGGTTGCAATCAATTGCGCCGCGCTCCGCGGATTGGCGCCGAGCGTCTGGCGGAAATCGGCGAGGTTCGCGGTATTGGCATCGGACACGGTGAAGTAGAGAACACCCGGTTCGGCGCCGATGGGCACCTGGTATTCCACCTGGCGCATGGTCTCCGCGCCATTCTCACCCACCAGCGAAACGTTGAGCCGTACCTTGTCGCCGGCTCGCACTTCCCGGCGCGCCACGGAGATGCCGTCGATGGTTAGTTCCTTCTTCTGGTCGAAGGCTTCGATGCGGAAGTCGATGCTTTTCAGCCGCAGCGAATCGAAGCCGCTCTGCATGACGTATGCCACCGGAAAAGCCGTGGAGATGGAAGCCTGCATGGCGGAGCCGTTTTCGGAGGCAAACATGTTCTGGATGCGAACCGGCGCGGAGCCGTTCTGAAACTGGATTTCGCCGGTGACGCGAACCGTGGCGGCGCCCACGCTGCGCTCAGTGGCATCGATGGCGGAGAAAACGGCCATCTGCGCCAGCAGCGGCGAAAGCAGCGGATCGTCCACCATCTGCATCTGATACGTTTCGATGCGCGTCGAGCCGCGCGAGACGGCGAGCGAAACCGGCACCATGGCGGCGCGCTTGCCGAGCTCGCCCGAAACCGCGGTGTTGCCATCCAGGTTGATAGCTCCCATCCATTCCCGGGGCGCGGACAGTTTGAACGACGTGTTGGTGTTGGGGACCAGCGCGATCACGTCGGAAAGGGCGAATGGCATCGAGGTGACTCCGAGATCGAGGAAGCGATGGCCGAAGGCGTAGACCTGGTTGCCGTCGATGTAGGTGACCGTGCCATCGGCGCCGACGTTGTAGTCGCCGGCCAGAAGTTCCACGCTGATCATGGAGCCGGGCTTCAGGTTGGCCGGATTGCCCATGGCGGAATCGAGCTTGCCGCCGGAGCTCATGCCCTGGCGGGGTTCCAGGCCCAGGGCGCGGAGTTGCGGCGCGAAAATCTCCAAGGTGGCGCGGGTGAAACCGCCGAACGAAAGCGGAGTGGCGATGTCGGCCATTTGCGCTCCGGCGCCCAAAGCCGGTTCGGGCCTGGGGATGCCACGCGTGAAATCGGAATCGGCCAACGCGATGGGCGTTCTGCGCGGGGCCGCGGCGGCGCGCGTGGTGGCCGGTCGAATCATATCCTCAATGGGGCGGATGCCGGCGATGGGTTCCTTGGAGTAGGCGAACCCGAGCGCAATCGCGCCGACCAGTTTGCCGTCGATGTAGACGGGGCTACCGCTCATACCCTGCAAGACGCCGGTTTGCTCGAGCGGCCCGCCCGAGAGGCGCGCCAGGATGATGGATTCCCTGGGCCCGATGTTCTCGAGCACGCCGAGGATTTCCACCTGAAATTCGTCGATGTGCCCGCCGGAGAAAACCGTTCGGCCGGTGCCGTGCATGCCGGCCCGGATGTCCTTCAGCGGAAACAGCGTGGGTTGAGCGGACAAGGCAGCGGCCAGCGCCAGCGCCGCCGGGACCAACAATCGAGGCACATCATTATTGTACCCGGCGCTGTAACGGAAATTTGACCGGAGCGGTGCCATGCGCTACGATGGGATTGCGGGGTGGAGCAGTCTGGTAGCTCGTTGGGCTCATAACCCAAAGGTCGGTGGTTCAAATCCACCCCCCGCAACCAATCTCCCCACCCGTTAGCCACTTCAATTGAGGAATTTGTCATCGGTATCGTCACCGGCCATTGGGATGGGGTCTGAGGCCACTGTGCTCGGAAACAAGCGGCGAAACTTGGCATCGCGCATGGCCTTCTGCACCAGCAAGCATTCCTTAATGGACCCGAACATTGGCATGCGGCGACCCTCCCTGTTCTATGAATTAGAGGTCCTTTTGCCAATTCGCCGGCGAACGAAGCTCCGGCTTCAGGCACCCTTCGCATCCCTCGAAATTCCGGGAATCATCGCCCCCTGGCCAGCTATCTATCGATTCGAGGACTCTTCCAAAAACGCGCACCCCAGCGCACGGGCACTGCTTGGCTGGCCCGCACCAGGGGAAATTCGGGATGTTCCTGGTTGATCAATACATTCCGTTCCACACGCGTCACCACGGAAGGCACGATCAGTACCGGCGTGCGGCGCTCGTCATACCATCGATCGCCAAAGGCTTGGGTGGCTTCAAATGATCGTGCATCCCACCGCGGCAAATCGTCCTGTGTGATTTCTTCGATGGACAAGCCCGACGGAATCTCGATCTCGACATAGCCTTGACTTTGGGGGACGCTGCCGGAAGCGTGGACCAGAATCTCCAATAACGCGCCCGCGTAAGTCTCGGCTGCATATATGACGCGTCGCCCGGGAGAATTCCAGCGGGCACCGTGAAGCATTGCCCCACTCCCGTCGAAGATGGTATGCCGCATATCGGCGATGCGGAACGCCCGCAGCGGTCCGCTACGCCGGGAGGCCATAGACGATACGGGCCATGACCTCTTCAGCCTGCCGCGCGCCCAATTCCGTCAGAGCCGCATCGAGCGGTGTTTTGCCCCCAATCTCCGGATGAGGGGTCGTTAGAAAACGCCGGGCTTGCTCGCGATCCTGCCAGACGTCTTCGGCCGTGGCGACGACCCGCGCCAATCGCTCCGTCCGTTCGCTTTCCGCGGGACTCAGACGTTCCCGCCGCCGTTTGAACGTCGCCTCCGGGACGATCCTGTACATCATGGCGCGCTGTTCGGCGCCATCCGAAAAGACGTGCCGTGCCACGTTGCGAAGGGTTGCCTTGGGCAAACCGCGCTCGACGGCGTCATTCAGTTCCAACAAGGATGTGACCGGCTTACCCAAAACGCGGTGGCCGCCCAGGACCTCTCCAATATTGCGTGGCTGAAGCATGAGTATCATTATACCCTACATTCCGGATCAGATGATACTGCCCTCAAAGGGATTGTGCCCCCTAGCCGCAACCAAGCTGCGTGGTGACAGTGGGACAGACGATCGGTTTTTGTCGTCTGTCGGGCCTTTGCGCTTTGGCGAGGCAAGACAGGCCACAAAAGGCGATGGCCTGTCCCACGAGGAGCACGAAATCTTCGCAGCGGTCGAAGAAGCTGAGCTGGTTGCAATACTCCAAAATGCCCCACTCCTCTAGTTCTTCGGTGCGGGCTCAGTAGCCTTCTTCGCAGCGGGCTGCCGGAATCCGCGCTCCACCATGTCGTTCGGATCCGTCGAAACGGGACCGTCGCGCCATAGCCACCGCATCATATCCGGCAGAATCATGCCGCTGAATTTCTGCCCGTGGAGGTTCATGCTCCACGAGTAATTCACGTCATAACCCTTCTGCGTGAGAGCCTTCATCAGGCGGACGTTCTGGTAGAACCAATCGCGCTTCTCGTCGTAAGCCCCGCCGCGGCCGACGCCCCGGTTATCGTTCCGCCCGTCGCACAGGAACACTCGAATGGGCTTCTTCTCGGCCGCCAGGACGCGCTCGGGATACACATAGCCGCCTTGCAGGTTCACAAAGCTGCCCACACTGCTCAGCACCTTCCGGAAATCGTTCGGACGCTCCCATGCAGCCATGAAGGCGGCGATGGCGCCGGAGCTGGATCCCCCGATTCCATGCTGTTCCGGGTCCTTCGATATGTTGTAGTCCTTATACAGCGCCGGCATCAGTTCTTCGGTAATCACGCGGGCATATTTGTCGTCGGGCGTGTTGTACTCGATGCCCCGGTTGGTGGTCCCGTCGCCCCAACCGGTCTGCGGGCTGGGTTCCGCTTGATCCGGCCGCCGGCCCGGATTAATGAAAACTCCGATCATCACCGGAATCTCGCGCCGGTAGATCAGATTGTCCATCACATTTTGCGCGCGCAGGTCGCCATTCTCATCCTTGAACGCCTGCCCGTCCTGGAAGACCATCAGGCTGGCCGGAACCGAAGCATCGTATTGCGCCGGCACATAGACCCAGTAAGTATGCTGTGTGCCCGGATAGACGTTACAAGGCAGAGTATACGGCCCTCGTATCTCCCCTTTCGGAACTCCCTCTTGCGGCATCGAATCCGGACCCAACCGATACTGGGAATTGGGACCGGGGGTCTGTTGCGCCGGGTTTTGCGCAAGTGCGATGACGGCTGTCGCCGCCATGGCGGCGGCGATGGCATATGCAATCAGTTGTCTCATGCTTGACTCCTTCGCTGGTCACTCACTCCATCGGCGGCGCCCGCGCGGAACCGCCGCCCGGGCGCGGGCTTGGCGCTTGCCAGTTGGATGTACGCCTGAATGATCTTCTGCTTCTGAACGGGATCCACCATCAAGTACCGATGGTTGCCTTTTTCAGAAGCTGTAAACGAAGTCCGGCCACCCTCGTCCACGCCGATCCTACCCGGATCGGAAACCTGGAAATAGCCTTCCTTGGGCCTCGCGGCGTAGAGGGCCGCGGCCATGGCCCACGACGGCGCGTCATACGGCATCGCCTGGTAGGCGCGATACGCGTCGGCAACGGGGTTGTCCGGCTCCGCCGCCGCGAATTCCTTATCGATGCTTGCGCCGGGGAACTCGAGCGCGGCGCCGACCTCAAACCCCGAGGCGACGATCGGGGTGGGCCATTCGGCGAATACCCTCCTGGCGGCGGGAATATCGGCCTGGACGCGAGCCTCCGCCGGACCGGCCGGAAAGGCTCCGCCCGCCACTACCAGGTACTTGACTTTGACCGCGATCAGGTCCCTCATCCCCGGGAATGCCAGGGCTGCCGCCAGATTCGTCGCCGGTCCGCCCAGAACGAAGAAGGCGGTCTGATCGTTCTGCGCCTCGAGATAGTTCCGAAACAGCGTATTCGGGTCTCCGGTATCGATGACGGTCCTGACTTGATTCCTGTATACGGGTGTTCCATCCGGCTTCTTCCTCTGAAAAGGCGCGACGAATGCGGGCGACGTCTCGCCCGGCGAACCATTCGTGTTCATCCCGATCGGCGGAACCTGGGCGAAATTGCCTGCCGGTCCGTGATAGAAACGCTCAACCATGTCCGCAAAACCGGCCACGGCGAGATTCGGGCGGCTCATCGCGATGATGGCTACGCGGCAATCGTTGTTGCCCTGGAGGCCGAAAAGGAGAGCCGTTGCAAGGACGCTGTCAATGGTCGAAAAGTCCGTATCGAAAAACGCTCCCGCCGATGATCTTCCCGCTCCGGGCTGTGGCATCCAATCACCCCAGATCCAGGCCATTGAAGCGGCCCGTGGAATCGCCGAAGCGCTCCGTGCGGACGCCCATGCGGTCCATCATGGTCAGGAAGAGATTGCACATGGGGGTCTCGCGGCGCGCCACGATACGGCGCCCGGTCTTGAAGTAGTTGCCTCCGCGGCCCACCATTAGCGTGGGCAGATCCTCATGAAGGTGGGCGTTGCCGTCCGAGAGGCCCGCGCCGTAAACGATCATGCAGTTGTCGAGCAGGCTGCGGTCGCCTTCCTTCGCGGCCTTCATTTTTCCGACGAAGCCGGCGAACTGCTGCACGTGATACTCGTTGATCTTTCGCACCTTCTCCATCAGGTCCGGCTGGTTGCGGTGGTGCGTGAGCGGGTGATGGCCGTCGGAAATGCCCAGCTCCCGGTACGGACGCGAGGTGCCTTCGCGGGTCACAAGGAAGGTGACGATCCGCGTCAGGTCGGCCTGGAAGGCGATCGCGATCATGCTGGACATCAGACTGAAATGCTCGGCGAAATCGGCGGGGATGCCGTACGGCTTGTCCATTTGCGGATCGATCTGCCGGTTGTCCGTCTCGGCACGCTGGATCTGGCGCTCGACTTCGCGGATGGCGGAGAGATACTCGTCGAGTTTGCGCCGGTCGGTAGGCCCAAGGTTCGATTCCAGCTTGCGGGTATCCTCGGTAATGAAGTCGAGGATGCTGCGCCGGTATTTCGATTGGCGCGCACGTTCCGCCGCCGTCATAGGCTGGCCCGCGCCGAACAGCCGCTCAAACAGCGCGCGCGGGTCCAGAGTCGGAGGCAGGGGCTGCGTCCCGCTGCGCCAGGCGAGATTGTTGGTGTAGGCGCAGGAATAGCCGGAATCGCAGTCACCCGCTTGGCGGGCGTCATCCATGCCGAGTTCGAGTGAAGCGAAACGCGTCTGGCCGCCGATTTCCTTGGCCACGATTTGATCGAACGAGACGCCGTTCTTGATCTCCACGAGCGACTTCTTAACTTGAATGCCGGTGAGATACGATCCGGAGCAGCGCCCGTGGTCTCCCGCGCCATCGAGCAACGCCCGGCCGGTATTGTGCGTCAGGTTCCCGATCTGAAGGACGTCTTCTTTGAATGGCTCGAGCGCTCTTAAAGAGCGGGGCAACTCAGCCAACTTGCCCTCGTAGCCGGGGTTCCAGGCATCCATGATCATGCCATTGGGCAAATAAAAGAACGCCATGCGGACGGGAGGCGTTCCCGGAACCGAGCTGGCGGCAAATGCCGGAGTCATCGCGTCAAGGAAAGGGAGCGCGACGGCGGCGGTTCCTAAACCTCGTAGAAACGTGCGCCTGGGCAGCGAGCTACCCTGGATGAATCCTGGCGCTTTGCGCGTAGTCATTTCCGGGATATCTCCTTCGATTTTTCGCTGTTCGCGTCTTTCTGGCCGGCGGCCAGCTCGCCGCGGCGCGATTGGAACGGCAGGCTCTGTACTGCCTCGTGGATCAAGGTCTGAAAGTGGTAGCCATCGGCGGCCAGCGCCTTGTTGATAAGGTCCAGAGCCCGTTTGTCGTAGGGTTCCATTCCGCGCCCGAGCGCGTAGGTCATGATCTTTTCGGTCAGGCAACGCGACACCTCGGGCATACTGTGGACAAGCACCGCTCGCATTCCGGCCGCCGTCGAGAAGGACTGGCCGCCCGGTATCGTGCCGGCTGCGTCTATGGGAAATTTTCCATCTTGGGTCCGCCATTTGCCAATCGCGTCATAATTCTCGAGGCCGAATCCAAGCACGTCCATCTTGCCGTGGCAAGACGCGCAGACCGGGTCCGAACGGTGAGCTTCGAGCTGCTTCCGAAGGGACACATCGCTGCCGACCTTCGAATCGTCGAGAGGCGGAACGTCGGGCGGCGGCGGGGGTGGCGGGGCGCCCAGGAGATTGTTCAGGATGTATTTGCCGCGGATGGTCGGCGAAGTGCGGTTCGGGTAGCTCGACACCGCCAGCACGCTGCCCTGCGTAAGAATGCCGCCACGCTGATCGGTAGCCAACTCGACTTTGCGGAAGTCGGGGCCTTTCACGCCGTCGATGCCGTAGTACTTTGCCAGATGCTCGTTCAGGAACGTGTACTTCGCATCGATAAAGTCGGCAATCGGCCGGTTTTCGCTCAGGACGTATTGGAAGAACAGCGCCGTTTCAGTGCGCAACTCTTCCTTGATTTGCGGTGTCCACGCGGGGAATTTCTTCGGGTCCGGGTTGAGCGAGTCCAGATTACGAACCTCAAGCCACTGGCCCGCGAAATTGTCGGCGAAGGAGGCCGCTTTCTTATCCGTCATCATCCGCTTCACCTGCGCGTCCAGAACGGCTGGCTCGTGTAGTCTGTTGGTTGCGGCGAGGTTCAGCAATTCGTCGTCGGGCATCGAACTCCAAAGGAAATAGCTCAGCCTGGTGGCAAGTTCGACGTCGGACAGTAGGTGCGACTCGGGGTCCGCCGGGTTGGGATCGCGCTCGATCCGGAAGAGGAATTCGGGAGATACGAGCATGGCCTCAATTGCGAGCTGGATGCCCTGCTCGGTGGATTGCCCCTCCCCTTTCGCCAGGGTCACGAACTTCATGAGTCCCGCCACTTCAGCCTTCGTCACAGGGCGGCGGAAGGCGTGATGCGCGAGGTTGGTCACGATCCTTTCGACGCAGGCCTGCCCGGTAGAGGGGTCGCAGATGAGGATTTTCTTCCGGCTTGCCTTCTCGACTTTGGCCGCGAACGGGCCGATAAAAGAAATGGAGCCGATGAACTTGTTCTTTTTGTCGTCGTACGCGTCTTTGTCGCTGGTGATTTTGGCGGCGAACTCGTCATTCACGAAGGCGGCGCGGAAGACGTGATCGCCCTCGGGCAAAAAGACCCGCATCTCTCCATCCGAGAACGGATTGAAATAGACGAGTGTCGAGGGTTTGGTCTCGACGTCCATGGTGTTGAGAAGCTGGCCGTCCATGAAGAACGCCAACTGGACCGGTTTGGCATCGGGTCCGCGCTCGCCGGGAAAGCCGAAATGAATCGTATATTCCCCGTCGAAATCGATGCGCTGACTCCCTTCGACCGTGCTGTAGTCCAGGCGCCGGAGCGTCCTGGTCTGGAGGTCGCAGGTCACCGTGATCGGCGTCTTCGGCAGCGGGTCCGCCCCCATGGCGCGCGATGAGATGGCTTCGGCAGCGTTGAGATACTTCTCCATCAGCACCGGAGAGACGGTCAGGATTTCCGCAATGTTGTCGAAGCCGTAGCCGGAATCGTCGGTCGGGAAGTCCCTCTCGGCGCGGAAGTCGACGGCTAACAGATCCCGGATCGTGTTGCGGTATTCGTTCCGGTTCAGGCGTTTCGCAGTGACGCGGCCAGGGTCCGGCGGGATTGCGGCGTCGGCCTTATCGAACTCCCCCTCGATAAACTTCACCAGCGCCGTCATCTGATCCTGGGGCGGGCGCGGGATGCCCTTGGGTGGCATATCGCCGGATTCGATCTTCCGGGTGATCTTCTCCCACGAAGCCCGGTCCCAAAAAACTGTGGCGGGATCAAGATAGAGCAGCAGGTTGAGGTCCCCCGACATAACGGTTGCGTTATGACAGTTCGAGCAGACGTCCTTCAGAATTGGCTTGACCTTGGCTTCGAAGCCGGCAGCATCGACCACGGGCTTCGGCGCCACCGGCGTGGCGGGCACAGCCAGTATGTGGGCTGCGGTAAACAAAGCTGCGCACACCAGCGTTGGCGTGAGTCCAACTGAGTATCGCAATATCCGCTCCCCTCTGAGAATGGCTTGGGAGAGCACCTGGAAATCCTTGGCCCTCGCCAACCCTCAGGCACTCCTCTAACGCTCTGCCAGCTTGGAAACAGCTTATCACAAGCATCAAAGCTCCGCGAACTCCTGGTTACACTGGGGTGCGCGACTTGGAAGTGGTGGGTTTGCGGATTCCAAGAGAATTCGCGGGGATCTTTGCGTAGCAGTACGCAAGGACGCTTCTCCAGCCCGTAGGGCGCAAGATATTAGCCCACGGCGTGAGCCGTGGGAATGGGGCGTGCAGGGAAGAGCCCCCGGAGGGGGCGGAAGATGGCGCCGCCGCAATCTTCCGCCCCGTTCCGGGGCTTCGTGAATCTCGCGCTTCACCCACGGCTTGCGCCGTGGGCTATGTTCTTCCGCTCTTACGAGCTTTGGTTAGCAAGCGATTTTGGATACGTTAGCGAACTTCTGAGGTGACCGGGAATCTTTGCCTTGGTTTGCCCTGGACGGGACCAAATGACTGGAACGTTGCTAGGAGATTCGGGCAGGCCATTGCGCCCTCATACGGTACACTGTTTGTATTCCACGTGGTGTTCGGCCAGTTCATCGCGCTGGCTACTGTAAGCACGTCGCGTGGGATCGGCCTCTACATGAAGGCTTTCCCGAAAAGCCGGGCGGCGGCCGAAACGATAACGAAGGGAATGGAACTGGAGCATGCATGAAATGGAGCCGATGTTTCTACCCGGAGTGGAGCGGAACGCCCAGCCCGGACCCTATCGCGACCTCATCCAGATGATGCGCGCGAAAGGGGCGGAATACCCGCAGATCTGGCACATGTTCGCCTTCCTGCCCCAGGCCACGCAGCATCTGAGCCGCTTCACGGAGGAGATCATGCGCGGTCCGGCACCGCTGACGCCGGGCATTCGGGAGTTGATCGCGGCGTATACTTCGTATCGCAACGATTGCCCGTTTTGACTGAAATCCCACGCCGCAGGTGCGGCGGAACTGTTGGGCGACGAGGCGTTGGTGTGGGCGGTTCTGCGCGACCTGGAGAGTTCGCCGCTTGACGAAAAGCACAAGGCGTTGTTCCGTTTTGTGGATAAGGTCAACCACGATTCGCCGCGTATTACGCCGGAAGACATGCAGCCGGCATACGCCGCGGGATGGACCGACGATGCGATTTACTTTGCCATTACGGTGTGCGCGCTGTTCAATTTCTACAATCGCTGGATCGATGCCAGCGGAGTGCACGCCATGTCCGGCGAGGCTCACCGCGAAGGCGGGAAGCGCATCGCCACGCAGGGATACGCGGGAAGCTGACCGGAGCGCCGGCCGAGTGGGGCGG
>PMTR01000073.1 GCA_003167255.1 Bryobacterales bacterium
AACCCCGAAACATATCGGCATTCGTGCCCGCGTGGAGTACGGCTTTCAGAGTATCAATCATCGAATTGGGGAGCGTGGCGCCATTCAGCGTCGGCAACCCTGCAGATGCTGTTCAAATCATTGGCGGCCGCCCCGTAATAGGGTCCGAGAGAATCCGGAGACACGCCCGGCGAAAAGTCCGAGAGCCCCGGCCGCCGCAACGCCTTTTCTATATCCCCTGATCGTACGTCACAAGTGTCTCTCTTCCCCAACTGCATGTCGTTGCCCTGTGGCGCACCCCTGGTGGGGCGGGCAATTTTGCCCGCGGCCGCCTTTAGGCGGCTGTCTGCCTGCCCAAAGCGCCTGCCTCACTCAACCGCCAAAGAGCTTGTCCAGATTTGCGAGCGCGGTTTCCAATTGTTGCGGACGGTCGAGAACTCCCGCGAATAAATCGCCGCGGGCGGCGAAGCGGTCGAGCGCATTGGTGATGTTGAATTGCGCGGGGTGGAGGCCGTGGCGGACCTCGGACCACTCCAGAGGAGTCGCCACCGGCGCGCCGGGGTAGGCGCGCAGGACGTACGGCGCGGCGATGGTCTTGGACCTTCCGTTTTGCAGATAGTCGAAATAGACGCGGTTCTTCTGGCGCTTGGAGACGGAGCGCGGCGTGGTGAAGAGATCCGGCTGCTCCGAGATGGCCAGGCGCGCGATCAGCTCGGCAAAGGTGCGCGTTTCCTCGTAGGTGTAAACCGGCTCGACCGGAATATAAACATGCATGCCATCGCCGCCGGTAGTCTTGGGGTAGCCGGTGAGCGAGATGCGGTCGAGGATGCGCTTCACCAGCAGCGCGGCATCGACGATCTTATCGTAAGGGCACTCGTGCGGGTCCAGATCGATGAGGATGAAATCGGGATGGTCGAGCGAGGGGGAGCGGCTCATCCAGGGATTGTGATCGATGCAGCCGAGGTTGACCAGGTAGAGAAGGCTGGTGCGGTCGCCGGCGAAAACGTAATGGATGTCGTCGATCAGCTCGGTGCGGAGCCAGGGCGCGAAGCTATCGGGCGCGTCCTTCTGGAAAAAGTACTGCTGCTGGATGCCGTTGGGGTAACGTTTGAGCGACAGCGGGCGGTCCTTGAGGTGGGGCAGGATGAGACCGGCGACGCCGTCGTAATAATTGAGGACGTCGCGCTTGGTGTAGCCTTCGGCGGGGTAAAAGACTTTCTTGAGATTCGTAAACTTCAAAGCGCGGCCATCGATCTGGAGCGAGGCCTCTTTGACGTCGGCCAGCAGGGGCGGCCTGGGGGCGGCGTCTTCGCGCACGGCCTGACGCGGTGTCACGTCATTACGGAGGCCCAGGAATACGGGCGCGCGCAGCCGATTGTCGGGCGTCCAGTTGGCATACTTCACCTGGCAGACGAGTTCGGGCTTGACCCACGTGACGCCCTTATCGGGCTTGGGGCGTTCGGCGAACGGGCAGGTTTTGGTAACCAGCGGCAGCAGGCGGGCATGCAAAGAGGCCAGCAGTTTCTGGTCGAAGCCGGTGCCGACGTTGCCAACCCAGCGCAGCGCGCCGTCGTCATAGACGCCCAGAACGAGCGCGCCGAAGTGGTCGCGGCCTCCCTGGGGCGCGGTGAAGCCGCCGATGGCGAACTCCTGTTCGCCGACGATCTTAATTTTTAGCCACTCGCGGCTGCGGCGCGATTCGTAAGCGCTGGAAGCGTGCTTGGCGACGATGCCCTCGAGCCCGGTCTCACGGGCGGCCTCCAGCATTTCCGCACCGGCGCCGGGGAAGACTTCGGAAATGCGCAGCACGCCGCGGGAAGCGACCACCTTTTCCAGCAGCACGCGGCGTGCGGAAAGCGGCGCGCCGCGCAAATCGTAACCGTCGAGGTAGAGCAGATCGAAGGCGAAATAGACCACGGGCCGGGACCGCGCCAGGTGCGCGATGGAGTTGGGATCGGAGTTGGCGATGCGCGGCTGAATGAGGTGAAAACGGGAAACGCCGGTTTCGTCGAGCACGGCGATTTCGCCATCCAGGATGGCCCCGTGAGCGCGCACCTGGTGATGAATGACGGCCAACTCCGGATACTGGCGTTCGCAACGGAGGCCGCTGCGCGAGGTGATGCGGACTTCCTCGCGCTCGATAAAAGCGATGGCGCGCACACCATCCCATTTCACTTCGAAGAGCCACTCGGCGCCGCGCGGAGGCTGGCCGGCCAGGGTTGCCAGCATGGGCTCGATGGCCGCGGGCATGGCGGCCTTACGCGCGCCTTTCACGGCGGCGAGATCGACCTTCAGTTTAGGTTTTGAGGTCCGCGACGCCGCGGGGTGCGGCTCCGGCGATGCCGAGGCGCGGGCGTTCTTGGCCGGCCGGCTGGCGGCCCACACACGCTGGGTATCGCCGGCGGTCTGGCGCTTGGTCTTACGGGCCGGCAGATTGCGGGCAATCTCTTCCTGGGTGCGGCCGGAGAGCACGCTCGAGGCGTGCGCCTCCACGTCCCAGCCTTCCACGGCAAACTGGTCGCGCTTCTTGAGAATCAGCCATTCGTTGCCTTTGCCGCGGCCCTTCATGAGGACCAGGGCGAAATCGCCCTGGAGTTTTTCTCCGTGGAGGTGGAACTTGAGGTCGCCGCGGGCCATCTGTTCGAGTCCGGTCGAATCGCCGATCAAGTCGAAAGTGCCGCGGTCCCACAGCATCACGCTGCCCGCGCCGTAATTGCCGGCCGGAATGGTGCCTTCGAAATCGCCATACTCGACGGGGTGGTCCTCAACGTGGGCGGCGAAATGTTTGACTGAGGGATCGAGGGTAGGTCCCTTGGGCACGGCCCACGATTTCAAGACGCCGTCGATCTCCAGGCGGAAATCGTAATGCAGCCGGGTGGCGTCATGCCGCTGCACGCAGAAGTAATGGCCCGCGGGCCGCGGCCTGGCGGCGGAAGGAGCGGGCTCCGGGGTTTTCTCGAAGCGGCGTTTGGCAGCGTACTCCTCGAGAGGCATGAGTGCCTTTACATCCTAACATTTGCCGCCGAATTGGCTTCGCTCCTCAACTCTCGTCTGGCGCCCTTAGGAGGAATCCGCAGAGCACCAGGGCGGCGGCCGTCACCAGACCGGCGAGCCCACAAATCACTCCCGCCGGAAGCAGGGTTACCAGAGAGAGCCTCGACAGGATGCCTTGGCCAGGCGGAGTCGCCCGCAGATACCAGTCGAACAGGTGCGCCGGGTTCGCGTTTTCGCCATGGCCCGCGTAAAGCGGAATCAGCTTCACCCAGTAGGTAGCACAGATCACGTACGCCCACAGAAGCAGCATCGCGGACCGCAGCCACCTGCCGCCGCGGCCCGCGCGTGCGAACCCCGCCAGAACCAGCCCCAGCACCGGAACCAGCAATGGCTGCGTATACCAGACACTTGCACCCGCCGACGTCCCCTTGCGGAAGACGTACTCCTGCGCCGTGGCATAGACCAGCGCCAGGATAAAGAGGGCGATGCCGGCCAAGACAATCCGCTCTGCGGGATTGAGGCGCGCGACCACCAGCACAATACCGGCAAGGACCAACAGGAGCATCAAGTCCAGAGTCGTTCTCGAAAAAGTGGAGAAGGTATTGTTGCCCGTCCAGAGGCTGCCGCGCGCCATGTAGCCGATAGTCGGGAGCCAGGGGATCCGCGGCAGCGCCGCCACTACGGCCCGCACTCCGACCCCATTGACGGATTCGACCATGCCCGTCAGGCTGCCGTACTGAAGGATGTTTCTCACATACCACGCACCACTCAGCAGGGGCGCCAACAGGAGCGTCATCTGCGGCCGGCCCCAGGCCCGCCACACAACCAGCGCGAGCACTCCCGGCACGAAAGCCAGGAAGTAGGCCTTGGTGAGCAGGCCCAGTGCCAGCGTTCCCGCCAGCATCCACCCACTGTTGCTACCGGGCGCCCGATAGAATCGCACCGCAGCCCCCAAAAGACCCACCGCCAGTGGGACGGCCAGCCAATCATTCGCGACATGACAGACGGTGGCATAGAACATCTGGGTGCAGAAGACCAGGAACAGCAGCGCCGGTTCGTCCATCCTCCGCCAGCCCAGGCCTCGCGCCAGATACAACGCCGCCGCGGCGACCGCCAGACAGCACAGCATCGAGGCGGCAAGCCTCAGCAGCCAGACGCGGGCCGGCAACACCGCGCGGGCCCAGAGCCCATCTCCGAGAGCCAGCACAGCATAGGCGGCGGGCGCCTGGTGCACTTCGTAGTTCTTCGGTGTGTCGGAATGGCTGGCGCGTAACGCGGGGCTCAAGTGATCCAGTTGGTCGCGCCGCTTTGCCTGTTCCGCCGGAGGCAGAGCAAAAAACTCATCGAACGTGGTCAGGCTTGGATAGCTGCGCCGCACGATGAAGCTGACGGGCACAAGCCTCAGAGAAGTCCAAACCTCATCGGAAAGCGACGCTCGTCCCAGCACGGGCAAGCTTCTGGAAACCGCCACATCCTGCACATACCCGTAGTGAAAGGCTTCGTCGAAGCCCTCCCAGAGCGGCACCAGCGAGCTGTACAGGGCCGCGTTGGCCACGCCAAACGCCAGCACCGCCAACGTCAGCAACTTGCGTCTTCGATCCCCGGCGGTCGAGTCCATGCGCGGCGCTCTTAGTTCAGACCCAGTGTAACGAAGTGCGCGGGCGGCATGCCGTGCACGCCCGTACTCTTTGTAGTACGCTGGAACGAACGAGCTTAGAGAGGCTCACATTATGGCATCGAGCGTTTGGAAAGGCCACCTGACTTTCGGCTTGGTCTCGTTTCCCATCCGGCTATTCAGCGCGGCGCGAAGCGAAACCATCAGCTTCAACCTGCTCCACAAGGACGACCATTCGCGGATCCGCCAGGTGACTTACTGCCAGGCCGAAGACAAGCCGGTGCCGCGCAGCGAGCTGGTGAAAGGCTACGAGTACGAGAAGGATCACTACGTCGAGATCGAAGACGAAGACATCAAGAAGGTAGCGCCCAAAACCGCCAAGGTGATGGAGATCCTGGAATTTGTCAAAGCCGGCGACGTCGATCCGGTGTACCTGGAGAGCTCCTACTATGTGGCGCCGGATGAAGGCGGCGAGAAGCCGTACGCGCTGCTTTTCCAGGCGCTGAAGGAATCGAGTTACTACGGCGTGGCCAAGGTCGCGATGCACAATCGCGAGCACATCATCATTCTGCGGCCGGGCGCGAAGGGGATTCTCTCGCACACCATGTATTACCAGGACGAGATCCGGCAGGTGGAAGAGTTCCGCACCGACACCAGCCTGGTGAAGGACAAGGAACTGGCGATGGCGAAGATGCTGATCTCGTCGCTCGAAGCGGAGTTCGAACCGCAGAAATACCACGACGATTATCGCGAGAACCTGCAGAAGATGATCGAGGCCAAAATCGATGGGCGCAACGTGGTGGCGACTCCGGAAACGCATATCGCGCCAGTGATCGACATCATGGAAGCGCTGAAAAAGAGTCTCGCGGAGAAGCGCAAGCCGGCCCTCGCGGCCACCGCGGCCGCCGCGGCGGGACACGAAGAAATGTTCGAGGCGCCCAAGAAGAAGGCGCGCAAGAGCCGCGCGGGATAGGAGAACCGTGGACAGACCGCTCTGTCCGCTAGCGTTATAGTGAAGTTGTGACAGCACTGGAGGCGTTCGAGCTGACGACCCAAGGTGGTGGGACCGACTTTGCGCGGCTGGTCAAAGCCTGCGAATCGTTCGGACCCTACTGTTTGATCGGCGGTTTGGCCGTCAATTGCTACGTGGAGCCCGTGTATACGCTGGATGCCGACATCGTCGTGATCGCATCCAGACTTTACAAGCTTGCCGGGCACCTTCAGGAGCAAGGCTTCCAGGCGGATGAGCATCTCCACTCGCTGAATGTGCAGGCGCCAGGAAGCGATCTCCGGATTCAGTTCACCACGGACGAGAGGTATCAGGGGTTCCTGTCCCGGTCCGTGAAGGCCGAAGTCTTGGGGGTTCGCGTGAGTGTCGCCAGCCTTGCAGACGTCACCCAGGGCAAGCTATGGGCGTACAGCGATCCACAGCGGCGCTTGAGTAAACGCAAGAAGGACGAGTTGGACCTGATCCGCCTGGCGGAGGTGCATCCTGAGTTGAAATCGGCGTACCCGAGCGCATTGAAGGAACTCATCGACCGAGGATGAGATACCCACGGGGCCGTGGACAGACCGCTCTGTCCCCTCTACGGCTTGCCGAGGGAGCAGAGCGGGTCGCCTAGCACGATGCCTTGCCAGCTTAGAAACGGCATGGCGAGGTAATAACTCTCAGCTAAGTTGCGGCCGCGGTAATAAGCGGGAAAAAAATAATCGGGGCGAACGGTGCCCGCGAGAAAAGGCTCGTAGACGCTGCCAGTAGCGGCGGTCGAGCCCTCGCGCAAATAGTCGGCGCTCAGGCTTTGGGTCGAGCCGGCGAAACCCATCGGGAACACCCAGTCGTTGGGCGGCGGGTTGAGGGTGCGGCCGTTGGTGGAGACGAAGTCGGAGACCACCGCGCCGGGCAGCCAGCCGAAGTTGACGCGGCGGGATTTGCGGTTGGGATCGTTGGAGCCCCAACTGGCATAGCCGATGACGTTCTTCTGCTGGTAGAGAACTTCGGGAGTTTCGTCAATGATGACGCGGGCCGCAGGCAGCAACCGTGCCGCGGCGCGCAGCCAATTGTCGCCCTCGTCGCGGGTTCCCCGGAGATCGAATACGAACTTGCCGATGTTTTTTGCGATGAGCGACCGGTCGATCATGCCCTTGATGTCGCCCATGCCCCAGGCCCCCAGGCGGGTGACGAGGTAGATGGGGTAAGTGGGATGGCGGAAGACGGCGTCGAGCTTCCCGAAGAAAGGGTTGGGAACGGTGCCGGCGCGCGGGTACGTCGTGCCGTGGAGTTTGCCGTACAGCAGGGTCAGCTCCGAATCGACCGATGAACTTTCGGATTCGAATGCCAATCCACCGCCTTGGATCTTCAGCGGCACGCCGCGGGTGGTGACGATGTAGAGCACTTTCTCCTGAAGGGCGGGTGAGGCGAGGCAGGCGGCGACGGGCCGTTCGACGCCATCGAGGTACATCTGCCAGGAGATCTCCTCGAAGAGGAAAGAATCGATCGAGCAGACGTTCTGCGGCGGGATGGCGCGGCGTTCGCGGTAATATTCTCCGATCTGGACGGAAAGGGGGTCGTTGCGATTGACCACCAGGAGCACATTCTCGGCGGTCTGCGCGTGCAGGGATTGAGACGCAGCCAGCAAGAGCAGCGGGAGAATCACAGCATTAATGATATCAAGGGCCCGGATTCTAACCTGCAGGAGCGCGACACAAGAGCGCGACCGGGGGGTCGCGCGCGGACGAGGGCGTCCGCCCCACTTAAACTACTTTCCGCGCGTTAGGCCGAGGGCGCGGATGCGTTTGTGGAGGTTGGTTCGTTCCATGCCGAGAGTGCGGGCAGCGCCGGAAACGTTCCAACTGGATTCCTCCAGGGCGCGGAGGATGTGCTCGCGCTCGGCGGATTCGCGGGCTTCCTGAATGGTGGACTTGGGGCCGGCTTCGCGCTGGACGCGGATCTCCACGGGGATGGAATCGCGGGTGAGGCGGTCGCCTTGCGTGAGGATGGCCATGCGTTCGATGACGTTGCGGAGTTCGCGCGCGTTGCCGGGCCAGGGGTAGCTGTCGAGCAGGGGAAAGACGGTTTCGTCGAGCATCTTGCGGCGGAAATTATTGCGGGAGCAGAACTCTTCCAGGAAATATTCGGCGAGCAGGCGGATGTCGTGGGGACGCTCGCGGAGCGAGGGGACGCGGATGGGGACGCCGTTGAGGCGGTAATACAGATCCTCGCGAAACTTCTCTTGCGCGACCATGCCGGCGAGGTCGCGGTTGGTGGCGGAGATGACGCGCACGGCAACGCGGATGATCTGCTCGCCGCCGACGCGGTGAAACTCGCCTTCCTGCAGGACTCGCAGGAGTTTGGCCTGGGAAGCGCCGTGAAGATCGCCGACTTCGTCGAGGAAGATGGTGCCGCCGTCAGCCTGTTCGAATTTGCCGCGGCGCGAGGCGGTGGCGCCGGTGAAGGAACCTTTTTCATGGCCGAAGAGCTCGGTTTCGAGCAGTTCGGTGGGAATGGCGGCGCAATTGACTTTGACGAAGGGGCCTGCGGAGAAGGGGCTGGAGTGGTGGATGTGGGCGGCCAGCAGCTCCTTGCCTGTGCCGGATTCGCCGATCAGCAGGACGCGGGCATCGGAACGCGCGGCGAGTGTGGACTGCTCTACGGCGCGGTTCCAGGCAGGCGTGGAGCCGATCATTTTGGGTGCGCCGCCGACCAGTTCGCGAAGGCGCTCGTTCTCCTGGCGGAGGTTGGACTGTTCGAGCGCGTTCTTGATGGCGAGGAGGACGCGGTCGCGGCTGAGCGGTTTCTCGAGGAAGTCGAAGGCGCCGGCGCGGGTGGCCTCGACGGCGTCGGCGATGGTGCCGTGGCCAGAAATCATGATGGCCGGCGCCGCGCCGTTCTGCCGGACGGTCTTGAGCAGATCGATGCCGTTGCCGTCGGGCAGCTTCATATCGAAGAGGTAGGCGTCGGCGCGCTGGGCGTCGGGGTGGCGCGTGAAATCCGCCACGGAGCGGCAGACGTTGACGGCGTAGCCTTCGCGCTCCAGGATCATGCGCAGGGAGCGGCCGATATTCTCTTCATCATCCACGATCAGCAAGCGTTTGGAAGCCATTGGCAGCAACGGGCAGCAGCACGCGGAATCCAGCGCCGCCCAGTTCTCCTTTCACGAGTTCGATATCACCGCCCGACAACAGCGCGCTCTTGCGCGCGATGGAAAGACCGAGGCCCATTCCGCGCTTCTTAAAAGAAATGGTGGGCTGGAAGAGGGAGGCGCGTGCCTGTTCGCTGAGCCCGGGTCCGGAATCGTGTACTTCGATCGAGACGCGGCCCTGCTGCTCGGCAGTGACACCCAGGATGCGCCCCCCAACGCCCGCAGCCTCGGCGGCGTTCTCGAGGAGATTGGTGAGGATGCCTTTGATGAGATCCTGATCGGCCACGACGTGCGGGACGTGGCCGGACAAACGGCAGTCGTAGGCCACTTCGGGGTGGGCGGAGCGGAGGAAGGCAATGCGCTCCTGCAGCAGGGAATTGACGTCCAGCTCGCCGGGCTCGACGGGCGGCTCGGCGGCGAACTGGGAAAAGGCGCGGATGCGGCGTTCGAGAGTTTCGATCTCATCGACCACGATCTGAGCGGCCTGTTCGACGAACGCGCGGTCGGCTTCGTCGTAGCGGGCCATCATCTCTTCGACGGTGAGGCGGATGGGGGTGAGGGAATTCTTGACCTCGTGGGCCATCTTGCGGGCGAGGGTTTGCCAACTGGCGAGCTGGCGGAGGTAGACGAGGCGCTCGGTGCTCTCCTGGAGTTTGTCGGCCATATGGTTGAAGGCCTGGATGGCGCGGCCGATTTCGTCGCCGCCGGGAGCGGGGACGCGGGCGGCGAGGTCGCCGGAAGCGAGCTGGGAGAGGCCGGCGGTCAATTGCTGGATGGGGCGGCTGATGCGGTGTGCCATGTAAACCAGCAAGGCGAGCGAAGTAAGCCAGAAGGCGGTGGCGAGGAGGATGTAAGTGAGCCGGAAGCCGCGGCGGAGATCGCGCTCCTGGGCGGCGTCGACCAGATCCCGGGCCACGCCGATTTCGCGCTTGAGACGCCCAGTGGCGACTCCGCCGAGGGATGCGGAGTAGGACCAGACTTCGTCGCGGTGGCGGACGAGATAGAGCAGGTGGTCGCCCTCATTGCCGGATGGCAGGAAGTGTTCGGTCTCGGCGGATTCGGCGAAGGAGCGGATGGGATCGGGCCAGGTGGTGCGGAAGGCGGAGGTGTACTTGATGGGCTGGGCAGCGCCGGTCTGGGCATCGCGTTTGAGATCGTCGCAGGCGCGATGGTAGAACTCCTGGCTGGTGCGGAGGAGGGACTGGGACAGGGCGTCTATTTCGGCCGTGGCACGGATCAGGCCGGTGGGTTCGAGCAGGGAAGCAGTGAACCAGATGGTGGCGGCGAGAGGCGCCAGGGTGGCGGCCAGGAAGATGAGAACGAGCTTGTTGCGGAGCCGGTTCACCCGATTTTCCCCCGGCCGGGCGTGCGGACGAGATCCGCCAGGCGAAGCGGACCGGCGGGGCGGGTCCACTGCGGATCGTCGGTGCCGGGTTGGCGGCTGAAGAATTCGATGAAAAAGTTCTTAATATTTATGCCGGAATCGCCCAGGACCTGGGAGAGATCCTTGCGCGGAACGGTTCTAAGGTCGAGAAGGAGCCAGAAAGGGCGGTCGGGCGGCAATCCCGAGGTATTGATGGCGAGGTTCTCGATGCACCAGGCTTCGGCCGCGGAGGCCGGCAGGAGAACGGTGCGGGGGGTAGGCTCCGGCATAGTCACGGAGAACTTGTCCTCTCCCCAAATATCGTAACTCACCACGAAACGGGCGTCGGTGCGCCGGAAGGAGGTGAGGAAGGGATCGCGAAAGAGCGTGAGGCGTCCGAAATAGACGACGGTCCCTCCATCCGTTAAGCGTTTGAGGGGCTTACCGGTAAGAAAATGCAGGTCCGGCGAGGCGATGTGGAGGTTGTCTCCGTCGAAGGTGACGGCCAAAGAATCGGCGGCCCGCGCGCGGAATAGAGGAGCCGCCAAGCCGGCCAGGAGCCAGCTACGTCGGCTGATCTGTGAACCCCGCGAGGGTTCCGACATCAGGGAAGAATGCCCATCATGAAGATCGGTTCCACATGGCCGGATCGCACCGGAAAAGCAACTGCAAGCGAAAAGGCCGATTCCCGCAGACCGAACCCCAGCGACTGCCTGGGGATGGCCTGCTGACCGGCGTCCCAAATGGCTCCGGCATCGTAAAAAACCTGGAGCGGGCCATATCGATATTCGACGGAGTTGTGAACGGCCCGGTTACCGCCAAGTGGGTCGAGTTCGTACTTATTCCACCCACGCAAGTAGTACGTATTGCCCATGACGAAGCGGTCATTTAGGGGCGCGCGGCCCAGGATCATGCCGGTCCAGGCATTATCGGTGACCACATGTTTGCCGTGGCGGAACTGGTAGCGGACGCCGGCGGTGCGCATGGAGTACACGAAATCGCTGCCTAAAGCTCTGGTGGCCGCGTGCAGAGAACAATCTGCGTCCAGATCCTGCTGGCTGTCGGAATCCTCCAGGCGCCGATGAAAACGCAGAGTAGTAATCAGAGCGTCGGAGGCCACCGTACCCGCGGCCGGATTTTCATTTTCGAAACGTTCCATGCGCGTGCCGACTTCGAGCGTGAGAGGTTTCGAGAGCGCGATGGTGACGGAAGGCTGGAAGTTCTGGCGTGCGCGGTAGGCCTCCGAGGTGAGGCCGGGATGGGCGGTAAGCGCGGCGATGGTGCTGGTGTTCCACTGATCGTGATAGCTCTCGACCTGGAAACGGAAGCTGATCCGATCGCTGAGAAGGCGCTTGTCTTCGTAGCGCGCGCGGAAGCCGGCGTAGCGTTCGTCGAGCCAGTCGCCGTCGCTGACCAGGCCCAAGGAGAAGAAATGCCGGCCGGCGGTGAGGCCGGCCGCGCCGCTTCCGCTCCAGCCCTGCTTGGAATCGTAGACAAACTGATCGAGGTTGAGATCGGCGGAAATCTTGGCGGGCTTGATTTCAAATTCGACGCGGACCTCTTCCGGGCTCTCACCGCGGACGACGCGGTGGGTGACCTCGCGGGCGCTCAACTCCTTCTTCAGATTGGCGGCGAGCGAATCGAGGCTGGCGGGGTTCAGTTTCTGGCCGATGAGAGCGACCAATTGATGGCGCAGGCCGAAGCTGATCTTGTCGGTGGTTTCGGAGCGGAGGTTGGTGCTCCAGCCCTTACCGGAGAGGATCACGGATTCCACCGTGTAGCGTGCGTTGACATTGACATCGGCATCCTGCGGTGCGGCGACGAGGAGGCGGCAAAGCAGAAGGCAGCCGAGCCAGGCGTATCTCATGCCGCCCTGGAAAGCACGCTGGGCGCCAATCGTAAACCATTGCAACCAAAAGGGATACTTTAGAGCCCGATGTGCGGGCAGTTCACAGGTGTGCAGCCCTATGGAATTGCGGCCGCACCTTGGGGAGGGTGGGGCCGGGACTACAGAACTTTGGCCAGCTCGTTCGCAAAGGCGCTGCGGGGAGACTGTTCGCGGTCCTTGCCGCCACGCCGTTTGCGGTCTGGTCTGGGAGGAACGCGGTTGATGGGTGCGCCGGCGACGGGTGGTTGAGCACCGCGCGGAGGAGCATCCTTACCCTTAGGCGGCTGGGCGGGATTGGCGCGCAGCAGGCGGTCTTCCAGGGGAGCCCGATCAAAGCGGCGGATGATGGATTGCATCTCTTCGCCGGTGGGCGCTTCGACGAAAGCGAAGCCTTTGGACTCCTGGGTTTCGTGGTTTCGGATCACCTTAATTGAATCGGCCACGAGATCTTCAGCGGCCAACCATTGTTTGATGTCATCGGCGGTGACCCAAGTGGGGAGATTGCCAAGAAAAACGGTAAAGCTCATTCAGTTGATATTTTACTCCGTAGGATTGATGTGCGGCACTTCAAGGAGAGGATTCCGATCTGCCAACTAAATGGTATCAGAGAGGCCGGGAGGATGCAAACGGAAGATGGGCCGGGGTGGGCGCGCGCCTGTTTGGTACGCATACCACCCACGCAAAAAGTAGGCTACTCAGATAAACTGAAAGAAGGAGATTGCCTCTCGCATGAACGACGCGAACCAACCAGCCACAAAACAGGACATCCGCGAAGCCATAGAAACCCTTACCACCACGATCCAGGCCGCGATTCAAGGCGCCGAGGAGCGGGCCCAGGAATTCGCGCGGGGAATCGAAACCAACCTCCTCACCGCCTTCCATGGCCACGCCAAGGGACAGACTGCACGCCTCCACACTGCCGAAACCACCACTCACGACATGGGAATCCGTATGGCCGCCCTGGAAGAACGCGTCCTCAACCTGGAGACGCGCCGTCCACCCCAGTAAGAACCAAGCACGAAAGACCCCGCCAGCAGCATCGGCGGGGGTTTTTGTGCGCCGGCGGCGAGGCCGCCGATAAGGTGGTCCCAGGCGCAGTTTGTCGGCGCCCCCGGTTGCCGCAAGGGTTGGCTATGCGCTATGCTGGAGACTCGAATACTCTGTAAGGAATCCAGTCAGCACAAGATGGCAAACACCTATTCCGCGTTGAAGCGGGTCCGCGAGACCGAACGTCGTACGGAAACCAACCGCAAGAACAAGACCCGGCTGCGTCACCAGATTCGCGCCATGCGGCGCGCCCTGACCGAGAAGGATGCCAAGGCCGCGGCCGAACTTCTTCCGAAGACTTTTTCGCTGATCGACCGGTCGGCCAAGAGCGGGATCATCAAGAAAAATACGGCGGCGCGGTACAAGTCCAACCTGCACCTGAAGGTCAAGGCTCTCGAAAAGTAAGCCGGGGGGCTTGCCCGCATGCCTCAGTTTTCTGCTGCGGGGTGCGGCTGCTTCAATGCGCTTGCTCAGAGCGCGACCAGGGGGTCGCGCNNGGACGAGGGCGTCCGCCCCACTCAGCAGCACAGCGGCAACCAATGTGAGATAACGGGAGGCGTCGACACGAGTGTCGACGCGGCACGCATGAGTGCGTGCGCCACGAGAATCTTCTCAGCGACCGTAATGCTCAATTACTGGCGGTGAGCTTGAGGACGAATTGCTCCATGACGATGCGGTCATCGGGGCGGGCGTCGCGCAGGCCGCGGTCGGCTTCGAAGATCCACTCCATGGCGCGCTCCAGTTGCGGTTTGCCGAACTTGGCGACCGTCTGATAAACCTGGTCGGCGCGCGATCCCCACATCGGAACACCCATGCGGGAGAAGTGCGCCTGAATCTGCGAGGCGCTCTTCAAGCCGGCTTCGCGGGCGGCCAGCGCGAGGCGGAACTGCGTCGATAGAAAGGCCAGCGCCAGGGGCAGGTATTCGCCTTCGCGGGTGAGGGTGTCGAGGATCTCGAGGGAGCGGACGCGGTCGCGGCGGCCCAGGGCGTTGACCAGGGCGAAGATGGTCGAGGCGCGGGCGTCGGGAACCAGGGCGGTGATGTCGTCGGTCGAGATGGCGCGGGAGCCGGCGAAGAGCGCGAGCTTTTCGATCTCGACGGCGATGCGGGCGATATCGGCGCCGAGGGCCTCCACCAGGAGTTCGAGGGCGGCCGGCTCGATGCGAAAACCGGCGCGGCGGACCAGCGATTCGGCTTCGGCGCGGGCTTCTCGGGAAGCGAAACGGCGGAGTTCGACGACATCCGGAACTGCCGAGTAGAACTTGCGGACGCGGTCCTGCTTGCGTTTGTCGTCGCCTTCGAAATCGAAGCGGGCGGCCTCGAAGACCAGAGCGACGCCGGGAGTGGGGTCCTTCATATAACCGGCGAGAGAAGAGGCATCGGAGGCAGAGCCGGCCGACTCGGAATCGTCGTCGCCGGAGCGGCCGCGCGGGAGAGCGGCCTCGGCGTCGACCACCCAGATGAGGCGCTCGGCGGCGAACAGAGAGAGGGCGCGGGCGTCGTCGAGAACCTGGACGAGCGAAAGCTCGGCGAGCGAGTGGCGGCTGATGGAATCTTCGGGGAAGACGGCGGTGAAGGCCTCTTTGATGCGGCGCCGTTCGTAAGCCTCGGGGCCGAGCAGGAGCACGGCGGCGGGGAAGTCGCGCTTCTTGAGGCGGGCGAGAAGCTGGGCCGAGGTCATGGCCTCAGAAGGCCTCCAGGATGGCGCTGACGACGCTGTGGGCAACGTCGCGGGCCACGCGCTCGATGGCGGTGCCGCTCTCGTCAAAATAGGCTTTGGGGTCGGTAGCCACCTCGTAGCGCTCACGAGATTCAAAGTTCGGGTGCGAATAAAGTACTTTGCCGGTGTGGCGGTCGGTGAGGGTGATCTGCAAGGTGACGACGACCTGGGCGCTGGTGGCGCGGCCGGTGGCGGGGTCGGTGGTGGTGCCCATGGTGTTGAAGTTGGTCAGGGCGCCGGTGAGGACTGCGTCAGCCTGGGCGGGATCGGAGACGATGGTGTAGCGGGTGCGGGCGTGGAGCTCGCGGGCGATTTCGGCGGGGAGCAGGCGCGCCAGGGTGTTGCGCACGGTGGCATTGCCGAAGGCGGAAACGGAGATGGTGTGGACGGTGTCGGGGATGAGCGAGGCGCGGCCGCCGACGTGATAGCCGCAAGCGGGCGCGAGGAGCATGGCGGCGATGGTGAGGGCGAAGGAGACGAGGGATGGCGGCGGGGACAAGGCCGGGCTGCGCCCGGCTGAGCCCGCTGGAAAGCGGGCTCGCAGCCAGAATTGGCTGCCCCACAGAGCAAGCGTCGACATTAGTGTCGACGCGGCACGCACGAGTGCGTGCGCCACAGGGAGACGAAGTGTTCGCAGTCTGGTCATACGAGTTGGCGGGCGACGGCGACGCCGTTTTCGGCGGTGAGCCGGAGGTTGTCGGCGACGATCCAGAACCAGCAGGCGTCGGGATTATTGCGGTCGGGCTGGATGGCGCCCACGGCGATGCCGCCCTGGCCGGCCTGGCCTACGTTGGTGGGCGGCTCGACGTCGGTGGAGCGCACTTCAATGGAGTCGGTGGCGAGGCTGCTCTCGAGGGTGTCGACGCCGGGATTGGACTCGAACTCCACCCAGGCGCTGAAACTGTAGCCGTGGAAGACGGGCGCCTGCAGCAGGCGGAGAGAAGGCATGGGGGCGTCCCGGCCCTCGCCGGGCAGCGCCAGCAGGGAGGCGAGATGGCGCTCCATGCGGAGTTCGGCGTCTTCGAGCGGGACGGGGGCTTCGTCGCCATACTTGGCGAGCAGGCTGAAGCTGAGCTGGGTATCGAAGATGGCGTGGGGCATCGGCTTGAAGGACAGCAGGCTGATGGTTTGATTTTGGAGCTCTTCGACGCCGGGCGCGCCGTGCTCGCTGGCGGGAGCGAAGATCTGGATGACGGAAGAGCGCACGGGGTCCTGGGCGTGCAGGCGGCGGAGGAAGAGCGCGAGCGAGATGGCGGCGGGGTGAGCGATGACGTGGACGGCGGCTTCGAAGGGGGCTTCCGCGTCGGGGTCTTCAACCAGGGGAGCGCGGAGGCGGGCTTCGGGGCGCTCTTCGGCGGCGCCGGTGAGGTCGATAACGGTGGCGCCGGCGGAGTGGTCGAGGAGTTCGAGAGCTTTGCGGCTGGATTCGGCGGAGCCGGCCAGGAAGATGGCGCGCGCATCGATCAGGCTGGCGGCATCGAGGGTGCCGACGACGGTGGGCTCGTCGCCTATGCGGGTGAGCGCGCCGGGCTGTTCGCCGGTATCGGCGACCAGGCGGAGATCGAAGGTTGCGGCGGCGGTCGAGACGATGTCGCGGATTTCGCGGCCGAGCAGGGAATCGGAACCGATGAGGGCGATGGTGTTCATGACGGGCGAAGGCGGCGGCGGATGATGCCGCCCAAGCGAATGAGGATGCCGCTCGCAACGTAAGCGGCGGCCATGGAGACCAGCACTGGCTGGGGCCAGTTCCAGACGGCGAAAATAGCGGCGCCCAGCACGATGATGAGAAGCGGCGTGTGGGGTTTATTCAGGGCAATGCCTTTGAAACTGTAGTACCGCCAGGTGCCGACCATGAGCAGGCCGAGCCCACCCAGCAACGCCAGCCAGGCGATGGAGAGCGGAGCCCGGGCGAGCGGTTGGGAATCGAACGCGAGGACCACCGTGGCCACCATAGCGGCGGCAGCCGGAATGGGGAGGCCGACGAAGTATTTGCGGTCGGGGCGGCCAGGGTTTTTGGGGATGGGGTTTTTCTGGATGTTGAAGCGGGCCAGGCGGGCGGCGCCGCACAACAGGAAGAGGAAGGCGACGAAGTAACCGGCGCGCAGAATGTGCTCGCGCCAGTTGGGGCCGATGGAAGTATCGACGAACTGCACGCCCCAGGCATAGGCCAGGACGGCGGGAGCCATGCCGAAGCTGACGACATCGGCGAGGGAATCCATTTCGCGGCCGAAATCGCTGGTAGTGTTGGTCATGCGGGCGATGCGGCCATCGAGGCCGTCGAGGACGGCGGCGGCGACGATGGCTTTGGCGGAAACGGCGAAATGCTCGGGTGCGCCGCCCGAGCCGGCGGCGGCCGCCATGGCTCCGCGGAAGGCTCTGAGGATGGACAGATAGCCGAGGAAAATATTGCCGGCGGTGAAAAGCGTTGGCAGCGCATAGGCGGCGCGCCGCGGGCGGCGATCGGCCGAGCGGGGATCGATGAGTTGGCTTCTAAGCCCCATGTAGCTGCTCCCGGTCGCGGCGGCGGGCAAGGATGCTGGAGCCGGCGGCCACGCGCATGCCGGGCTGAACCACGATTTCCCATTCGGGACCGAACAGGACGTCGACGCGCGAGCCGAATTTGATGAGGCCGACGCGCTCACCGGCGGCGACTCGATCGCCGGCCTTCTTGCTGAAAACGATACGGCGGGCGATCAGGCCGGCGATTTGCTTGAAGACCACCGAGGTGCCGTCGCCCTGAACGGTGACGATGTTCTGCTCATTGGCCTCCGAGCACTCTTCGCGGCTGGCGACGTGGAAGCGTCCCTGCTGGTAGCGGACGTCGCGGATGGCGCCGGCGATGGGCGCGCGGTTGACGTGGACATCGAAGATATTGAGAAAGATGCTGACGCGGAGAAGCGAGGGGCTTTCCGCCTTCACGGCAACCACTTTGCCGTCGGCCGGAGAAACGGCCACGGGGCCGGCGGGGATGGCGCGATCGGGATCGCGGAAGAAATAGAGGCAGAACAGAGCGAGGATCCACGCGGGAAGCGCGCAGACCGGTCCCGCCAGCCAGGCGACGATGGCGCCGGCGCCGACGAAGGCGGCCGCATAGAGGATGCCGTCGAGTACGATCACTAACAGCCATTTTCCCATACGTGGCGATGACCGCGCGGGCACCCATGAATATGGGATGGAGTTTCCCGCCGGAATCCATCGGCTAGTACTGGATTTCTCGATCCATAACTAAAGTCAACATTGCATTGTTTCCGTTTTGGGGGCATCCTCAAGTTAACCAGAGGGGAGGTTCACCATGTACCTACTGATCGAGTTTGCGGCCGGAGTAATGGTGGAAGCGGTGATGCTGTCGATGGACCGGAAGCGCGCGCGCGTTGCCGTAGCCGGCTTTGCGGATACCTTGGAATTGAGGCGCTGCGGCGAAGACTGGCTTACCGAGACCGGCCAGAAGGTTACGTTCGAGTTTCTGTTGTCGGAACCTCCTGAAGTTGAAACTGTTGCCCTTCCGGTACCGGCGCTGGCAGCCCGCGCCGCCGGTTCCTACGCGACCTGACTTGTGGGTTGAAGTGAAACTCGGCATCCGGCTCGATTCGCTCCCGCGCCGGATGCCGTTCATCACTATAGAGGCTCGCTCACTTCAGTGACGAAAGGCGCCGGCTTGTGGGGCAGGTTGGCAACCTGCGGCGGGTTGGTAACCCGCCTGCCGGTGTTTGCAAATGGCCGCCCGGCGCCGGTTGCCAACCGGCGCGCAGGATACCATCCTGCCCCACCAACCCCGCCGACTCAGCGCCGGAAGGCGGCACGGCCGGCGAAGCACGAGTGCCCGTGCAGCCGCTCCTCAATCCGCAGGAACTGGTTGAATTTCGCTACGCGCTCGCTTCGACAGCCCGAACCAGTCTTGATGTGACCCGCGCCGGTCGCCACCGTCAGATCCGCAATAAAGGTGTCCTCGGTTTCGCCCGATCTGTGGGAGACGAAGCACCGGTAGCCATTGCGCCCCGCCAGTTCCATCGTGTCCAGCGTTTCCGTCACCGTACCGATCTGGTTCAACTTGATGAGGATGGCGTTTCCGATTCCTTTGTCGATTCCTTCTTGCAGGATCTTGGGATTGGTGCAGAAGATATCGTCTCCCACCAGTTCGATCTTGCTTCCGAGAGCAACGGTCAGATTCCGCCAGCCGTCCCAGTCGTTTTCCCCCATGCCATCCTCGAGGAGCACGATGGGGTATTGGTTTACCCATGACTCCCAGATTTTGATGAGCTCGTCGGAGGTGATGGCCTTCCTGGTGGATTTGAAGAGCACGTACTTCCCGTCGTCCCACATTTCACTAGCGGCCGGGTCGAGGCAAATCGAGATATCGGTAGACGGCTTGTAGCCGGCTTTCGAGATCGCTTCCAGAATCAGCTCGACCGCTTCGTCGTTGGATTTCAGATCGGGAGCGAAGCCTCCTTCATCACCCACGGCGGTGCTGTATCCTTTGCCTTTCAGCACCTGCTTGAGTGTGTGGAAGGTCTCCATGCCCATGCGGATGGCCTCGGCAAATGACGGCGCGTTGTGTGGCGCGATCATGAACTCCTGGAAATCGACGGTGTTGTCGGCGTGCTTGCCGCCGTTGAGTACGTTCATGCAGGGCACGGGAAGTGTGCAGGCGTTGGCGCCGCCAAGATACCGGAACAGAGGCAGCGAGTGAGCGCTGGCCGCGGCGCGGGCGGCGGCCATGGAAACGGCGAGGATCGCGTTGGCTCCCAGTTTTGCTTTGTTGGGCGTCCCATCGGCGTCAATCATGGCTTGATCGACGGCACGCTGGTTGGTAGCGTCCTTGCCTGCGACGGCCGCGGCCAGCTCCTTTGCAACATGGCCTACGGCCTGCTTGACGCCCTTCCCGCCATACCGCTTTTTATCGCCGTCACGCAATTCGACAGCTTCCTTTTCTCCCGTCGATGCTCCCGAAGGAACAGCCGCAACGCCGACCGCGCCTCCATCGAGCCAAACCTCGGCCTCAACTGTGGGATTGCCGCGAGAATCGAGGATCTCACGACCTACAACATTTACGATTTTGGTCATCTATGACTCCTTGTGCCTTGCGAATGAGAACAAAATTTAGACCTGAAAATGAAGAAGCTCCTACCAGACGGCAGGAGCTATCAGAACCGGCTGCCCGGACCGGTCAAAGGTGACGCTCCATCACCCATGGTTTCGAAGCTCGACTATAACTCACAGCACCGGTCAGGGCAACGCGGAGGGAACAGGGGGTCGATTTGAATATTGTTGCAGCGTTCCGCCGTTTGCTGTATTCTCTGATTAGGCGGTGGAGTTCGCCAAACCGCCGCTCTTAAGCGGCCAATGACTCCTGCGGCAAGAATTGCTGTAGGGGCTTCCAGGCCGAATCCCTATACAGCTAAATTTGAATATCGGAGACCGGCATGGAACAGGTCTGGTTTCAAGCGGCGCTGTGGCTGATCCTTGCGTTGATCGCGACGCTGCTTTCAATTTGGTTCAGGATCTCGACGGCGCTCTCGGAGATCGTAGTTGGCACGGTGGCGCAGCTCGCCATCGGCGCGCTGATCGGCACGGAAGTGCTGGGCGCGAAGTCGGCCTGGGTCAGCTTCCTGGCTGGAACGGGGGCGATTGTGCTCACGTTTCTGGCTGGGGCGGAGCTCGATCCCGGCATATTCCGCACGAAATGGAAAGAAGCCATGGTGGTGGGATTGGTCGGCTTTTTCGCGCCATTTCTGGGAGCCGCGGCCGTGGCGCACTTCGTGTTGCGGTGGTCCATTCCGGCAAGCTGGTTGGCCGGAGTCGCCCTGTCCACCACTTCGATTGCCGTGGTGTATTCCGTCATGCTGGAATTCGGCTTGAACCGGACCGACTTCGGCAAAGGCATTCTCGCGGCTTGTTTTGTGAACGATCTCGGAACCGTAATCGCGCTGGGGCTGATCTTCGCGCCGTTCACGATTCGGACATTGATCTTTGTAGTGGCGAGTGTGGTGGTATTCGGAGCGCTGCCGTTTGTCACTCCATGGTTCTTTCAGAAATACGGGGGGCGCGTTTCGGAGATCGAAACAAAGTACATTCTGTTTCTGCTGTTCGGCATGGGCGGTTTAGCGGCGTGGGCGGGCAGCGAGGCCGTGCTGCCGGCCTACATCATCGGAATCGTGTTGGCCGGAACGGTAGGAAAGGATCACATTCTGATCCGGCGTCTGCGCACTTTGACCTTTGGACTGCTGACGCCCTTCTACTTCATTCGCGCGGGATCGCTGGTCTCCGTGCCGGCGCTCATGGCCACACCGCTCGCTTTTCTAGCGCTGTTCGCGGCCAAGATGGTGAGCAAAATGGTCCCGCTGGTCCCCACCGTGCGGGCTTTCAATCATGAAGGGCACCAGGGGTTGTATTACTCTCTGTTGATGTCCACCGGACTGACGTTTGGCACCATCTCGGCCCTGTTCGGCCTCAATCACCAGATCATCACCGGGGCGCAGTATTCTTATGTGGTGGCAACCGTGATCGCCAGCGCCGTGATACCGACGGCGATCGCCAACGCCTGGTTTATGCCCAAACACCTGCTACCGAAGGCAGAGACCAGGATGGCCGAAGATGCCGGCGCCGGTAAATAATATGATCGAGCAAATCCTGATTGCACACGACGGCTCCGATAGCGCCCGCAAGGCGTTCGATTTCGCCGTCGAACTCGCAGCGCGGGTTGGCGCGCGTCTTTGCCTGATTTGCGTGGAGGAGGAGATCCCCCGCCACGCCGAGGTGATCGACGAGCTACGCGAAGAGATGGATCGCGCCGACAGCTACTTCGGGCAGCTTGCCGAGCAGTGCCGGGCGCGCGCGGCGCTGCGCTCCGTGGACCTGAAGACGGTGATTGTGCCCGGCCATGCCGTCAAGGTGATTGGCGATTTCGTGCGCGAGAACGCCATCGATCTGCTGGTCATCGGTTTCACGGGACACTCCCGAATCTACGAGCATATCTGGGGAGGCACGGCCCACAACCTGACAAGCACCGTGCGCTGCAACGTGCTGGTGGTCAAGTAGCTACTCGGAAAGAGCGATGATTCTGAAGACGGAAGATGTCCACCCCGAACCCAATGGCACCGGGCGTTCCACCCACCCCCGCCAGCCATCCACCCGAATGCCCGCCAACTCACCGTTACAGTCGGCGCTGCTCCTGGCAGCGGATGTGGCGGCGCGGTACGGGATTTCGGCGCTCTCCGGCTTGCTCGCGAGCGCGCGCGCATCGGCAGGACAGGACGAGATCAGTGTCGCCGTGCTGGGACGATGCAAGGCCGGCAAGAGCAGTTTCCTAAACCATTTCATCGGACGCAGCATCCTTCCAGTGGGTGTCGTGCCGGTTACGGCCGTGGTCACGGAACTCCGCTACGGCTCGCGCGTTGAGGCGCGAGTCCATCATCGGGATGGCCGCGACCCCGAGGTTCCGCTCGACCAGATCGGCGACTACATCTCCGAGAAAGAGAATCCGGAGAACGCCAGGCAAGTCGACCTGATTAGCGTGGAGTTGCCGGAGTTGCGGCGGTTTCGCGGCCTGAAGTTCGTCGATACGCCCGGTCTGGAGAGCGCGCTATCTCACAACACGCGAACATCGTTGGACTGGCTGCCGAATGTGGGACTGGCGCTGGTGGCGGTCAGCGTGGACCCGCCCCTTTCGCAGCGTGACATCGACCTGCTGAAGAGTCTTTACCAGTACACGCCGAAGGTCCGCGTACTGCTCACCAAGGCCGACCTGCTGAGCGAACAGGAGCTGGCGGAAGTGGTCGAGTTCGTACGCGCTCAACTCGCCAGGAATTTTCCCGGAACTCCGCAGGTCTTCCCGTATTCCACGAAGCCAGGGTTTGAGCGGTTCCGTGAGGCGCTGGAAGCCGAGGTTGTCGGCGGAACACTGGCGCGCTTCGCCGAAGAGCGCGAATCCATCCTCTGCCGGAAAATGGACACTCTGCTGCGGGAATGCGGGGACTACCTGGCCCTGAGTCTCAAGTCGGCTGAAATGGTCGAGTCGGAGCGCCAGGCGCTGAAGCGGCAGGTCATCGGCGAGAAGGAAATCGCCGGCGAAGTGAAGTCGTCAGTCGGGCTGGTGGTGCAACATGCCGCGGCTGGAACGCGGTCGATGGTCGGCAATCGACTTGAGACGCACCAGAACGATCTGGAGCGCGCGCTGCTCGAAGCCTTCGAAAGCGAATTTCCGAAATGGACCAGGAGCCTTGGCGTGATGCTTCGCTCGTTCGAAGACTGGCTGGCGACCGCCTTGCGCGACGAGCTTACCGCGCTTTCCGTCCGGGAACGCAGTTCCTTTCTGGCGCCTTTGCACAAAGTACAGAAGCAGGCATTCCGCGCGCTTCAACAATTTCGGGATCGCTTGTCCGATCGCACCATGCGGGCGTTCGGCGTGCCGTTGCGCACCACCGAAACCGAGATCCATGTCGTCGAGCCCGGTACCCCCGATATCAGAGTCGGACGAGTGTTCGACAGGAACTGGGAACTGCTGTCGCCCGTCCTGCCGGTTTGGATGATCAAGGCGGCCGTTCACCGCCATTTCGCGCGCACCATCGCCTACTTGGTTTATCAGAACCTCAGCCGGTTCAGCACGCAGTGGGAAGAGAGCATCAATAGCGCGCTGTGGGGTGTCGAGAAGGAAGCCCGGCGACGCCTGGATGAATTGATGGGCACGGTGGAACGGCTGGTTGAGAGCAGCAGCAATGAACGAGCGCCGCAACTCCGCGCGGATCTGGAACGGCTTGAGAAGGCGCGGAAATCTCTGTCTGGGGGGGCCGGGAGTTGATGCGGCACGGATGCTAGGCGTTGGTGCGAGCATTATACTAGGGCAGCGTCCAAGAAACGGATGGACAGTTCTACAACGGGAGAGGGCCGCCTAAAGGCGGCTGCGGCCAGGATTGGCCGCCCCACAAGGAGTGGGACAGACGATCGGTTTTTGTCGTCTGTCGGGCTGGCGCGCTTTGCCGAGGCATGACAGGCCACAGAAGGCGATGGCCTGTCCCACGAGGGCATGAAATCTTCGCAGCGGTCGAAGAAACTGAGCTGGTGTAATACAGCGGGAGGAGTTGGTATGCTCCAGAAGGGCACGGCAAAGAAGGTCACGATTTTCGTCAATGAGGACACGCAGCACCACTTTGGGTCGCTATGTGACGCCATTCTGACGTTCCTGCTCCACAAAGGGGTCTCCGGCGCTACCGCCACGCGCGCGATGGCCGGTTTCGGCGCCCACCAGGTAATGCACACAACCAAGATCGAGGTACTCACCGAGCACCTGCCAATTCGCATCGAGTTCATCGAATCCGCCGGGAAAGTCGATGAGCTTATGCCGACGCTCTACGACATGGTTACCGATGGTGTCATTGAAGTCCAGGATACGAATGTTGTCAAAGTTGCCAGCAAGGAACGCCCATCGCCGCCGAAGGGGCCTCATACGGAAACCAGGGGCACTGCCCGCTTGATGCGTATCTACATGGGCGAGTCGGACAAGTGGCAGGGTGAACCGCTTTATGAGGCGATGGTCAAGCGTTTGCGCCTGATGGATATTGCCGGGGCAACGGTGTACCGGGGCATTCTGGGGTACGGAGCGAAGGGTCACACGCATAAGAGCGGGCGGCTTCCGTTCTCGCGCGATCTGCCGGTCATGATTTCGGTTGTGGACACGGAGGAGAAGGTGACCAAGGCTATCGACGAGATTGAATCGATGATGCAGGACGGAATCATCGTGCTTTCCGATGTGGATGTGATTCGCCTGGTGCATAGCCGCCCGGCAGCGGAGTCATCGCATGCGAACGGTTAAGAACGCCAAACTACTCCGCCTGCATTTCGGCGAGAGCGACCGGTACAACGGGAAACCGTTGTACGAAGCCATCGTGAATCGCTGCAAGGAACTGAAGATCGCCGGCGCCACCGTATTTCGCGGCCTTGAAGGATACGGCGAGACGGCGGAAATCCACCGCCATCACCTCATCAGGAAGGATCAGCCCATTGTCGTCACGATTGTGGATACGCCGGAAAACCTGGGACGGCTGATTCCCGAGGTCGAGGAGATGATGGATACCGGCATGATCGCCACCTCGAACGTGGAATACCTGCGCATCGAAAAGCCGCCAATGGCTGGAACCTAAATCGGCCACCCCAACATGTTAGGAGCCTTCAGGTGCTCTTTCGCACGAGTGTGTCGCCCGGCTTAAGGCGGATCCGGCCAGAAAGCCGATTGCGACCGCAGCCAACACACAGCCTGTCAGATGCCGGCGAGCAAACCTCCGCAAGCCAGTGAATGCATCTCTCAGGTCATGATCTTCGATGTATGATGCCGTAGCATCCAGCCGATCCGCTGTGCCGGTCGCGAGGTTGTCGATCGCCTCGGAACCCTGGCGTCCTGTCGTGCGAACGGAGGAGGCAGCCGCATGGAGCGCGCCCCCGGTTTCATCTCGCGCCTCATCCAGTTTCCTGCCGGCGGACCGGACCAACTCGTCGATTGACTCTTTGGCCTCTTTGCCAAGCTCCGACGCTGTTTCCGTTACTGTCTTTAAAGTGGTCAAGATGTTCCTCCAAAGTCTGGGATGGTTTGCCTGTGCATGCCCCAACCGCAAACGTAGGGCACGTTTGTCACCATTACGATCGACAGGCGGACAGGCCGGGCGACCACGTGCTAGAACAGCGAAAATTGCATGATCGGAGGCAATGTCTGCACTTGGCCGTGTGCCTTTTCTGCGGTCCCGTCTCTTCGGGGCCGAACCGGGACGTTGGCAGAACGCGTGCTTAGTGCTTACCGATCGAGAGCGCCCACAGAAAATGACCCCCATCCCGCTTGATGAGGCAAGGTCAGACCCTCGGCCCCGGGCGGCTGTTGTGGTCGCCCATCCGGACGACGAGACGCTCTGGTGCGGCGGCTACATACTGACCCATCCGGAGTTTCTTTGGCGCATCGTGACCTTATGCAGAGCAGGGGATCCGGACCGCGCGCCAAAGTTTCGCCAGGTCTTGCAGCGATTGGGGGCGGAGGGTGAGATGGCGGATATGGATGATGGACCAGATCAGGCGCCGCTCGAGGTCGGGCAGGTTCAGGAAACCATCTCCCGGCTACTGGCTGGAGCCAGTTACAACCTGATCTTGACCCACGGCCCGAACGGCGAGTACACATGGCACCGCCGGCATGCGGAGTGCTGCCGGACCGTCGTTGAGCTTTGGCGATCGGGCGGTATCGATACCAGGCGATTGTGGCTGTTTGCTTACGAAGACGGGGGCCGGGCGTACTTGCCTCGGGTCCGCGCCGATGCCGATCTGCGGGACGTGTTGGCCGACAACGTCTGGCTCGAAAAGCGCCGGCTGATTACGGATCTTTACGGGTTTGGGCCCGACAGTTGGGAAACACGGACCACTCCGCGAGAAGAAGGGTTCTGGTGCTTTGACTCGGCACCAGCAGCGGTAAAGCGCGCGGCACCCCGGGAGCAACCATCGTGAAAGTGCTTGTCTTGACGGAATACCCGCCATCGGCCGCCGGCCTGGCCACGCAGGGTCAGCTATTGTGCAAGGGCCTGCGCGAAATCGGCGTGGAGGTCTACCCGGTACATTTCGAATCGCCCCTGGAAAAGGAATGGTACTACCGCTGGTTCCAGCCGGACGTGGTGGTCGGTATAGGGTTCTGGGGCCATCTTCCGCACCTGGTCCTGCACCCGCAGCAGTTTGGGATGAAGACCGTGCCATGGCTGGTGGCCGATGGTTATGTCGCGGCACACCAGGATCTGCTGAACGCTCTGCCGCTGATCCTGGTCACCTCCAACTGGGTGAAGGAGACTTATATCAGGGATGGCATCCAGGGGGACAACATCGAGGTGCTGCCGGTGGGTTGCGATACGGACCGCTTCGCGCCGCGCAGCAGCGACGACCTGAAGGTCCGCTCGATCCGCGAGGCTTTGGGAGTGGCTGATGACCAGATCATGATCCTTACCGTCGGCGGCGACGCGACCTCCAAGGGCGCCCAGGCGGTGATGCAGGCGCTGGCGCTGATTGATGCCGAGGCGCCCGAGTGGAGATATGTCTGCAAAGTCTGGCCTCAGCCCCGCACGGTCGAACAGAATCTGATCGACCTCCAACTGGCGGCAAAGTTGGGCATCGACAAGAAGGTCATCTACTCCACCAACGTGGTCTCGCACAATTTCATGCCTTACTTGTTGGCCGCCTGCGACATCTATGCCGCACCGTCGCGTCTGGAGGGTTTCGGAATGATTCAGGTGGAGGCTAACGCTTGCGCGAAGCCGGTGATCGCGATCCGCGCGATGGCATTTCTCGACACCATGATCCACGGTGAAACGGCATTCCTGGCGGAAGTGGCGGAGGAGAGGAAGATCGGTGAGGCCGTATTCGGGGAAGGCCACGGGATCGACGATACCCATCGCATCGTGTTTCCCAACCCGCGGACGGCGGAATACCTGGCCAGCGTGCCCGACATCGCCAGGTACTTGCTGACGCTGATGCAAGACGGCGGTCTGCGGCGGCGCATGGGCGAAGCGGGCCGAAAACANNATCGCCAGGTAGCCAGGCGTTTCGTGAAGATCGTGTCCGACCGATTGGGAATTCAGTAGGGTGGCTATGCCGATGGACGAAAAGTCGCTTGCCGCCATCGAGCAGGCCAAAGAGGCGGCCCTCCGCGTCCTGCTGCATAACGCGCGGGGGCCATTTCAAGGACTGCCCCGGACCGCCGGGTGGGGATACCCGGAGCCTTACACGCGGGACCTCATGATTTCAGCCCTGGGCTTTCTGGCCACCGGCAACCCGGAGCTTGCGGACGCGCTGCGGCGCACACTGGTGGCCCTGGCAGCCAATCAAACGCCGCGCGGCCACATCCCATCACTCGCCCACGATCCTGCCGACCGTGGCGCGAGCGATACGACGCCGCTGTTCCTCTTTGGCCTGGCACTGTACAGGAAATCGGCCAAGCAGCCGGAGTTCCTCAGCGAGGCAGCGCAGAACGCCCTGAAGTGGATGCAGTACCAGAGCCCTGACGACATGGTGATGGTCTCCCAGTTACCGACCAGCGACTGGCGTGACGAGCAGTGGGTGATGGGTTATGGGCTGTACGTGAATACGCTGGTTTACGCGTATCTTACGCTCTATGGCGAGCACGAGTCCGCCGGTCAACTGCGCCAGTTGATGAACCGTCTGGAGGTCCGTGGTCAGGCCAAGAACCCCCATGAGCACGAGGGTCTGGTAGTGCCATCCAAGCCGTATTATGCACTCTATTCCTATAAACTCCTGAACAGCGACCGTTTCGACCTGCTGGGCAACAGCCTGGCGATCCTGACTGGAATTGCTTCGCCTGACCGGGGACGAAACCTGGTGGCATGGGTTGAGGCCGAGTGCGAGCAAATGCGGAAGCGGGGAGATCTGGCCGTGGATTTGCCGCCCTGTTTGTTCCCGTATATCCTGCCCCACGATGCCGACTGGCACCCGCGATACGAGCGATTTAACCGGCCCGGGGAGTATCACAACGGGGGCGTCTGGCCGTTTGTCTGCGGCTTCTATGTGGCGGCCTGCGTAACGGCGGGGCGGATGGGGCTGGCGAGGCGGAAGCTGTTGGCCTTGACCGAACTGGTCAAGCCGTGGCACGAAAACCAAGCGGAGTGGGGTTTCAACGAGTGGATCAAGGCGCAGACCGGACAGCCCAGCGGGCGGGACTGGCAAACCTGGTCGGCTGCCATGTACCTTTACGCTGCCGAGTGCGTGCAGCAGCAGCGCACCCCGTTCTTCGGCGAGATCCGTGCAGACACTCCGAGCGCACCGAAGTAGCCGAGCCCCGCCGTTGACTTTGCGCGGGACCCGCTACCTAACCCCTTGCCACCTTCCTGCTCATATCAGGAGATGGATAGTCAGCAGGTCTTTTCTCGGAGAATACGGAGTGGCGGGCGCAACCTTAGTGGAACAGGCCCAGCATGTAGGCTATTAAGAGGATCAGTAGTATGGTGCCTAGCCCGATACCGGCGCCGCCACCATAACCCCACCGGCTGTGGCCATAGTACCCCCCGCCGCCGCCTAAAACCACCAACAAAATGATAAGTAGTATCAACATTGTGGATCTCCCTTGTTCTTAAATTCCAGCTCGCGGCCCGCTGGGCTGAACTGATTTCTTCGCCATGAGCGCCACTGCGCCTGCGATGAGAGGCAGCGATACACTGTGCGTTGCCCAGGGGCCGGGTCTATTTACTTCTCGAACACCTTTTCAATCTGGCCGACTTTCTTTTGGACCTTGCCGGCGAGGTTTTCGTTTTGACCCTCGGCTACCAGGTCGGGGTTGTTCGTGGCCTGTCCCGCCTTCTCTTTGACTTTACCTTTTATTTCATGGACGTTGCCTTGGATCTGATCCGTCGTGCTCGGTTTCATATGTATTCTCCTTTGTACTTTCCCGCCCGCTTTATCAAGCACCTCCTGCCCTTGCAATCCGGCACCCAATCCTCGGCCGGAGGGGCATTCTCGGCAGGCATCCGAAATCGGCTGGTTTGGACGGGACCGGGCGCGCCGGAGTTCGGCCCTCTTTGCTCTTCTGATCTGCAGCACTTGCCTGATCGACGGCAGGACTTGCATATAACCACTTGCGGGACCCTCAGGTTTCCACCTTGTGTTCGCATACATCGACTTTGGGCCCTCACCTGCACTGCACGGGACCGGGAAGACCCGCGCGGGCCATGTGACTTGATCGCGAAGTGAGACGCAGGCGCGAAGAAGGAACTGAAATGTAAATTTGGGATTTACATCGTAGGCTTCTTGATATTGATTGGCGGGCTAATTTATGGAGCCGTGATCCTTCACGTCGCCGCGCACTGGATTGCGGTGGGTGCAATCGTACTCTTGGGCCTTGCGATTCTGAAGGGCGTCCAAGCCACGCGGGGAAAAGATCCGTCGTGATATGCGAGCCGCGACCGTGAGGGAGCGGCGCCGCAGGGCGAATGTTACCCGCGGTCAGGCAGCTAGTTGGCAATTAAGGGAGAAATATGAAAATGTTCAAACCGTGCTTATCCTTGCTGGCGGTGGTGGTCGTTGGGACTCTGGCAGGGTGCTCAACGGCCTCCAGGCAAGCACCTGATGTTTCTGCAAGCATCCGCACATCGCTGGATCAGGCCGGCCTCAAAGATGTCTCTTTAAGTCAGGATCGTGACAAGGGCGTGGTGACCTTGGGCGGACACGTGGCAGCAGACGATGACAAGTCGCGAGCCGAATCCATCGCCAGGTCCCTCGCGAGGGCCCAAGTTGTGGCGAACCAGATTGCGGTGCTTCCGCCGGGCGCCGAGAGTGCGGCAAAAGCCGTGAACTCGGACCTGGACAAGGGCATCGAGAGCAACCTGGATGCGGCTCTCATTTATGACAAGCTTCACGAGAGTGTAAAATACACTGTCAAGAATCAGGTCGTCACACTGACTGGTGAGGTCAAGTCTCAATCGAACCGCGCGCGCGCAGAGCGGGTAGCTTCCAAGGTTCCTAATGTGCAGCAGGTGGTGAACGAGCTGCAGGTTAAAGGGCAAAGGGCCACCTCGTCGAGGTAAGCGCGACTCACCAAGATTGGGGGTGCCGCTCGGAGACGGCCCCCTGAAGCGGACCTCGCCGAATGGTCGTTGCCATTATACCCACCACAACTTGCAGGGCCGAGCATTCTAACTTCTAACTCCTACACCCCAGGGCGGAGCCCTTTGCCTGCCCCAAGAAAGTTCACCAGCTCGCGGTTCACTTCGTCCGCGTGGGTCCAGGTGATGCAGTGCGGCCCATCCTTCACCACCAATAAGCGGGCGTCCTTGATCAGTCTGGCGGTCCGGAGTCCCGAGGCACTGATGGGCAAAATCCGGTCCGCATCCCCTTGAATGACCAATGTGGGCACATCGACGCGGGTCAGGTCCTGGCGGAAGTCCTCATACCAGGTCGGCACGCAAGCCAGACACGCCATGGCAGAGGCGCCGGCTGCGATGTTCCAGCTCGCCTGAACGGTCTGTTCGCTGACACGCTTCCCCAGCAGGAGATCCGTATTGTAGAAATTCTTGAAAAACTCCGCGAAGAATGCGTAACGGTCTGCGGCGACGGCCTTCTGTATCCCTTCGAAGACACTGCCGTCCACACCCTCCGGGTTTTCCGGCGTCTTCAGCAGGAAGGGTGGGACCGCCGAGATGAACACCGCCTTGCTCACGCCCTTCGATCCATATTTCCCAAAGTAGCGTGCCACTTCGCCGCCTCCCATGGAGAAACCGGCCAGCGCGAAATCACTTAGTTCGAACTGCGTCACGAGTTTGTGCAAATCCTCGGCGAAGGTGTCGTAGTTGTAGCCGGTTGTTGGCTGGCTGGACTTGCCGAATCCTCTGCGGTCATAGGTGATCGCGCGGTAACCCGCGGCCAGAAGCGCCGCGATCTGCTTCTCCCAGGAAGCACCGCTCAACGGATATCCGTGGATAAGCACAACCGGCTTACCCGAGCCGTGGTCCTCATAGTAGAGATCGATGTTGCCGGAGTTTTCCTTCCCGACGGTAATGTATGGCACTAAGATTCTCCTTTGTGGATTTGTGTGCGGGTTGACGAAGCACGCCAAGGGCCGTCGCTAGGTGCGAGCCGCGAGCAGGAGGAAGCGGTGCCTGTCCGGCGAATGTTTCCTCGCGGTCAGGCAGCTAGTGCCGTGACCGCATGGTGTTGTTCTTGTCCGGGAAACCGCTCCCTCACGGTCGCGGCTCGTATCGGGGCCATCAGGGTGAGCAAGGGCTTGCGGGAAGGCACCAAACCAGCCGGTCAGAGAACTAGTGCCTTTCCATTATTGCCGTCGCCCGCCGCTCATAGTATGCTCCCCTCACGTCCCTCAAAACGTTACTGGGTAGCGGTCTGTTCTGCTACATGCTCACGCGGAGCCTAACATGAAAACCCGTATCGCAGCCGCTTTATTTGTGTTCCTCCTGATCAATAGCGGCTACCTTGCGGCGTACCCGGCCGCCTCTCTGTTCTACATGGGGAATGTGGTGGCACACCTGGCCGTGGGTCTGCTGCTCATGGTGGCGGCGGCGTGGGCCGTGAAGCGATATCCATTGGAAAGCGGGGCGTTTCTGGCGGCCGGTCTGGTGGCCGCGTTCCTCCTGGCGAAGGGCAACACATTCGACCATCGCGGTATTCTGTGGCTGCACATCTGCCTGGGAGCGGCCGCGGCAGTGTTGGTGACGATTCGTGTCCGGCGACGGATTCCCTTCGCGGCTCCGGCCTGCCTCATCGCCGTGCTGCTGCCGGTATCGGCGGCCGTGTGGAACCGCGTTCATCCCGACCCGAATGACCGCATCGTGAACCCGCCATCTCCCCCGCTTTCCATGGATGAGGAGGGACTCGGCGCGCATTCGCCTTTTGCCCCGTCCTCCGCGCGCACCACCACCGGGCAGATCATTCCCTCGAATTTCTTCATGGATTCCCAAACCTGCGGTGAGTGTCACAAGAATATTTACGAACAGTGGAAGAGTTCGATGCACCATATGGCATCGTTCAACAACCAGTTCTATCGAAAATCCATCGAATACATGCAGAGCGTGACGGGAACGCGCGGCAGCAAGTGGTGTGCCGGATGCCACGATCACGCGGTGTTTTTTAACGGCCGTTTCGATCGGCCCATCTCCGAACAAATCGATACTCCGGAGGCGCAGGCGGGCCTGGGCTGCATGTCCTGCCATGCCATCGTGCACGTAGGAAGCACCATGGGCAACGCCGATTTCGCGGTGGAATACCCTCCTCTGCATCAACTGGCTTCCAGCCACAGCCGGCCGGTGCGGGCGATCGCTTCCTTTCTGACCTACCTCAATCCGCAGCCCCACCGGCAGACCTTCATGAAACCGTTCATGCGCGATGCCGAGTTCTGCGCGGCCTGCCACAAGGTGCACCTGGATGTGCCGGTGAACAACTACCGCTGGTTTCGCGGGTTCAACGATTACGACAATTGGCAGGCCAGCGGCGTGTCCGGCCAGGGCGCCCGCTCGTTCTACTACCCCGACCAATCCATGGCCTGCGCCGATTGCCACATGCCGCTGGTGGCTTCGAACGACGCCGGCAATCGCCAGGGCAAGATTCATTCGCACCGCTTCGCCGCGGCCAACACGGCCGTACCATACGTCGAACAGGACCGCGAGCAACTGCAGGCCACCGAGAAGTTTCTCCAGTCGGGCTTCATCACGGTGGATATCTTCGCGGTGTCGCCGGTGGATTCCACCAGGGGACAGACCACCATGATGCGGCGCAGCGACAGCGTTCAAGCCAATTCGACGTTCGCCGTGGGAGAGGAGGCGGAACAATCGGCGCCCGCGGTGGTCCGGGAGGTCGGGAAGCTGTCGGCGCCGGTCGGCTCCGCCGAGACGCGCCTCGAAGCCGGCTCTACCGCCCGCGTGGACGTGGTGGTGCGAACCCGCAAGATCGGCCATTTCTTTCCGGCCGGAACGGTGGATGCATTCGATACATGGCTGGAATTGCAGGCCAAGGATGACGATGGCCGCGTCCTCTTCTGGAGCGGCAAGGTGGAAGACGATGGCAAGGGTCCGGTGGACGCGGGCGCGCATTTCTATCGCTCCCTGCAACTGGACGGCGCCGGAAACCCCATCGACAAACGCAATGCGTGGCAATCCCGCAGCCTGCTCTATGTGAGGCTGATCCCGCCGGGTGCGGCTGACGTGGCGCATTACCTGGTGAAGACACCGCGGAACGCCAAGGGCCCTATTCACCTCACCGCCAGGCTGAACTACCGCAAGTTCTCATGGTATTACACGCAGTTTGCCTATGCCGGCGTGCCCAAGCCCGGACAGGATCCGGCCCTGCTGAGCAAGGACGTCAACGGTCTGGAGTACAGCTTTCAGCCGGCATCCATTCCGGCGAACGTCGCCGGAAAAATTCGCGGGCGTATTCCCGATCTGCCGATTGTGACCCTGGCGGAAGCGCACGCCACGGTGGCCCTGGGCCAGCCGGACTGGACGCCGGTAGTGCGCAAACAGGATCGCGAGCGCTGGAACGATTGGGGCATCGGGCTGTTGCTCCAGGGCGATCTGAAGGGCGCCGAGTATGCCTTCCAGCGAGTGACCGAGGCTGAGCCCGGATACGCCGACGGCTGGCTCAACGTGGCTCGCACGCTGATTCAGGAGGGCGAGACCGAGGCCGCCAAGCCGTATCTGGCGAAAGCCCTCGCCATCCGCCCGCAGCTCGGCCGCGCCATGTTCTTCCAGGCCGCGGTCGAGAAGGCCGACGGAGATTATGACGGCGCGCTACGTTCCCTCGCGGTGGCGCGGGCGCAATATCCGCGCGACCGCGTGGTGCTGAACCAAATCGCCCGCATCCAGTTTCTGCAGCGTCACTACGCGGCTGCCGTGGCCACCCTGAAGGCGGTGAACGCCGTGGATCCGGAAGATGTTCAGATGCACTACACCCTCATGCTCTGCTATCGCGGCCTGGGCGACAGCACTGCGGCGGAGCGGGAGGAAAAGCTGTTCCGCCGGTTCAAAGCCGACGAGTCCTCGCAGTCGCTCACCGAAACACGGCGGCGGCTTAGTCCGGAAGATAACAACGAGCGCCAGTCCGTGCATGACCATGAGAGCGCGGCGCTCGCGGGGGGAAAATGAGAACGTTGTACGCTCTGGCAGTGCGAGTTTTGTATTACTTTGCCTCGTTTTCTTCGCAGGCCGCGACGATTCTTGCGCGGCCCAAGTCCGAAGGACGCAAGAGATTAGCCCAGTGCGCCAGCACTGGGAACTGCGCCCAGGACGCGTTAGCCCCGGAACGGGGCGTAAGAATCCGCGCGCGGGTGCATCTTTCGCCCCGTTCCGGGGCTGGTCAATTGGCGGCCGGGACCCACGGCTTGCGCCGTGGGCTATTGTCTTTCGCCCTCCGGGCTTGGTGGGGCAGGATGGTATCCTGCGCGCCGGTTGGCAGCCGGCGCCGGGCGGCCATTGGCCAAAGCCGGCAGGCGGGTTACCAACCCGCCGCAGGTTGCCAACCTGCCCCACCAGCCGCCAGCTTCCGTCACTTCATTTGGCGAGCCTCTCTCGCTGCGGTTGCTTTAATGGCGGTCGCGCTCATGGCGGATAACCCGCCTCGCATCGAAGTAAAGTTTACCGACGTCACGGCCCAGGCGGGCATTCATTTCAGCCACAACGCCGGGCGCACCGGGCGGAAGTATCTGCCCGAGACACTCGGCGCAGGCTGCGCCTTCTTTGATGCCGACGGAGACGGCTGGCCGGACATTCTGCTAATCAATGGCAAGGAGTTTACTCCCCGTGGCCGCCGCTCCGTGGCCGCGCTCTACCATAACAACCACAACGGAACTTTCACCGACGTAACCGCGGGCAGCGGCCTGGACGTGGAAATGTACGGCATGGGCGTGGCTGTGGCGGACTACGATAACGACGGCCGCGAAGACGTCTACATCACCGCGCTCGATGGCGACCATCTCTTCCATAACGAGGGCAACGGCAAGTTTAAAGACGTGACCCAGGCGTCCGGAATTCAAAATGCCAATTTCGGCGCCAGCGCCGCCTGGCTGGACTATGATCGTGACGGCAAGGTGGATCTGTTCGTCGCCAACTACGTGCAGTGGACCGCCAAGGGCGATTTGTGGTGCTCTCTGGACGGCGCCACTAAGTCGTACTGCACACCGGAGTCTTACAAAGGTACCCGCTCGCGCCTGTTTCATAACCTGGGTAACGGCCGCTTTGAAGATGTGACCGAAAAGGCCGGACTGGGCGACCCCACCAGCAAGTCACTTGGCGTCACCGTGCTCGACTACAACAACGATGGGTGGCCCGACCTATTCGTGGCCAACGATACCCAGCCCAACAAGCTCTACCGCAACCTGGGCAACGGCACGTTCAAAGAAGAGGGCATGACCGCCGGAGTGGCCTATGGCGAAGACGGCGTGGCTCGCGGAGCCATGGGCGCCGATGCCGCCGATTACGACCGCAGCGGCCGGCCCCATCTGCTGGTGGGCAACTTTTCCAACCAGATGCTGGGCCTTTACCACAATGAAGGAAACGGGCTGTTCGTGGATGAAGCGCCTTCTTCCGCGGTGGGCCGCAGCAGCCTGCTCTCGCTCAGCTTTGGCGTATTCTTTTTCGACTACGATCTGGACGGCTATCCGGACATCCTGGCGGCCAACGGCCATATCGACGACGAGATCGGGCGCGTGCAGCCGAAGGTGAGTTATCAGGAATCCCCGCTGCTATTCCGCAATTTGGGGAATCACCGTTTCGACAACGTCAGTTCCCAGGTAGGACCCGCATTTTCCAAACCCATAGTGGCGCGCGGCGCGGCCTATGCCGATTTCGACCACGACGGCGATCTGGACGTCCTGATCTCCACCAACAACGGACCGGCGGTTCTTCTGCGCAATGACGGCGGCAACCGCAACCATTGGCTGAGCGTTCGTCTGGCAGGTACGAAATCGAATCGCGATGGGATCGGCGCGGTGGTTCGCGTGGAAAGCTCAGGCGGCAAACAATGGAACATGGTGCGCAGCGGCTCCAGCTACTGCTCGCAAAGCGATCTGGCCCTTACCTTCGGACTGGGCCCGGATACGGCCGCCAACTTGGAAGTGGTGTGGCCCAGCGGCGCCAAACAACAGTTCAAGAATGTGGCCGCCAATCAGCGCGTGCTCATCGACGAGGATCACGGGCTCAGCGCGCTGCGGTAAATAACGCGGAGGGCTTCCAGCCGCCGAAAGCTTCCTCCAGCCAGAGCGCCACGCGCAGCGCGATATCTTCGCGCCATGCCGCCGCCACCACCTGCACCGCGATTGGCAGGCCAGTGGTCGATTCGCCGCACCGCACCACGGCGCCCGGCCATCCCGCCACGTTGAAGGCCATGGTGTGGCTGAAGCCACGGAAATTCTCGTCGCGGATGGATTCGCCGTGAGGCAGCGCGGCATGGATGTAAGCCGGGCAAAGAATCACATCGTAGTGGCGCAAGAATAAGGTCATCTCCGCACGATAGGCGTCAAGCTCGGCCCAGTATCGCGCCAGGCCGGCCAAATCCGTGCGGTAGGGCTCCAGCTTGTCCAGCCAGCCGGTGAGCAGCGGATGCACTTCACTCGAACCAAGTTCGCGCAGATAGGCGCGCATACCGTCGCCGCCATCCGGGCCGATCAGCTTCATCTCCAAATCGTAGGCCGCCGCCAGACAGGCCGGCCGGGATTCCTCCACCGAGCGCACCGCGGAGGTGATTGCCGCGGCCGCCGCCCGCACTACGCCGGACACCTCGCCATCCGCCGCGGCGAATCCATTGTCGGTGTAGAACGCCACGCGCAATTCGGTCAGCTTCACGTGTTGAGGATCGCGGAACGGCACATCGGGAACCGTGGGATCGATGCCATCGGGACCGGCGAGCAGCCGCATGGCTTCGATGAGGTCCGCCACCCGCCGGGCCATGGGACCGATCTGCCATAAGGTCTCGAGCCAGCCGCCCGCGGGCGGAAAGTGACCCGTGCGCGGCAAGCGGCCCGAGGTCGGCTTGATGCCGGCAATCCCCGAGAACGCCGCGGGCAGGCGGACGGAACCGGCGGCATCGCTACCCAGACCTAAGGGCGAGCCGCAGGCCGCAATCAGAGCGGCTTCCCCGCCGCTGCTGCCGCCGCAAGTTCGCGTCACATCGTAGGGATTGTTGGTCTGCCCGAACAGCAGGTTGGAGCTTTCGAAAGCGAACAACAGGTCCGGCAGATTGGTGCGCGCGATGGGGATGGCGCCGGCATTGCGCAGGCGCTCCACCAGGGTCGCATCGGCAGTGGAAGGTGGTGCGTCTCTTCTGCCCCAGGTGCCGGCGGTGCAGCGGCTGCCGCCCTGCTCAATCGAATCCTTGATGCTGAACGGCACGCCGTGCAACGGGCCCCGCGGAGAACCCGCCGCCAGTTCGCGATCGGCCGCGGCGGCTTCCTCTAACGCACGCTCGGCTTGCACCTCCACGGCGGCGTGCAGCACCGGGTTGATCGCGGCGATGCGTTCCAGATGGGCGGAGATCAACTCGCGAGAGGAGATATGGCGTTCCCGGACCAGGCGGGCTTGCTCGCGAGCGGAGAGAGTCAGGATCTGAGTCAAGTGTCATTGTCGCGCATCCCCGCCAATGCTGGCATACTGTCAGGTAGATGCACAGCAAATTGCGCACGTTTGTGGGGACGGTTCTGCTGGCCGGTGCGACCGCCGCAGGCTGGTTGGTTTTCGGCCAAAATCCGAACGACGCCCGCATCTGGCAGCACCGCAATCTGGGCAAGGCATTTTACGAAAACCCCACGACTCATCCAGAGGCCGTACAGGAACTGCGGCAAGCCCTGGCCCTGGCGCCGAATTCGGTGCGCGAACAACTGAACTACGGGCTGGCCCTCCTGCGCCAGGGTGACGTAAAAGGCGCCACCGCCGAGTTGGCGAAAGTGCAGAAGCGCGACCCGAAACTGCCGCATACCTGGTTCAACCTGGGCATCGTTTACAAAAAGCAGAATGAGACCGACAAGGCGCTGGCCCAGTTCCAGGAGATGATCAAGCTGGTTCCCAATGAAGCGGTGGCGCACTACCAGTTAGGAGCGGTTTATAAGCTGAAGGACGACAACCCGGCGGCCATTGGGCAATTCGAAGCCGCACGCGACCTCAGCCCACGGCTGGCGGCGCCCCATTTCCAGCTTTTTGGGTTGTACCGGCAGAGCAGCCGCACCGCTCAGGCGGCCGAAGAGTTGCGCGTTTTTCAGGAGCTGAAACAAGAACAGGAAGGCGCCGCCATTCCGGAAGACATGGAGTGGTGCCAGTATGCCGAACTGTACGATCCGATCGACGCCCCTCCTTCCCCGCCCCTGGCCGCGCCGGTATACCGCGATGAAAAGCTGGCGGAAGGGTTCGGCGGGCCAGGGTCGGGAGTCGCTACTCTGCTTGGGGCTAATGGACGGCCCGACCTCATTGCCTGGTCGGCCGGCCGCGTCGCCTTGTTCCGCAACGGGGGTGCCCTGGCAGCGAACTCCGGCCTGGAGGATCTGCGCGACGTCCAATTCATCGCGCCCGGCGATTTCGATAACGACGGCCTGCCCGACCTGTGCGTGGTCACCAGCAAGGGCGCCGTGCTCTACCGCAACGACGGAAGCCGGTTCGTGAAGCACGCCGAACTGGCGGCCGGCTCCTTCCGCAAGGCCGTGTGGATCGATTACGATCACGATTACGACGAAGACCTGATTCTGGTCGGTGACGATTCCCGCCTGTTGCGCAACAACGGCGCAGCCGGTTTCAGCGATGAAACAAAGCGGTTCCCTTTTGTTTCGGGCCGGGCTTTGGATGCCGTGCGGTTTGACCTGGAACCCGATACACCGGGGTTCGACCTGGTGGTCTCTTACGCCGGCAGACCCGGCGTGCTGTACCGCGACCGGTTGGGTGGAGCCTACCAGGCCGTTGCGCTGAATGTACTGCCACCGGGCGCTGGCGGGCTGGTTGCGTCCGACGTCAATCACGATGGCTATACCGACCTGGAGTTCGAGCCGCGCGGCCGGCTCTTGAACCGCGCGGGTGACCTCGAAGCCGTCCCGCGGCCCGGCCATGACGCGTTCCCTGCCGGTTCGGCCGCTGCGGATTTCACGGGCATTGGGCGGCTGGATTGGGCTCGCATCCAAGATGATGGAAGCCTGGTAATGGCTCACGATGTCACCCCGGCCTACGGTAACTGGATCACAGTGGCGCTCACCGGGGTCAAGAATGCCAAGCTTTCCGTAAATGCCAAAGTCGAAGTAAAGGCCGGCGCCAGCTACGAAAAAATGACCTATGCGGGTGTGCCCCTGGTATTTCGCCTCGGCGGCCACACCAGCGTGGACACCGTCCGCATCACCTGGCCGAATGGCCTGATCCAGAACGAAATGAAACAACCGGTCAACCGCGCGCTGGTTGTGAACGAGGCGCCGCGCCTGGCCGGCTCCTGCCCCATGATCTTCACCTGGAATGGCGGGCGCTTCCAGTTCGTCACCGACGTGTTAGGCGTAGCGCCTCTGGGCGCCAGTTCCGGCGACGGACAATACTTCCCGGTGGATCATGACGAATACGTCTCCATCCCCGCCGCCATGTTGCAGGCGCGCGAAGGAGCCTACGAAATCCGCATGACGGAGGAACTGCGCGAGGTTTCCTATATCGACCAAATCAAGCTGCTGGCGCTGGACCATCCGGCGGACACGGAGGTCGTCACCAATGAGAAGTTCAAGTCGCCTCCCTTCCCCGAGTTCCGTTTGTACGGATCGAATCGCCGCAGGTACCCGACCGCGGCGCGGGATGCCCATGGAACCGATGTGCGCGCGTCTCTGCTGGCTCGCGACCAGCGCTACCCGGATGCCTTCCAGCGCGACCATGCGGGCGTGGCGGAGTTGCACTCGCTGGATTTGAATTTTGCCGGCGCGGCCCCCGACGGAAAGGCAGTGCTGGTGCTCCACGGCTGGGTGGACTGGGCCGACGGCAGCACGTTCCTGGCCGCTACGCAGGCGCATCACGACCTGGTGTTTCCTTATCTTCAGGTCAAGGATGCGGCTGGGAAGTGGAAGACCGTAATCGAAGACATGGGGATGCCGTCCGGCAAGCCGAAGGCCATGGCGGTGGATCTCACCGGCAAGTTCCTCTCCCCATCGCGCGAGGTGCGGATCGTGACCAATCTGTGCGTCTATTGGGACGAGATCTACTTGTTCGAGAACAGTGCCCCGCCCGCGGCGCGTCTTACGGAAATCCCCATGGCCGCCGCCGATTTGCATTTTCGCGGTTTCTCGCGCGCAACCATCGACCCCGAACGCAAGCAGCCGGAATCGTTCGATTACCAGGCCACCAGTTCGACTTCCATGTGGAATCCGACGCCCGGAAACTATACGCGCTACGGCGAAGTGCAGGACTTGTTGCGGGATCTCGACGATCGCATGGTGATCTTAGGCTCGGGCGACGAGATCCGCATGCTCTTCCCATCGGCCGGCCTGCCCGCGCTGCCCGCCGGCTGGCGACGCGACTACCTGCTGCTGGTGGATGGCTGGGCCAAGGACGCGGACGCCAACACGGCCTTCTCGCAGTCGGTGCTGCCTCTGCCCTTCCATGGGATGAGCAGATATCCGTACCCGGCCGGCGAGCACTTTCCGGATGACGAAGCGCACCGAGGCTACATCCACGAATATCTGACCCGGCCTGCTCTGCGGCTAATACGGCCGGTGTCGCCGAGCGGCACGACAGCACGTTAGGGCCTGTCAATAAATAACCTCCTCAATCGCCGGCAACCGCTCCCTTACGGTCGCGGCTCTGAGAGTAGTTATAGCAGAGATATATGGCAGGATGGGGCAGCGGGGGGCGGGTGAAGGCAACCCGGCGGCAAACGGCGTCGAATCAAGGGGACGCGGGGACTGAATCGGCCAGGATCGGCGGGCGAGGTTGGCGGAGCTATTTGGCAGCTCGGGCGCGGCGGGCGGTGGGGGCGAACGGGGAATCAAGCAGATGGGCGGGTACGGGCGCCCTTCAATTTGACGAGCCAGTGGGCCTTTGCTAATGGCGGCGGGTTGGCGGGGATTCTCTCTCGATTGGCCAAGATTTGCCGGCTACTCTCTCCCGGCTTCTTTGCTGCTGGCCTCCTCTTCGGCATCTTCGGCTACGGCTTAATTAAACGGAAGAACTATGCACAGCCCCTTGCACTTCATCGCGGCTGCTTGGCCCAATGGACTATGCCGTCAACAAAGCGTCCGTTCCGGTCCGCGATTATTGTCGCCAATTCCGTGCGCAATTCAGCTTCTGACAGCGCACGCTGCGGATCTGACGCCAGCGTGAACCTCCCGTCAGGAAGGAGCGAGATTTCGATAGGAGTCATGCCCAATCCTACCTCCCTGTCTGCCTGATTGAACAGCGCTGCCGGGACTCCCCAATCGTTCCCGGCAAATCATCCGTCCGCCCCGTGGATCGGTTTCCACTCACGGGCAAGCCGCTCCGCTTCAGCAATCTCCGGGGGACTCAGCCGCTCAGCCACTATGCTCCGATCTCGCCAGCCTCTGGGCTCACCCCCAGCGGCGGCCAAGTCGAACCATACGTGCGCCTGAACATAGTTCTGCGCGACCCCGCGGCCCTCGGCATACATCTCGCCGAGATGCCACTGCGCCTCGGGGAGCCCCTGCTCGGCGGCCAAGCGGAACCACTTCACCGCTTCGGCGCAATCTTGAGGGACCGTACGCCCCGAGGCATACATTTCGCCGAGATCGCACTGGGCGTCGGGGTCCCCCTGCTCGGCGGCCAAGCGAAACCACTTCGCCGCTTCGGCGTCGTCTTGTGGGACCGCACGCCCCGAGGCATACATCCAGCCCAGGCAGCGCTGCGAAAAGGAGTCCCCCTGCTCCGCGCCCAAACGGAACTTCACCAACATCTCGCTACTAGGATTGCTCTGCGCCGTAGCGTCTGCGTGTTCCGGTATCAAGTCCGGATTGCCTTGCGCCGTGAGGTCACCCTGTTCCATAGCCAGTCCCCACCAATTCGCCCATGCGAAGGAGTTCGGCGCGACTCCCTCACCTTCGCGGTACATGGAGCTGAGATTGGACTGAGCCCTGAAATCTCCCTGCTCCGCAGCGAGTCGGTACCACTTCAGGGCTTCCGTATAATCCCGCGGGGTTCCCTGGCCTTCGTGATACATAACTCCGAGGCTGAACACCGCCTCGGAGTGCCCCTGCTCCGCGGCCAAGCGGAACCACTTTAGTGCTTCGCCGTCGTCCTGCGGGACCCCTCGCCCCTCGACATACATGAAGCCAAGATCGCACTGCGCCTCGGCGTCTCCTTCCTCTGCAAGCCGGCGAATTCGCGATAGCGGGTCCGTTGCCTCCGAAGAGGACAGCCCGGCGAGGATGGCCGCATCCCTACGGCCCCGAGCGATGAGGCTCGATCGTACTTTCGAGAAGCTCAGCGACGAATCGCCGTCCTTCGGCCTGACCTGGAGCTGGGATTCATCCGTCACGCCGGCTTCGCCTCTTGTTTGGAGAGCAACTCATGTTTCTTCTTGGCCAACTCAATCTGTTCTCGAACAGCACTGGCAAGTTCAGCCAGCAGGTCGCGGCCCTCTCGCTCCCTCTCTTCGGACTCCTTCTTAAGTAGAGCGATTTCGCTTTGGCGCAGGGCAGCTAATTCCTGCTCAATCGCCGAAACGCGGGTTTTGGCCGTGCTGATCTGTCGGATGATGCGGATCAGCTCGGCGCCAATCCCCTCGCCTGTTACTGCCTCCGCGCCGTCCTCATATTCGTCAAGAATACGTTGGAGGGCATCAGCGTCGCCCGCCTCGTAGGCGTGGTTGGCCGCAGCCATCAATCGGGTACGGCGTTCCAGGTCGGCGGCATCAGTGGCAAAGTCGGGATGAATGCGTTTCGCGGCCTCACGGTAGATCCCCTTCAGTTCGGGCGACGGGGTGAAATCGTGAGTCTCAGATGCCTCGCCGTGGGCGTTTTCGTAGGTCTGGCGTGCCTGTTCGCGGGCCTCCTCTGCCTGAACCTTCGAGGTGGCAGAAGGATTAAGCCGGGCCTGCAACTCGGCAATTCGCGCCTGCCATTCGTCGAGCTCAGCGTAGAGAGTGCCCACCTGCCGTAGGTAGCGGCCCTCAAACGCAGCGAGCTGGCTGCGAAGATCCACTAGTTCGAGCTCGCGCTCCGCAAGAGTTGCGCGAATGGCCGCCAACTCCTCGCGCTTGCGGAAAATTTCCTCTTCTTCGGGTTTCAACCGCCGGATGATCTTGCCAGGCATCGTCGAATACACCTCATGTTACCGCCAAGATGGCGCCGCGGTCGTGGAGGTGGAGAGAATTGGAATTTGCGCGGCTCTCTACCATCGAAAGCCCCGCTTCCGCGAACCCGGTAGCCTAGTTCACTCGTCCAACAGCTCTTCAAAATCCATTTTGTAAGCGACAAGATGCGGGATGACTGTTTCCATCACGACGCCAGCATGAATCGCCTCACGTATCTTCCCTTCACAAGCCTCAATGTCAATATGCAGACGACTTCCAGTCTCATCTACCATCACCGGCCGGTTTTCAGCGAAACGCACTTCGGCATGTATCCTCTCGTTCCGCCACCTGCTCACACTCTCGGCCGTGTCGCAAGCGTCCCGCAGTTCTCGAAGTTCCTCACTAAAGTTTGGGTCGGGTTTCCCCTCCCCGTCAACAATATCTTTTGCCGCTCTACGGATCATCCGGAGCCGCTGGCTGAAAGGTTTTCTTCGGAACGCAGCGAATGCAAGCTTGGAATTTTCGCAACGACAGAGATTCGCTAGGCACCGGGACATCCGCGTGTCCAGGCCGGCGAAAGCAATCTGAAAAAGTCCATATGCCGCGATGTCCGAAGCGATTTCTAAGGGCATAAGATTATTGTCTCGTACGTAGGGATCATATGGGATAGGGGAGAAACGCACCCGCGCCAACTCCGCGAATTGGCGCGGGAAACGCTGGGTTTCATGGAGAGCAATGCGACGGCGGGCCGGCGGATCACGACAACAACCCGCGTGCTACTCGTCCACGCGGAAACCAAGAAGGCAAATATCGATGAATCGCAGGTCCGAGTCCGTTGGTCAGACCACCCGATCTTTGGAGTTTTTTGCTGATTCGATTGCCGTCTCGGCGGCGGTCGAAAACCGACCAAATGCGTCATCTGAGATTTTTAGCACCTCATTCCACCCATTCCACCCTCCGGTTCGCCTCGCTGTCCCGGGCTCTATCCTGTCGGGATAGGGGACCTCACTTAGAAGGCGGGGCGGAATGGGCGAGCTGCGCAGGTGGCTCGCCCGTGGTGTGTTTGGGGCGTGGATGCAACGGGTTGCCAAATATCGCTGCTAAAATTGCCAAATATCGATGCCAGCTTTAGAGAGCACATCGGAGCCGCGACCGTAAGGGAGCGTTCGGCAAGGTTATTTCGGAACGAGCCCTTAACCCGGATTTCTCATCGCGTGTGCCCAGGTAGCCGGGGCGCGGCTCAACCAGAATTTATAGCGGCGAAGCCCAAAAAACGACATACACGTCCGTAACGTGTATTATGCCGAGAGGCCGGTGGACCAGCCGAGGGCCTCCGAACATGCTGGCAGGATGAGTTTTGTGGCGCTAAGGCAATGCCGTACCTGCCCCACCGGGCTGGCGAAATATTTCAACCAATGGTTGAAGCGGCCACCTCTCGCCGCGACTTCAGGCCGTGCTGCGCGTCGCGATCAAGCGCGTGACGTCTAGGTCGCCCAGCCCGTCTCCAGGGCGGCGAGCACACGCGCAAACAACGCGGCATGCGGATAACCTTCAGCAAGCGAAAGCCAAATTTTGCGCACCGTCACCCGGATCTGCGCACCGATCTTCAGCAGCTTTAGGCGGATGGTTCCGCATTGCGCCTTCTCCAACTCGGTGCCAGCCAATGCCGTCCGCCGCAGAGTCTGCAGCAGGACATAGGTGATCGAAGAGAAGTACAGCCGTAGTTGATTCGACCACATCTTGCCCGTACTGGTGCGATCCGCAAACAGATCCAACTGCTGCTCCTTGATGCGATTCTCCGGACACTCGCCGCGTGCGCAATACTCGTTCTCATACAACTCCTGCGCCGCCATTTGCTGTGCGGACAACGAGGTCACTACGAAGCGCGGATTGGCGCCTTTGGCGATGTGCTCGGCCTTGGCGATCACCCGCCGCTGTCGGCTCCAGGTGTCCTGGGTAGCATAGAGGAATTCAGTGAACACCCGGGCGGAGGTTTTGGTTTGCTCGAATTGCTTCTCGGCTTGCGCCATCTCCGGCTCGATCTGTTTCTTCAACCGTACGTTCTGCGCCAGCCCGAGAATGTAGTCCATTCCCTCGCGCTCGCACCACGCCATCAACTTCTCGCGGCAGAAACCGCCGTCGCCGCGCAACAGAATCTTCACTGCCGGCCAGCGCTGGCGAATGCGCGCCACCACAGGCTCCAACTCCTCCACCGAATCGGCCGAAGCGTCGATATTGGACATGCGCAGGCGCGCGCACAACAGATGCTCCCCGCAAAATACGTACAACGGCAGATAGCAGTAATCGTGATAATAGCCGTGATAAAAGCGCCCTTCCTGTTGACCGTACAAGTTATCGTCGGTGGCGTCCAAATCGAGAATGAT
>PMTR01000074.1:0-250105 GCA_003167255.1 Bryobacterales bacterium
GGCCTGCCGTGCGTCTACGTTCTCAAGCGCGGGAGGCAGCCGTGTATCTCGAATTCGTTTCCGCCGGCGGGCGCCGCCTGGCGTTCTGGGAGTGGCCCGGCGCGGGGCCGCCGCTCCTGTTCGCGCACGCCACCGGTTTCCACGGCCGCATGTGGGATCACATCATCCGTGAATTCCCCGGCCGCCGCGCGCTGGCCATCGAGTTCCGCGGCCACGGCCGCAGCTCGAAGCCCGCGCCGCCCATTCCGTGGCGCTCGTTCGCGGAAGACATCCTGGCGGTGGCCGGGCATTTCGATCTCCGCGGCGCCGCGGGCGTGGGCCACTCCATGGGTGGGCACGCGCTGGCGGAGGCCGCCGCGCTGCGCCCGGACGCTTTCGCGGCCCTGGTGCTGGCGGACCCGGTGATTTTTCCGGCGCACCTTTACGGCGCGCCCGGTCCCGACGTGTCGTTCATCCTGCGCCGCCGCAACCGCTGGGTTTCGTCCGCGGAAATGTTCGAGCGCTTTCGCCCCCGTTTGCCTTTCGCGGCGTGGCCGGAAGAAGTCGTGCGGAACTATTGCGATTACGCGCTGCTGCCCGATGGCGACAGCTACGTGCTCGCCTGCGCGCCGGAGGTGGAGGCGTCCATCTACCGCGAGTCGCAGGCCCCGGAGTCTAACATTGCGGCGGCCCTTGCCACCCTCCGCCAGCCCGTCACCATCGTGCGGGCCGGCAGAGCCTGGCAGCCCGGAGTCTTCGATCCCTCCGCCTCGCCTACCGCGCCGGATCTCGCCGCGCGGTTCCCCAACGCACGCGACGTCTTCCTGGCGGAGAACAACCATTTCATTCCCATGGAAGCGCCTGACGTCATCGTGCGAGAGATTCGCGCCGTGCTCGGCCGCACGCTTGACACCGGCGCCACCCAATAACGTAAAATTCGAAAAGAAGCATAACAGTCTAATAACTAATTCCCCGGAGGGATTCATGTCTCTACGCATCAACGATACCGCTCCCGATTTCACGGCCGACACCACCCAAGGCCCCATCAGCTTCCACAATTGGATCGGCGACGGCTGGGCCGTCCTCTTTTCGCACCCCAAGGATTTCACTCCCGTTTGCACTACCGAGCTAGGCTACATGGCGCGCCTGGAACCGGAATTTGCCAAACGCAACACCAAGATCATCGGCCTCAGCGTCGATCCCGTCGCCAGCCACGGCAGGTGGGCGGCCGACATTGAAGAGACCCAGGGCTCCAAGGTCACCTACCCCATGATCGGCGACCCCGAACTCAAAGTCGCCAAGCTCTACGACATGCTGCCGGCCGATGCCGGCGACACTTCCGAAGGCCGCACCCCGGCCACCAACGCCACCGTGCGCACGGTCTTCGTGATCGGCCCCGACAAGAAGATCAAGCTCATGCTGATCTATCCCATGACCACCGGCCGCAATTTCGACGAAGTGCTCCGCGTGCTCGATTCGATCCAGCTCACCACCAAATACAAAGTCGCGACGCCCGTGAACTGGAAGCCCGGCGAGGATGTGATCGTGGCCGGATCGGTTTCCGACGACGACGCCCGCAAGCAATACGGCAGCTTCAAGGCCGTGAAGCCCTATCTGCGCGTTGTGCCGCAACCCAAGTAGGACAGGCCTCCTGGCCTGTCAACGACCGGCCGGGAGGCCGGTCCCACTACTTCTGGTCGAACAGATCGGCTCGGTGTACCCGCTCGCCTTTGAAGACCACCAGCGAAATTCGCTCCGTGGCGGAGATGTCTTGCAGCGGATTGCCGTCCACCAGCAGAAGATCCGCGTCCATCCCCTCGCGAATGGCGCCGATGCGGTTTTGCGCACGCAACAGCTTCGCGGCGTTGCCGGTGGCGGCCTGGAGCGCCACCGCGGCCGGGATGCCGGCTTGCACCCAGAGTTGCAACTCGTGGTGCATTGAAGGGCCGTCGAAGACCAGCGGGTTTCCGGAATCGCTGCCGGTCACCAGCGGAACCCCGGCCTTCCACGCGCGCAGCAGGTTGGCGCGGGCGTGATCCAGTGCGCCCGCGAAAATCGCGGACTTGGCCGCATCCACGCCTTGCCCCGATGCCAGAAACTCGCGCGTGGACTTCAGAATCCCCGCGGGCACCACTTGCTCGACTAGCGAGTTGTTCACCGCGTCGGCCTTGCCGGCGTAGAATTGCGAATAGGCTTCACCCACCGCCAGCGTGGGGTCCAGATAGATGCCTTCCCGGGCCATTTTTCGCAGCACCGCGTCGGGGATGGCGTCGCGCCAGGAGCCGTGCTCCACCGAGGCGGTGCCGAAATCCACGGCATCGGCGACATCCCGCGAATCGCCGGTGTGCGTGGCCACCGGCAGATTTTGCGCGCGGGCTTCCTCGGCCACGGCGCGCGCCAGCGCCACGTCCATGCGGTTATACAGCATCCCCTCGCCGAATCCGGCTTCCAGAATTATCTTGATGCCGTCCACGCCCGCGGCTTTCAGCTCGCGCACCTGCGCGCGGGCTTCCTCAACCGATTTGGGAATGCGCACCAGTTGCGCCTGTATGTTGTCGCGCAGCGCGGCCGGGACGTGCGCCGTGAACTCCGTGCCGTGTCCGCCTTCGGCCGTGAACATGGGGCCGCAAATGAACAGCGCCGCCCCCAGTTTGCTGCCGCTCGCGATCTGGGCCCGCACTTTGCGGGAGGCGTCCAGCCCGTCGCCCGTACTGCGCGCGCCGGTGACGCCGCTGTAGAGCAGCGCGGCGGCGTTGCGCGGCATGGTCTTGTCCACGTTGTAGTCTTCGTTGTTGCTCGAAATGCCGCCGGGCGCGGAGAGATGTACGTGCGCGTCGATCAGGCCGGGCAGCAGCGTCTTGCCGGAGCCTTCCACCACTTCGGCGCGAATCTTTTCGGGATCGGGCCCGGCGCCGTCGAAGACCCCCGTGATCTTGCCGTCGTGCACCAGCACCGAGGCGTCCTCTTTCACCGTGCCGTCGCCAACGAACACTCGCGCGTGGCGGATCAGAAACGTGCCGGAGCGCGCCAGGTCGCGATACAGAGCTTGGTTTTCGCCGATATGTTCTCGGGTATACGCGCGGATGCAGCCCATCACCAGGAAGGGCGCCAGCACCGCCAGCACCCACAGGCGGTTACGCGGCGGGATCTTTTCTTCCTTCTCCCAGCGAAACAGCTTCACCGCCAGAAACAGCCCCACCACCGCCGTCAGCAGCAGCGCGCCCACCGCCGGCAGGCTGTTCAGGATGGTGTGGTTGCGGAAGAAGATTCCCTGAAAGCCCGTCACCAGGTAAGACGCCGGCATGAATTCGCCCACGGTCTGCGCCCACACCGGCAGAATCGACGCGGGAATCGTAGTGCCGCTCAGAAACAGCATGGGCATGTAGAGCAACTGGATCAGGATGTTGGCTTCCGCCATGGTGTTAGCCAGGGCCCCCAGAATCAGCCCCAGCGCGCGGAAGCTGCACACCCCGATGGAGGCCATCAGGAAAAGCGAAAACCAGTTCCGCGGCATCGGCATGGCGTAGAGAAAGTGCGCCAGCCCCACCAGCAGCACCAGCACCGGCAGGTACAGCAGCCACCCGCTCACCATGGAGGCCACCAGGATGGGCAGCGGCGTAATCGGCGTCACTTTGTAGCGCCGCAGAATATTGGCCTCGCGGTCCTGCACGCTGCGCATCCCCGCGCCCCACAGGCCGTTGCCCAGGATTCCCATCGTCAGCACCGTGCCCACGAAATACGCGATGCCCTGCCCCGTGCCGGCATGGAACATCTCCGCGAACGCAAAGAAGAAGATCAGCGGGAACAGGTAATTGAAGAACAGCACCGAGCGGTCCCGCATGGTGAGCTGCATGTTGCTCTTGAAGAGTGCGTAGTAGGATCTCATTCGCGCAGGCTCTTTCCGGTGAGCTCGATGAAAGCCTCTTCGAGCGACGGCCGGCGGATGTGGATGTCCGCCAGCTCGATGTTGCGTTCATCCAGCCACTTCACCATCCCGACAATCGTGCGCGCCGGCCGGCTCGAAACCACCGCGATCTTCACCCGCCGCTCGTCCAGCGTGGTCTTCACGGCTCCCTCCCACTCCGGCAGCGTGGTCTCCGCCAGCGGCTCCGCGCATTCGATCTCGATGGTGGAGTGCGCCAGCGTCTTCTCCTGAATCTGCCGCGGCGTGCCCAGCGCGATGATACGGCCTTCGTCCATAATGGCCACGCGGTCGCACAACTTCTCGGCCTCTTCGATGTAGTGGGTGGTCAGCAGAATGGTGCGCTGTTCGTTGCGGAGGTCCTGCACCAGCTCGTGGATTTCCAGGCGCGCCTGCGGATCGAGCCCCGCCGAAGGCTCGTCCAGAAACAGCACCTGCGGGTCGTTGAGCAGCGCCAGGGCCAGCGCCAGCCGCTGCTTCTGCCCGCCCGAGAGCTGCGTGTAGAACGCTTCGCGCTTCTCCCAGAGCTGCAGGCGCTTCAAAAGCTGAGCCGCGTCCACCGTGCGGGTATAGAGCGCGCCGAACAGCTCCATGGCCTCCCGCACTTTCATTTTGTCCGGCAGCCGCGTGGATTGCAGGCACACCCCCACCCGGTCCTTCAACCGCAGTGTTTGCACTTCCGGATCGCAGTCCAGCACAGACACGCGGCCGGCCGAGCGCGTGCGCAGCCCTTCCAGGATTTCCACCGTGGTAGTCTTGCCCGCGCCGTTCGGACCGAGCAGGCCGAAAACTTCGCCCGCGCAGACCTGGAAATCGATGCCCTGGACGGCGGCTAGAGAGCCGTAGCTCTTCTGCAAGGATTCAACCTGGATGGGATTGTCCACGAAGGTACAAGTTTCTCACAGGCGGGTACGGGATTTGGGAGAGGGGAGTTCCGTGTTTGACCAGCCCGGCTGGAACCTTGCGTCGGATGATCACCCAGGCGGATGGTAAGCACAACGGCGCCAGGGAGCATCTATCGGTTGAACTGCCACATGTCAGCAAAGGGCGCTTCCCGTCAACTTGCCGCGACTCGGCCCATTCCGGTACCCAAGCCGACTCGTGGGGACTAATCTCGTCCAGAGAGCTTTCTCCGAGTGGCCGACCATCCGCCCACTGGTCACATAGCTAAACACCACGCACTTAATCACGAGCGATCAACGGAAACTTGCGGCCTGGACTCAACTCCTGTCTATCCCTGGGCAGTCCGTCCAAGCCGCATGCTCGTGCTACGATGAACCCAACAACCCCATGACGTTCCCCGCTCCTGTTCCGGAGATCCCCGCGGCCAACGTCGATAAAGCCGCAGCCTACTATCTATGTCAACAAGCTGGGCTTCACCTTCGATTGGGGGGACGACCAAGGCGGCATTGCGGGCATCTCAAGGGGGAATTGCAGACTGTTTATCACCAATCGCTCCTTCCGAGAGTCCCACGGCAACATAGGCCCCATCCTTTTCTGGCTCAATCTGGACAGCAAGGCTGAGGTGGACGGACTATTCGCACAGTGGAAGGCGGCGCAAGCGAAGATCGTTTCCGAGCCCGAGGACAAACCGTGGAAGCTGCGCGAGTTCATGGCCGCCGACCTTGATGGCAACCTCATTCGTGTCTTCTATGATTTCCGGGGCGACATTTAAGAGAACTACACGTCGCGCCAAGTCGCGCAGCGTGTAGTGATGTTTTGGCTCCGGTCGTATCACGCACCACTCGGAAAGAGGTCCCCTCCGGAGCCGGCCTGCTCGATCAGGAACGAAATACGCGCTTGCGACCATTCAGGTGTTCCCCGCCCGCATCGGCAGGAATCCGGGTGCGGTGTATCCGATAGGGATTCGGCGCTTCACTGTCGCCGCCGCCTGAGCAGCCATTCACGCTTCCACGGCCTCCCAGCGGCGCGCAAGTTCCCGGAATGCTTGCTCATGGGAGGGCCATTCGTGTAGTGTAGCGGGATCGAAGTCCGCTCCGTTCGGCCACACTAGTGTCTCCACTTCAGGATCGATTCGCACTCGATTAAACAACTCGAGACCGCGCAGCCGGCCGTACAATTCGCCCGCCAAAACTGGTTGAAAATCGATGGTCTGTTCCGAGTTGTCATCGAAGCGAACACAGAGCGTGTACGGACCAACGATGTCGAATGACCGGACTCGATAAATCGGATGACTCATAAACGGCCTACTTCAACGGCTCAATCGGTGCTGGGCTCCGGCCTTCCTGCAGGCGCTGCCAATCGGCTAATAACTCGGTTTCATGCAATTCCGCCCACGCTTCGACCAGCCGCCGCTGCCTCCTCAGCAAGGAACCGCCGATTAATTCCACCGGATCAAAACTGAAGATACCGACTTCGCCTTGGTAATATGCGTGGAAGTGGGCCGCGTGATGTGGCGATCCCGGTTCAGCAAACATACGGATAATGATCCCGAAAAACCGGCTAAGCTCCGGCACATTTTTATTCTACATCTTGATGCCCGCTGCCGCTGTTCACTTCCCCTTTGGCGCCTTTGGCGTGGATGCGGATCGTGGCACTGTCGAAGCCGGATCGGGGACCATACACCCGCCAGGATCCGGGCAATCCACATGAGCGTGTGGACCGACTCGTGGACGTGCCCGCGACCGGTGCCTGACGAGAATGCACGTTCGACGATGGGATAGTGGGAGTGGTGAGGTTGCTCTGGGCGCAACACGATATTCGTGTCAACCAGAATGGCCATCTACAGGCCGCGCTCGCCGTATATCGATTCCCGGCTGATGGCCTCATCGGACAGAAGCGGCGTCGTGGTTGGATGACTATGCGCCCAGGCGCGAAACTTGCCCATCCATTCTTCGGCGCTTGCCGGTCTGATGGAAGCTGAACGGGACTCCAACCGGCTCCGCAGAGTCTCCAAGCCCACCTCCACGACCTCGTCGGCACGCCCAATCAGGCCAGCCTGAATCGCTTCGTCAATCACCCGCGCCTGCTCGGGCTGAAACCGGATAGTCATAGCGCCTCTGCTCCCATTGTCGCGAGTTCCGATGGCCGCCTCAATAACGCCACAACCATCGCGCCTTCTCCACCACCTTCTCCACGTTCGGCAGGAACGCCTGTTCAAGCGGCGGGCTATAGGGCACCGGCGTGTCCGGCGCGGTCACGCGCACAATCGGGCCGTCCAGGTACTCGAAGACCGCTTCCGTCAGCGTGGCCGCCAGTTCGCCGGCCATCCCTCCCGTGCGCGTGTCTTCGTGCAGCAGCAGCGCCTTGGAGGTCTTCTTCACGCTGGCGCAAACCGTCTCGCGATCCAGCGGGACCAGGGTGCGCAGGTCCACCACTTCCACCGACGCGCCTTCTTCCGCCAGCTTTCCGGCCGCTTCCAGCGCCGTCCAGACCATCGCGCCATAAGTGATGATGCTGAGGTCGCGGCCTTCGCGCGCCACCTTCGCGACGCCGATCGGCACGGTGTAGTCTTCGGCTGGCAGATCTTCCTTGATGCGGCGGTAAAGGCCCTTGTGCTCGAAGAAAATCACCGGGTCGTTATCGCGTATGGCGGATTTGATCAAGCCCTTGGCGTCGTAGGCGGTGGCCGGCGCAACCACTTTCAATCCGGGCGTCCGCACAAACCACATCTCGGGGTTCTGCGAATGGAACGGGCCTCCGTGAATGCCGCCGCCCGATGGCGCACGCACCACCATGGGCACCGCCGCGCCCCAGCGGTAACGGCACTTGGCGGCGAAATTCACGATCTGGTCGAAGCCGCAGGTGATGAAATCGGCGAACTGCATTTCGGCCACCGGCCGCAGCCCCATCAGCCCCGCGCCGATGGCCGCGCCCACGATGGCCGCTTCCGAGATGGGCGTATCCACCACCCGTTTTTCGCCGAAATGTTCAAAGAAGCCGGCCGTCACCTTGAACGCGCCGCCATACACGCCGATGTCTTCGCCCAGCAGGAAGACGTTAGGGTCGCGCTCCATCTCTTCCCACATTCCTTGGCGGATGGCTTCGAGATAAGTGGTGGACATGGTTAGCGGCTTTCGTACACATCTTCTTCGAGCGTCGCCGCGTCCGGAAACGGGCTCTGCTCGGCCCACGCCACGGCCTCATCCACTTCGCGATGCACGGCGGCGCGCGCGCGGTCGAGCGCCTCCTGGCCGGCCCAGCCTTCCGCCAGCATGCGCGCCTCCAACCGCGTGATCGGGTCCATCTTGCCCCATTCCTCGAACAGGCCTTGCGGCACGTAGTGCGCGGCATCGTGCGCCGAATGGCCGGTCATGCGGAAGGTTTTGCACTCCAGAAGGTACGGACCCTTGCCCGATCCGGCGTGCGCACGGGCGCGCTGGGTGGCCTCGTGAACCGCCAGCACATCGTTGCCGTCCACGATCTCCGCCGGAATATTGTAAGCCGGCCCGCGGTCGGCCACGTTGGCGCAAGCCATCTGCGCGCTGAGCGGCGTGGAATACGCGTACTGGTTGTTATTGCAGATGAACACCACCGGCAGCTTCTGCACGGCCGCGAAATTCACGCCCTCGTGCCAGTCGCCGCGGCTGGTTGCGCCATCGCCGAAGTAACTGAAGGCCACGCCTTCGATGCCCTTGTAGCGCAGCGCCATGGCCACGCCCGCGGCCACCGGCACGGTGGCCGCCAGCGCGCTGATGATCGCGACGATCCCGTGCTTCAGATCGCCCATGTGCATGTTCCCGTCGCGGCCCCGCGTCAGCCCGCCTTCGCGCCCCATGTATTGCGCGAAAATGCGGCCCGCCGAAACGCCGCGAATCAGAAAGACCGCCAGATCGCGATGCGCCGGCAGCATGACGTCGTCCGGCCGCGCCACCAGCGCCGTCCCCACCGGAATCGCTTCCTGCCCGCGCCCTACGTACACGCCGCCCACGATCTTCCCCTGGCGGTACAGTTTCCGCTCGATGCGGTCTTCGATTTCCCGCATCATCGACATGTAATACAGGCACCGCTCGGCCAGCGCGGCCTGTGGCTGTCGATCCATACCGATAGCTGGGGTGGTGCTCATGGGGAAAAGAATCACTGGCTCTGAATGATACGGGTAGTATAACGCGATTGCCGGCGCAGTCCGCCCGGCCGCGCCTGCTGATCCTACTGATCGAGCCCCATCCGTTTCTTCAGCGCCTCGAGCCTGGGATTGTGCTGCAGGCGGGCGAAGATCGGGTGGATGGCGATATTCAACGCCTGAAATTCATGCGCCTGCGCGGAGCGCTCCAGCCATGTCACCGCCGTTTCGTCCTCACCCAGCATGGCGTAAACCAGGGCGAAGGAGTGCATCACCGTGCCGGGGTCCTGGGCGTGTTCTTCCAGTTGGTGGATCAGCTTGAGAGCCTCCTGGCGCTGCCCCATGCGCGCTCGCGCCATGGCCTCGAAGAACTGCGCCGGCGGGTAACGCTTCTCCAACTCCAGAATGCCCGGCAAGCCCAGCTCGGGATGGCCTTCAAAGACGTACCCCAGGTTGATCATGATTACCGGCGTCAGCGCGTTGGGCTGACGCGAACGCAGCATTTGGTACAACTCCCTTGCCTCCGCGTACCGCCCTTCCAGGTTCCGGCAAAGGGCCACGTTGTATCTCGACTCGAAGGGGTCCAGATCCTGGGCGCGCCGCAAGTGTTCGTCGGCCTGCGCGAACCGCCGCCGGTAGATCGACAGGTAGGCATACGTTGTTTCGGCGTACGACGATGGTCCGGCGGTCAATGCAGCCTGTTCCTCCCGATCCGCGCCTCTCCAGTCCCATTGGTATTGCACCACCGCCATGGCAATGGCGGCGTGCGCCCTGGCCTGGTTCGGATCCAGTTCCACCGCTTTACGCCAAGCCGCCAGGCTGTTCTTCGTTTCGGCCTCTGTCCGGAAGGCGGTTCCTCTGACGATGGCTTGACTCCAGATGGCCACTCCCAAGCCGGTGTACGCGGCCGCATACTCCGGATCTCGCTCGATCGCGCGTTTAAAATACTGCTCGGCGCGGTTGATCGATTCGGTGGTCTGCTCCTCCAATTCGAAGCTGCCTCTCAGGAGCGCATCGTAGGCTTCGCCATCGCGCACGGTGTGCCCGCGCGGGGCCGGAACCGCCCCGGCCTTCAGATTCGCCGCGATGGCCGCCGCCAGTTCCGACTGCACCGTGTACACATCCGAAGCCTGGCGTTCGTAGGTGTTCGACCAGAGATACGATCTGTCCGAAACCCGCTCCAAATGGGCCACAATCTTGACCCGGTCCCCGTACCGCTCAACGCTGCCCTCCAGCACCGTCGCCACGTTGAGCTGACGGCCTACGTCGCGGATGTCCGGGTTCTTTCCTTTGAACTGGAAGGCCGAAGATCGCGCAATCACGCGGATGGTCTTGATGTGCGAGAGCTCATCGGTGATTTCATCGGTCAGCCCGTCGCTGAAGTATTGGTTGGCCGGATCGGCGCTCAGGTTGGCAAACGGCAGGACCGCAATGGAAGGCGGCGCGCCATCCCAGGGCCGGGCAACCAGGCAGTAAACCACCACGGCGCTGGCGGCCACGCAACCGGCGGCCAGAAGCGCCTTTCGAGTGCGACCCCGGCGAGGCTGGCCGGGCAGCGTCTCAGGCTCCTTCCTGGATTCGTCCGCCGTCTCTGCTGCCGCCTCGCCCACCACCGGCAAGCCAACCACGCGCCGTTCAAACTGCGCTGCGTAGCCGCCCTTGGGCAGGCTGATGACGATCTCATCTGCCTGGCCCGGTCCGGCATAGTATTCCGCCAGCTTGAAACGCAATTGGCGGGCTTCCACGCGCACCACCGGGTCGGTCCGCGGGTTGTAGCTCCCGTTGCGCCCGAACACCTCCAGCCCGAGGGCGTACTCCTTCAGGTCCTCGACTCTGCCTTGCAGCGTCCGCTCCACCACGTACCGCAAGAACCGGCTGAGGCGGGCGGTATTGAGGAAGGTCTTGCTGGCGAGGATCGACTCCAGTTCGCGGGTCACCAGATCCGCGGGAATCGGGATCTCAACCGAGCCAGATAGTTCCGCCATAAACCCAGGCCCCCTGAAATGTGCAGGTTCCCAGTGTATAGAATCGGTTACCTACCGTCAAACTACCCCAATTTACTTGCCTTGCCGCTTCTTCCGTGACAAACTCTCTTCGATGCTTCACAAGCGACTGCACTGGGTGGCGGGCGCTCTCTTCCTCCTGGCCAACTCCGCCGCCGCACAGACCACTTATGCGGATGCGCTCTTCAGTATCCAGGTGCCTGCCGGATGGCAAGCCGCCAAGCTGAACAATCAACCCGATGGCGTGAGCATCACAAAAGGCGGGTCTTACGTCAACGCGGGGGTAGGGCCCGGCCAGAACGGGAATGGCCAGTCGGCCAAGGACCTGTCAGCCGGTTACGAAAAGGGCCTCGGGCCGGGGTGCCAGGCGCTCAAGCACTTGGATGCGACATTGGCCAGCTTGCCGGCCAGCTATCTGTTACTCTCCTGCAACGACCCGCAAGCAGGTCCCCTCACGATGTCGGTCTCCATCGCCACGTCGCACGGCGATGTCGTGTTTTTTAACACGGGAGGGCTTGCCGCGGAGTACGCTGGCGACCAGGCCGCATTCGATGCCATGGAGAAGAGTTTCCGCCTCAACCCCGGCAACGCCGCTCCGCCCACCGCCGCGAAAGCGCCCGCCAACACCGGCCAGATGGCAGCCCTGGAGAGAGCCTGCGCAGCCGGCGTCTTCACACCCGAGGAATGCACCGCAAAACGGGCAGCCTTGAGCGCCGCCGCCGCGCCGCCCGCCGTTCCCAACGCGCCAGCCGCCGGAGGCGACCAGATGTATCGCGACCCAGGCGGCCGTTTCACCGTGTCGGTTCCGCAGGGTTGGGCCTTGGCTCCGCAGGGACCGAACGGCGCCGCCGGGGTCCAGATTACGCAAGGGTTGAGTTGGATGATGATCGGCCCGTTCGGCGGAACCAAGGGGCCCGGTGATGTAGTCGACAGCTTGCAAAAACAGTTTGCCGGTACATACAAGAACTTCGCCCAGACCAGCCACAACCCATTCCAACTCAACGGCCGGGAAGCCTCCCTGGGAATGTATACGGGCGTGAATCCAAAGGGCACGCCGGTTTCCCTGGTAATCATCGGGGTCGCAGGCCCGCGCCAAACCCAGTTCGCCATCTTCAGCTCGGTGCCGCAGGGCGACAACGCCGCCGTCAGCAACGCCATGACGAGCATCTTAAACAGCATTCAGTTCTTGGGGGACGTGAACCATGAGTAAGCTCCGCATCGCCGCGTTAGTCATCGGCTTGATTGCCGCCGGTATCACGCTCGTGTCCCACTTTCAGCAACGGCAAGCGGAACAAGCCGCACAATTGGATACCTACGGCGAAAAGATGGATGACGAGGTACGGATTGCTCGCGACGCCCTGGTGCAGTCGGGCAACATGACCGCGGCGGAATTCGATGCCCGTCTGCGGGCTATGAAGAGCACCGCTGCGCCTGCAGACGCAGCGGCGCCAACGGGGAGTGCGAAATGAAGACTGAGTACACCGTTTCATCAATACCCTCACGTGTTCCACGAAGAACGCTCCCTCACGGTCGCGGCGCCGATCGGAGCCGCGCGCGTCAGCAAGCGGTCTGGCAATACGTGAACGAACTTCTGAAACCACGTACCAAACCGGCGCGCACCGGGGGATTTCGTTACCTGATGGCGTGCTTGGCACTGGCAATGTTTCTCGCCGGCTGCGGCATTGTCCACAGCCAGCAGAAAGCGCAGGCCCAAGATATCGATCCCCAAAGAAAAGCGGCTCTCGACGACGCGATGAGGAACGGCCTCCTCACCCAGCAGGAGTACAACGCCAAGCTGCAAGCGCTCAAGGCCGCAACAGCACCCGCGCGACCCGCGGCGCCGGGCATCGACCCTTCCCGGATGGCCGCCGGTCGAGCGGATGACGGCAGATCGACTCCGAAAGGCATGCAAACGGCGTTCATCCACGACCCCGTCCTGGATCAGGACGCCTTTGGGGTCCGGTTCCCTGCCAAGTGGCACTTTCAGGGCACGATCCTACAAGGCACCCAGTGCAGCTCGATTCCATTTCCGGTCTTCCGCGTTTTCAGTCCGGATGGTCTGACTGTATTGGAACGCCTGCCACGCTTCGATTGGGGCTGGGGCGGGATCTGGCGCTATGCTACGGACCAGGGCGACTGCCTGCCGCTCAAGGAGGCGATGAGCGCCAAGGACTTCCTGAAATACATCTCGGCCTTGCTGAAGGTCGAGTACATTGGCGAGGAACCGGTCCCACAGTACATGGTCGATGCGGGCAACGCGAACCTCAAGCAGCTCAGTGACGCTTACGCGCCGTTATGGCGCAACAGCGGCTCGCAGCCACCGGTCCAGACTGAGCAGATGGCTCGTGCAACCGTGCGCTACAGGAACGGCAGCTTCACCATGAAAGGCCAGCTCCACGCGACCGTTGATTGCTCCCAGGTCTATTATAGCAGCGTTGTCCCGGGCGCCCCGCCAGAGGTGAGTAATAGCTGCTGGGCCCTGGTCGGATACATACACGCTCCGGAGGCCCAATACCAGGCCGCCATTACCCTGTTGGACCAAGCTGGGGGGTTCGACATTCCCGAGTGGGCAAGCGCCTGGCTGGCTAACAGTAACCAGAAGGCGCAGGCGGTCATCAATGGGATACGGATTGAGGGCGATAGGGCGCTTGCAGCCAACGCGGCGCAGTTCGAGCACACCCAGAAAGTGCGGCAGCAGATGCATGAGGAATTTATGTCCACCATGCAGCGCGGCACCACTTTGTCCATGAACCGCGCCAACGAGATCGCAAATCGCAATCACACTATCGCGTCGGACTGGGTGGACTACTCGCTCGATCAGCAGACCGTCCGCGACCCGAATACCGGGCAAATCAACAAGGTGTCGAGCGCATACACCTATACATGGATCGATAGCTCCGGCACGGCCAGCTACCAGACTCTGTACCCCGATGCCAATCCCAACGGTATCTTGCAAGGCAATTGGACCCGCCAGCAGCAGGTCCACGGCGACGGCACCAACAAGTAGAGACTTAAATCCACCGGGCCCGCTCGCGCGGCACAGGGGGCCCTCCCGGTTGCACGCATGATGCAAGTCATTCTAGTTTTTGTCGCCGTCCTTACCGCCCTTGGCGCCTGGCGCGCCTGGCGGCGCAGCCCGCTCTACTCCGTCAAGGCCAACTTCCAGCTTGCCGCCATCTTCCTGCTGATGGCGGCTGCCTTGGCGGCGGTTCCGTTAGCCATCTTCTCCGGGCCGGTCAGCCATTCGCCATGGGCGCAGGCGATCCTGGCAATCGTTGCCGGACTGGCGCTACTGACCGGGTCCACGGCAGGCATCCTCCGGATCACCGACGGACGCGTGGCGCAGTTGCCGCCGTCGGCGCAACTGGTCACTATCCACCGCCGCAAACTGCACCGTTGGCTCTGGCGAGCCGGGGTGGTCTTGCTGATTGCCGCGGGGGCGGCCTTGACCTTGCCCGCCTCCTGGAAGGGCCTGCCATTGATGCTTGGCGGAATTGATATCCTTCTGTGCGGCTCCGTGCTGTTTCCTCTCTATATGCGGGCGCGCCGGTTCGACCGTGGCATTTCAGCCCTGGTCGCCGGCCCTTGGACCCACTGGCAATATACGCCGGCTCAATGGGAATCCTGGGCTACGAATCAACTGGCGTGGGAGCGGTCCAAGCTGACGACGATCGCCTGGAGGCGGGAGTGGTCCAAGATGCTGATTGGCTTCTTGGTCATGGCGTCGATCTTTGCGGGTTTCTCCTGGTTAATGGTCGACGGAAGCGCCTGGGATAAGGTCGCCGCGGCCGCCGGCGGCATGGCCCTTGTGCTGGTAACCATCATCTGCGTGAACCGGTTCAATCGCACCGAGTGTGAGCGCCGCTACCGCCGCATGCTTGCCGCACCTCCGGAGGCCTATTTCGGCGCCGAAGGCCTCTTTTGCAGCGGGGAATACTCACCGTGGGTGCTCTCCGGCAGTTACCTGGTGGAAGCCACCGCTCCGCGCGATCCGCCGGCCCGCCTGGTCTTGATGTTTCAAACCTTCAGAAGCAGCAACTTCGGCGGCAGTTCGGTGCGCGTGGCCAAGCGGATTCCCGTCCCGGAAGGCGGCGAGCGAGACCTGGAACTGCTGCAGCAGAAACTGCGTGCGTGCTGCCCCAAAGCCACCGTGCATCTGATGGCCCCGGTGCCGTAGTGCATACGGGTTCGACTTTCTCGCCAAGACCGGGAAGCCAGTCAGGGCGGTTTTGCGCGAGGAGCGGGCGCGCTCCTCGTTGATATAGTCTTGGAGGTATTGATGGAAAACTCAATCCTGGGCATTGGCAACTCCGCCGCGCCGGCGTATTCGCTGTTCGACTCTCGCGCCGTCGCCCTCGCGACGTTTCTTGGTTCGCCTCTGGCCGGCTGCGCCATCATGGCCGTAAACTATAACCGCCTCGGCAACTCCGCCTCGGCCGTGCGGGCCGTTGTGGCGGGATTTGTTTCCACCGGTCTACTGCTGTACCTCTCGTTCAGCACTGACTCCGGGTTGCTCCATGTCCTGCCGTTACTTCTGATGCTTCTGATGATATGGATCGCGAAGGGCTTGCAGGGTGACGACGTGGAACAACACGTCCGCCAGGGCGGCAAGTTGGCTTCGCGCTGGTGGGCCGCCGGCATCGGTCTCGCCGCCATGGCGGTGCTCCTTCTGGTGGTGTGGGCATGCCTGGGGTTTGCACCGCTGACAAGCTGACGGGCTGTCGTCAAGGCTTCGGGATCACTTTGATCTCGACGCGCTGGCTTTCCTTTGGCCCGATCGTAACCTTGGTGGCTTCGCGGGCGAGCGCCTTGACGAATGCCGGATCGAACCAGGCGCCCTCGTCCACTTTTTCCCAGGCGAACAGCAGGTAGTTGCCGGGCGGGACATCCTTGAATGCCGCATGACCGGTGTCATCGGTCTCCTCGGAGTGCGTGGTTTCCGGATATCGGCGGCTGGGGTCTTCCGGAAGCAGCACGACAGTGGCGTCGGACACCGGTTTGTCGTCGTGGGAGACCGACGCGTCGAGCTTGCCCCCGTCGATGCCAAGGACCACTTGCAGGTCGCCGCCGGTGCCCGCGGTCAAATCGAGCGGCTGGCCCAGAATGTCGCGGCCATTCCAAAGCACGGATTTCAGATAGGCGCCGGGAGGCACGCGAGACACGCTGAGCAGGTGAGGAGTCGACGCAACCTTCGTCAGCGTGAACGCGCCGGACTCAGTCACAGTGCCCATCGCCGGCATGACCGGTGCATCTTCGTCGCCTGCCAGCATGATCCCGACGCCTTTGAGGGCGACCTTGCCGTCACCGGCCACCACCACCCGGCCTTGCAGGCTCCCTTCGGCCGCCACACCAAGTTTCACGTCCGTCATGTTCTCACTGGGCACGATCAACGGCTGCATCGTCATGGTCGGACTGGCGCCGGTCATCTGCATGGTCATGGCCAGGTAGGAGCCCGGGGCCACATTGGCCATCTCGAACTTGCCTTCGGGGTCGTTCACCATGGTCATGCGCATGGATCCCGGGCGGGCGCCCGACATCAACATGATCTGTGCCGATTTGAGCGGTTTCCCGTCGGGGCCGGCCAGCGTGCCCTTCACCCGTACCACCCTGGACTTTTGTAAATGGATCACAAAACCGCCAACATCGCCAGCCGGTTTTACTTCCACCGCTTGCGCCTGCTGGATGTCCGTGGTCCCGGGGAAATAGGTGCTCACGTAACCTGTTTCGGGTGAGCCATCCTTGGGCGCCGGCGGAACGTTGTCCATGGCATCGATGCCGATCATCTCCGCGTTAAGATAGTAGCTGCCGGCGGGCAGCTTGCCCAGGCGGAATTCGCCACGGTCGTTGGTGGTTCCGGTATCCGCCGGTTGCAGCTTGCGATGGCCGGTGGCAAAACTGTACGTGGAGGCGGTCACCATGGCACTCGCCACTGGATCCCCGTCTTCATCCACCACATGTCCGGAGACCGCGCCCTGCGGAACCAGGCGAAGCTCCACGTCGCTCAACTCCTGGCTGGCCGAAAGGTGCATGCGGCCTTGCGAGTCCCGGCCCGTGGGCTTGTAAGTCTCATCCATGAAGCCGGCATGCTTGGCGGTAAGGTAGTAATCCCCCGGGTCGACGCGTTCGAACTTGAACTTACCGGCGGAGTCCGTAGTGGCGGCGAATGTTTTCTTCGGACCCTTGGCTCCGGGCACGGCATCCATCGCATCGGAGTCCAGGCCGAACTGCGCGGCCATGGCCTCGAAGCCCTCCGGCATCAAGCTGGTTGTGAGCGTCAGCTCGGCTTTACGGATTAACTCGCCGGTGATCGAATTGACTACCTTTCCTTCCACCAGCGCCGGTTTCGGTTCGGAAGGCGTCGGGGCCGTTTGGGCCAGTGCCGCGCACACGAAAAGTGCCATAGCCGCTAGTTTCATGATGAAATCTCCAGACAGACGAAGCATAACTCAACCTCAGGCATCCGCGCTCCACAGGCTGGGGACCCGAACCGGCCCGAGCAGTTCCGTTTGGGCAAACAGCCTCTCGAGGAGCCAGTACATCAGAACTATCGGAAGCAACGCGGCCAAAGTCAGTGCCAGCAGATTGTCCGGCAGCAGCACCGAGACGCGGAACAGCAACCATTGGATGAGGTGCTGAGGGATCGCGAACGTGCCGCGTAGCATCGGAATAAAGGACAGGAGCAGCACGCCGCCAAACGGCGGCGCCATGATGGCTGCGATGAGAATTCCCCTCGCCAGGCGAGAGAGCCTGCGTACGCGGTGCCATCGAAAAAGCTCGCAGAGGAAGATCAGAACCAACAAGAGCAGGGCCATGGCGGCCAGATTGACGATCCGCATGCGCAGCCGTGCGGTGATCGGTTTCAGCCCGGCTTTCTTCGCCTTGTCCAGTTGCCGAGGATTGAGAGAACGCCCATACGCCGCGTCCGTCGCCTTTTCGAACTGCCAGTCGAAGAACCTCTGGCTGTTGTTGGGACCGGCCGAATAGGGATTATAGAGCGTGTATCCGAACACGGAGACGACCGCTGGCCGGAACGTCTCTCCCCAAGGCGACTCTATGACCGGAGCCGCGCCGTCACGCGTATGCTTCCAAAATTCGCCCGACACCGTAACGTCAGGTGTTCCCGGCCGCCAGTCGCCGATCCCAACGGTTTGGATGTCCGTGACGAAATGCACGCCGGACGATGCCCCGCCGATCAGGACCAGCGCGGGAAGCAGGTTGATGAGCAATCGCGTACGATGGGAAAGCGGCAGGGAGTCCAGCCACCGCGTCCTCGGACGGCTGCCCTCCATCGCAAATATCCCAAAGTAGCATCCAAACCAATTGCCGGGCAGCATCATGACCATCGGGAGAAAGCCAAGGCTAGTCCATGGGAAGGATCGCACCACGGGCCACCAGGGCAGCGCCGGCCCGCTTCGGCCTGGTCTGATTTCCCGGCCGCTTGCCGCCTCAACGGGGGCCGTTTGAAAGGATAAGGGAAGCGTTAGCCAGATTCTTACAAATGCCCCGGCGCTGGCCAAGGCGAAGATCGCCAAGGTCACGGCGGCCGGCAACAGCCACCAGGCAAAAATGCCGGCGGCTGTCACCGCTGTCAAGATCACAGCCACCAGCCACCAGGGTATGACCAGCTCTTGCACGCGCACCGCCTGCGGCAGCAGAATCGCCAGCGTGAGGGCGGCCCCGCATGCCACGGTTGCCCCCACCGAGGACCACTCGGCCCCTTTCAGCATCATCGTGAGCCAACCGCACGCCATCATCGGTATCCACACCATCGCCATGCGCGAGAGCGTCCGCGCCAGAAAGAGCTGTCGCGCAGGAATCGGCAGGGCCGCTTCCCACAGCGTGGCCCGCCGTTGCGGCTGCAAATAGAACATCAATCCGGCGAACATAAACATCGCGTTCCAGAGCAGGTTGCCGGGGGCCATTCTGCCCTGCTCGAAGAGCAAAACAACCAGGTACGTCCCGATAACGGCAAGCCCCAGGACCCAGCCCAGATCCCGCCGGGCCAATTTCAGAATCACGACGACGCCTCCCCCAGCCGGTTGCTGCCCACCAGTTCCACGAACAGTTCCTCGAGTGGAACGCGCACGCAGCGGATGCCATCGAGACCAAGCGCCTCATGCAACTCGCGCCGCACCGCGTCGGGCGTGCCTTGAAACACCGCGTGCCAGTCGTCGAACACCGGACGTGCGCGCAGACAGCCCGGCAGCCGTTCCAGCGCGGCGGCGTCGGGAACCGCGCTGCGCGGGATCATCGCGACGCAGTGGTCCTCGTGGATCTGGTCGAGTTGCCGGTCAAGCCGCACTTTGCCGTCGTCCAGCAACACCACGCGGCCGCCCAGCCTTTCCACATCGTTCATGTGATGCGAGGAGAAGAGAATCGCCGTGCCTTCGCGGTTCAGCAATTGAATGGAAGTTTCCAGAAACTCGCGCCGCGCCGCCGGGTCGAGCCCGCCGGCCGGCTCGTCCAGAATCAGCAGTTCGGGCCGGTGGCAGACGGCGCACATCAGCGCCACCTGGCGCGCTTGCCCCTTGCTGAGCTGTTTGATCTTTTGCGAATTGCCGGTGAGGCCGAACCGGTCGAGCAATTGCCGCTCGAGCGCGCTGTCCCAGGTGGGGAAAAGGTAGCGGTGGAAGGCAAACAACTCGCGGATGTTCGACCCCGCCGGCAGCACCTGTTCTTCAGCCACGTAGCCGATGCGCTTCTTCACCGCGACCGGGTCGTCCGTCGGCGAGAGCCCGAACACCCGCACCGTGCCGGCTTGCGGAAACAGCATCCCCATGGCGATGCGGATCAGCGTCGTCTTGCCGGAGCCGTTGCGCCCCAGCAGCCCGAGCACTTCTCCCTCTTGCATGGCAAAGGTCACGCCGTTGAGCACCGGCACGCCTTTCCTGAAGGACCGGACGATGTCTTGAAATTCGAGGATTGGGGTCATACTCTCTCCTTTGAGAACTCCGCCCGATCGAAAGTCTTTTCGAGGGCACAACACAAGGGCGCCAGGACAGCGAGAAGCGCTGCCGCCATCGGCAACGGGTTATCAGGCAGGATGGCGGACAGCCGCGGCAGCCAGTTCTGCGCCCCGCCATTCGCCCAGAAAAAGCCGCCCACGCACAACACAACCAACGGACTGCACGCCCAACGAAGGGCGCGCGGGGCGCGGCGCAGAACGTACCAGTTTTGTGCCGTCTCCGCCAGCGCGAGAGACAGAAGCAACGCCGCGCCGAATGCCATCTGGAGAATCTGCACCCGCGGCTGGTTGCCATGTCCGTACCACATGCCGCCCCACAATCCAGCCAGGACCGGTAACAGCCTGCTCCAAAGCAGCGTCCGCCGGGAAATGGGGAGCGCCAGCAGCCAGCGCAGGTTGCGGTCCCAAGCCAACACGAAAGTGCCCAGGAGCGCGACAAAGGGCCAGCTCCGGTCTGAGCCTATCCAGACGCTGAACAGAATGATGCAAACGAGCCGCCACGTGATGAGGTATCGGGCTGTGGGCCACCAGGAAAGAAAAGGCAAGGGGAAGCCGTCGACCTGGAACCATCCTTGGTATTCTTCGTCTGGGGCACTGCCCGATGTTCTCGTGTCGTCGAGGTTCGCGCCGGCCAGCATTCCGCCAGCGGCCACGACCGCCATTCCTCCCGCGAACAGCAGGGGCATGGAACGTGCCGAGAGGACGAAAGCCACTCCGGAGAGGATCCACAAGATTCGTTGCGCGCGCCGGCGCGGATGGATGCGGGCCTGGAAGCCCAACAGCATGCTGGCGGTGAAGCACACGGCGAACTCCAGGGCCGGGAGGGCCGCGGTTACCGGCCGGCCGCTGTACAGCATGGACGGGACACCGGTGAACAAGGGCAGCCAAGTCATTGCCAGCAACCCCAGCAGCCGCGCGAACAGGATCTGGGTCTGCGCGATGGGAAGCGCCGACTCGAACTCGTCGGCGACTGGCATCGTGAGTGCCGCGCCGGTCAGGACCACCGGCCACACCATCAGCAGCAGCCACCAGGCCCCGCTGGAAGGCGGCGCGTAGGGCAGCAGAAACGCGCTGCCTATGGAAAGGAACAGCGTCATGATCCAGGTGGGATCGCGGCTCATCAGCTTGAGAGTCACCGAGGCCCTCATACCGATTCCTTCTCGCGCGGTGCGGCCGGTCCCTCGGTGAGCTCGCGGTCGGCCTCTTCCAACGCCTTCACCACCTCCGGAAAACCGAGGCCGGCCAGATAAGCCTGGGAAAGCAGTTTGCGCGCTGCCGCCTGGATCTGCCCGATCTGCTTCTGGTGATCCGGCTGCGGCAGTGTGGCGCAGACGAAGGTGCCGCGCCCGCGTTGGGTCTCAATGAATCCCAACGCCTCCAGTTCGTCATACGCCTTCTTCACCGTGAGCGGGGCGATCACCAGTTGCTCGCTCAGCTCCCGATGCGAAGTCAGCTTGTCACCCGATTTGAGCCGTCCCCCGGCGATCGCCTCCATAATCTGCCGCATAATCTGCCGGTAGATCGGAAGCTCGTCGGAGGGGTTGATCAGTAGCTGCACTCTATATGATATATAACACTATATCACTAGAGCTGTCAAGGGGGAAGTTGATTCACAGGAACAGCTCGACCGGTACGCGGAACAATTCCGCCAGTTGTTTGGCTTGAGCCTTGCTGATACCGCGCTTTCCATTCAGGATCTCGGAAACGCGGCTCTTGGGGAGCGTGGCCCATAGGTCGCTGGGCTTGAGTCCTTTTTCCTGGAGCAGGTAGCTGAGCATTTTATGGGGCTCGGTCTTCGGCAGTGGATGCACGCGGCCCTCGTATTCCTCAACGAGCATGCTGAGCATTTCAAGCAATCGCCCCTCTTCTTCGCCGATCTCTTCTTCGGGCTTCTCCATGAGGTGAGCGGCGGCCTGCAAGAGCCGATGGTATTCGGTCTTGGTGTGAATAATGACAGGCAGCGTTTCTCCGAGGAGTTGCTGATATTTGCGTTCGTCGAGCAGGGTTGCCCTCATGGCTTCCATTTCTCCTTGTCGTAACCGCGATGCGTCAATACGTGGCGGATATACACGATTTGCCAGCGGTACTTGATTGCCGAAATGGGCCGGTACTTATTACCGCCGACGTTGAACACGGTGAAGATTCCAACCAAATCCGCGTGCGGAAAATCCCCGCGCACATCCGCAAGGTTCTTCCACTGGGCGCGCTTGGTCACCAGATACCAGTGCATCAGGGCTTCCAAGGCGTCCGGGTGTTCCCGTGCGATTCGGTAATGGCCGCCTTGCTGACGATGGGAACTTGCAGTCAAGCCGATCCGGAAGGGATCGGTCCCTCGCTCACCGACGAGGCCGCCTTCCACTCCTTCAGATCGCACGTCGCCAACCCCCAATCCTCATGGTTGAACACCATGGTTGTTTGCAGGCGCTCCATCTGAGCGGCCCAACCCAGCACTTCGTCGAACTCCAGCCACGGAATGCCTTTGGCCGCCAGCCGCTCAAACAACAGGTTGTGGTTTTCCGGGGTCCAGCCGGAGCCGTGCTCGATGTGATAGATCCGCATCGGGTCCGCGAGCACCTCCTCCACCGCGCCTCCGCAATGCGCCATGTAGCAGAAGACCGAATCGATATTCATGGAGTACATATCGAACTCCGGGTACCCGCGCAAATCGTGCCAATGGCGGCGATGGACCAGCGTGAAATCCCCGCAAGCGTTGGTGTGGAGCGCGGCGGTGCGAACCTCCGGCTCCCGGCGCGGGTGCAGCAAATCGGGAAGCGGGGGAATGGCGCGCTTGCCGCGCACCCAATCGCGCAGCAATCGCGCGCCCGCCAGCGTGTATTCGCCGGCGCGCGCCGCCGGGGCAGCCGCAGGTTGCGGCCGGATGGGCACGCCTTCTACCGTCACCGGGAAAGTGCCGTCGCGTGCGTTCACCCGCAGCAGGTGCGAGCGGCACCAGGCCAGTTGATCGGCCGGGCTCGCGCCGGTCGGAACATCCGCGGCCACATCATAACGGTCGAGCCGGTACATCCGGTCTGCCGCCAGCCGCTGCGTCGCCAGAAACTCCCACAGCTCGCTGGAAAAAAGGACATCGATATTAGTGGCCAGAATGAATTCGCCCTCGGCGCGGCGAATGCCTACATTCTTGCCGATCATCTGGTAGAGGGGCAGCGCCTCGGCGTAACGATAGCGGGCGTGGATTTCCGGCGGCACCGTCAGAATCCGCACCCGGCACGGTCCGGTGCCGGCGGGCCAGCGCACTGCCTCCGCCAGCGGCGGCCGGCGAGCAGGCGGATTCCATTCCACCAACACCAGCTCCACCGGAAGCGCGTAAATCCGCGCCTGCGCCATCAGCGCATTCACGAAAGTCTGGAGCCGGCCCAGCAGGTTGCCTCCATGGTCGTCATTGCGCGCGGTCGCTACCACCGAAAGGTATGGGTCAAAGGGCAAGCGGAGTCTCCTGCGACATTGTAGCGATTCTCGCGCGGGCGCCTAAAGTAGCGCGCCGGCTCTGTCGAAAGATGTGTAGGTTACCATGCGGACCTGTTGGATCGTCTTGTTTGCCCAAGCCGCAGCGCTGACGGCAGCCCCCGGCCGCGATTCCGTGCCGGTCTTTTTCATAGCCAACCACGGACAAGCGCCCGCGGCGGTGCGCTTCATGACCAAGAGTCCCGGGATCACGGCCTGGTTTCTGGATGATGCCGTGGTGCTGCGCGCCGCCGGCGGAACGGTGCGCATGTCCTTCGAGGGCGCCGAAAAATCCGCCGCTCTCGAAGGCCGGCAGCCGCTGGCGGGAAGGGCCAATTTCCTGACGGGAGAGGGGGACGCGTGGCGCCTCGACGTGCCGCTGTTCGGCAAAGTCTCCTACCGGAACCTGTACCCCGGCATCGATATGGTCTTCGGCGGCGGCGGCCACGACCTGAAAAGCGAGTTCCTGGCCGCGCCGGGCTCGGACCCGTCGCGCATCTCGCTGCGCTATGTGGGCGCGGGAAAACTGCGCATCGAAGACGACGGCTCCCTGAGGATTCCCGTGAACGGAGAGCCGCTCCGCGAGCAAGCGCCGCTGGTCTACCAGGAGCGCGGCGGCCGGCGCCTGTTGGTGGAGAGCCGCTTCCGCCTGGCCGCGAATGGCGCGTTGGGCTTTGAATTGGGCGCGTACGATCACTCGCTCCCGCTGGTAATCGATCCGGTCCTCTCGTATAGCACCCTGCTCGGAGGCTCGGGCTTCGATTCCGCCACGGCCATTGCGGTGGATTCGTCGGGCTCGGCCTATGTGGCCGGCTTTACCGATTCCTACGACTTCCCGACGCTCGGTCCCAGCCAGAGCTACAAAGCCGGCGGCAACGATGCCTTTGTAGCCAAGCTCAATGCCACGGGCAACGGCCTGGTCTACTGCACATACATCGGCGGATCGGGCGACGACCGGGCCTACGGAATCGCTGTCGATTCGAGCGGCAACGTCTACGTAACGGGTTCCACCACCTCGCTCAACTTTCCGGTTCGTTACGCGCTGCAGTCGCGGTTAGGGGGGTCGCGCAACGCCTTCGTGGTGAAGCTGAGCCCCGCCGGCAACATGATGTTGTACAGCACTTATCTGGGCGGCAGCGGGGCGGATTACGGGTATGGCATCGCCGTGGATGGCTCCGGGAACGCGTACGTGGTGGGAGACACCACGTCGCTGAATTTCCCCGCGACCGGTTTTCAGAAAGGTTTTCACGGCGTGCAGGACGCATTCGTCGCCAAGGTCAGCGCCGACGGAAGCCACCTGGTGTACAGCACCTACCTCGGGGGCTCCAACACCGATCACGGCGCCGCCATCGCGGTGGATGCCGGTGGCGCCGCGTACGTGACCGGTTCCACTTACTCCATCGACTTTCCGACCATGGTTCCCTTTCAGCCGCTCATCGCCGGCGGCGAGGATGCTTTCATCGCGCGGTTGAATTCGAGCGGAACTTCGCTTTTGTTCAGCACCTATCTGGGAGGCAGCAATGGCGTGGTCTCGTATCCCGAAACGGGGCAAGGGATCGCGCTCGATGGCCAGGGCAACGCCTATGTGGTGGGTGTGACCAGCTCGGCCAATTTCCCGCTGTTGAACGCCGTGCAGTCTTCGCTGGACGGCTGGCTGGACGCTTTCGTCACGAAAGTGAATTCCTCCGGCGCGCTGATGTACAGCACCTACCTGGGCGGATCGGGCGTGGACGTGGGCAATGCCATTGCGGTCGATTCGAGCGGCAGCGCCTACGTCACCGGATACACCTATTCCACCGATCTGCCTGTAGTGGCGGCGCTCCAGTCCACCATCGGCGGCGATTGTGACGCTTTCCTCGCCAAGTTGAGCCCCACCGGTAATTCGCTGGCGTACCTTAGCTACCTCGGCGGCAACGGCTCCGATAACGGAGCGGCGGTCGCGCTCGACCCCACTGGCGCCGTCTATGTCGCGGGCTGGACGCTCTCCACGAATTTTCCGCTGCATAACCCATACCAAACCATCAACGCCGGCAACTACGGCGCGTTCGTCACCAAGGTGACCTTCGCCCAATTGCCGGGAATCGTTGGGGTGTCGCCCAACTCCGGGAGCGGCGCCTCGCAGACATTCACCTTTCAATATACCGATAGCGCCGGCTCGACCGATCTGACCAGCGTGTCGGCCAACTTCAACACCGCCGTCTCCACCGTGAACGGCTGCGTGGTCAACTTCAACCGCGCCCTGAATACCTTGTGGCTGCTCACCGATGCCGGCGTCCAGCCTGGCTCGGGCATCACGCCCGGCAGCGGCAGCCAGCAGAACAGCCAGTGCACGCTGAACGGTGCCGGATCGAGCGTTTCGGCTTCCGGCAACACCCTCACCTTGAACCTGGCGCTCACCTTCCATCCGGCCTTCGCGGGCGCGAAAGACATCTACATGCTGGCCGTCAACCCGAACGGAACGGCTGCTTGGCAACAGGAAGGAATCTGGACGGTTGGGGCGCAGGTGCAGACCGTCTCGGTCACACCCGGTTCGGGAAGCGGTTCGTCCCAGACATTCACCTTCCTATACACCGACACGGCGGGCGCGGCCGATCTCACCTCGGTCTCCGTGCTCATCAACTCGTCGCTTTCGACCGCCGCCGCATGCTCGGTCACCTACAACCGGGCCCAAAACAGCCTCGCGCTGTTGACCGATTCCGGCGCTCTGCCCGGCTCCGCCATCACACCCGGCAGCGGTAGCCAACTGAACAGCCAGTGCACCCTTAGCGGCAGCGGGTCGAGCGTGTCCACCACCGGTACCTCGCTCACGCTGAATCTGGCCCTCATGTTCCAGCCGGCGTTCGGCGGCAACAAGAACGTCTATATGCAGGCAGTCAGTCCGTTCGGAACGGCCGCCTGGCAGGCGGAAGGCGTCTGGACCGTCCCGACGCAAGTCCAGGTGGTGTCGGTCACGCCCAGCTCCGGCAGCGGCTTGTCCCAAACCTTCAGCTTGCAGTATTCCGACACCGCCGGCTCGACCGACATCACATCCGTATCGGTGCTGGTGAATTCGTCGCTTTCCACCGTTACCGCCTGTTCGGTCGTCTACACCCGCGCGTCCAACACCCTGGCCTTGCTGACGGATTCCGGCGCGCTGCCCGGCTCCACCATCACACCTGGTAGCGGCAGTCAAGTGAACAGCCAGTGCACGTTGAACGGCGCCGGATCGAGCGTGACCACTTCCGGATCCACGCTCACTCTGAACCTGGCTCTCACCTTCCAGTCGGCCTTCGGCGGCGCCAGGAATGTCTACCTGCAGGCGGTGGCCCCGTCCGGAACGGTCGCCTGGCAGCAGAAAGGCACCTGGACGGTCCCGGCCACCGTGCAGGCCGTATCGGTGACGCCCTCAACCGGCAGCGGCACAACTCAGACCTTCAGTTTTCAATTCACCGACACCGCCGGCGCGACGGACCTGACGTCGGTCTCGGTGCTGGTCGACTCCGCGCTCACCACGGTCGGTAGTTGCGAAGTGGACTATTACCGCGCCTCCAATACGCTCCGATTGCTCACGGATTCCGGCGGGCAGCCGTCTTCCAGCCTCACGCCCGGCGGCGGCAGCCAGCAGAATAGCCAGTGCATGTTGAACGGCGCCGGATCGAGCGTGACCACTTCCGGCGCCACGCTCACGCTAAACCTGGCGCTCACCTTCCAGACCGCCTATGGCGGCCTGAAGAATGTCTACATGGACGCGGTTGACGCATTGGGAACATCGGGCTGGCAACAGAAAGGCACGTGGACGGTCCCGGTGACGGTGCAGGCGGTTTCGGTTACGCCGGCCTCGGGCAGCGGCAACACCCAAACCTTCAGCCTGCAGTTTTCCGACACCGGCGGCGCTACCGACCTGGCTTCCGTCTCGGCGGTGGTCAGCTCCACGCTCACCAACGTCGGCAGTTGCGAAGTGGATTACTATCGGGCCTCCAATACATTGAAGCTGGTGACGGATTCCGGCGGCCAGCCTTCCGGCACCCTCACGCCCGGCAGCAGCGGCAGCCAGCAAAACAGCCAGTGCATCTTGAACGCCGCCGCCTCCAGCGTTTCGACCTCCGGCAACACGCTGACACTCAACCTGGCGCTCACCTTTCAATCCGTCTATAGCGGCGCGAAGAACGTCTACATGGAAGCCATCAGCCCGTCCGGAACAGCACCCTGGCAGCAGAAAGGCACGTGGACTGTACTCGCCCAGGTGCAGGCCGTTTCCGTGACCCCCAGCTCCGGCGGCGGTTCTTCCCAAACCTTCAGCCTTCAGTTCTTCGACGCCGCCGGCTCTGCGGACCTGACTTCCGTCTCGGTAGTGCTCAATTCCGCGCTCACCTCCGTCAGCGGCTGCGAGGTGGATTACTACCGTGCCTCCAACACGCTGAAGTTGCTGACCGATTCCGGCGGGCAACCCTCTGGCAGCCTCACGCCCGGCAGCGGCAGCCAGCAGAACAGCCAATGCATCTTGAACGGCGCCGCCTCCAGCGCCTCGACCTCCGGCAACACGCTGACGCTCAACCTCGCGCTCACCTTTCAGGCAGCCTTCGGTGGCGTCAAGAATGTCTATATGGAAGCCCTGAGCCCCTCCGGCACAGCGCCCTGGCAACAGAAGGGCACCTGGACGGCTCCGGCCACGGTTCAGTCCGTCTCCGTGACTCCCAACTCCGGCGCCGGCTCGACCCAAACCTTCAGCTTTCAGTTCACCGATGGCGCCGGCGCCAGAGACCTGAGCTCGACTTCGATTTTATTCAACTTCTCGCTCAGTGCCGTCGGCGGCTGCGAAGTGGATTACTACCGCGCGACAAATGCCTTGTCGCTGCTGACGGATTCCGGCGGCCAGCCCTTCATGAGCATCTCGCCCGGCAGCGGAAGCCAGCAGAACAGCCAGTGCCTGGTCGATGGCACCCGGTCGAGCGTGTCGATTTCGGGAAACACCCTGACCTTGAACCTGTCGGTCACCTTTCTTACGGGGTTTGCCGGTGCGAAGAATGTCTACATGGAGGCCGTCAGTCCGGCCGGAACGGCGCCTTGGCAGCAGAAAGGCGTCTGGTCGTCCAACTAAGGGACCGCCGCGCTAGAATACAAATTCGCGCGGACAGCCTTCATGTGGAACGGCGACTACCTGTTCCTGCCGACCAATTTCATCCAGAAGGATTTCAAAGTCCGGTACCGCAACATGTCGCTCGGGGTGTTCTGGTCGCTCCTGAACCCTCTGGTGACGATGGGAGTTCTCACCTTTGTGTGCTGCGCCGATGAGTTGCTGAAGGACTCGATCCGCAATCTATTCGCTGGGGCTTCCGGCGCCTTCCATCAGCGAAGGTGGCTGCTGCTCCAGGACTTCTTCGAGCGGCGGCGGTTGTCCACCAAGGATCTGTTCGCGGTCTTGGGCCGCTTGGAAAAGTGGCTCGCCACGGTCCCGGCCAGGGGCCAATTCGCCGCCTTCGGCCTGCGCGACTCCCACGCGCCGCCATCCAAACTCGATCGGCGCACTACCGCGGGCTTATGAGAGACTTTTCCATTCCGCTCTCGACGGACACTTCAACGGCCGCCATCGGGCGCTACGGGTATCTCGCCGCGGTCGTAGCCCTGCTCGTGGCTTTGTTATATATCGGCTTCATCGTAACCACCGACAACGCCAATCTCGGCACCACTAACGGGCTTTGGAAGACGCCTTCCGTTTCTGCGTGGGAACATGGGACTGCGGCGCCGCTGGATAGCGGTGAATTTCTCTATTTGCCGGCGTATGGCTTTCTTGCCCGGCTGATTCCCGACCGTCTGGTGCAATACGGCATACAGGCGCCCGTCGTGACGTTCCGCAAAATGGCAATCCTCGACGGTATTTTCGGGGACTTGGCCTCGGGGCTGGTCTTTTTTATGGCCCTCCGGTTTTCGAATTCACTGCCCGTCGCGTGTCTGGTTGCCTTGGCTCACGCCGGTGCCGGCTTTGTCCTTCTCAATAGCATCAATTCCGAGGATATTATTCCGGCCTACACATGCTTCCTCGGCGCCAGCGTGTGCTTCTTTGAGTATCTGTTTCTGAGAAGGGTGTGGCTGCTCCTGTCGGCTACTCTGCTGTTCGCGCTGGCGACGCTATTTCACTGGACTACGATGCCGCCTGGCATGGCCGCGTTCGCGGCTGTGCTGATGCTCATGATGTACCGCACAAAATCCGGCTTCCTGCTCGGCGCCGCGTGGTTGTTTCTATTCGCTTGTATCGTGCAGATCATCGTGCTGCTCCTCTTCCCCCGCTTGCATATTCCCATTTGGGCGGTGCTGTACCCAGGCAAAGGTTCTCACGCCGGGGGATGGGTTGGCCTCAGCCGCGAAAAGATCCAGTACCTGATTATCGGCATCGGAAATTACTTCTGCGGCGCGAACGATGATGCGAGCTATCGCACGGGGCTCCAGGGCAGCCACTTGAGATTCGTCATCCTCTCCTGGATCTATTTTGTGCCGGCCCTAGGCGCCAGTATCGTGACGCTCTTCAGCAAGCGGTCCGCGCTCGCCCTAAAGTATTTGGCGGTCTTTGCAATCGCGTTGCTGGCTGCCGGAGAGGCGGGAGCATTCTATTCCCAGCCGCAGGACCCGCAAATGCAGATCCAGCCGATGTTCGCGACGGTAGCCGGTCTGATTGTAATAGGCAGCCGCTGCCTCGCCTGCCGGCCCACGCTTCGGCGCGCGATCGGAGCCGGCTTTCTCGCAATCGCACTCGCCAACGGTGTTACGAATGTTGTATGGCTGCGGAGAGATCGCGGTGGCGATAGTCGCGCGTTGAGAGATGTGCACGAACTTGAATCGCTGTTTCCCTGGAGTAACACCGTGATCGTTTGCCATGGATTCGAGGGATGGATTACGTGGCAGTATGCCGTCGAGCGGAAGGGCGATAGCAAAGCTTTCCTCGACCGGTCCTTCCACCTGGCCAGGCCGTTCACGACGACTCGTGATATCAGCGGGCAGGATGCGGCGATGCTGATGCGAAGCCAAATCGACGGGGCGTTCGCCGGCGGCCTGCGGGTTGTCGCCGGAGCGCTATGGACAGAGGCTCCAGAGCATTTTATCGCCTCATTGACTACGGTCACGGAAGAAAGTCAGGCCCGCGTGTACGATGCGGCGTTGCGGAACAGCTATAGGCTGGGCACAAAGTGGACCACGGCGGAAGGACCGTTTGTCGAGCTACTTCCTAAAGAGCGGGCCCCCTAGACAAGGGCTTCGCCCTCGATATCCCTTCGGGATATGGAAGTTAGGAGTTAGGCGTTAGAATGCTTGGGCCGCGCGGTTGGGCACAACCAGAACAAAATCCCCGTTGGGGCGGGTATAACGGCAACTAACTAACCGGGCGAGGGCCGGTTGGTTGCGCCGCTGAGGCTGCGCCATCGGCAAAACATCCCAGGGTCATGATCCGGGCCGCGCCGTCGAACACTCCCGGCTGCAACAGACGCCAGCAGTCCAGGACGAGCGGCTTTTCATTTTCGCGCTTGAAGTCCTCCGCCCGCAGCGCCTGGAATTCCGTCCACGGCGTGACAATCGCCAGTACATCGGCTTGGCGCGCGCATTCCGCCGCGCTGCCCGCAAACCCAACCTGGCCCGCCAGCGCCGCCTTGGCATTCTCCATTGCCGCTGGATCGTAGACCACCACCCGGACACCCGCGGCCGCCAGTTGCCGCGCCAGCGCCACGCCCTGCGATTCCTCGATCACATTCGTGTCCGGCTTGTACGAGAGTCCCAGGATGCCCGCCGTGCCGCCTTCGGGCAACTGGGAGAGAATCATCTTCGCCAGCCGCGGCGCCTGGTTCCGGTTCACCTCGTCCGTCGCCTCCGCCAGCAGAGCGGGCACGCCGTTGGTGCGGGCCATCGCCGCGAAGGCCGCGTTGTCGCGCGGGAAACACGGGCCTCCATATCCCAACGCGCCCTTCAGATACTTCGGGCCGATGCGCGTGTCGCAGCCTAGCGCCGCGGTCACGACGTCCGCATCCGCGCCCGGCAGCGTCTCGCAAACCTGCGCCAGCATGTTGGCGTATGAAATCTTGGTGGTGACAAACGTATTGACCGAAATCTTAGTCACTTCCGCGTTGACGTAGTTCATCCGCCGGATCTTCGGTTGGCTGTCGCACACACCGGCATAGAGCAGCTCCAGAAGCGCGCCACTCCGCTGGTCCGATTCGCCGATCAGAATCATGTCCGGGTTGAGCATGTCGTAAATCACGCTGCCCAGCGCGATGAACTCGGGGTTGTAGCAGAGCCCGAAATCCACGCCGCACTTCTTCCCCGAAGCAGCTTCGAGCGCCGGCCGGAGTTTTCCCCCCGTGGAACCCGGCATCACCGTGCTCGACAACGCCACCACGTGCCAGCCCTGCTTCTTCCCGAGCGCTGCGCCGACCTGTTCGGCCGCGCTCAGCACGTGCCGCAAAGAAAACTTTCCGTCCGGCTCGGAAGGCGTCGGAACAATGATGAACGTGACGTCGGTCGCGAGCACCGCTTGCTCGTAGTCCAGCGTCGCCGACAAACGTTCGCGGTTCGCCTGGATCATCTCCGCCAGGCCGGTTTCCGGAAACGGCGCGCGCCCTTCCTCGATCGCGCGCACGAAGGCCGCATTCACATCCACGCCCACCACCGTGTGGCCTTTGTGCGCCATCACCGCCGCCATCGGCGCGCCCAGTTTCCCCAAACCAATGATCGATAGCTTCATGTTTCTTATCCCTGGCGTGCAATCGGCATGCGCCATCCCATGCCGAAGGCCCGCGAGGTCACTTTGAGTACCGGCGCGGCCTGCTTGCGCTTGAATTCGGCCGTCCGCACAAGTTGCAGCACGCGCCGCACCGTCGCCTCGTCGAATCCCTGCGCGACGATCTCTTCCGCCGACCGGCACCGCTCCACGTGCAGCTCCAGAATCTGGTCCAGCAGTTCATACGGCGGCAGGCTGTCCTGATCCGTCTGGCCGGGCCGCAGCTCGGCCGATGGCGCTTTGGTCAAAATCGTCTCCGGAATGTCCGGTTTCCTCCGGTTGCGCCACCGCGAAACGCGGTAGACCATCATCTTCGGCAAATCCGCGATCACCGCTAGTCCGCCGTTCATATCGCCATACAGCGTGCAGTAGCCCACCGCCATTTCCGATTTGTTTCCCGTCGTCAACAGCAGGGCGCCGAACTTGTTGGAGAGCGCCATCAACAGGCTGCCGCGAATGCGCGACTGGATGTTCTCTTCCGTGACATCGGGCTTCAGACCGCGGAATGTGTCCGCCAGCACCGCGTCGTAAGTTTCCATGATGCCACCGATCGCGAGGCTCACCGTGCGGACTCCCAGGTTGCGCGCCAGTTCCACCGAGTCGTCCACGCTCCCCGCGCTCGAATACCCAGACGGCATCATCACCCCAAGCACGTTGTCCGGGCCCATCGCGTCGGCCGCAATCGCCGCCGTAAGCGCCGAATCGATGCCCCCGGACAGGCCCAGCAGCACCTTGCCGAAGCGCGTCTTGCGGGCGTAATCGCGCACGCCCAGCACCAGCGCGTTCCAGATTTCGGCTTCCGGCTCGAAGTCCTCGGCGGCGATCGTGCCGCTGGCGCGCTCGAGGTCCACCACCATCACGTCATCGCGGAATCCGCGGGCCCGCGCGAACAGCCGCCCTTGCGCGTCGAACGCCGCGCTATGGCCGTCGAAGATCAACTCGTCGTTGCCACCCGCCTGGTTTACGATCGCCAGCGGCACGCCGTACTTCTGCGCCATGTGGCCGAGCATCTTCTCGCGCAGTTGCTCCTTCCCCACGCTGAACGGCGAAGCTGAAAGGTTGATGATGGCCTGCGCTCCGGCTTGCGCCAGGTCTTCCACCGGGTCGTGATGATAGCGGCGCCGCGCCCAGAAATCGCGATCGTTCCACACGTCTTCGCAAATGCTGATGCCCAGCCGCCATCCGTCCAGCTCCAGAATCTGCGGCCCCGGAGTAGCCGGCTCGAAATACCGATCTTCGTCGAAAACGTCGTAAGTGGGCAGCAGCATTTTGTGGAATGCTACGCCCGGTGCGCCGTCTCGCAGCAGCACCGCGCTGTTGAACAGCGGCCGGCCCATTTCCGACGGGTTCGCCGTCGCTACTCCCACCAGCAGCGGCGGCGCGTCGCGCAGTTCCTCCGCCATGGCCGTCAGCTTGGTCGAGGCCCGCCGCACAAAGCCTTGGCTCATCAGCAGGTCGCGCGGCAGATACCCCATCAGCGCCAGTTCCGACGTCACCATCAGGTTGGCGCCCTGCGCCTGCGCCTCGCGCGCGGCGCGCAGAATCAGCGTGGAGTTTCCTTCCAGGTCTCCTGCCGTGGGGTTGATCTGAAGAAGCGCTATGCGCACCGTGAATTCCCCTACCTAAAAATGGACTGCGCCAACCGAAACCAAGCTTTCCAGCCAGTGTAGCAATATGGGAATCCGCGGTGTGGTGTTGTTATATTAGGTCTGATCGTGAGCCCCCGCACCTTGCCGCTGGTCAGCATCGTCACGCCTTCCCACAACATGGCGCAGTATCTCCCCAAGACCATCCAAAGCGTGCTGTCGCAGGACTATCCCCGCATCGAATACATCGTGGTCGATGGCGGCTCTACCGACGCCACCCCCGAAATCCTCCGGGCCTATGACGGTCGCCTGCGCTGCTTCACCGGCAAGGACAAAGGTCCCTCCGACGCCGCCCATCGCGGCTTCCGCGAAGCCGCCGGCGAAATCTTGGCCTGGCTGAATGCCGACGATACCTATCTGCCCGGCGCCATCCGCACCGGCGTCGAGTATCTGCTCGATCACCCCGGGATCGACGTGGTCTACGGCGAAGGCAACTGGATCGACGACCACGACGCCGTCATCCGCCGCTACCCCACCCTTCCCTACGACCCCAAAACGCTCCAGCGCGATTGCTTCATCTGCCAGCCAGCCTCCTTCATCCGCGCTTCCTCCTACCGCCGCTGCGGCCTCGATCCCGACGTCAACCAGTCCTTCGATTACGATCTCTGGATCCGCATGGCCAAGCAGAATTTCCGTTTCGCTTCCATCCCCGAGTGCCTCGCCAACTCCCGCATGCACCGCGGCGCCAAAACCCTCCGTGAGCGCGAGGACGTCTTTCACGCCTCCATGCGCCTGCTCAAACGCCACTACGGCTACATCCCTTTTCCGTGGGTCTTCGGCTACACCGCGTACTGCCTGGACCACCGCGACCAGTTCTTCCAGCCCCTCCGGCCCTCGCTCGGCAAGTACGTCACCAGCCTCCCCATGGGTCTCGGCCTCAACCCCGGGCACCGATTCCGTTTCTTGTGCGAATGGCTGGCGGCGCCCTTGCTCGGTTTCAAGCGGCGCATCGGACCTTGAGCCGTTTGTTACACTTGCATAGATTCATGAAGCTTTCGATCCTCATGCCGGTCTACAACGAACGCACCGTCGTGGAGCGGTGCATTTCGCTCGTAGTCACCGCGCCTCTGCCCGAAAATATGGACCGGGAACTGGTGATCGTGGACGATTACTCAACCGACGGCACCTGGGAAATTCTCCAGCGCCTCGCGACCGGTTTCCCCCAAATCTGCCTCTTCCGCCATGAACGCAACAGCGGCAAGGGCGCCGCCGTTCGCACCGCCATCGAGAAAGCCACCGGCGATTTTTCGCTCATTCAGGACGCCGACCTCGAGTACGATCCCTCCGAGTACCCGCGCCTGCTCAAGCCTCTCCTCGATGGCCACGCCGACGCCGTCTTCGGCTCGCGCTATATGGCCGGCGAACAGACCCGCATCCTGCCCTTCTGGCATTCCATGATCAACAAGGGGCTCACCCTGGTTTCCAACATGTTCTGCAACCTCAACCTCAGCGACATGGAAACCTGTTACAAAGTCTTTCGCACCGACTTGCTCAAGAGCATCCCCATTCGGTCCGACCGTTTCGGCTTCGAGCCCGAAATCGTCATGAAGAGCGCCAAACGCAAATTCCGCATCTACGAAGTGCCCATCAGCTACCACGGCCGCACTTACGAAGAAGGCAAGAAAATCGGCTGGATCGACGGCCTCAAAGCCCTCGGCGTCATCCTCAAGTTCTGGTTGATCGACGACCTCTACGCCGCCCCCTATGGCCGCGGCGTGCTCAACAATCTCACCGGCACTCCGCAATACTTGAGCTGGCTCGCCCGCAAACTCCGCCCCCATGTCGGCGACGCCGTCCTCGAAGTCGGCGCCGGCATCGGCAACATGGCCGGGCGCCTCATGGCCCGCCGCGTCCTCTACGTCGCGGCTGAAAAAGATCCGCTCCACCTGCACGCTCTGCGGAATCGTTTCCTGCGCACGCCCAACGTGGTGGTCCAGCGCATCGATCCCGAAGTCCCGCAGGATCTCGCCGGCCTTGAAAACTGCTTCGACACCGTGCTCTGTCTCAACCTGCTTGAGTATCTCGATGCGCCCGAACGCGTAATAGGTTCCCTCTCCACAACCCTGAAGCCCGGCGGCTCGCTCATCGTGTTGGTGCCCCGCGGCCCCAACCTCTTCGGCACGCTCGATCGGAGCCTCGGCCACAAGCGCCGCTACGCCGTCGCCGACGCCTGCCGCCTCATGGAGTCCCAAGGCTTCGTCGTGGACCGGCTATTCGGCTTCAACAGAGCCGGCACGCCGCCCTGGTTCGCCTACAGCAAGCTGCTGGGCTCCCGCACCATTAATAAACCCGTGCTGAAAATCTTCGATAAGACCGTCTGGTTGTGGCGCCGCCTGGATGGTCTCATGCCCTGGCCCGCCCTCTCGCTAATCGTGGTCGCGCGCAAACCCGCCGCGCCCGCGCCCGCCGCCCGCGCCCTCCAGTCCGGCGAAGCCGTCCGCCAAATGTACTCCCCCAATGCCAGTTGATTCCCAAACCGCGACGCTCCGTGGCCTGTTGGCCGCCTTCCCCGCCCAGCGCATCCTGGTAGTGGGTGACCTGATGCTCGACGAATTCATCTGGGGCAAAGTCTCGCGCATCTCGCCCGAAGCGCCCGTCCCCGTGGTCAACGTCACCGACGAATCTTATTACCCCGGCGGCGCGGCCAACGTCGCGCGCAACGTCCGTGAGTTCTCGAGCCACGTCGCCGTCATGGGCATCGCCGGGGCGGATCAGTCCGGCCGCCGCCTGCTCGATCTGCTCCAGGCCGCCGGCATCGATACCTCCGCCGTTCAACAGGACGCCGCTTTCTCCACCACCGTCAAGACCCGCATCATCGCCCGCAACCAGCAGGTGGTGCGCGTCGACCGCGAACGCATGCCCGCATCCCCGTCCGCGCACGCCGAGCGCGCCATCGCTCAGCTTGACCGCATCATCCCCTCGATCGACGCCATCGTCGTCGCCGATTATGGCAAAGGCTTCCTCACCCAGCCGCTGGCCGACCGCATTTGCGAAGCCGCGCGCGCTCACGGGAAGATCCTGACGGTCGACCCGCATCCCCATACTTCGCTTTCCTGGCGCGGCTCGACCGCCGTGAAGCCCAACCGCGCCGAAGCCTTTCTCGCCGCCGGCCTTCCGCCCTCCGAACCGGTCACGCCTGTGCTAAACGACAAGGCCTTGCTCGAAGCCGGCCGCCGCCTGCGCCAGTTGTGGAACGCCGGCAGCCTGCTCATCACCCTCGGCGAGCACGGCATGCTTCTCTTCGAAGGCGATGCCGCGCCGCGCCACACGCCCACCCGCGCCCAGGCCATCTTCGACGTCTCCGGAGCCGGCGATACCGCCATCGCCGTCCTCACCCTGGCCTTGGCCGCCGGCGCTCAACCCGCCGAAGCCGCCGACCTGGCCAACCGCGCCAGCGGCATCGCCGTCGGCAAACTCGGTACCACCACGGTTACCGCCGCCGAACTGGCCGCCAGTTTTTCCGCCCCATGAGCCCGCGGCCCGCCGTCTTTTTCGACCGCGACGGCACCCTCATGGAAGAAGTCGAATACTGCTCCGACCCGCGCCAGGTGCGCCTCTACCCCGGCGTTCCGCTCGCGCTCCGCGAGTTGAAGTCCGCCGGCTTCCTCACCTTCATCATCACCAACCAGAGCGGTATTGGCCGCGGATTCTTCGCCGAAGCGCAATACCAGGCCGTGCAAGCGCAACTGCTGGCCGAAATCGGTCCCGGCCTGATCGACGCCTCTTATTTTTGCCCCGATGCTCCCGGCGTTCCATCCTCTTGCCGTAAACCGGAACCCGGCATGGTCCTCGAAGCCGCGCGCGATTTCCCAATCGACTTACCTCGTTCCTACTTCATTGGTGATAAGTCCGCCGACATCGAATGTGGCCGTCGTGCCGGCACGCGCACCATCCTGGTAATGACCGGCTACGGCGCGCAGCAAACCTGCGCGCCCGACTGGCGCGCCCAAGACGTCACCCAAGCCATTCGGCTGGTGCTCGACCAGGCGCCCTAAGACTCATGAAATACGGTTGTAGCCGGCGGGCCTTGTAGGGCAGGATGGTATCCTGCGCGCCGGTTGGCAACCGGCGCTGGGCGGCCATTGGCAAACACCGGCAGGCGGGTTACCAACCCGCCGCAGGTTGCCAACCTGCCCCACAAGCCGGCACCTTTCTTCACTGTATTTTGCGAGCCTCTATAGTTCACCCGGCCAGATAACTGTACATATATTGGTGTACACTGTACATATGAAGTTAACCGCTACGGAGTTTCGAAAAAATCTCTTTACCGTGCTTGAACGCGTCGTCGAGGGAGACACTGTTGAGATCGGCTACAAAGGATCCTCTGTCCGCGTAACGTCCTCCAGCTTTACCTCCAAGTTGGCTCGGGCGAAGCGGCGGCGGGCGCTGTTATGTGACCCCGATGCCATCGTGCACTCGGACAAGAAGCTTCTGGCGGAGATGGAAGCGGAGTGGCGCAAGGACTGGAAGAAGTTGTGAGTGTTTATCTGGACACTCACGTCGCCGTCTGGCTCCATGACGGACTCCTGACACGGCTTTCCGCGGAAGCCAAGAGGCAGATCGAAGCCAACGACCTTCTCGTTTCTCCCATGGTGCTGCTGGAACTTCAATATCTGTACGAGCGCAAGCGCGTCGGAATCGCACCGGCCTCTCTGTACGCTACTCTGCATTCCAACTTCGACGTGGGGCTGTGTGGCTTCCCATTTGCCGCCGTGGCCCTGGAAGCTCTGTCGCTCGATTGGTCTCCGGACCCATTCGACCGCATCATCGTGGCGCAGGCCATGGCCAACCATGAAGCGGTGCTCCTGACCGCCGACGCCCGCATTCGCAGCCACTACCGCCGCGCCGTCTGGTAGCTCACGCCCCCAGCAACTGGTTCACGTGGCGCATCACCTCGAACGCGTCGGCCACATAGACCACATCGGCTTTGCCGCGCGCCCAGCCGCAATTCGGGTCCAGGTTGATGGCGCGCCTTTCATTCACAAAGCGCCATCCCACGACGTGCGGCTCCTCGCCGTGACAGCAGGTGGAAAGCCCCTTGCGATGACGCGGCGTCGAGCCGGTCTGGCCGATCTGGTTCAAGTGCGTCATGAAGCCCAGAACGGCTTCCCCTTCGCCGCTCGCGTCCACCAGGGACTTGCTGCCGCCTAAAGATGATTTAGTGGTGCGCAGAAAACCCAGAATCAGAGTTTCCGCTTCCCTGCCATGGATCGCGCCGTCGGCCTGTTTCTTGGTCCAACCGGCGCCGGCTACGAACAGCAACTTGGCGTCGGGCCGGATAGTCTGCTCGTCCGCCTTGGGAGCCTGCACGCCGGTGACGGTGGTGCGCGTGGGTGGCGCTTCCACCGGCACATTTTCCACCGTCGCCGTTCCCGCCGGTCCACTCCAGGCCGCAAAGCATCCGGGGTCGAGCAGCACCACCCACGGCCGCTGCTCGCGCGACAGCACGGCCTCCATCCGCTGCCGGTAGAACCAGCGCGTTACCGCCGGCGCCCCGTTCCGCAGCTCGAGGCCCGTCGAGTGCGTGTCCACGCGGCCGCCCAGACGATAGGCGACGCCCGGAAGCGCCCGCGACCAGCGCGAAGTCGACGGCGCCAGCACGATGCCGGCTCCGGCCGCACGGCAGATGGCCTCCGCGGCTGCCGCGTCGGTCGCGTAGCGGGGCTGGCTGAAAGCTTCGCCCGCCACACCCAAAATACGTTTGGCGCCGGCGCCCGAAATCTGGTTAGCGGCCGGTTGAACCTCGGCGCCCACTAATCCCACGTTGAGTTCGCCGCCGAGCGACAACGCCGCTCCGAGCGCTTCCAGCGCCGGCTTCGCCAGTGTGCCATCGGCTTCGGTATGAGCCAGGAGAAGTATCGGTTCCATGATTACTCCTCCCCGATCCAGGCCACGATTTCGCGCGCCATTTCTTCCACCGGCATATTCTTCACGATGCGCGTCTCCCGCTGCTGTTTGGGCAGGCTCACCGATTCGAAGCGCAGCCCGGTGTTCGAGATGGGCGCCGCCTTGGCGCGTTGCAGGGCCGGCATGACAGTCCGCATGTTGGCCATCCCCACCTGCGGATTGTTCTTCGGCTCGGGCAAGTTCCCAGTGGCCCAGCCCAGCACCGCCGGCGGCGCCGCGCACACCGATACCTGGTGGCGCCCGCCTTCGATGCGCTCCAGCACCGTGAAGCTGCCGTCATCGCGAACCGTAATCTCATCCACTCCCTGGAATTGTTCCCCGATTCCCAGCCGCTCACCCACCATCTGCAGCGTGGAACCGGTTCCGCGCGACGCCGATTCCCATCCGCCGAATAACAGCAGCTTGGCGCGGTCGAGCGAGGCGATCGCCTCGATGGCTGCCGCCAGCGCCGCCGCCGTCTCGAAGGAGTCCGAGAAGCCCGAAGCCGGCCCGTCCAGCGCCACCAGCTCGAACGGCACCTTTTGCGCCACCGTCATCATCACCTGTTGTAGCTTGGCCTTCGGGCCAAGGCTGACCAGCCAGACTTTGCTGCCCGACCGCTTCCCCGCCAGGTGAGCCGCTTCAAACAGCGCGTGGCCCGCCCACGGGTCCAGCACCGCCGGCAGCAGCATCTCGTTCTTCAGGGAGGGCCCGTTCGGGCCGGTTACCGGTTCCAAGGTTTGTAGCGGGTCCGGGACAATGCTTCCGCAGACCACGATTTGAAGGGGGGTATTCATGTGTCCAGATTCCCAGTATAATGGGGCTTCTTAATCTTATAATAGCAATCTCTATTGCCTTGAGGCAGAACCGGCGCCACAGCCATCGCATCGCCTGGCCAGTGTAAAATATCGATAATCGGGTATCCTTGTGCCGCCATGTGCGGGCCAGCCTACTGCCGAACCACGGAAATCTGAATTTGGAGATCCTGCAAATGAAACTTCGGACGGTCTTCTCCGCGATGCTGCTTGCGCTCGCCGTTTCGGCGGCAAACGCCCAGACCATCGAACCTGATAAGGCCGCGCCGCCGGCTGACCAGGCCAAACCGGCTACTCCCGCCACGGCAGCGCAGGGCTCTGGCCGGGAGACGTCCCCGGACGCGAAGGCGTACCAGGAGGCTAATCGCATCACCGATCCGGCCAAGAAAATCGAGGCTCTCGATAAGTTCAAGAAGGACTTCCCAGACAGCACCTCCATTACCAGCGCCAACGTGAGCATCCTCTCCACCATGGCGTCGAAGATGTTCGGCCAGACGGCGCGCATCCAAAAATTCGCCAAGGCGACCTACCAGGGGGCCAAGGACAAGAAGGAAAAAGGATCGCTCGCCGGCCAGATTGCCGACACGCTCCTCACCAACAACCTGCTCCTGAAGGACGCCGAAAAATACGCGAAGACCAGTCTGGACGCCATGAACCAGGCCGAGTACATCGCCGACCAGAAGGCCCAGTTCGCGAAGCGCGCCGCAAGCGGCGCCGGGCGGGGTGGACACGGCGGCACCGAGCCTCCTTCGGATGCGGACCTCATCAAACGCTACCAACAGAGCCGGGCGACGCGGCTGGCGCTGCTGGGCCGCGTGGAGTTCAAAATGGGAAAGGTCCCGGCCGCGCAGAAGTTGCTGGATGAATCCTACGCGGCCAACTCCAACCAGCCGGTGGTGGCTGCCGCGCTGGGTGAAATCGCCGCGAAGCAGGGCAACAACACCAAGGCTATGGATTACCTGGTGACGGCGCGCCTGAGTGGCAAGTCGCCGGCCAGCGCCAATGAGGCTCTGGTTGCGGTCTACAGCAAGACGCACAACGGTTCGCCGGCCGGCCTGGACGCCCTGCTGGATGCCGAGTACCACAAGCGCTTTCCCAATCCAGTTCACGTGGATGCTTATAAGGCGACGGAGAAACGCAGCGACCGCCTGGTACTGGCCGAAGTGTTCACCGGCTCCGGTTGCCCGCCCTGCGTGGGCGCCGACCTGGCTTTTGAAGCGGCCATGGAGCGCTACCCGCGCAAAGACCTGGCGGTGGTGATGTATCACGAGCACGTTCCCCAGCCCGATCCCATGACCAACCCCGACACCCAGGCGCGCAGCAAGTATTACAACGTGACCGGCGTGCCCACGTACACCGTCGACGGCGAGACCGTGAAGGGTGGCGGCGCCGGCCGCGAAGGCACTAAGGGCATCTTCGACCGCATCCAGACCCCCATCGAGAAAGGGCTGGAATCGGCCGCCGAAGCCAGGCTCACGGTGAATGCTTCCGCGAACGGCAACTCCGTAAACGTCACCGCCGCTGTTGACGGCGTGAAGAGCGATTCGAAGGATCTCAAAGTCCACATCCTGCTGCTCGAAAAGGAACTGAAGTATAGCGGCGAAAACGGCATTCGCTTTCACCCCATGGTGGTCCGCGCCATGGGCGGCAAGGATGACGACGGTTTCGCCCTCACGCCGGGCGCTCCGGTGTCGTTCGAACAGGACTGGGACCTCGACAAGGTCAGCGCCGGTCTGAAGGCGCATCTCGACGATTACGAAGCCAAGGGCCATCGCGGCAATTCCTTCAAGTTCAGCGAGAAGAAATATCAGATCGATCGCGGCAATCTGGCCATCGCGGTCTTTGTGCAGGATGCCAAGACCAAGCACATTCTGCAGTCGGCCTTCGTGGACCTGAATCCGGCGGCGCCGCACGTGCCCACCGATAACGCCAGCGGATCGAAATGAAGAGACTATTTTGCGCCGCGCTCGCAGCCATTTCGCTGGCAGCGGCGCCGCCCAACCCCGTCGCGTGGAAGCTGGAAGAAGTTCCCGGCAAGCCGGTCAAAGCCGGCGCGCGTTTTACCGTCAAGCTGACGGCACACATTCAGGATGGCTGGCACTTCTACTCCATGAAGCCCATCGAGGACGGACCCGTGCCGACGCGCATCTGGCTCGCGGAAGGCCAGCCGTTCCAATTGGCCGGGCCCATCAAAGCCGATGAGCCCGAGACTTTGCAGGACCCCACTCTCCACATGGAAGTGGAACTCTACGAAGGCGCCGCCGGTTTCGCGCTACCGCTACGCGTCGCGCCGGGCGCCACCGCGGGAACGCAGAATCTTGTGATCAACGCGCAATCCCAGTCCTGCAATAACAGTATGTGTCTGCCGCCGACGACCGTAAAGGTGGAAGTGGCGGTCACTATCGCGAAATAGGTGTGCGGGCCGGTTTCTCCCGGGACTTCGCGTGGCTTCTCATAACCATGGATTCAGCGTCGGAACGCCGACGCCGGAAACGTCCGAGCGGTTTCTGGTGACGAGCGTCAGGTTGTGATGGAGTGCCGTTGCGGCGAGAAGGCCGTCAATGACGGAAACTGGCTTGCCTTTCGCCGCGGCAATTGCGGAGACCGCGCCCCATCGGTCCGCGATTGCTGCGTCGATCGGTAAAATCCGGTTTTCAAATCGGACGGGGAGATCCACTTGCAGCCATGATTCCAGTCGTCCCCGGCGCCGCCTTGAGCGCAGACGTTGAACGCCGTTCCTGATTTCGCCCAGCGTAAGCGCGCTCAGAAACAGGATCGATTCGTCCGTCTCTTCGACCCAGGGAAAAGCCCGTCAGGAAAAGCCCGTCAGCCTGAACTGCGTGCTTTTTTGCAATGGTCGGCTTGGCCTTTCCGCAGATGCGGTTCCGGAAAAGTCGCGCAGTTCAGGTTTTCTTGATCGATCGGTTTTCTTCAGTTCAGGCTGACCAGTTTTCTTTGACCGGTTTTCTTTCACTCATCTGCCCAGACGCTCGAACGAGGGTTCGGTACGCCCACTTCTGCGTCTGCCGGAGGGGGGCCGGCGACGGTGTAAACTGGGGGCAAGAGCATTGACTATCCCCGCAAAATACGAGAACGGCGTCTTCAGACCCCTCCAGGACGTACCGATCAAGGAGGGCACGGTTGTTGAAGTGTACGTGCCCGTAGAAACACCCTCGGGGAGACCGCGCTCGATTGGCGATTCGCCCCTCGCCGGCATGTGGAAAGATCGCCAGGACATGGCTGATAGTGTCGAATATATAGATCGCCTTCGCCGCGAACTCCACGGCTGATTCCAGCCGTGTACAAAATGATCTTATGCGGTTCTTGATCGACAGCAATGTCCTGATCGACGTTTCACGTAGTGTGCCTTGAACACAGCCTAATTAATTCTCCGGCGAATGCAACCCCCCCGCCCCCGCGCGGAACGAAATGTTGCCCCGCTGCGGGTCGTCATCGAGCGGCGTCATGCAGTTCCACACACACGCGCCGCAGTGCACGCACTTCTCGCGGTCGAAGAGCGGGATGCCGTCCGGACCGGGCGTTATCGCCTGCCCCGAGCACATCTCGATGCACATCTTCGTCGCGCAGCGCTCGCAGAAATCGGGATAGATGAAGCGCACGTGGTCGGCCATGCCCGCGGGCGCCTGCACCTTGCCGCCCACCAGCAGCGCGTCCTGGTGCGTGATCAGCAACTGGCCGTCATAGGGAATGGCGGGCCATCCGCACCGCTCCATCAACGCGCCGTGGCAGGAGACGCCGCGGTTGTGGCAGTCCTCCACGATGCGCTCCACTCCCTCCGCCGGAATCTTGCGCTGGTAGTATTCCTTCAGGTCCGGCATCAGTTGCGGCTCGCCGCCCAGCCAATGCTTGCCTTTGGTGAAGCCGGCCAGCGCCATCCCCAGTAACCCGGTCACTACGCCTTTGTGGAATCCGTCGCGCGCCTTCTCGGCTATGCGGCCTTCCTCTTCCACCCAACTCGCGCGGCGGCGCGCCACGTAAGCCGTCTCCAGATTCTCGCGAGTCAGCGGCTTCCTTTCCCGCAGCAACTCGAGCACGCCCTCGGCCAGTTGTGTGCCGGTGGTCCAGGCTTCATCCACCCCGGAACCGGTGAGCACGTTGGTGCTGCCCGAACCCTCGCCGATGCGCGCATAGCCGTTGCCTGCCAGAAATGGCTCGGCCCGCCGTCCCGATTCCTGCAACGATTTCGCGCCCCAGCTCCGCAGCTTGCCGCCTTGCAGGTAGCGCCACAAATACGGATGCAACAGGTAGTGCTGCAAGTAGCGATACGACGTGCGCACGGGGCTGCGGAACCACGATGGCACGAAGATCCCCACCGTGGCCACGCGGTCCGGATGCACATAGAAGAAGCCGAAGATCTCAGGCTCCGGGTAGCCGAACGTATGGAAGACGGTGCCCGGCTCCAGTTCGGTGTTCTCCGGCAGGTCGATCACCATCTTCATGCCCAGCGCCCACTCGCGCTGATGATGCCCCTGCGGCAACCCGATCTCCTGATCGAGTTGCCGCCCCACCGCGCCCACCGGTCCATCGGCTACCACCGTGAGGGCTGCGTGAATGTCCATCCCCGGCAGGAAGTTGGCTTCCGGCTGGCCGTTGCGGTCCACGCCCTGGTCGCACAGTCGCACACCGTGGACGCCGCGGACGCCGGCTTGGTTCTCATCGATCAGCGCCTCGGCCACCGGCATTCCCGGCCAGATCTGCACCGTGCCCGACCCCATCAGCTCGGCCCCCACGTGTTGCAGGAACTGGCCGAGCGACATCACCATGCCTCCCTGCTTGTGCAGGAATGGCGGGACGTAGGGCAACTCCACGCCGTGGTGACGGTCCAGCCGCAGCGCCCGCACCGCCCGGTCGCCCAACCGCAGCGCGAGCGACCGGCGGCTGGCGCCGATGGGGTCCAGCAGGTACACCACTTTCTCCTGCGAAACCGCGGCGGCCATGGGAATCTGGCTCGGGTCGAAATCCGGTAGCGTCGCGCGGATTCCCCGCGCCCTGGTCACCACGCCGGAGACTCCGAAGCTGATGTCGTCCGAGCGCTCGTAGCACATCACCTGCAAAGGCAGGCCGGGCGCCACGCGGCTCTCCACCGCCGGCGAGCCGTCGGGATTCACCAGATGCCGCGAAAGCGCCGTCAGGAAGCCGGCCGTGGCCGGACCAAACCCGACGCACACCACGTCCACGTCCATGCGCTGGCGCTCAATCGCGGGCTCACTCATACCGGGTAATCCAAGGCCTCCGGAATCATGACTTTGGTCAGCGCTTCCGCGGCGCGATCCTTGGCCAGTTGCGAACCGGTCAGGCAGCCGTCCATCCGCACCCGCATCCGCGAGAACGTGTCGAGCCCTTCGAAGCGCACGCACGGCCCGGCCTTGGCGGTGTGCGAACCGTCTGCTTCGATCACATCGGTATACCCGCGCGCCAGGCTCGCAATCCCGGGAATCAGGCCTTCGATGGCTTCCAGATCTTCGTTGTGGTAGCAGGTGGCGCAGCCTTCCGTGTCCCAAGCCGGATGCCGGTTGTAGCCGAACACCAGCTCTGCGCAGACACGGCCCACTTCACCCGCCGCGTGCGCCGCCTGCACGTGGCACAGATTTCCGAGGAACCCGACGAGGCCCGGCAAAGCTTCGGCCAGCGCCGGATTGGCCGGTCCTTGTTTCTCCAGCTCCAGCACGTCCATGATCTGCGATCGCGAGGCCAGCAGCCAGCACAGCGCATCCGCCAGCGGGAAGGTCGCGCCCTGGCGCGAGCTTTGATAGAGCTTCGAGCCATCGGCATCCTTGGATTTCAGCATGTGGGTGAGCGTCCACAGCCACATCTGCATGGCCGTGGCCAGGGCGCAGGCGCCGGTGCCCGGCCGGTCGTTGGCAATCGTCCGCATCTCGCGGATCCATTCGCGGAATTGCGCCAGGAACAGCTCGTCGGTCATGGTGATGGTGAGTTGCCTCCGCTGCACCGCCTCGGGACCTTCGTAGGTGGCCTCAAGCTGCGCATCCATCCACTTGTGTCCCAGGAATCCGGGGCAGTCTTCGGTGATGCCGTATCCGCCCATCAGGCTGACGGCCTCCCGCATGGTGCTGGCGCCGTGCCCCGTATTCCACAGCTTGCAGGCCGGGCACAGCACGTTGGCCACCGAATCGAGCAGCGCGTACTGCACCAGCACGTCATCCTGCAGGTCGCGGCGCTTGCCATGGAGAAACGCGATGGCGTCCTTCTGCACGGGCCGCATGGCCTTCATCGTGGCCGATCCGCCGGCGATGCCCTTTGCCGCGAAGATCTCGTCCTTCTTCCGCTCCAGCGGGTCCAGGAGGTCGAACACGCGCGCGGCTTCAAAGCCCAGCGCCGCGCTGGCTTCCCCGGTGGCCCACACATCCACCAGACGGTGCACCACATCCTGTTTGAGCTGCAAACCCAGTTCATAGCGCGGCGAGCCCGGTGTCGCAATGGAGCCGCCGCGGAACCGCCCGCGTCCGTAGCGGATCACCGGCTCCACGGCCGAGAGCAGCTTGGCCGAGGTCATGATGGCCACCGTCACGCGCGTCCGCCGGAAGACCGCTTCGATGACCTCGCCGTGACTATACCGGGGCACGATAACCCCATCCTTCAGGCTGTATCCACCGATGATGCGGCTGGCCGGCACCTTCAAGTTGAAAATGGGATCGCGCGTCGAAGAAAGCTGATGTACCAGTTTGCGCGTCGGCGTGCCGCGGTCGAAAGTGCCCGGGTCGGTCTCCTCCAGGATCACCATGCAGGTGCCCTTGATGCGCGGGTCGTCCGATTCCACCGCCGCCGTCACAAAGTTGGCGAATCCCATGTTGGTGATGAAGCGGCCGCGCTTCTCCACGTGCAACAGTGGCTCTTCGCCTTCCTTCCATTCGGCCACCCGCACTTTGCCGCCCAGCATCCCGGTCTCGACGCCTACATAGGGGATCGGCTCCGTCAGGCAGAAGGCGCCGCGCCACGGCTTGCGGTCTTCGCCCGGCTGCGGCGGCGCACACCGCGCCATGTAGTAGTCGCGCTGTTCTGGCGTGCCGCGCTCATGGATCGGCGAAAGCGCCAGGCATCCGGCCAGGCTGCCCGTCGCGGCGCCCGCATCCACCCAGGCCAGCTCAAACGCCACCAGCGCCAGCGCCAGGTTCTTCGGCCCTTCGATGAATCCGCCCTGCGCCGGATCCATGAACACGCCGGTGATGCCCGATTCGTCGAACGCCTGCAGCAGGGACTGCTTCTCCGCCGTCCAGTCGTGGGTATTCCGGGCGCCCGCTGCCACCAGCCGCGCCACCGGCCCGCGGGCCACCGCCCGCACCGATTGCACCAGCATCTGCAGGTCAAAGCGGTCCGCGAACCGCCATAAGATCTGCCTGACGTCATCTCCCGGGAGGGCTCGCAAAGACTCGGTTTGCTTCTCGATAGCGGCTTGTGTCAAGGCACACCACTCTTTCTCCGGTGTATGGGGGATTTCACGCACACCCGGACGCAATATGGCCGAAGGAAGTGCAATAAGCAATCAACCTGCCACGAGCCCGATCGTTGAAAATCAACACATTCGACCGGTCAAACGGACTAAATTCGGTCTCAAATGGTTGATTTCACCCAGCACGAGAGCGCCAGCCCAAGCCTAGCGCCGGAATGCTCCAGGCAGAGCCGCGACCGTTAGGGAGCGTTAGAATCGGTGTGACAGTCCGTAACGGCAAAACGCTCCCTTACGGTCGCGGCTCCGATTCGGGTCCTACTTCCGCCGGTTCACAGTCTATTCACAGTGCATCGTCTATCTTGATTAGGAGGATTCCACCATGCGAACGTTCAACATCTGTGTTGCCATCGGCGCCCTGCTCGGCGTTGCGGCTGCGGCCGAGAAAAAGTTGCAAATGAAGGACCTGCCTGCCGCGGTGCAAAAGACCGTTCAGGATCAAACCAAGGGCGCCGAAATCCGCGGCATCTCCAGCGAAACCGAGAAGGGCAAGCTCACCTACGAAATCGAGACCATGGTAAGTGGCAAGCACCGCGACTTCCTGGTGGATGCCAAGGGCGCCGTCACTGAGGTGGAAGACGAAACCGCCATCGATAGCATCCCGGCCGCCGCCAAAGCCGCGATCGAGAAGAAGGCCGCGGGCGGAAAGATCGCCATGGTCGAAACCGTCACCCGCGGCAGCGTGACCCTATACGAAGCCACCTACACCGACAAGGCCGGCAAGAAGCACGAGTTCGCGGTCACGCCGGAGGGCGTCGAAACCAAGGACTGACGAGCAGGCAGCTAGGCTGGGCAAGAGCCGTGGCGCACGCACTCCTGCGTGCCGCGTCGCGACTCATCGCGACGCGCGTCGACCACCCCAGCGTGTCGGCAGGAGTGCCGGCACGGCACGCACGAGTGCGTGCGCCACTTTGCGCAGTTCCTAAGACGCCTTTTCCTGTGCATACACCGCGTACTCCTCGTACGGGCCTTTGAAGTCTTCGATGCGCCCGCCCTCGAAATGCCAGATTCGCGTGGCCACTTCCTCGATCAGGTCATGATCGTGCGTCACCAGCAGCACAGTTCCTGCGTACTTTTGAAGGGCGATGTTGAGGGCGTTGATGGCCTCCAGGTCCAGGTGATTCGTGGGTTCGTCCAGCACCAGGAAATTAGGCTTCTGGAGCATGAGCCGGCAGAAGATCAGCCGCGCCGCCTCACCGCCGGAGAGGGCGTTGGTCGGCTTGAGGGCGTCCTCGCCGCTGAACAGCATCTGGCCGAGCAGACCGCGCAATTCCTCCTGCGATGCCTGCGGGTCAAACTCATGCAGCCACTCGATCGCCGTGGTCCCGCGCGTGATCGAATCCGAATGGTCCTGGGCGAAGTAGCCCACGGCCACTTCGTGACCCCACACGACAATCCCCGTGTCCACGTCGAAATGCCGGTCGGCATCCTCGATGAAGCCGCTGGCGCTACGAACCAGCGATTTCAACAGCGTGGTTTTCCCCGCTCCATTGCGGCCCATCAGCGCGATCTTCTCGCCGCGCGAGACGCTCGCAGTGAAGCCGTCGATCACCTGTAACTCCCCGTAGCTCTTCGCCAGTCCCTTCACCTCCAGCGGATGCCGCCCCGAGGGACGCTTCATGTCAAAACGGATGTAGGGCCGCTGGATATTCGACTTTGCCAGTTCCGAGGTCTGCAATCGCTCCACTTCCTTTTTGCGCGACATCACCTGGCTCGACCGCGTGCCCCCCGAAAAGCGCGCGATGAATTCCTTTAGCTGGTCGATCTTTTTTTCGCGCTGCGCGTTCCCTGCCTCGATGCTCGAGCGGATCTGTGTCTTGGCGAGCACCATGTCGTCGTACCCGCCGGTGTAAGTGATGACCGTTTCGTAGTCGATATCGGCGACATGCGTGCAAACGCTGTTCAGAAAATGCCGGTCGTGCGAAATCACAATCAGCACGCCTTCGTAGTCGCAAAGATAATCTTGCAGCCAGTGGACCGATTCCAGGTCGAGGTGATTGGTGGGCTCGTCCAGCAGCAACGCGGGCGGACTGCCGAAGAGCGCCTGGGCCAGCAGCACTCGCACCTTCTGGCCGCCCTGCAACTCGCCCATGCGCCGTTCGTGCAACACGGATTCCACGCCCAGGCCGTCGAGCAGCACCGCGGCGTCGGCTTCGGCGGTGTAGCCGCCTTCCTCGCCCACCGTGCCTTCGAGCTCGCCCAGCCGCATGCCGTCCTCATCGGTGAGCTGGTCGTGTGGGATGGCGTACAGTACGTCGCGTTCTTCGAGCGCCTGCCAGAGTGGCGCATTGCCCATGATGACGGTGTCAATCACACGAAACCCGTCAAAGGCGAACTGGTCCTGGCGCAGCACGCCGAATTTCTTCGGGCGCGAGACCGTGCCTTTGCCCGGTTCCAGCTCGCCCGAGAGAATCTTCATGAGCGTCGATTTTCCGGCGCCGTTGGGACCCGTGATGGCATAGCGCCTCCCCGCCAGAAACGTGCAGGTGACGTCTTCAAACAGAATTTTGGCGCCGAAGCGCATGGAGATGTTTTGGATGGAAAGCAAGGATACTTCCATGATAGCGCGAAGCGGCTCCAGCCTACTCGCAGTGGAATGCGGCCTACTGCTTCGCCGGCTTCCCAATCGAACACAGCGGATCTCCCAGCACGATTCCTTGCCAGCTCAGGAATTGCAGCGCCAGGTAGTAGCTCTCCGCCAGGGTGCGGCCTTCATAATACGCCGGCAGCAAGTGGTCCGGCCGCGCGCAACCCACCAGGTAGGGCTCGTAAACATTGCCGGATGCCCCGGTGGCGCCCTCGTGGATCAGATCGGCCGCCATTCCCTGCGGCGAGCCCGCCCAAAAGTGTGCCCGGTCCTGCCACGTGCTGTAGAACCAGTCGTCGGGCGGCTGCTTCATGGTGCGCCCGTCGGTGGAAACGAACTCGGTCGCAATCGCGCCCGGCAGCCATTGGAAGCCCAGCCAGCGCCGCTTGCGATTCTTGTCGTTCGATCCCCACGACGCATAGCCGATCACATCCTTCTGGCCGTACAGCACATTCTTCGACTCGTCCAGAATCACGCGGCTGGCGGGGAGAAAAATCGCGGCGTTGCGCAGCCAGTCCTCGCCCTCGTCATCCGAGTCCGAACGCAGGTCGATGACGAACTTGCCGCGATTGGACGCCTGGAGCGACCGGTCGATCATGGCCTTGACGTCGTTGAAGCTGTATGCGGCCAGCCGGGTCACCAGGTAAATCGGAAACTGCGGATGCCGGAACGGCACGTCGCGCTTTCCGAAGAGCGGATTCGGCACGGTTCCCCTGCGCTGGTACTTTACGCCTTTGAGCTTGGCGTAGAGCAGCGCCAGTTCCGAATCCACCGAACCCTGCTCAGCCTCGTTGATCTTTCCCCCCGAACCCACGATCTTGAGCGGCACCCCCAGCGTCGTGGCAATGTAGAGCACGCTCTCCACCAATCCGGCCTTCTTCAGGCAGGCGCCCACGGGAGTCTCGATCTGCTCCACGTAGGTCTTCCACTCGATCTCTTCCTGGGGGCTGGTATCGAGCGTGCAGACATTCCGCGCGGGAATGGCGCGTTTCAACCGGTAATACTCGCCGATCTGAACCGACACCGGGTCTTTCCGGTTCACCACCAGCAAGACATTCTCCCCGGTTTGGGCGCGCAGGCAGGAAAGGAAACCCAGCAGCAGCAGCAGTCGCAGCACTGCTCTTATCTTACGCCGGGCCGCTCTTCTTGTAATCCCCGCGGCTGAAGTGCTTCTCCAGCCAGCAATAGAGCGCGATGAACAGATAGCGGCTGCCCATCTCCCGGATCTTGAGTTTTGAGATGCCGCTGCGCCGGTTGCGCCAGGTGATGGGCATCACCGTCCAGGAGTAGCCGCGCACGATGACCTTGAGCGGCAGTTCCACGGTGAGGTTGAAGTGCGGCGAGAGAAACGGCCGGCACCCGTCCAGCGCGCGCCGCCGGTAAGCTTTGAACGCGTTGGTAAAATCGTTCAGCGGCGCGTGAAAGATGAACCGCAGAAAAAGATTGGCCAAGCGGTTGAGCAGCAGTTTGTGCGCCGGGTAGTCGATCACGCCGCCGCCCCGCACAAACCGGGAACCGAACACCGCGTCCCATCCCTGATTGAGCAATTCCCAATAGCGCACCACGTCGCGGCAGTCGTCGGATTCATCGGCCATCATGACCACTACGGCATCGCCGCGGCTGTGATCGATCCCGCAGGTCACGGCGCGGCCAAAGCCGTGCTCGCCGGTGTTCTGCACCGGCCGCAGCGAAGGCACGCGGGAAGCCAGTTCCTGGAGGACGGCCCAGGTGGAGTCGGTGCTGCCATCGTCCACCGGAACAATTTCATGCTCTACCTCATGCAGCCGCAGCTCCACAGAGAGGTGCTCCACCGTGGATGCGATGGCCCCTTCCTCGTTGCGGCAGGGAATGACGATCGAGAGGAGTTGGATCGGATCCTGGCTGGCCGGGCCCGGCCCTTCCTTCACATTCCACTCCGTTCGAGCCAATCGGGATTGTTTTCGGCGTGCACCGCAATCTCATCCAGTACGGTCGAAATCGGCGTATCCACCTGCCATCCGAAATGCCGCTCCGAGGCGCTGCTGTCCATCACCACCCAGGGAATATCGTAAGCCCGTTCGTGCGCATCGGCCTCCACCGGGTGCGCTCCGAACCGCGCATCGCACCAGGCCGTCAATTGCGCCAGAGACATGGTGTTTTGCGGGCCGCCTCCGGCTGTGTAAATACGCTGGCCGCCGGCGCGCGTCTGGCGCATCTGCACGTCCAGCAGCGCCGCCAGATCGCGCGGATGCAGCGCGTCCCGCACCTGCTTGCCCGTGCCGCTGAATCCTAGGTACCGCATCGGCCTGCGCCGCAGGTGGGCGTTGATCCAATAGGCGAAAATTCCCTGTTCCGGCGTGCCGAATTGGCCCGGCCCCGCTAACACGCCGCACCGATTGATCCACACAGGAAACCCGAAGGCTTCGCCATATTCGAGCGCCACGGCTTCCGACGCCAGCTTGGTGCTGCCGTAGAGCGATACCGGGGCGCGCGTCGAAAACTCCACGCCGATCCCGCGCGCCGAAACACCTACCGGCAGATCGGCTTCCGTATTCAGCTCGAACGCGTCCTTCCCGGGCTTGAGCGGCAGGCCAACCAGCGCCGCGATCGAATAAACCCGGCTGCTGCTGAGCAGCAACAGCCCCGCCTTGTGCGCCTTGCAGTACTCCAGCACATTCACCAGGCTGCCCAGGTTGTGCTCGAACAGTTGCCGGCTGCTGAAACTGCTCTGCAGGCCGGCCAGCACGCTCGGGTTCGCGGCGGCATCGATCACCCAATCCGCGGCCGGCAGGGCCTCCACGTCGCTGGCCGCGCGGATATCGCCCTGGATGAACTTCACGCCCAGTTGGCGTAACCGCACGCGGTTGGTCTCCGAACCGGGCCGGTGCAGATTGTCGATGCCGGAGATGGCGAGACCCTCGCGCCGCTCCAGCAGCGCGCGCGCAATCGCGCTCCCCGCGAATCCGCAGACTCCCGTGATCAGGATTCTCATCCGATTCCTTTGTGCGCCAACCGCTCCGTCCAGGCACCGCTGATTTCTTCGAAAATTCGGTCCAGGGGCCGCGTGATGTCCCACGCCGGGTAGTGCGCTCTCATTTTACGCAAGTCGCTGTAATAGCAAATATGGTCGCCTACGCGGTTCTCTTCCACATAGCGCCATTTCATCGGCCGCCCCGACACCGCTTCGGCCTTCCCAAAGGCCTCCAGAATGGAACAGGCGTTGCCCTTTCCGCCGCCCAGGTTATACACCTGGGCCACGCGCGGCGCCTTCCAGAACTCGAACATGAACCGCGCCACGTCCTCGGAATGAATGTTGTCGCGCACCTGCTTGCCCTTATATCCGTAGACCTTGTATTCGCGCTCTTCCAGGTTGCACTTGATCAAATAACTGAGGAAGCCATGCAATTCCACACCGGAGTGGTTGGGACCGGTCAGGCAGCCGCCGCGCAGGCAGCACGTTGGCATGTTGAAGTAGAGCCCGTATTCCTGCACCATAATGTCGCCGGCCACTTTTGAGGCCCCGAACAGCGAGTGCTTGGATTGATCGATCGGGAACTCCTCCGGGATCCCATTCTCAAATGCCTTATCGGCGTAATCCCAGCGTGTTTCCAGTTCCATCAAGGGGATCGTATTAGGGCGATCGCCGTACACCTTATTGGTGGACATGTGGATGAACGGGGATTCGGGGCACGAACGCCGCGCCGCTTCGAGTAGATGCAGGGTACCCAGCGCGTTCACTTCAAAATCCAGAAAGGGAATGGCCGCCGCCTTATCGTGCGAGGGCTGCGCAGCGGTGTGGATGATCAGGCTGGGCCGCAGCTCTTCCACCAGCGCCAGCACGCCGGCGCGGTCGCGGATATCGAGCGCTTCATGCCGGTAGCCGGGGATTTCGCGGCGCAGCCGGTCCAGCACCCAACTCGTATCGCCCTCGGGACCGAAGAAGACCGCTCGATGGTTATCGTCAATTCCGACGACGCGGAACCCCTGGCGCGAGAAGAAGACCGATACCTCGGAGCCGATCAAGCCACACGAGCCAGTTACCAGAACAGATGGGATGGACATCTTTACAAATTATATTCGACAGCGCCGTGCAGTATGGCCGAGATCCTGCTTCCGGTGCAGGTAGCCATCACCCGGTCAGAGCCCTAATACTTCTTCCCCGGCCCAACGAATCCCATAGGCCGCTTCGCAGCCGCCGGCGGTTGCAGGAGCTCTTGCAGGACGTTCAGAATGGCTTGAAGGTCGGCATCGTGCTTGCCCACCTTGCGTTCCAACGCCTCGATCTTCCGGGCCAAGTCCTCGTTGGTTGCGAGCATCCGACGCAGGTGCACGAAGGCGCGGACCACCTGAATACTCGCACGAACCGCGACGGGGCTCCGGAGGACGTTCGCCAACATCACTGTCCCGTGCTCTGTGAAGACATACGGCCGGTACTTGATATTCTGGCCCCGCTTCAAGGTCGCAATTTGCGACCTTGAAAGCAAAACCGCCTCCCCCTCCTCCAGCGTCAGTTGTAACATGAAGTCGTCTGGAAACCGGTCACTGTTGCGCTTCACTTGCTCATTGAGGCGCTTCACCGGCACCCCGTAGAGTTCAGCCAGATCGCGATCGAGCATCACCCGGTGTCCCCGGAGAATAAGAATCTTGTTCTCGATGACTTCGATGGGGATCAGCAGCCCCCGGCCGGATTTCGGCGCGGCTTTCTTCAAGAGTCCAGCCTAATCCGCTTCTACCCCTTCGCGGCCCGCCCAGTTGGCGCCCAGAAAGTGGCGATTCATGAGCGCGATATTTTCCAGCTTGATGCCTTTCGGGCACACCGCTTCGCACTCGCCCATGTTGGTGCAGCTTCCGAAGATTTCCTGGTTGGCTTGCGCCACCATGGCGGTGACCCGCCGCTCGCGCTCGGGCTGGCCTTGCGGCAGGAGGCCCAGGTGCGCAATCTTTGCCGAGACGAACAGCGACGCCGAAGCGTTGGGACACATGGCCACGCACGCGCCGCAGCCGATGCACGCCGCGGCATCCATGGAGCGCTCGGCGTTGTCCTTGGGAACCAGCACGGCGTTGCCGTCCGGCGCGCTGCCGGTGGCCACCGAAATGAAACCGCCCGCGGCGATGATGCGGTCGAATGCGGTGCGGTCCACCACCAGGTCCTTGACCACCGGGAAGGCCTTGGCCCGCCACGGCTCCAGGTACAATTCGTCGCCATCCTTAAAATGGCGCATGTGGAGCTGGCAAAGCGTGGTCTCGGGCAGCGGACCGTGCGCCACGCCGTTCACCATGCACCCGCACATGCCGCAGATGCCCTCGCGGCAATCGTGATCGAACGCCACCGGATCTTCGCCCTTGGTGATGAGCTCCTCGTTCAGCACGTCCAGCATCTCCAGGAACGACATATGCTCGCTCACGTTCGGCAACTCGTAGCGGACCATGCGGCCCTTGTCGCTCGCGTTGCGCTGCCGCCAGATATGGAGTGTGATTCGCATTACTTGTAGCTCCGTTGCGATGGGTGCACGTAGTCAAAAGTGAGCGGCTCTTTGTGCAGCACGGGCGCGTTGCCCACACCGCGGAACTCCCAGGCGGCGGCGTAGGAGTAGTGCTCGTCGTCGCGGGCGGCTTCCCCTTCCGGCGTCTGGTACTCCTCGCGGAAGTGGCCGCCGCAGGATTCATTGCGCTCCAGCGCGTCCAGGCACATCAATTCGGCCAGCTCGAAGAAATCCGCAACGCGGCCGGCCTTTTCGAGCGACTGGTTGAGCTCCTCGCCAGTGCCCAGCACCTTCACATCCTTCCAGAACCGCTCGCGCATCTCGGGAATCTGCGAGAGCGCGTGCTTCAATCCCTGGGCCGTGCGGCCCATCCCGCAATCCTCCCACAGGAGTTTGCCCAATTCCCGGTGGCAGGCATCCACCGAGCGCGTGCCCTTGGCCCCGAGCAGCCGCTGGGTGATGGCGGCCACCTCCTGCTCGGCCTGGCGCGCGGCCGGGTTCGACGCTTCCACTTTGGGGAACTTGTTCGAGGCCAGGTAATCGCCGATGGTGTTGGGCAGGACGAAGTAGCCGTCCGCCAGACCCTGCATCAGAGCGCTCGCGCCCAACCGGTTGGCGCCGTGATCGGAGAAATTCGCTTCGCCAATTACGTACAGCCCCGGAATGTTGGACATCAGGTTGTAGTCCACCCACAGCCCGCCCATGGTGTAGTGGCTGGCCGGGAAGATGCGCATGGGCGCCTGGTAGGGATCTTCTCCGGTGATCCGATTGTACATGTCGATCAGGTTGCCGTAGCGTTCCTTGATGACGTTCTTGCCCAGACGCGCGATGGAGTCGCGGAGATCGAGATACACCGCCAGGCCAGTCTCGCCCACGCCGCGGCCTTCGTCGCAGACCGCTTTGGCGTTGCGCGAGGCCACGTCGCGCGGCACCAGGTTGCCGAAGCTCGGGTACTTGCGCTCCAGGAAATAGTCGCGCTCGGCTTCCGGAATCTCGCTCGCCTTCCGCTTGTCGCCCTTTTTGAGGGGCACCCAAATGCGGCCGTCGTTGCGCAGCGATTCGCTCATCAGCGTCAGCTTCGACTGATACTCGCCGGACACCGGAATGCACGTCGGATGAATCTGCGTGAAGCACGGGTTGGCGAACAGCGCGCCGCGCTTGTGCGCCCGCCAGATGGCCGTCGCATTGCAACCCTTGGCGTTGGTGGAAAGGTAAAAGACGTTGCCGTATCCGCCCGTGCCCAGCACTACCGCGTCGGCGATGTGCGATTCAACCTTTCCGGTCAGCAGATCGCGCGTCACGATCCCACGGGCCCGGCCGTCGATCACGATCAGATCCAGCATCTCCGAGCGCGGGTGCATCTTCACCATGCCGGTGCCGATCTGCCGCTCCAGCGCCTGGTAGGCTCCCAGCAGCAACTGCTGGCCCGTCTGCCCGCGGGCGTAAAACGTGCGCGAGACCTGCGCCCCGCCGAACGATCGATTGTCCAGATAGCCGGAATATTCGCGCGCAAACGGCACGCCCTGCGCCACACACTGGTCGATGATGTCGAGGCTGATCGCGGCCAGCCGGTAGACGTTGGATTCGCGCGCGCGGAAATCGCCGCCCTTTACGGTGTCATAGAACAGACGGTAGACGCTGTCGCCGTCGTTATGATAATTCTTGGCGGCATTGATCCCACCCTGCGCCGCAATGCTATGCGCGCGGCGCGGCGAATCCTGGAAGCAGAAGCATTCGACGTTGTAACCCAACTCCCCCAGGGTGGCCGCGGTGGATCCGCCTGCCAGGCCGGTTCCCACCACGATCACCGTGTACTTGCGCTTGTTGGCCGGATTCACCAGCTTGAGATTGAAGCGATGCCGTTCCCATCGCGTCTCGATCGGCCCCGTGGGGCACTTCGAATCCAGTTCCATGCCGTGTCCTTATTAATCCGTCAACCAGCCCGCCATCACCGCAATCGGAATCGAGCAGTTGCCGATCGCGATCAGAATGGCCAGCACGGCCGATGCCTTCTTCAACCCGCGCGTGTACCGTGGGTGGCTGATGCCCAGCGATTGGCACATGCTCCAGATGCCGTGGTACAGGTGCATGCACAGCAGGATCATAGCGAAAATGTAAAACGCCGAAACCCCATAGTTCTGGAATCCGGAGATCACGTTGTAGCGGACGTCCGGCGTAATGGGGTTGCCACCCACGTCTCGTGTCGTCATCACCGCGCCCACCGTCAAATGCAGCACGTGGAAAATCACGAATGCCGCGACAATCGGCCCGCTCCACACCATCGTGCGGGCGGCATAGGAGGCCGGTACGTCGTCCTTCTTCACGTACCCGATGGGCCGCGCGGCGCGGTTCTGAAAGAACAGTTGCACCGCGGCCGTAATGTGCAGAATCACCGCCAGCAGCAGCACCGTGCGCGCTCCCCACAGCAGACCGGCACTGGCCGGATTGTGCAGGAAAGCCGCGTAGGTATTGATCTGGTCGCGATTCGAAGAATAAATCTGGAGATTGCCCAGCATGTGGGCCAAGACGTACCCCACCAGCATGATCCCGGTGATGGCCATCACGGCTTTCTTGCCGATGGGCGCTTCGTAAAAGCGCGCGGCCCTACCGGCGGGATTCACTACAGCAGCACTCATGACGGAAGTTCCTGGTTCGGGGCGAATTGGCATTCGCCAGCGTTGCGGGACACAGCACCCACACAATAGAATACAACAGGTCGAAAAATGCGAAGCGCAGGCGCTAGTGCCATCAGCGTGTTCGAGTCTCACGAACTTTAATTAAAAGTGGGCGGCAAAAGCTCCCTGACGGTCGCGGCTCGGACTGGGGTCCAGGCGTTATTTCACCTTAGCCTGCCGCGTCACCGGAGACTCCTTGCCCGAATGAATCGCAGCCAGGCGTTTGTGCGTCGCCTGCGCCGCTTCCACCAGCTCCGGGTACGGGCGGTCGGTCACATCCACGAATCCGATATTGTAGTTCTCTCCGTCGAACCGGCCGGTGGAAGGTTCATCCACCCACTCGAACCAGTGCGTTCCCACAATCGACGGATCGCGAAACGCGTTCTCCACGTAATAGCGGTATGCCACGCCGCGCTCCTCTTGATTGCTGGTCTGCTTCAGCCCGGGAGGCATGCCCCGGCCCGGCGTGCCAAAGTGAAATTCGCCGATCAGTACCGGGCGATCGATCAGATCCCGCACCTTGTCGATTTCACGCTGGTTCACCGAGTAGGCGTAGTTGTTGAGGCTGTAAACATCGAACAGCCTGGAAGCGCGCACGATCTCCGCGGGCGTAGTGGAGCCAAATCGCAACCCCAGGTTCAAGTGGTTCGGGTCGTGCTTGCGGATGGCCGCGCTCACCGCTTCGACGAGTTTCTGGTACGTGCGATACATAAAGGTCCGGCGCCTGTCGGCGGTGTCGCCATCCGCGAGAAACGCCTGCAACGCCCGCCGCAACGCGCTATCCCGGCCCGCCAGAATGGCATCCACCGCCACCGGTTCGCGTCCCGGCCACGGCGGCTCGTTCCCCACGAAGTAACCCAGCAGGTACGGATCGTCCTTTCGCGAATCGCACTGCTGCGCCGCCGCGCGGTCGATGGTCTCGGCGAAATCGGGCGCGTAGACGTCGGCAATGCCCATCGGCCCGGTTTCGATTCCCCAGCCGCGGGTCGTCACCACATACGGCGTGCGGTGCGCCGCAGCCAGTCGCTGATCGCTCCAGTTGCCGATGGTATTAAAACCCCAGGCCGCCATGCGCCGCAGCGTGACATCCACCCACGGGCCGCTCCAATCCGGACCGTAGCGCCGCATCAGATTCCAGTCGTAGAACGACGTCCCGGCGCGGCCGCCACGAGCAGGCGCCGCTTCCGGCGGGGGAAGCTTGGCAAACAGTTCCGTACGGCCCTCGGTGGGCGTGGTCACGGAAGCACTGATCGAATCCGCGCCTACCGAGAGAAACAGGTGGCCTTCCGGGTCGACAAACCACCAGACGCCGTTAATCTTCTCCACGCGGAAGAAACCTGTGGCTCTCGCCTGGGTGTCCGCGTACCCGCCGTAACGCGAGTAGTGCAAATCTCCCCCGGCAAGGGCTTTTTCATCGGCCATCCACGCCGTCTTCAACTGATCCAGGTTGGCGGCTTTGCCGGGCCAGTCGTCGTGGATCCATTGACCGAACTCATCCACCAGCGGCCCCGCTTCCAACAGCGCATCGCCCGGATCTTCTTTGGCGAGGCGCACCGAGCGGACCTCAAGCGCGGGCGCGCCCACCGGGTCGCTCAGCGCGAAACCCAACTCCCGCACTGCGGTGAGCGGCCCGCGTGATCCCTCCAGATTGATCCACATCATGGGTCGCGGCTTGTTGTAGACCGACGCCAGATCGTTTCCCTGGCTGGGTGGTTGCGTCAGGAATGCCAGCGGCACAACCCCGCGGACCCACGAGCCAGCCAGCGGCGAGAGTCGCACGGAGCGCACGCCTTGCGCATCGTGCACGCGCAATTCAAACCGCTGCGGCGAGGAAAGCCGCAACTCCAGCACCAGGAATTGATAGGGGCTCCAGTCGGCCGCGAGGTCCGCGGCCCATTGCTTGATGGGCCACGATTGCTCGCCGCCAACGCCCTCAAACACCACCCGCCGGGTCTCACCGCTCGCACCCGCCGCCAGGAGCGCGCATAGCACCGCACTCGCGCAGGTTCTCATCACTTCCCTCTCAGTTCCAGTATGGTGATGGAGTAGGGCGGAAACTCGCGCGTGAAACTGCTCCCCAGCCCGTCCACGCTGGTGGTGATGGGGACGATTTTGGCGGGCGCCGTAATGGAATTGGTATCGTCCGGGCTGGCGGTGAAGTTGCGGTTGCGGACCAGTTCGCCATACAAGCCGCCATCATAGGAGTAGTTGATTTCTTCGGTCATCAGCCCGTAGAGCATCGGGCTCACGTGAGCCGCTGCTTCGCCGGCCTTGATCTGCAACACGGCGGGTCCATTACCTCGTGCCCATAGCGCACCAACGGCCAGCAGGCACAAAGCGGCCGGCGCAAGCTTGCTTTTCCTGAACATACCTTGGGTTTACCATACCGATCCGGCAGGTGTTGATTTTCTTTTCGGAAGAGGTCTAGATATGGCCGTTCAAACTGTCGATAAGTACACCGAGGAAAGCAGGATGAGAACTGACAGCCCGGTGCGCGAGGCGCCTGAGAAAACCTGCCCCGAGAACCCAACCGCACCAAAACTCTGGGAGCCCGTCGTCCGGCCGGCGCCGCTGCTCGACGTGATGATGGAGCAAATCGCATATCTGGCCGGTCACGCGGCCGAAGCCTGCCCTGCGGGATGCGCCGACTGCGCGCGGCTGGAACAGGTCAAGCGCTGGCTGCTCGCGCCTTTTCGCTAAGCCGTCTGCCCTTCCGCTAGTGTCGAATGGCGCAGGAGGTTGTCGCCGCGCCGCTGGATAAGATGGAACGCTGGCCGAAACGGTTTCCCGCAGGGATTTCAAAGGCAAGCCCTTGGCTAGTGCTTGATCGTCCCCACACTGATCGCGGTGCTGGCCGAGATTGAGGACGCGCCGGCTGCTGCCCCTGTCGCTATTGTGATTGATAGCGCCTGGCTTGCAGTCTTCAGCGCGGCGTCTACCGCCTGCACCGTGAAGCTGCAAGTCTGAGCCGTTGTGGGCGTCCCGCCGATCGTATCCGTGGTGCTAGTAGATCCACCGAGCGAGAGTCCCGTACACAACGTCCCTGCCGAAATACTCCACGTAACCGGCGTTGCGCAGCTTGTTGTAGAGATGGGTTGCGAGTATGCCACCCCCACCGTGCCGCCCGGCAGGGTCGTGGTTGAGATCGAACAGGCCGCCACGCTCCCATTGACGCTCACCGTGCCAGCCGTGCTCTCGAAGTATATCGAATTGTCATTGGCGCCCACTGTGAAGGGTGAACCAGTCACCGCTGCGCTGTTGACCGTAACGGTGTAGGTGCCCGCCGTCAGTCCGCCAAATAGGTACTGCGCCGTCCCACTGTGCGTGGTGGTGAAGCCCGTCATGGTGCCGTGGGCCGTGCCGCCAAGTGCTCCGACGAAGACCGCACACGATGTGGCTCCGCAGACCTGAGAGCCGGTCCAGTTGGCGTCCGGGTTCAGTGCAGTTGTGGCCAGGGTCGTATCCGTGAGGTTTTGCATGAGCTTGTGCTCTGCCAACACGTTGAAAGATGTCACGTTGGCCCCGACCGACGAGCCGCCCGCGATGGTGATCCGGTGGGTGTATCCACTGCCGCCGACATACGTGTCTCCTGGGGCGCATTGACCGCCGCCGTGGCCTACGCAGTCATCAACCAGGGTGATCGTTCCCGGCGAGTCGAAGTGGGACATCAGGCCATAGTTTCTAGCCGGTGAGTCGCTTCCATCCTCCACCGACTGGATCAGCCGATTGGTGTTCAGGCTTGCACACCCCCCGCTTCCCGGACACGTCGTCAGCCCTGTTGTGTACGAGCCTCCATTGTCGTGCGCCTGCCCATTCTGGATATAGTGCTCGTGGTAATTCATGGGTGTCGGGGTTGTCGGCGCATCGTAAGTGTCCAGTTGGAGAATGAACTCATCGTTGCCGCTCTTCTTGAAGTGGGCCACGCACCGCAGCATGTCCTGGATGGTGATGCTCATCGCCACCTGATTGTAGAGGCCGGATACGTCCGAGCAGACGTAGGCATACCTGGAATTCTGATCCCCATATTGAGGGGACCAGCTCCCATGATTTACACTTGCCCATCGGACGATTGGCGTGTAGCCCGGCGTGCCACCAGAGCCATTCACCAGGCCAGCTACAAACTGAGAGGTACCGATGTTGGGAGTGTCCGACTGGACGTTAGCAGGCCAGTTCACTTGGGTAGCTCCTGGGCCGTTGTTAAAGTCAGTTGAAAGTAAATCCCCACGCTTGTACAGCCGGATACCAACGTCGGGGCCATCGTAGCCGCTGGAGAATGTGCGTGAGTTGAATGCCAAGAGCGTATCGGTTGTAGACGAAAAGCCGGTTCTGCTGATTGCCACGTCCCCACGGAAACTGGTCGGGCAGGGCCATCCGGTCAGAGTCGCACAGGTCGCCTCGCTGCTGGTATCGAAAGCGTACTGGTGCGGTTGCGCCTTGTAGTCGCTGCTGCCGATTCGCGGGTCGTTGTGCATAACGGTGATGGCGGCATCGACAGCGCTAAGACCCTGCTGGCCCCACCGGGAATACGGCCCCAGATTCTCCAGGAAGTTGCGGTAATACTTCGCGTTGTTGGAGGTCGGGGCAAAAGCGAAGGACGAGTCCAGCGTCAGGCCATCCATCAATGTGTCATTGGTCCCGCTGGGAACGTACAGGGTGTTGTTTGAACCCCACCGCAGAAACTTGGCGTAGCCGCCCGACGCGAGATCCGGCATGACGCTGAAGATGTATGCCAGACTCTTTGCCGTTGAGATCGGCCCGGTCTGGTCCATCGACGGGTATGTTGGCACCGATTGGGTGAGGGCATAGATGTACTTCTGAACCCCGCTGATTACAGCGTCGGTCGTGTAGGAGTTCCCGTTGTGCTCAAAGCCCGTCCAGTAGTTCAGCTCATGGCGGAATTCATAATCGAAGAGGCTGCTTTGCTGAAATGCCAAGTCGCGGACTGCCCTTGGGTCATCCGGTGCGGTAACCAAATCCAGGAACATCGACGCGCCGGTGAGCCACGTGGTGTTGCTACCCTCACCGATACCAGCACTTCCAAAGGATTGAGACCCCCCGGCTGGCGGCGAAAGACTTGGTTGGGAGCCGGGGAATCCAATCTGATATCCGGCGGCCCAAACTCTGCCGCAGTCCCCGGTTTTCCATGCAGGCACGTACCACATGATCGAAGGGATAGCGGTCGCCGCAGTATACAGCCCGTTGATTACCGTCAGAGACGTGTCGGAAGCAATTGGAGATCCGCACCCCCCCGCGCCTCCGCACACATAACTTTGAGAGTTTTCCGGGGCGATGGTCCAACTGTTCACGCCTATGATCGCATCTCCGATCTGAACGCTCCTGGTAAACGTCGTGTTGTAGCCGGTCAGCGTGGTTGTGACCCGGCCCGAATTGGCGACGGTGACGCTGGAGTAGATGGTATAGGGCGTGCCCGCGGTCGGGGTTCCACCCGACCACGCGGCAACCGTGGCGACCTTGCTACTGGAGTTATAACCTGGGCTGGTACTCACCGCGCCATAAGAGGGAGAACCGGCAATCGTGGAGACGACCGCTGTTCCGGTGCACGTGGCTGAGCCGTTCGTCACCGTAGCGGATGTCGGATTGCTCGTGAATGAATAGCCCCGGCCAGTCACAACCAATGGACTGCCGCCAGCAATGGTATTTGTGCCCGTCAGTGCAACTGTTGCAGCCGCGTAGGCTCCGCCCCCATTGAAGGCCGGCAGGAAACACGTTTGCCCCGTGCTGCCAGTGGCCGTGATGCCGCTGACATAGGTTCCAGATACCAGTCCGCCAGGCAGAACAATTGCCTTGACCACGTTGTTGTTGTAATAGCCACTGGCCGCCGTGTCGCCCGAAGCCAATGTGATCGACGTGGAGCTTCCAGCTTGGGCTACCCCTGTCGCCAGCGCAGTCGTGTGCCCGGCTTGTGCCACATCGTTGTCAGCCACGGTGCAAGCCGACACGTTTGGGTCATCCGCGTTGTTGTACATCTTATTCAGGAACACGGTCTTCTCGGCTGCCGCCCAGTACGGCGCGGCAATCGAGTAATCGAAAGCGAGTCCCGAGAGCGCGTAGCCTGAATACTGGGTCGTGAATGTCCCACCAGCGTCCTGCGTGGCGGTTTGCGAATTGAGGTTATAGCTTACTCCGGCCTCCCGCTGGACGTTGTTCAGGCTGTAAAGGATTTCAGTCAACCAGAATGCCGAGGTTGGGTCAACCAGGAACCTCAGCGCGGGCATGTTGTACACACCCCAAGACGGAGAAGCGTACCCCCCATCTGGATATACCGTGCCTCCGTCATAGACAGACTTGTAGTTTGGGCTGGTGGAGAGATTTCCCGCCATCATGGAAAGCAAGCCGGTCCACCAGGGGTTCGCCGTGGTAGCAATCTGGCTGATCCTGGTGCAGGATTGAGTTCCACCGATGGTGTCATTGGGAGTCGCGGCGGGGCCGCAAGCGTTGTTGATGTTGGTGTAGTTTGTGTTGCTGATGCTGCAAGCGAAGGCGTTGCTCGTCCAGCCAGAGGAATTGGCCGACGCCACGGTATAGGGAGACTGAGCGCCCGCGCTTTCCGTTCCATCGCCGCACGTGTCCAGGCTGGTCAAGGTGCCGGTCACAGAGAACTTGTTGGTGGCCGCGATTGGGAAATTCCCTGCCGTTGGGTCGTAACTGGTCGCCACGGTGATGACGCAGGCCGAGGGGCAGCCGGTCGTCGAGACGCTGGTCAGACCGTTTGCGGGGCTCAACGAGATCCTTCGCATCAGATTCCCCGTCGGCCCATCCAGCCACCCAAGGGGCTGCGATCCGAGAGTGTACGGCGTGAGTTGCCCTACCCACTGGCTGCCGGCGGGCTCGCCCGCGAAAGCGTTCACCCCGCTAGACCACGCTCCGTTGGCTGCGACTGGGCTCCCGCTCAGATCGTATAGACTTAAGTGCGTGGAGTCCACGTACTTGCATTCCCGTATCCCATTGCAGGAGGATGGAATGTCGATTGTTCCGTTGTTGGCCGCGAGGCCGCCCACCACGCAATAACAGGTCGTGCTGGTCCCGCAAGTGGAGGCAAATCCATGAGGTATGGCGGTGCTTGTGCTTGGGTTCCCGGCTGCAATCACACATTGGCCGGTGGCGGTTGCCCCCATCAGTTGTGTCGAGGCAGGGCCGCTGGCACGCAGGTACACCGTGGTTTGAGCGGCAAGGGAAGACGTCAGAGACAGAATTGCTAAAGCGCCTTTCATATTTCAGGTCCTACCGTTAAAAATGTACTCGATGTTTTCTGGTTGTTGTACTCTGCCGTGATCCAGTCCGCGGAGCGGCTTGCGCTGGAGACTCGCACTTCATCTATGATCCCCGCCAAAGGATTCCGTAAATAACTAGAGACATAACCTCCCACATATAGGATGCTGGCCCCAGTACTTGCAGCCCCCTGAGCGGCGGTCCCAACTACTACCCCATTGATATATACAGTCTGTGAGCCACTACTGGAAGCAATCACTATGTGATTCCACGCATTGACAGTCCAGCCGGGGCTCACGGACAATGTGGAGGTGTAGCCAGAGTGTTCCCATATTATTGCTCCCGTGGTGGCTCCGAGCTCCAAAGTGTAGTTTCCGAAACCACTGTTATTGAAGTTACTTACAATTACCTGGTTAAAGCCTGAAGTTGTAGGATAAACCCATGCTTCAATAGTAAGTGGATCGGTAAGATCTAGTGATCCGCCGGAGCTCACCGAGTACCCAAGATAGGCAGAACCATTAAACGCTCCACCGCCGTCCACTTGGCCGGCGGTTGCGGTAACGGCACTCACAGTTGTAAAAGTAGTCGTGTTTGATGTCGAATCGTTTACAGCCAACGTCGCGCCGTTCGGGAGATGCCACACACCCATAAAGTGTGAGTTCCACACATACGATGGTGCATAACTTCCGGTGTTCTGCTGGGTAGTCACGCCAGACCCATCGTAGCAGAGGTAAAACGTATTGTTGGCAGTGTGTGAGAGCGTGCCGATGTTGACCCAGGCAATCAGGGTGCCGCCCGTCGCGTCGTAAGTTTCCGTCTCCCAGGGCAACAACGTCGAGCAGGTTGACGTGGCGCTAAACACGAGATCCGCCGGTTCCATCCCGCCATTGCCGCCAACCTGGGTCACCGTATGCTGAATATGGCCGCCATTCGCCACGGTCTTCATGGTAGTTCCAGCGTTTGACGAGTTCAGGATGACTACCACGGGAAAACTGGACGAGTCCGATGATCCCGCCTGCGTGTAGTCGGTGGTCAGAGTGCGGAAGTGGGCATAGGTCCCGCCAACATTCGCCGCCCCGGCCGGAAGGCGCACCGTCGAAGGCGCCCGCATACCAGCCGGGAGGGACTGCGCCCTTGCCACGCTGCATAGCCATGCCCCAAGGAGCAGCGTTGCGAGCGTCCACGGAATGAGTTTGCGGATCATATCAGTAACTCACCCAAAGCGGTGCTGTTGCAGATCGCCGGAGGAAGCAGAGAGGAACATCGCTGACAGACTTCGGTGCCAGCGCCGCTGAGGTCAGGATCAAAAGGGGATATAATGAGTTTCATAAGTCTGATTTCCTTTACTGGATGGTGAAGACTTTATAACCGCCAGCGCCGCCTGGGCCGCCTGCGCCGCACCCCGTGTAAGACAAACACGAGCCGCCCGCGCCTCCATTGGTAGTGATACTTCCGGTGTTAGCCGTGAACGTTTGTGCCGCGAGGATTACGAAGCCCCCACCTCCGCCTCCCCCGCCCCCCGCATTGTTGGCGGTCGAGTTCCCGCCCGCTGCACCGTTCGAGGTGATCGACCCGGTGAAATTGATACTCGCGCAGTCCAACACAATCAGACTTCCGCCGTTACCATAGGTCCCGGCCCCGGCGGACCCGCCCACGCCTCCGCGCGCGCCGCCCGCCGCGTTGTAGCCGCTTTGGTTGGCCAAGAACAGGTTTTGGTACTGCGCACTGATCGCAGTCCAAGCTGTGCCAATTCCTCCGGCCCCGCCGCTGGCGGTTCCGGCCCCTCCGGCTGTCCCAAATCCATAGCCGCCCATAGGTACAGCCGAGGGTGCCCCAACACTTCCGGCGGCAGTCCCTCCACCGCCCCCGCCGCCCGCTCCTCCAAACTCCCCGTTTACCAGCGAGTAACCGCCCGTGTTCGTTAGCGTCCCGGCTATAGTACAGGCCCCCGTGGATCGGATAATAAGGCCGACGTAAGCTGTGGAAACAGTGCATGTATTCCCAACGCTGACCGTGAAGGAACTTACCCAATGTTCCCCTGCGGCGATGCTTCCCGAACAATTAACCGCACCTTCCGAGCCATCCCCGGAGAAGTGCAACCAGGGAGGAGCGCTAAACATGCCAATGGTCGCCAGTTTTCCGTTGAGTTGCGTCTGAATGCTGGACGTGGCATCCAGGTAGCCCATCGTGGTGGGGGTCACGCCGTCCAGGGTTTTGTTGGTCAAGGACTGGGTTGCCGCGAGTCCGACGAACGCCATGCTGGAGCCAAACCAACCTATCGGCAGGTTGGCCGTCGAGTCGTAGCCCAACATACTGGAAGAGGACGAAGTGAACCCGGCTGAGGTCGGGATCTTCAGGGTATCGGCGCTGAGATCCACAAGGGTATCGCTGGTTGTGCAGCCTACGCTGGTAACCGTGGTGCCACTTGGATCAACTTCGAAGAAATGTTCTGTCCATGCTGAGGCCGTGGCGCTGATCGCACAGGGCGTATTTGCAACCGAGGCTCCATAGGTTACGGTGTACGGGCCGCCACTCGCCGCTTGGGTCCACCGAATGCTGAACTTCGCGCCACCTGAGAGGTTCGTGAAGGTGACAGCCGTGACGCTAGCGCTCATCACTCCAGGCTCAACGAGCACCGGGCTCTTGACGCCGGTGTCGGCCAAGGAGAATGTCGGCGTGGCACTGAAGGTTGGGGCCGTGGCCGTCGATCCAGTGAAGACGGAGCCGCCGCCGCCAGGCGCGGTATGCTGCACGCCGCTTGCGTCGATGTAGGTGACGAACTGGCCGGAGGTTGCGCCGCCCACGGTCTTCGTGGCTGCGTAGACGTTGCCGCCAGGGTCCTTGCACAGCAGAGTGTTGGCGCTGGAGTCAAACCAGCAGGCCAGGCCGGTCGAAGGCGTCCCGGGCGCACTCCGGGTCGGTCCGGCAATCAATGTCGCCACATCGCTGGTCGTGCAACTCGTGGCGTTGGCATTAATGCCGTCAAAAACCGCGGTGACCGCCGTGGATGTATGGGCCGCGGGATTGACGGGGCAAACCGACAACAGGTTGGTTGGCCAGATGAAGGAGCGGCCGCCGGTCGCATCCTGGACGATGGTGAAGGTGAGGCTCTGGCCCGCTTTGGCGTTGAGTAGAGTCGAACTTGTGACTGTGGTGCCGCCGAGCGTCAGGCCGAATGCGTTGCATTGGGAAGCGTCGAAAGCCGGCGTGGCGGACAAGGTGACTGTGCAGAGAGGCGCATTGAATGCCTTATTCGCCGAGAGGGAGCCATCGGTGTTCTGCGAGAGGTTGCTGCCGGCGGCTGTACCGTTATTGTTGTAAGGAATCTGGCCGTTGGCGCCCCCGAGGGCTCCCGCCGGCCCTTGGGGGCCTTGGGACCCGGCGGCGCCGGTCGCACCAGTAGCGCCTTGTGGTCCAATTAGTGACGTACAAGAGCCGGGCCAGACGCCGGAGGCCTTTGGGCCGTAGAGACACGACGCATCCAGCCGAACGTAGAAGTCGCCATTCGTGCCGCTACCGTTCGACGGCACCCCTATTCCGCTAAGGAGGGTGTTCCCGCTCGCCCCGGCTGCGCCCGCCGGACCCGCCAGCGAAACACACGTACCCGGCCAGTTGCCGGACGTCTTGGGCCCATACAGGCAGGGCGCCGTAGTTGGATTGATAAGATAAAAATCGCCATTCGCCCCCATGGCGCCCGAGGGAGCGGCGGTGCCATTCCAAACCGTGTTTCCGTTGGCGCCAGTCGGACCCTGAGGTCCCGCCGGACCGGCAAGCATGGCACTCCACGTTCCAGGGCTCCCCGTTGCCGAGCAGTACGTCATGGCGCCTGTATCGGTGGCCAGCCATGTCTGACCGAGCAGACAGTTGGCCGGGCGTCCCGACGCGGTGCCCGCCTGGATGCTTGCCATGGTCCACACGTTGGTGTTTGAGCACACATAGAGTTGGTGGAAGTTGTTGGCCGTATCGTTCCGCAGGTACAGACCGCCCGAGGAGCAGGTGGCCGGGGGAGTGGCGGACCCGACGCTGATCACCGCTTCCGGTGCCCAAAGCCCGGAGGCGGCGTTCCAGCGCAGAGCATCCTGATCCGATGGGCTTCCCGAACTCACCGGCCGGCCCTGTAAGCCGGTCACAGTGGCAGACGGCGCGGTGCCGCTGGTGTCGCCGCCCAATGGGATCAAGCCCACCACGCTCCACACGTTCGCGGACGTACACGAATAGAGGTTGGCGCCTGCCGGGGCGCTCGTCTTGAAGAATACCTGGCCCACGGCGCATTGTGACGGAACGGTTGCGCCGGTCCCCAGTTTGCCTTGCCTGGTAAGATCAACGGTGGTCTGCGCGTTGAGGCGCCACACGCCACCCGCCAGGAGAACCACCGCTATCGTTGCACAACGAGATGTTTTCATATCCTACCCAACTCGAAAGTAGCGGGCGGGCGGGTCGGAGTCTGAAATCGGAGACTGCTAAATAATTGAAAATAGATAGAATATAGTTGCAAGATTTTTGTGAACGAAAAACGTCGCGGCCGAAAAATGTGGCGAAGAAGATGAGCCTGATGGCCGCGAAATTGATGAAACTGGGCAGTGAGCTAAACCGCAGCATGAGGCCGGGCCTTCAATGGGTTTTGCTCTTGGAACCGTTCGGGCACAGAGCGTGCTCTGGTTGTATTGTTGGGCCAAGACTGGCATGAACAGCGAGGCGGCGCGCCAAGTTGCCGCCGGTACCGCGCTCTGCCCCGTCCGCTACCAGATATAATGGCCGCCAGTATGCGCAGCTTCCTCCTTCTGCTCTCCCTTTCCACGGCCGCGTTTTCGGCCGGCGTCCCTTACCTCGGCGAGCCCGCGCTCTGCCCCACCCGTCCGGAAATCGCCTTCGTCTCCGGCGGCGATATCTGGATCGCTCCCTCCAAGGGCGGTGAAGCCCACCTGCTCATTTCCCATCCCGCCGAGGAATCCCGCCCCCTCTATTCGCCCGACGGTGCCAGGCTTGCTTTCGTCTCCACCCGTACCGGCAACGGCGATATCTACATCCTCACCTTCTCCACCGGCGACCTCAAGCGCCTCACCTTCGACGACCGTCTCGACCAGCTCGACTCCTGGTCGCGCGACGGCAAGTGGATCTATTTCTCCAACGGCACCAATGACGTCGGCGGCAAGAACGACCTCTACCGCGTTAGCTCCGAGGGCGGCACACCCATGCCCGTCTCCGCCGATCGCTTCACTAATGAGTTTCAGGCCGCCCCCGCGCCCGATGGCTCCGCCGTCGCCTTCGCCGCCCGCGGCAATGGCGATGCCCAATGGTGGCGCCACGGCCACAGCCACCTCGACGAATCCGAAATCTGGCTGCGCAAGGATGGCGCTCCCGCTTCCTACGAAAAGCTGGTGGATCTCAACGGCCGCAACGCCTGGCCCATGTGGATGCCGGACGGCCACCAGCTCTACTTCATGTCCGATCGCAGCGGCGCCCAGAATATCTGGACGGTCACTCCCGGTGGAAAACCCCGCCAGGTCACCAAATTCACCGATGGCCGCGTCATCTGGCCCACCATCTCTTATGATGGCAAGGCCGTCGTCTTCGAGCGCGATTTCAAAATCTGGCAGCTCGATACCAAGACCGGCGAAGCTTACGCGCTCCCCATCGCCTTGGTCGGCTCCGTCGCCACTCCCGAAATCTCCCACCTCTCGCTCAACACCTTCAACGATCTCGCCGTCTCCCAGGACGCCCGCAAGGTCGCTCTCATCGCCCATGGCGAAGTCTTCGCCGCTTCCGCCCGCGACGGCGGCAACGCCTTCCGCGTCACCACCACGCCCGGCCCCGAAACCCAGGTTTCCTGGACCCCCGACTCCACCCGCATCGCCTATCTCAGCGAGCGCGACGCCGTCACCCACGTCTTCCTCTACGATTTCATCCACCACGCCGAAACCCAGTTGACCAAGGACCCGCAGCCCGATCAGGCCGTCAAGTTTTCGCCCGACGGCAAGTCGCTCGCCTTCATCCGCAACCGCAAAGAGCTCCGCGTCATCGATCTCGACACTAAACAGGAGCGCCTGCTCGTCTCCGGTTTCCTCGGCTCGTACGTCTGGGCCCCCGACAACAAGTGGATCGCCTACGTCGATGCCGGCGATCGCGGCCTGCGCAACATCTATGTCGTCGCTGCCTCCGGCGGCGCCGGCCGCCAGGTCAGTTTCGTCCCCAACTCCAACATCGGCTCCGCGCAGTGGAGCCCCGACGGCAAGTTCCTCATCTTCGAAACCAGCCAGCGCACCGAGATCCCGCAGCTCCTGCGCATCGATCTGGTTCCTAAACAACCCAAGTTTTCCGAAGACCGCTTCGACGATCTTTTCAAGCCTGAAACTCCCGCCGCCCGAGCTGCACGCGCCGCCGCCAATCCTGATGCCGATGCCGCCGCCGCTGGCCGCGGCTCCCGCGGCGCCGCCCCCGCCTCTGTCCCCGCCGAACCCAAGCCGCCAGTCAAAGTCGAGTTCGAGTTTGACCACATCCGCGAGCGCCTCACCACTCTCAACACCGCCGGCATGCAGGTCAACAACCCCGTCATCAGCCCCGATGGCAAGTGGCTGCTCTATTCCGGCAGCGCCGCCGGCCAAGCCAACCTTTATCTGTATCCCCTCGACGAGGAAGCCGCGGCTCGTGGTGGACGCAGCGCCGCCGCTCCCGCCGGCGGCGGACGTGGCGGCGGCGGTGGCCCCGCGCACGCTCTCACCAGCACCCCCGGCCAGCGCAGCCACGCCCAGTTCTCCGCCGATTCCCGCGACGTCTTCTTCCTCGAAGCCGGCCACGTCACCGCCATCGGCGTCGATAACCGCCAGTCCCGCTCGATTGCCATCGATGCCGAAATGGATGTCGATTTCAACCAGGAAAAAATCGCCGTCTTTGAAGAAGCCTGGGCCGCCCAGCGCGACCGCTACGCCGATCCCCACTACAACGGCGTCGATTGGAACGCCGTGCGCAGGACTTACCAGCCGCTGATCGAGGGCGCCCGCACGCCCGATGAAATGCGCGCCATTCTCCGCCTCATGATCGGCGAGCTCAACTCTTCGCACTCCGGCATCACCGCTCCGCCCGCCGCCGCGGCGGCAGGCGGCGGGGGCCGCGGCAGCGGCGTCGGCCAGCTCGGCCTCACCTTCGACCGCGCCACTTACGAAAGCTCCGGCAAACTCAAAGTCACCGAAGTGCTGCCTCACTCCCCGGCCGAGCTTGCCAAGATCCAGCCCGGCGAGGAACTCCGCTCTGTCGATGGCGTCTCGACCGGCGCCCACGTCAACCTCGACGAGCTCCTCGAACACAAAGCCACCAAGCGCGTCGTGCTCGATATTTCCGGGCGCTCCGTTACCGTTCAGCCGGTGGCCTCGCTCGCCGATCAGATCTACCGCAAGTGGGTCGAGGACAACCGCGCCTACGTCGCCAAGATCAGTAACAACCGCCTCGGCTACGTTCATATCCGCGATATGTCCGAAGGCTCGCTCACTCAGCTCTACCAGGACCTCGACTCGCAAAACCGCTCCCGCCAGGGCGTCGTCATCGATATCCGCAACAACAACGGCGGCTTCGTCAACGCCTACGCGCTCGACGTGCTCACGCGCCGCCCCTATCTCACCATGACCGATCGCGGCGGCCCCGCCGAATCCGCCCGTACCGCCCTCGGCCAGCGCTCGCTCGAGTTGCCCACCATCCTCGTGGTCAACCAGCACTCGCTCTCCGACGCCGAAGATTTCACCGAAGGCTACCGCACCCTTAAGCTCGGCAAGGTGGTCGGTGAGCCCACCGCCGGCTGGATCATCTACACCGGCTCCGTCACTCTCATCGACGGCACCTCCATGCGCATGCCCGAGACCCAGATCACCGGCGCCGATGGCAAGAACATGGAGAACAATCCGCGCCCCGTCGATATCGCCGTCACGCGCCCCATCGGCGAGTCCTACACCGGCAAAGACTCCCAACTCGACGACGCCGCCAAAGAGCTGTTGGCCGAAATCGACAAAAAATAGTGGCCCGCTTCTCGTCCTTCATCACCGCCGTCGACGCGCATGCCTGCGGCGAGGCCGGCCGCGTCATTACCGGCGGGGTCCTCGACGTCCCCGGCCGCACCATGTTCGAGAAGATGACGTATCTCGCCACCGAGGCCGATCACATCCGCCTCCGCATGCTGCGCGAGCCCCGCGGCTATCCCGCCGCCAATTGCAACCTGATCCTCCCGCCCACCAACCCCGAGGCCGATGCCGGCTTCGTCATCATGGAGCAGACGGAATATCCGCCCATGTCCGGCACCAACACCATCTGCGTCGTCACCGTGTTGATTGAAACCGGCATGGTGCCCGCGGTCGAGCCCATCACCCGGCTCAAACTCGATACCCCCGCCGGCCTGGTCGCGGTGGAAGCCGAAGTCGTGAACGGCAAGGTCCGCCGCGTCACGTTCCGCAACGTCCCCGCCTTCGCTACGCACCTCGATGCGCCTCTCGAAGTCCCCGGCCTCGGCACCGTCACCGTCGACGTCGCTTATGGCGGCATGTTCTATGTGATCGCCGACGCCAGTATGCTGGGCTTCCGCCTCACTCCCGACGAAGCCCGCGACATCGTGCGCACCGGCGAAATGATTCGCGCCGCTGCGCGTGAGCAACTCCCCGTGGCGCACCCCGAAAACCCCGCCATCTTGGGCGTCTCCATCTCCCAGATTTCCGGCGAGCCCTCGCGTCCCGGCGTCCACCGCAAGAATGCCGTCGTGGTCTCCACCGGCACGCTCGCCGGTGTCCTCGACCGTTCCCCCTGCGGCACCGGCACGTGCGCCAAGATGGCCGTCCTGCACGCCAAAGGCAAGCTCCCGCTCCATCAGGATTTTGTCCACGAAGGAATCCTGGGCACCACCTTCACCGGCCGCCTCATAGAAGAAACGCAAGTCGGCCCCTACCCCGCCGTAGTTCCCACGCTTTCCGGCCAAGCCTGGATCACCGGTTTCGCGCAATACGTCCTCGACCCCGAAGACCCTTTCCCTGAAGGCTTCACCGTCGGCGACATTTGGTGAGTAGGACAGGCCTCCTGGCCTGTCTTCTTCGTGTTACAAGTATTGGCTTGTCCTATTCCGAAAGGCATCTGCCTCGCTGGCAACCCGAGGACGCTGCCTTATTCATCACATGGCGTCTGCACGGGGCTCTCCCCAAAAGTGTCCAAATCCTGCAGAGCCAGACCGCGGGAAAAACCTTCGCAGCAATAGATCGCGAATTAGACAGCGCCTCCATTGGTCCCCGCTGGCTGCAAGATGAACGTGTGGCGACCGTTGTGGTCGCGGCCCTCCACTATGGTGCGCTCCAACTTGGCTTATACGAGTTGCGGGCATGAGTTTTGATGGCGAATCATGTTCACATCTTGATCGATCCTCACGCTCCGATATCGAGAATCACCAAAGCCGTGAAGAACTTCTCGGCGCGTCAGGCCAATGCCATTCTCGGGCGCACCGGGCAGCCGTTCTGGCAAGACGAGAGCGACGATCATTGGGCGCGAGGGCCGGAAGAGGCGGAAAAGATCGTCCGATACATTGAAGAGAACCCGGTCACGGCAGGGCTCGTGAAAAGTGTCGAAGATTGGCGGTGGTCAAGCCCATACTGTCGGCCGGAATGACAGGCCAGGTAGGACAGGCCTCCTGGCCTGTCTTCCTGATCGGCCGCACCCGGTTGACCAGCTGCCAATCCTGGACCTCAGGCAATATTTGTAATACGGGACGACAGGCCAGGAGGCCTGTCCTACTTCCTGGCCGTCACGGTGATCTCGATGTGCGCCCCGGCCGCCGGCAGCTTCACTACCCCTACCGTTGTCCGCGCCGGTCGCGGCTCGGCAAAGTACTTGGTGTAGACGCCATTCATACTGGCGAACAGGTCCATGTCCGTGAGATAAACCTGCACCGAAACCACGTCCTTGTAAGTCATGCCCGCGCCGCGCAGCACCAGCCCGACGTTTTCCAGGCACATCTTGACTTCGGTTTCGAAATCCGCCGGAACTTCCTTGGTCCGCAGGTTTTGCCCAATCTGGCCAGAGATGTACAACGTTCCATCCACCAGGATGCCGGGGCTGTAGGGTGGCGCCGTGGCCCCCCGCGCCGGCACAAACTCCGGCGGCAGGATCACTTTCTTGGCGGCCGGTAACAGCGTTGCGCCCGGAATCGCCGTCAGCAGCAGCACGCAGAGCAGTCTTCGCATGACTGCCACTGTATCATTCGGACACTGCCGCGGTAACAATCCTGCCACCCCAAGTATCGGTAGGACCCCCGGGCCTGCACTATAGTAGTTCTTGGTGCCTTGATGAGCCCGCCTTCCGCCCACAAACTCCGCTCCATCCTTTCCCAGAGTGGTTGGCAGAAGGCCGCTGAGATCCTCCAGAAGCTGGACCCCGAGGTGGCTGCCGACGCGCTCCTCGACGTTCCTTTCGATGAGCAGCGCGAGCTCTACCGCCGTCTTCCCATTCCCTTCGCCGCCTCGCTCACCGCCGGGTTTCCCTACTACCACGCCTACGTCCTGCTCCACTCGCGCCCGCTCGGCGAAATGAACGACATCCTCGACCACATGAGCGCCGCCGACCGCATGCAGCTCATGGAGCAACTGCCCGAGGAAGCCTGGAGCCAGTTGATGAAGGAACTGGCGGACAAGCCTGCGCCCGCCGCCCCGCAAGAGGCGCCCATCCCCGCCGTCCAGCCCATCATCGAGGCCCGCAAAATCGAAAAAGTTTACGAGCGGCCCGACGGCGGGCCCGTCCAGATCATCGCGCCCACCGATCTCTCCATCTCGCCCGGCATGATCGTCGCTCTGCTCGGGCCCTCCGGTTGCGGCAAGTCCACCCTGCTGCGCATGCTCACCGGGCTCACGCCGGTCTCATCCGGCGAAGTGCTCTGGCACGGCAAACCGCTGGCGGAAGCCACCCCCAACGTCGCCATCGTGTTCCAAAGCTTCGCGCTTTTTCCCTGGCTCACCGTCATTGAGAACGTGGAAGTGCCGCTCATGGCGCGCGGCATGGAGGAAAGCGAACGCCGCCGCCGCGCCCTGCGCACGCTCGCCTCGGTCGGCTTGCACGGTTTCGAGACCGCCTACCCCAAGGAACTCTCCGGCGGCATGCGGCAGCGCGTGGGGTTCGCCCGCGCTCTGGCGGTGGAACCGGAAATCCTCTTCATGGACGAACCCTTCTCCGCGCTCGACGTGCTCACCGCGGAGAACCTCCGCGGCGAGCTCCTCGAGCTCTGGACCCGGAAGAAAATTCCCACCAAGAGCATCTTTGTGGTTACCCACAATATCGAGGAAGCCGTGCTGCTGGCCGATCGCGTCCTGGTACTCGGCCGCAACCCCGCGCGCATGCGCGCCGATTTCCCCATCCCCTTGCCCCAACCCCGCGACCGCGCTGCCACCGAGTTCCTGCTCTACGTCGACTACATCTACAAGCTGATGACCCAGCCCGACCTGGTCACCGCCCCGCCCTCCGCCGCCGCCAAACCGGCCTGGCAGATGTTGCCGCACGCACGCCCCGGTTCCGTGGGCGGCCTGCTCGAACTGCTCAACGAACGCGGCGGCAAGGAAGATCTTTATAAAATCGCCGACGAATTGCAGATGGAAGTGGACGACCTGCTGCCCATCGTGGATGCCGCCACCCTGCTGGGCTTCGCCCACTCCGTGCGCGGCGATCTCGAACTTGCTCCCGAGGGCAAGCAATTCGCGGAAGCCGATATCGAAGAGCGCGCCACCCTGTTCCGCGCCGCCGCCCTGGCCCACGTGCCCCTGCTGCAGCAGATGTCGAGCGCACTCTCGAGCAAGAGCGATGGCTCCATGCCGCTCGAATTCTTCCGCGACGTGCTGGACGAACACTTCGCCGAGGAAGAAGTGCGGCGCCAGATTGAAACCGCCCTCACCTGGGGCCGCTACGCCCGCATCTTCACTTACGATTCCGAAACCGACCGCCTGCGGGTGCACGACCACGCCGCCGAAGCCCAGGCCGAAGTGCTGGAACCGTAATGGCCGATCGCCCCGACACAGGCAACGTCCGGAGCAACGCCGGCATGCCGCTGTGGGGCCACCTGCCGGCATCCACCGCTGTCGCCCTGCTGCGCGATCTGCCCATCGTCGTGGCAGTGCTGGCCCTGTTCTATGGCCTGCTGGCGCTCACGCATTACTGGACCCAGCCCGTCAACACTCAACCGCCCCTTCATCTCACGCCCGGCGCGCTGCCGCTGTACGCCCTCTTTTCGCTGGCCCGCATCCTGGTGGCCTACTTTTTGAGTCTGGTCTTCGCCGTCGTTTATGGCCAGATTGCCGCGCACAACGCCAGGGCCGAGCGCATCCTGATCCCACTCCTCGACACCCTGCAATCTATCCCCGTGCTGAGCTTCTTGCCGCCCGTCATGGCCGCCATGGTCGCGCTCTTCCCCACGCGCCAGTTCGGCGTGGAGCTCGGCTCCATTCTGCTGATCTTCACCGGCCAGGTCTGGAACATGGCCTTCAGCGTCTATTCCTCCACCAAGAACATTCCGCATGAGCTGGTGGAGGCTGCCGCCGTCTTCCGCCTCAACTGGTGGCAGCGTTTCACGCGGCTTGAGATGCCCTGCGCGGCCATTGGCCTGGTATGGAACTCCATGATGTCGGTGGCCGGCGGCTGGTTTTTTCTGATGGCCTGCGAGGCTTTCGTCCTCGGCAACAGCGTGCGCCTGCCGGGGCTCGGCTCGTATCTGCAAACCGCCGCCGATAACGCCGACATACGCTCCATCGTGTGGGGCCTGGCGACCATGATCGCCGTCATCGTGCTGATGGATCAGCTTCTGTGGAGACCCATCATCGCCTGGGCCGAGAAGTTCAAGCTCGAGCAGGTGGAGGCCGCGCAGACGCCGCGCTCTCCCATCCTCACGCTGCTGCGCCGCTCGCGCGTTCTGGCCGCCATCGGCCACGTCGCGGTCGAGCCGGCGCGCGAACGGATCGATCTCTATTTCGCCAAAAAGCAGGCCGCCGCGGGCGCCCCTCACCCGCCCGGCGCTGCCCGCCGGTGGACGGGCCGCGCGGCCGGCGCCATCGCACTGCTGGTGATTCTCTATGCCGTGGTTCGGATGGGCATCATGCTGGCAACCATTTCGCCGCCCGAAGTGCGCCAGATCTTCCTGGGCGCCGGCGCCACTTTCCTGCGCGTGCTGCTGGCCCTGACACTGGCCGGCCTATGGACCATCCCGGTGGGAGTCTACATCGGGCTGCGACCCCGCCTGGCCGCGCTGGCCCAGCCCATGGCGCAGATCGCCGCCTCCGTGCCCGCCACGGCGGTATTCCCCATCGTGCTGCTGGCCTTGATCCGCGTCGGCGGCGGACTGGGCGTCGGCTCCATCGTGCTGATGCTGCTCGGCACCCAGTGGTACATCCTGTTCAACGTGATCGCCGGCGCGAGCGCCATCCCCACGGACCTCAAGGAAGTCTGCTCCATCTTCCACATGAGCAACTTCGAACGCTGGCGCAGGCTCCTGCTGCCGGGTATCTTCCCCTACCTGATCACGGGTTTCGTGACCGCATCCGGCGGCGCCTGGAACGCCAGCATCGTGGCCGAATACTCCACCATCCAGCACAAGACCTACTCGACCACCGGTCTGGGCGCCATCATCAGCCGCGCTACGGAAAGCGGCAACGTCGCCGTGCTATTGGGCGCCACGGTAGTGATGGCCGCGCTGGTAGTGACCGTCAACCGCCTCTTCTGGCGCCGCATGTACGGCCTGGCATCCACCCGCTTCAAGCTGGAGACGTAATTTTCTGGACCTTAAGTGTTTCCGCCGGGTTAGTTCCGTCTATCCCCGGTTTTCTTGGTTTTCTTAATAGCAGTTGACTTACTTTTGAGGTGCGGAGGACGGCGTTACGGTCGGAGTTTGGCACGCGGCCATGAAAGACCATCCCAAGTTAGACAATGACCATTTTGTTTTTGTTACGCTCTGAGTCATCGGCACCTTGGTTTGCATCGGCAGTAACGGAGTCCTCTCCGTTAATATGCCGTGTCGGACCATGATTTCGACAAGCGTAAGAAACCGATTGTCTACGGCTATCCCTACAACGGTGCCAGGAGGTTTGGGTACGTGGCCAAACAGAGCTGCATCGTATATCTGTTTTAGCCCAAAGATATCGAATTGGATCTCCACGAAGGGCCTTCTCTCCTTCGAAACCAGTGCCATTACGTCTTGATATAGTGCACTGAGGAACAATGCGTCGGTGGGCGTTATTTCTCTGAGGATTGCAACAAAAGCCGGCAACACTTTGTCCTTGTGCCGCGGGTCTGCTGCATTCGCCAACAGATTTGCCCACGCACTCTGAAGGTTCGGGTCTTCCTCAAGTGCGGCGGCTTGTAGGGCAGGATGAATAATTGAAAGGGGAACTTGCCCCGGCGACAGGCCCGCCTCTTTCAGTACCCGGTTGGCCTCCGCTGTCGCTTTAACGAGATTCCGGAACAGCCGCTTATTGATTGGCAGCGCTAGCAACGAACTGAGAGCTTTCCCCGGCTCGGCCAGGGCCGCCTTTAAGAACCCATCGGATTCTTTCTTAGCCTCCCCGATCACCTTGCCCGCCGCCGTCCTTACGAGACCCGTCACAGGTTCCATGACCGCGAGTCTACCAAGTTTATCCACCGACGGCGCTGGCACTCGGTCACCCCCGTTTGATTCATCCTACTTCACGGCGAGGGTGACTCCTGCCTGAGTGCTGGAACCTACCGTGATCGACAGCGAGGCAGCTCCCGACGGCGTGTTCAGCGGGACGACCACGTTCACCTGCATCACTCCCGAGATCAGCTCGGGTGCCTCGCCGTAGAAAGTGACCGTGGCTGGCTGGCCGCCGACGAATGCCGTCACCGGCAACAAGGGTTTAGGGATCTGGCTCGTCGTTGCGCAGCCGTTCGAGCAGGTCACGCTGCCAGTGACTCCCGCCGGCGACGTCTGTCCCTCGCCCGTCATGAAGATCTGTACGATGCTTCCTGCTGGCGCGGGGTTCCAGGCCGTGTTAGGGCTATTGTCGGAGTTCAACGCGGCCGCCTGCCCCGTGCCGGTGCCTGTCGTCGCGAAGATTCCCGGAGAGGCAGCAGTCAACTTAACGTTAGGAGTCGCAGACTTGGACCACGCGCCCAGATAGTAGACATCGACAAAGAGCAATGAGCCCGGTATGCTTCCCATTTGATCGATTTCGTACGGCACCACGCAGTTGATCTGCGTCTCACTTACGTACGTCAGCGGCGCCTGTACCGCATATTCGCAGCATGAGCCTTGAGGGGGCTGGTTGTAGAAGTAAACATAGACGCCGTCGAGCGAAGTCGCCACCTTGCCGGTGGAATCGAGCTGCGCACCGTCCGGCACGACCGGACCCAAGCCAGTTCCGAAGAGCGAGACAACTTCGCCCGGCGACATCGAAGCGTTCGCAAAACTAGCGGCGTTCAGCACCGAAGTGATCTCCCCTTGCAGAGTAGGAGGTCCTGGACCATTAACTTGCGTCACGATGATGGGAACCACGACGGTCGGCGCGAGAGGCGATGTGATGGTGATGGTTCCACTATACGGACGCGGCAAGCCGGTCGAACCGATCCCTGTCGTTACGCCTGGAATGGACACGAGCGCCGCAGCGTAGATACCGACCGAGGCAGGAGTGACCGGTGGGGCGTTCGACACCGGCGCACCTAAGATCCAGGGTCCAGGGGGTGAAACCGATTTGATATCGACCGAATAGGGGATCGCGCTTCCATCACTACTCGCAACCGAGAGGTATTGAACCCGAGAAAAAGTTGTAGAGAAAGAAGGGTCTATAACTAAGTCCATGCTCGTCGGAGACACGACGAGTTGGGTTTGGGCTCGCACCAACCCGGCGAACACCAGCACTGCGGCGAGTGCCCCCGACAAGGCGTGTTTCTGTGAGCGCTGCATTTTTCTCCTTGGTCCGCCTTGAAATGAGAAACCCGACCCAATTTTACATCCTTCAGGCCTGTTTGTCATGTGTAGGAAAACCGGGGACTGGAAAACCGGGTAGTACCTGGAGCCTCCTTGGGTCACTTCACACCTTCCGTCTGTCACCTGGTCGCCTGCTGCCTCTTTAGGCGCCCGTGTTAGGCGCGGCCCGCGTTGCGGGTTCGATTTGTTCTGCGACTTTGGTATCGCTCCGCTCCAGGTCGGCCCGTAGCGCCCTTAGAATGATCAGGAAATCATCGTGCCCGACAATATCCTTCGACCAAGACTCTCGCTTGAACAGAAGGCTATAGCGGTTCAGGATTGCTTTAGCCCGAGCAATGAGCAAGTCGACATCATTGAAGGTCAGAGCGAAGCGATTCCCCAGTCTCAAGTTCTCCGCGATATCCCTCAAATTGATGTGAGCGACAACGCTGCCCCGCAATTGCACGAGTTTCTTCACGATAGAATCGCTCTTGCCAACGGAACCAATATCCTGATCGAGCCGCACGGGATCCGGAGGAGACGCGAACCACTGCGGGTTGTTCTTGATCGCTTCAAGCCAACTCTCAAGACTGAGCGCTCTGCTGTGGCTGACGTAGACCCGGCTGAGCCGGTGTATGGCTGCCTCAATATAGGACTGCAAGGACAGCGACCAAAACGCTTGGCTTTGGTTGAATTCGCGAGAGTACTCATTGAACGATGCGCTGAGATCCGCGCGCAGGCTCCGAAAGATTGCTGCGTACGTAATGTCATGCGCGAGACGATCTAACAGGCGTCCGAATTCGATGGAATCCCGAGGAGGTGCGATGCTCATGACTATCCGCCTTACCGGGCTACTGGGCCGCACGGCGTGACCGTTTGCCAGCGCGTGGTCTCCGGTCGTCTTCTTTCGCCCGTAACTCCATGAAAACATGTTAGCAACTAACGGGGGAAAACCGGGGACATCCCCGGTTTTTCCGACTCTGCGGGTAATTCGCGGGACCAAAGGAGGCACATTTATCCCAGGTTGGAGGCCCGTCGCGCTGCTACACGACGGCAGCCGGCCTTTGACAGGAACCGCCGTCTGCTATGCTAACGGCAGAACTAGGTTTAGTTTCTTACGCTATGACCTTCACCGTCAAAACTGAAGCTGACACCCTGCCGGCCGCGGTGCGGCAACAGGCGGGCATTAAACTCGGCGACATGCTGGAATTCAAGGTGTCCGGAGGCGTGGTCACCATCATTCCCAAACTGCCCACCGCTGACGATGAATACACCCCAGCGCAGCGAGCCATCGTCGATGCCCAACTGGCCGAAGGCCTGGAGGACATCCGCAAAGGCCGCGTTTCTCGCAAATTTGATACTGTCGATGAGATGCTGGCTTCGTTGAAAGCGGGCCATAAGAGCAAGCCACGGCAGAAGAAACCCCATAGCCGATGAAGTGGCAACACTCCGACCGATCGAAGAAAGACTACGACAGCCTGCAGCAGAAGATCCAAAAAGCTTTTGACAAACAGGCCCGGCTTTTAGCTGAGAACCTGCTCCACCCATCCCTACACGCCAAGAAATTCGATGAAGGTGAAGACCTCTGGCAGGGCCGCGTCACCAAGGCTTGGCGTTTTTATTTCAAGATTGACGATGACACGTACATCATCACCCGCATTGTTCCCCACCCCAAGAAATGATCCCGATGCATCACCGAGAGTCCCGGTAACTCTACTGCCCCGCTTGTCCGTCCTCACCTCGCAGGAAATCCGCCGCCGCGCCGATCACCTCCACGTTGCGGATCACGGCGTCCTGCAACTCCTCGGATGCCATGAATGCTTCTCTGCCGGGCCGAATGAAGCGGGTGAGCCGCCGGCAACGCGCCATGATGCCCTATGTTCCAGCGCACCGCATCCGCGCCAGACTGGAGGCCGCTGTCCCGATGTGCCCACGATTCCTGCGGCGGCGATTAACACGCCGGTGTCGCAGAATGTCCGGACCATGTGAGTGGGCGACAAAGCAACAACGCCGCAATGCCCTTGGGCGCAACCGTAGTGGTGGCGGCGCTGGTGGTGACCGTGAACCGCCTCCTCCGGCGCCGCATGTACGGCCTGGCATCCACCCGCTTCAAGCTCGAAACGTGACATCTCGGCTGGCCATCGTTGTGGGGCGGGCAATCCTGCCCGCAGCGCCTTTCAGGCGGTTCTCCGGCCTCGGCGGGAATCCTCGCCCGCGGCCAGCGCCACTCCGATGGGAATACAAATCTTACTGGGTGGTTCCAACACGGGTTGTTTTGATGATGGGCTGAAGCTTGATGTTCAGCGGCATGCGGGCGCCGGACGGCAAACTGAGCCAGGTTGGTTCGGCAGCGTTGGGGCCAGGGTTGTAGCGCCAGACCTCGTAACCGGGCACCGAGACTTCCAATGCGACTTCGGCGCCGGATGGGATCAGGAGATCATACCTCGGTGTGGCGCTAAGGGATAGGGCGCTCGCGCAGTCTTTTCCGCGCCACACGCGAAAGTTGACGGCTTCAATCGGGTCGCCAGTGGCGGCGTCGGTGATGGTGCCGCTGATCCTGGCGGCTTTGGGCCCGATCTTAACCAGAACGTCGCTGGCTGGGGCGGCATCGGAGAGCTGAACAACGGGGACGGTCCGGTTGTCGTAGATGAACCAGCGCGGGTTGGCATAGCCGTCGGCCTCCTTCATGGCAAAGACTTGGTAGCGGGCGGACTTGAGCCCATTGATGACGAAGCGGCCGGCGGCGTCGGTTTGGACGTATCGAACCATGCCCTGATGAAGCTCGTCAGTGAGCTGTGCCGTCACGTCAGCGCCGGCGACTGGCTGCGAGTATTCGTTGACGACAATGCCGCGGATCACGCCGGTGGACGGGCGGGGCTGGGCACAGATGGTTGCGGCAGTAGCCAAGGATGCAAGGGTTGAGAGGAAAGCGTTTCGATTCATGAAGTCATCTCCGTTATGTGTTTTGGTTGTATCCAGTGGCCGGAACGACGTGGACCCGGCTCTGAGCGACCTGCTCAGATGCGCCGGAGACCTCTGACTAGCTGCTGCTGCGGCTCAGAAATCCCCATACGTACTAGTAATACTAGATGCGAGATAAGGAGAAATCAAGATGCCCGCTAGTAAAAATGTCAGTATTTGGTACCTGAAATTGGTTAACAGGGAGTTTCCGGAGGTGGGATGGGGTTCGTTCACAAGCACAAGAAATAGATTTTAGTGCCGGGGAATCAGTGATTTGCGGGGAAAACCGCGCTCCGGCCCACCCGGTTTCTTGAGCGGCGTCAGCCAGAATGGAGTCGGGAGAAGAAGGGAACCCCGGTTCAGACCCAACGGTCTCCGGGCCAGGCGTCGGCTGCCGCGGCCTTGCCGGCCATCAGACCAAAGGCTTGGCGGCGGCCGATCCGCCGCGGTCGTCAATACCGGGTCGGCGCTCGATGGCGTTGAGAAGAAGGTGATCGTCGAATTACTCTCGCGCCTCAACCAGAGCGTACAGGGGTGCGACGTTCCGCTGCGCGGTTACCACTTCGTGGGGTAGCGCTTCGCACCGAGCCGCGACCACACCGAGCCGCGACCGTTAGGGAGCGGAGGGTCACCGCTGACGTACCGGCCCTCCGCTCGCTGACGGTCGCGGCTCGGTGTGTTGGTGTGGGAGCGAAGAAACATGAGACAACGGCGCCCCTTTGGGCGCCATCGTCATAGTGACCTATCTACTGACATTCTCCTGCTACGGCGCCCGCCTGCATGGCGACGAAAGGGGCTCAGTAGACCGCAATCACAACCTCGTCGGCGCCCGCCACCTACCGTGCGAGCCAACTTGGATCGACGCCGAACGACGCAACATATTGCAGGGCGAATACCACCTTGACGCTCCCCGGCGCAGCATCGTCATTCGTTCCATTCTTGAGGTTTGTACCCACCGCTGTTGGCTGCCGATAGCGGTGCATGTTCGAACCTCCCACGTACATGCCGTCCTTGATGCTCCCGAACCACCCGAGCCGGTTTTGACTGCGTTGAAGAGCTATGCAAGCCGAGCCCTGAACCGAGCCGGGCTGGACGTGCCGAATCGGCGCCGATGGTCGCGGCATGGCAGCACTCGGTATCTCTGGAATCGTGTGGCCATAGACCGCGCAGTCGGCTACGTCGCGGAGGGTCAAGGCGAACCAATGGAACTATACCTCCCCGACACCGGGCCGCGACCGTAAGGGAGCGGAGTGTCACTGCTGACGTATCGGCCCTCCGCTCCCTGACGGCCGCGGCTCGGTGTGAAGCTGAATCGGAATACTGGCACAACTCACTTGCGTTCGCCGCCGGCCGCGGTTGAGGGGGCAGGTGTCTTTTTCAAATACTTGTCGTACCAGGCGACATACCGCTCCAGACGGTCGCGCTGGTAACTGGGGCGCTGGATGCCGTGCGTTTCGTTGGGGTAAATGATCAGTTGCGTATCGATCCCCAGGCTCTTCAGCGCCTCGTACATCTGCTGCCCACCCTGCACCGGCACGTTGAAATCACGCTCGCCGCCCAGAAACAGCGTGGGTGTCTTGATGCGGTCGGCGTGCAGGAAGGGATACGAAATCTTGACGTAGGTATCGAAGGCTTTCCACGGCGGGCCGATTTCGTAATCGTACTGCGTGATGTACTGATCGGTTCCGTAGAAGGCGATGGTGAAGGCGGTGCCGGCGCCGCTGGTGGCGGCCTTGAAGCGCGTGTCGGTGGCGATCATGTAGTCGGTCAAAATGGCGCCATAACTCCAGCCACCCACGCCCAGGCGGTCGGCGTCGGCCACGCCCAGCTTGATGACGTGGTTCACGCCGGCTTCGAGATCTTCCACTTCGAAATGACCCCAATCGGCGGCGATGGCGCGCGAGAATTTCTGGCCGCGCCCGGAACTGCCGCGATAATTCACGGCCAGAATGGCATATCCGTTGGCCGCCAGGATCTGTTTCTCCGTGCTGAAAGAATGCGCATCCTGCCCGTTGGGGCCGCCGTGAATGCGCAGCAGCAGGGGCGCTTTGGCGCCCGCCGTGTAGCCGACGGGCTTGGTGAGCAGGCCATGCACCTCGGTGCCGTCCTTGCTCTGGAAGCTGACCTCCTCGGTCGGCGGGATTTCCAGTTCGGCCATCAAGGCGTCGTTCTGGTGCGTGATCTGGCGAAGCACGCCTTTTTCCCACGCAAAAATTTCCTGCGGTTTGTTGTCGCCACCGCCCAGCAGCACCGAGCAGCCCTTCGACACGCTCGGGTTGCTCACCACCGCAGGCGGCTGCATCAGCCGCTCGGCGGCGCCGCCGCTCAGGCGTACGCGCGCCGGGTACACCGACTGGTCGTCGGCCACCAGGAAACTGATGGATGCACCGTCGGCGGTGAACCGCGGCGCGCTCACGCCGCGATCGAGATCCACCACGGCCTTCACCAGCGTGGGAGCGCTGCTGCCGTCGGCCGCCACCACGGCGAGGCGCTCCATCCCGTACGCACTGTATTTCTTGTCGGCTTCACCCACCAGGAACGCGATCCACTTGCCGTCCGGGCTCCAGTCCGGGCGCGCGCGGCCGGCGCGCATCTCGAGCGGGCTGAGTTGCTTTTCGGCAACGCCGGCGCGCGCTTCCGCAACGTAGAGCTGGCTTTCGGGATCGCGGTCCGGATCGGTCGCATGGTTGCTCATGAAAGCGATGCGCGCGCCATCGGGCGACCAAACCGGCGACGACTCATCGTACTTCGGATTGGTGGTGAGGCGGTCGAGTTTCTTCGCGGCGATGTCATAGAGATAGACGTAGCTGTGGCGGTCGCCCGTCAGGTAGCCGGCGCCATCCTGTTTGAAGTGGTAGCGATCGATGACGATGGGCTTGGGCGCCTTACCCCGCCCCCCGCCGGCGGCAGCGCCGGCAGCAGCACCGCTATCGGCCGCGTCCGCCTCGGGATCGGGATCCCCGATGACCACCGCCAGCCGCTTCGAATCGGGTGACCATTCGTAGCTCTGCAAGCGGCCTTTGAAGTCGGTGAGCTGTTGGGCCTCGCCGCCGGACCGGTCGAGCAGCCACACCTGGTTGCCCTTGGCCTTGCCGGGCCGCGAAGAGGTGAACGCCAAATACTTTCCGTCGGGCGACCAGCGCGGCGCGCTTTCGTTTTCGGGGCTGGAAGTGACGCGGATATCGCGTTGGCCATCGTAGCTGACCATCCAGACGTCGGTATCGTGCTTATCCTCCTTGGCGTCGGTGGTACCGACGGTGTAAGCCACCCACTGCCCGTCGGGCGAGCACTGCGGATCACCGACGGTGCGGATGCGGGCGAGGTCGTCCACCTTGAAGGGGTGGCGCGCTGGCTGGGCGAAGAGCGCGGCGGCGCTCAACACAAGCAAAAGGCGTCGTGCGTACATGGCGATTAGTTTACACTTGCGCCAAACCGGCCGCTCGTTCGTGAACGAGCGGCCGGCTTTTGGCGCGGATTACTTCTCCTTCTAGACCTAACTTTGGCCCGGACGCTGCACTACCGTTGAGGGCGCCGGCCTGTTTTGGCGAGCTTGGTGAGCAGCGCCTCGTAGGCATCGGTGACAGCGTCCCAGGAGTAATGCGCGCGCACGCGGTCCATGGCCTTCCGGCGAAACTCGGCGCGACGCTCTTCCGGCATCTCGAGCACGAACTGGAGCTTCGCCGGCAGCTCTTCGGGCTCGAAGGGGATGCCGGCGTCTCCGGCCACTTCTGCGTTTTCGGGGGTGTTGCGGTAGAGCACCAGCGCGCCGCGGCCCATGGCTTCGATGAGCGCCGGGTGCGTGCCGCCAACTTCGGTGGCGTGGATATAAGCGAAACAGTGCGAGCCGAGCTCGTGATAACCCTCGCCGTAAACCGCGCCGGGGAGGACCACGCGCGCGTCGCGAGTGTCGCGCACCTGGCGGATGTATTCGTGGGCGTAGGGGGCGTCGCCCACCAGCGCCAGCTTGAACGGCGTCGCAATCCGCTCAAATGCCTGCCGCACTTCGAGCGGATGGTTCTCGGGCTCCATGCGGCTCACATAGAGAAAGTAGCGGCCGGGTTCGAGGCCAAGCCGCGCCAGAACTCCGGCGGTTGCAGTCTTGCCCACCGCGGCGCCGTAGGGAATGAAGGTGGTCTGTTTGCGGTATCGCTCCAGGTAATAATTCTGAATGGCGAGCGCGTCGGTGACCACCGCGCTGGGGCAGAAGGTGGCGAGCCATTCGGAAACCAGGTACCAGGCGCGGGCCACGCGATTCCACTTCTTGCGCTTGCGCTCGATGCCGTCGACGTTGAGCGCCACCGGCATGCCGAAGAGGCGAGGCCCCACGGTAAAGATGGCATTGGCGCCGTTGCAGTAGAGCGCCACGTCGACGCGATGGGCCAGCAGGTGGAGCGTGGAGACAAAGGTGTGCACGATAGTGTCGAAGTACTTGTGGCGGATGGTGGGGAGATAGCGGAGCCACACGCCGCGGTACCGCGGTTGGGAATAGCGTTCGCGGCAGTAGACCGTGACTTGGTGGCCGCGGGCGGTGAGGCGGGTGGAAAGCTCTTCGGCGAAGGTCTCGAATCCGCCGTAGTTGGCGGGGATGCCACGCGTGCCGAGGAGGGCGATGCGCATAAGGCACAAACAATGACAGGCCAACGGGCCTATCCCACCGGCTACGTCTTGGCGGTTTCGGAACGCGAGAGCAGGCGAATCATTTTCTTGGGCGCCTGTTTGCTGGTGGGCGCGTATTGGAACCAGCTCGCCATGTACTTGTCGTCCACGCGCAAACGCGATTGAATCATGCGGCGTTTGGAAATGACGCGTTTGAGGTTGGTGCCGAGAAACCAGAACGCCTTGAGCGAGGTGTGCTCCCAGAGCAGGCAGCACATCACCACTATCAGATCGCGCGAGGTAATGGAGAACCAGTTCCGCCAATAGAGATTCGGGGAGATGTTCTTGATGCGCATCAGGAAGCGGTTCTTGACCGAGTGCATGTTGATCTCCGGCGGAAGCGCGCGGCGGTTGCCGGGAAGAACTTTGCGCACGTGGTAACCGCGGGCATAGGGGGCGTACAGGCACTTCCAGCCCATCAACTGGGCGCGCCAGGCTACGTCGGCGTCCTCGCGATAAACGAAGAAATCGGTATCGAAGAATTCGCCGTCGAGGGAAATGTCTTCGATCATGGTGCGGCGGTACAAAGCCGCGGCGGCGGTGGCTCCAAAAACGTACTCGTATTGCAGGTAGTGGCCGTTGTCGACTTCCTGGCTGCCGCGATCGAGGTGGCGCAGCATGGGGTTGAAATAGATGCCGGTGGAATCGACCACGGGTTTCTCGGGGATCTCGAAGTGCGAGGTCATGGTGAGAAGCTTGCCGCACACCGAGCCGATGCGCGCATCGAACTGGCCGGCGTCCACCAGCGCCTGGATGAAATTGGGCAGCAGGAGGACGTCGGGATTCAGAGTAAGGACCCAATCGCCGTTGGAGAGTTTGATGGCCTGATTCTGCGCCGCGGCGAAGCCAATATTTTCCTCGTTGTAGTAGACGTGGCAGCGGTCTTCAAACTGTTCGAGGATGTCGATGGTGCCGTCCGTGGAGGCGTTATCGACGACGATGACCTCTTTGAGGGGGTACTTCTGGGCCAGCACCGATTCAAGGCAACGCTTGATGAACCGGCCGCTGTCGAACGTAACTATCGTGACGGAGACGAAGTCGCTTTGCGCCATGAACAAGAACCTGAGTGTCCGAGCTTTTTATACATCCTTTAGACCCGAGATCATTTGGAGCCGGACCGAAGCGGTCCGTCCCCCCAGCCGAATAAAAAGCAACGGCTGGCGTGCCTCACGACTTTCGCGTAAGCTGCCAGGGGTTGAACACTTCGGTACAGAATCGATTCCCCAAGACTGCGCAGCAGCGAGCCCGTCACAACGGCCAGACACACCACCCGAAAGGCAAGCGGGCGGAAATGTTTGGCTGAATACCTCAGTAGACTACGATACCAGTAAACGCGGCGTTTCTCTACTGTTAGCTTCTGAATTGTGTGGCCCCCCGTGTGAATCGCCACGGCCCGGGGAACGTAATATAATTGGTGACCCCGATCCTTCGCCCGCCGGCAGAAATCCACATCCTCAAACCAGAGGGGGGAAAAGCCTTCGTCGAAGCCACCCAACTCGAGCCACACCGTCCTCGGAACCATCAGAAACGCCCCCGCTGGCTGTTCCACCTGGAAACGGGCAGAATAGTCCAGGCCCAAACCGCGATATCTCCGGTTCACCGGGTTGTTCGGCCAGATCTTGTTAAGCAAGAGGACTTCCAAAACCAAGGTGGCCGCCGTAGGAAGCTGGCGGACCATGAATCCGATTTGGGGGCAGCCGTGTGCGTCGAGCAAGCATCCGCCGGCGCCGGCCGCTCCGGGCAGGCAGCAGGCTTCGCGGAGCGCCTCGAGGCCGCCCTGCAGGATGGCGTCGGGATTCAGCAACAACACATATGCGGAGTTCAATACGGCAAACCCTTGATTTACGGCAGCCGCGAAGCCCCGGTTGTCTGGATTGGCGACCAGGCGGACCCCGCGGCGGGCGGCTTCCGCAATGGTGCGGTCAGCCGACTGATTATCCACCACCACGATTTCGGCGCCGGTGGGGAGGATGGCGTCGAGACACGGGCCGATGTGCGCTTCCGAATTATGGGTGACGACGACGATTCCAATATCGGACATGTGTCACTTTGTCCCACCCCCGGTTAAGAGAAAGTACAACTTCCAGTAGGAATCGAATCCGGTGGCGGTCTGCAGATCGCGGATCAGTTGCTCATTGGAGCGCAGCAATCCCTCCAGTATTTCGGGGACAACCGGGGGACGCCCCGCGCGCACGGCCGACGAACGGCGGAGGCCCTGGGCAATGCCGCGCAACCAGGAGAAAACGGCGCCGTGGCGAAGCGCCAGCCCACCCCACAGGAACTGGGCGATGGCGATGGGCCATAGCCAGCGCCAGAAAAGACGCCGGGGATAGTGGCGCGCCACTAAAAAGAGCTGGTTGCGGGCCATGCGGCGGACGGTTTCCGGATGCCAGCGGCCCAGTGCGGCGCTGCCCTGGTGCCAGGCGAGCGCGCCGGGAACGTACAATCCGGCCAGGCCGTGGGCCGCGCAGCGCAGGCCGAACTCGACATCTTCCAGATAGGATTCGAAAGCGGCTTCCAGCGGGCCGATGCGGCCGAAGAGTTCGGAACGCAGGAGCACCGCGGTAAAAGGAGGCGACCAGATCTGCCGCTCGACGGAAAAGGCCGGGCGGTCTTGCCGGCCGCTGCCGACGCGCCAGGCGGTGCCCCCTCGGCTGAGCGCATCGAATGTGCCGTCGATCTGGTCGTTCGATCCGGAAACCAGGATCTTGCCGGTGGCGAACCATGCGGAGCGGGATTCGGCGGCGGTGGTCAAACGCGCGAAGTAATCGGGGGCCAGCTCGACATCGCTGTTGAGGACCGCCACCCAATCGCCGCAGCTTTCGCGGATGCCGCGGTTGACGGCTTCGGCGAAGCCGGCGTTGCGGCCCATCGAGAGGATGCGGGCGCCGCGGGCGCGAGCGGCGTCTGGAGCGCCGTCGGTCGAGCCATTGTCCACCACCAGCCATTCGGCGGCGGGCAGGGTCTGGGCCTCCAGAGTGTCGAGCAACCGCTCCAGCAGGGGCCGGCCGTTCCACACCGGCACGATGGCGGAAATGCTCATCGGAAGAACCGCTTTCTCATCAGGAAGGCGAGGTTGTGGATGCCGTCGCGCCAGGGGCTGAGCTTGATTTCACCCAGGCGGGTGGAATACAGAATCGAGATTTCGCCAAAGCGGATGCGGCGGTTGCGGATGGCCTCAATCTTGATCTCTTCGGAAAAGGCCATGCCGTCGGCTTCCAGCTTCATGTCCCGCAGGATGGAGCGGCGCAAGACCCACATGCCGGATTGGGAATCGCGCACCCAGCGAAAGAAAAGGATGGAAGTGGCGAGCGAGAGCACCAGGTTGCCGAACTTGTGCTTGAAGCTCATGGCGCGAGAATCGCGGACGGGGAAACGCGAGGCATTCAGGAAATCGACATCGAGGTGGAGAAAGGCCTCGATCAGATAAGAGACGCCGTCGATGGGGTAGCTGTGGTCGCCATCGAGGGTTACGATCAAATCGCCCGTGGCGGCCGCGAAGCCGCGGCGGTAAGCCCGTCCATAACCGCGCAGCTCCTCGGTGATGACTTTGGCGCCGAGGGATGCGGCCACGGCGGCGGTGCGGTCGGTAGAGCCGTTATCGACCACGATGATTTCGTCCACAAACGGCGGCATGGCCTGGAGCACCTTGCCGACACCCTGCTCTTCGTTGAGGCAGGGGATGATGACCGTGATGGATTGGCCTTTATACATGGGCGGGAAGCGCCGGCCCGCGACCAGGGACCGGAGACCGGAAAAAGCCGCCCGACTTTTTGGCGGCGGCCGGCGTCATAATAAAACAGATGATGAAACGGCTATTGCTCCTGCTTGCTTCGGGCGGCGTGCTGATGTGCGCCGACCTGTCCAACGTGCGGTCCTTGTACGTGCTGCCGATGTCCCACGGCTTGGACCAGTACATCGCCAACCGCTTGACCAACGACCACGTCTTCACGATTGTGACGGACGCCAAACTGGCGGATGCGGTGCTGACGGACCGCGTGGGAACCGGCTTGCAAGCCAAGCTGGCGGACTTGCTGCAGCCCACCCCGGCGGAAAAACCGGCGCCCAAAGCGGACGACAAGGATAAAGCGGCTTCTTCGGCGGGCTCATCGCTGGCTGAATCGATCGGCCAGACGTCCCACCCGGCCGATTCCTCGTCGATCGGGCGGAGCAAGGGCACGATATTCCTGGTGGACACGAAATCGCGCCAGGTGGTGTGGTCGGCATACGACTTGCCCAAAGATACCAGCTCCAAAGAATTGGATCGCATAGCCTCCGATATTGTAAGCCGTATCAAGAGAGACCTGAACCCGAAGAAGAAATAGAGGCACAATCAGTACCCGAGCAGCGGCGCCAGTCGGGCCAAAACCTCGTTCAGGGTCGGTGACGGAATGCGGCCGATTTTCGCGGCCTGCCGTGCCTTCCAGTCGAGACTCTTCACGTGATCGGCCAAAATCACTCCCCGGACACCACAGCCATGAACCGGCACTTCAAAGGGATAGGCTTTGACTTGACTGGTAACCGGGCAGACCAGAGCCAGGCCGGATTTTTGGTTGTAAGACTTCGGACTGAGAATCAAAGCTGGACGGCGCCCGGCTTGTTCGTGCCCATCCTGCGGATCGAAAGTGAGCCAGACTAGATCGCCCGCATCCGGTACGAAGGCGGGCATCTACCAGGACTCCTTGCCTTGCCGCGCTCCCCAATCCGTCTCGGGATGGCGATTGCGCGGCTTGATTCCCGATACAAGCTGAGCAAGGGTGTACTTTCGATGCTGGGGTCGCAGCACGATGCTTCCATCTCCAGCCAGATCGAGCGAGAGTTGGTCTCCTTCCGCCAGCCGCGCCTCTTTGACAATCGCCTGCGGAATCCTTACCGCCAGACTGTTACCCCATTTCGATAACTGCGCATTGTTCGGCATATTGGATCTACATTGAATATACATGGAAACCGGGCTTGCCCACAACCGGAGACCGCCGGAATAGAGCTTACGCCCTCGATCCTTGGCGTTTCCGTCCGTGGCCGGCTGGTGCTTGTCCTCTCCGTGCTCGGCAGTCGCTGGGGTTCAGGCTGGCGGCTAATGGGTCTGGCCGATTGTCAGCAGGCGGTAACCTTCTTGATCTAGCGGTAGTCGAAAGATGTCCCGCAGAGAGACCGGTCGCGTGGGTGTGCCACCGCTCACGATAACCACCGCCTTGGCCGTCGGGGAGTTTGCACCACTCCGGAGCTTAATTCGATCGAACAGATATACGCTGCATCTGCTCCGAGAGCCCGGAACCTCGAGCGTGACTCGCCCATCTGCAGGTACCTGATATTCCCGTGAATCACGGATATCTAAATGGATCGAGAATCGCTCGGGAGTTCCGGCAATCACTTTCAGGCGATAACGTGACGGAGGCACAGGCGGCGGCATCCTATACACGCAGCCCGACAAAGCGAGCGCGATGGCCGCTGTGACCGCGATTCGGGCGCAAGGGTGTGACCCCGTGGTGCCTGAACGAACTCCTTTCGTCTCGACCATTGCACCAAGTTATCAGAATGCGCCAGCACTCGCGGAAGGAGTCTGGATTCGACCTGCAACGTTATTTTCGTTTCTCGGCGACCAATTGCCGGTAGCCATCCACCAGCTTGCGGGTGATGGCCGTCATATCCCAGTGGGCTTCCACTTCGGCGCGGGCGCGGGCGGCCATCTCGGCAGCGGCCTGCGGATTGTCCAGGAGCGCTAAGACACGTTCGGCGAAATCGGTGGGGCGATCGGCCAGGGCGCAGAACTCGCCGTCCTGGCGGGCCAGGCCTTCGGCGCCAATCGTCGTCGAGACCACCGGAATGCCGGCGGCAAAGGCTTCGAGCAGTTTGACGCGCACGCCGGAGCCGCTCAGAATGGGGCAGACGAAGACGGCGTAGCGCGCCAGCGGCTGGCGGACGTCATCGACGAGTCCGAGCATTTCCAGATGGCCGGCGTTGTCGGCATAGGTGTGCGGCGGAGGAGGATCGGAGCCGGCGATCACCAGGCGCACTTCGGGGCGGCGGGCGAGGATCAAGGGCAGCACGTCGCGCACGAACCAATCGAGGGCCACGCGGTTGGGATCGTGGCGAAAACTGCCGACGAACAAGAGCGTCATGGGCTCGCGGCCGGCGGGACGGAATTCGTAGCGCGAGGTCACGATGCCGGCGCGCAAGCCATCGCGCAAGCGGGGCGCCAGGCGCGGCAGGAACGAAAGCAGGTAGCGGCGATTCTCCGGAGTGCAGACCTGCACCTGGTCGCAACCGGGCAGGGCGCGGAGTTCGAAGCGCAGGGCGCGCAGGTACTCGATGCGGGCCTTGATTTCATCGATCACGCCGAGTTGGTGGCCCAAGCCGCGGCCGATGGACTGGAAGTAGACGTCGTGCTCGAATAGCGCGGTGGCGAGGCGGCGAAACGCGCCGCGGTATTGCGCCATGGGCGTATATTCGAGCTGCAGCACGTCGATGCGGCGGCAGTAGATCTGGCGGTGGATGAGCCACTCGAAATCCTGATTGGCGAATTCGCGAACGGCATACGGGGTGAGCGAGCCGGTGCCCGCGGGATGGCCGGTGGGGCGGACGATCCATTCGGCCGAGGCGCAGAACGTGCGCAGCTCTTCATTCTCCCGGGCCTGTTCCGGCGAATCGAGCAATTCGACGACGTGCACTTCGGCCAGCTTCGCCATTTCGAGCAAGGTCTGGTACATGAAGACGCCGCCGCCGTGCACCGGCGGGCAGATGGAATACGGGGAAACGAACAGGACGCGCAAATCGTGCGGCGCGCGCTCCAGGGGAGCGAAGCGGTCGCGGAAATAACCGCCGAGCGGGCGCCGGAAGGCTTCGGTATCGCTGATACAAGCGAGCGCGCGGGCGCGCCAGCGGGAGCGTATGGCGCCGGGCAACTGAAGAAAGGCGCGCCACAACGCGGCGGGATTGGGGCGGCCGGGGACGTCGCCGAAAACCACGCTGAGAAATGCGCCGCACCAGGCGAAGAAGAAGTGCGCGAAGAGGCGCGGCCCCTCGTGAATGTTCTTCCAGCAGAACAGGAGGAAGTTTTTCTTGAGGACGGCCTGGATCTGGTCTTCGGTGAAACGCTTGCCGATGGTGCCGCGGTGCTCATGCCAGACCACGCTGCGCGGCTGGTAGAGAACTTTCCAGCCGCGCTTCCAGGCGAGATATCCGATGTCGTTGTCTTCCAGGTAGAAGGGGGCGAACAGTTCGTCGAAGCCGCCGAGCTCGAAGAACTTTCTCTTGTCATAAGCGCAGGAGCCGCCACCACCGTAGGAACACGGGTAGAGATCGTGGATGGCGGGGTCGATGCGGTGGCGGACGCGCAGCGCACCATCCTGCCACCAGCTTTGCGTGAGACCGGTCTCTTCGCGCACCTTGGTGGGATTGCTGAAAAAAATCTGGCAGGAGACGGAGAAGACGTCGGGCGAGGTGAAGCCTTCGAGGAGCGGCGCGAGGAAGCCGGCGTCGACGCGCATGTCGTTGTTCAGCAGGACGACGATGTCGTTTGAGGCGGCGCGAAAGCCGGCGTTGGAACCGCCGCCGAAGCCGAGGTTGGCGGGAAGCGCCAGGAGTTTGACTTGCGGGAACGTGGAGCGGACGAACTCGGCGCTGCCGTCGGTGGAGCCGTTGTCGACGACCACGATTTCATTGGCTGGATTGGCGGCCAGCGCGACCACCACGGAGGGCAGGAATTTCGCGAGAAGATCTTTGCCGTTCCAGGTGGGAATGACGACGGAGGCGCAAGCGGGCGGTGCGGTTTCGGCAGGCGCGGCCAGGGGGCCGCGCGCGGACGAGGGCGTCCGCCCTCCTGAGCGGCGGCCAAGCGTCGACATGAGTGTCGACGNNGCATGAGTGCGTGCGCCACAATGTGAAGCAGGTCGGTGAGGGCGAGCGCCAAGGCGCTGATGAAAACCAGAAACGGAGAGAGCAGAAGCAGCGGGAGCGAGCGGAGGAAGCGTTTCAGGAGCGGCATGTCAACTGGTTGGCATGGTGGGGCCGAGGCCGACCTTGTGGCCCAGCCTCACCCAGCGGGAAGCACGGAAGAGCGCGACCTGCTGGGCGAGCCGGGCGCCTTCCTCCTGTAAACGGAGCGCCCACTCGGTGCGCTCGTTGAGTTCCTTCTCAGTATGGTGGAGAGCTTCGACGGCCTTCACCAGCGCATCGGTCTGTTTCTGGATGTCGAGGGTCTGCTTCCGGATTTCGGCGGTGAGGTTGGTCTCGACGCGTAGAGCCCACTCGATCTTGGACTGGATATCCTGTTCCAGGTCGGCGATTTTGGCCTCATATTCCTGGGCCATGAGACGGGCGGCCTGCTGATCGCGGGCCAGTTCATCCTGCAGTTCGGCGACGCGGGCGCGGCTACGGCCGAGTTCCAGGTTGAGTTGTTCGGCCCAGCGGTTGCTGGCTTCGAGTTCGGCTTCCACTTTGGCGCACTGGGCCATGGACTCGGCAAGTGAACGCTGGGCGTCGTTGAGCCAGCCTTCTTTTTCGGCGACCTCATGCAAGAGAAGGTCGATGTGGCGCTCGCGCTCGCGCAGGACGTTGGCGGCGCGGGGCACGTACACAAAAGTGGGATTGCCGATTTGCGGACGGCGGGCGCAGACGGCCACGAAGAAGTGGGAATGGTCGGGCGCGGGTTCGCCGGCATCGACGCGCACTTCGACGGTCTCGCCGGCCTCATGCGGCTGGAAGGTGACTCCTTCGATGTGGTTTTCAAGGAATAAAGAAACGTGAGGAAAGACGGCGTTAAGCTCCTGGCGGAATTCGTCGAAGGTGAACTCGTGGACGTGAAACGGGTTGGCGCCGTGGGGACCGCGCGATTCCGTGTAATAGAGCTTGTTGGGCGTGGAGACCACCAATTGTCCGTTGGGGGAAAGCACGCGCGCGGCTTCGAGCAGAAAGGCGCGCCAATCTTGCAGGTGCTCGATGACCTCAAAGGCGACCACCAGATCGAAGCTCGAGGCGTCATACGGCAGGCTGACGCAGGAGGCCTGTTCGAAGTGAAGGTTGGGGGACTGGTAGTGAGCGCGGGCGAAATCGACGGCTTCGGGCGCGAGGTCGACGCCGGCCACGGTAAGGGCGGTGCGGGCCAGCTCGGCGGAACCGTAACCGGCGCCGCAGCCGGCATCGAGCACGCGTTTGCCGCGCGCCAGGCGGGAGGCAAAGGTATAGCGGGCGACGTGCTCATTGAGCAGGTCGACGTCGACCTCGCCGGGGATGAGGCGCTCTCCGGTAAATTCAGCCACTGTGTTTCTCCAGCAGGGGCGCGGGTTCGGCGACGGGCGAGCCCAGGCGCGCATTGACTTCGACGTGGCAGGGCAAGTGGATGTATCCGTAGATCTCGTTATCGCCACGGGACATCTGCAAGGCCAGGGCGTTATCGATCCAATCGCACATCTGGTAGCCGAGCAGGGTACCATCGGCAACGGCGGGCGAAAAAGAGAAGGACGCGGGATAGAGTTCCGGCAGATCGACGTGAAAATCGACCGTGCAGATGTCGCCGGCGCGCATGGGGGCCAGGTCGTATCCCTCGCGGCTGGTGTTCGTGCCGGAGAAATCCATGCCCAACTGGTTGCGCAGCATGAAGCCGACAATGGGCATGGCCACTTCGGCTTTGGCGCGCACGCTGATGCGGACCACGATACGGGAAGAGGGCGCCAGCATGGAAAGCGGCGCGCCATCCCCGGTGAGGACGGCGATGCCGATGATTTCGGCGCGGGCATCGCCGTAGCGGTGATCGATATTGGGAATGGTGTCGGCGATTTCGGGAGCGCGCGACGGGCCGGCGGTGGAGGGCAGTTCGACGCCGGCGGTTTTGCGCAGGCGGTAGGTGGAGTCCTTCTCGACCATGGTGGCCATGTATTTGGAGATGACGCGGTCGGGCTCGCCGATTTCGATGAGGCGGCCTTTATCGAGCCACATGACGCGGTCGCCGATGGCCTTGACGTCGGCGACGGCGTGGGAAACGAACAGGATGGTGACGCCGCGCTGTCGCAGTTCGTGCACCTTGCGCATGCAGCGCTGGCGGAAATAGATGTCGCCGACGGCGAGGGCTTCGTCGACGAGCAGGATTTCGGGATCGACGCTGATGGCTACGGCGAAGGCCAGGCGCACCACCATGCCGCTGGAATAGGTCTTGACGGGCTGGTTGATGAAGTCGCCGATTTCGGCGAAGTTTTCGATGTCCTGGTAGCGCTGGTCGATCTGGCGGGTGGTGAGCCCGAGGATGGATCCGTTGAGGTAGACGTTGTCACGGCCGCTGAATTCGGGGTTAAAGCCGGCGCCGAGCTCGAGCAAGGCGGAGACGCGGCCGTTGACGATGGCGGCGCCGCGGCTGGGTTGGAGAATTCCGGCGATGATCTGGAGAGCGGTGCTCTTGCCCGAACCGTTTTCGCCGACGATGCAGAAGGTCTCGCCGCGCTTCACTTCGAAGGTGACTTGGTCGAGGGCCAGGAAATCCTTGTGGCAGCGGGCGCGGTTCAGAGACAGGAGTTCCTTGAGCCGGTCGCCCGGCGAGTCGTAGATCGCGTAGCTCTTGGAAACACTCTGGAACTCAACAGCGTTCACGGTGGAGAAAGAAAGACCAGTGTATCGGAAGTCGGAGTGGTGGTGGGGCGGAAGGAGAGAAATGCGGAAGTGGCGGTGCGGCGTCATTGTCAGGAGGCGGAAGTCAAGAGTCAGAAGTAAGAAGTCAGAATGCTCCGGCCTACGGGGATGGGCGGACCCAATTTGGAAAATACCAAACGAACCCAATTTGCGAGGCAACCATAAGAATCCAAAGCGGGTATCGCTTCCGAAGCGAACCCAAATCAGCGGCGCGAGATCAGACGATTGGCGCCATGTTGCGCCGCCGCACGGCCCGTGAACGCCACTAAAAAATGACCGATCGGACCGATCGGACCCAATCCGCGAAATACCAAACGAACCCAATTTGCGAGGCAACCGCAGGAATCCAAAGCAAGTATCGCTTCCGAAACGAACCCAAATCAGGAGTGCAACATCACGGCGGCTCAAACGGAGCCGCGAGGCGATTGATTGGTCACAGGCCAGGAAACGGCTGGCGGTCCGGTGCATCTCAAACGGACGGCAACCGCTATTCGCCTACCCGCTTTCATTTTGGCAGACGAGTTCCAAATTCCTGTGCGTGGCGGCAGGGAAAATGGAGCTTAAGTTGCGGGGATGAAAGGAAATAACGAAATTTTGGGCTCTTGTGACTGCCAACTTTCCATTCTTCGTGCCGGAGGCCGCGCGACTTACGGGGCGGGCTGGGTCACAACGATAGCGAATAGCGGGCTGGAGATCGCGGTTCCATCCGGCAGCAGTACCTGCAGGTAACCCCCGCCAGCCGTGACGCGGATGTTGATCTGGACGAGCCCGGCCGGTTCAAAGGGCGCCGGACCGGCGTACAGGATCTCTCCGGGAACGTCCGGAGGGATGGCGCGCGGAATCATATACCTGACCCCATAATTCTGAGTGGGCAGCGGCAACTGCGTCACCGCGCCGTCGATCGGCACAGGCGTGACTGGGCCCATTCCAGTCACGAAGATCGACGCGACCGATCCAAATGCCGCCGGGTTCTCCGGCGAATTTACGGTCTGGTCTTGATTCAGCGCGGCGGCATAACCCGTATTTGTCAGAAAGACGCCTGGAGCAGCACCGACTACCGCCGTCTGAATGCAATTAGTGGGTGCGCCCCGATAGGTAATGCAAACCTGGGAGCTGGTCTTGCCTGCGATTCCCCAGGGCGCGATAGCGTTGATCTGCGATGCCTGCACGTAGAGCAGCGGCGCCGCGACGCCATCGAAGGTCACTTGGGTTTCGGCCACCGTAGTGCTGAGCCGCTGGTTGGCATCCAACTGATACGGGACGCCGACGTCGGGACCGATACCTTCGCCAAAAAGGCTTACCACTTCGCCCGGCGCGATGCCGAACCCGAAGGTCGCCGCATTTCCGATGCAGCCGAACTGCAAGGTCGCGGCACTCCCGGTGACGGGTCCGAGGGTCAAAACGGCGAGTTGGTCGCTGTCGGTAGCGACATAGCCGACCCCGGCAGTAACCGCGAATGCCAGGGGGAGGCCTGCTGCGCCTTGCGTCAGATAGGTGGATTGCAGCAAGTCGCCTTGGGTCGACAGGCGCAGGAGGAATGTGTTTGGGCCTCCTGGAAAACTCACGAGATCGCAAGACTGGGTGATCTGGTGAAGGGGGAAGTTGACCGAATTCGTGTATCCTACCACGTTGGCAATGCCGAGATTGTCGACCCCAATGGCCACGGGCACATTCCGCGGGCCACCGGCCACGGGGGACACATTCGGGACACTCGTGGCGAAGATCTTCTCATACGTTACAGCCGGCCCGCCGCCAACGTATTTGCGGACGAACATGCTGCCATCGGACTCGCGCCCGGTCAGGTATACGTTGGCCGAGCCGTCAAGAGCCAGAGAGCCTGGTGTTTCGCCCGCTTTACCGTCCAAATAATTGACCAGCGCCGTCCCACTGGCGTTCAGCTCGGCCAGGAAGGAAGCGGAAAGCGTGGTGCCGCTCAGGAAGATGTTGCCGGCGGAATCCGTAGAGATCGGCCCCGGCATCAAGGGATCACTTCCCAGTTCGGCGGCGAAGATCAACCGGGCACCTCCTGCCGCCAGTTTGGTGACGAAGACAGAGCCGCCCTGCGAAAAAGCCCCCGGCGTGGGCGCCGCCGATGGCCCGAGCGTGGTGCCGTCCATGCAGACATTCCCCGCCGCGTCCACCGCCATGCCGGTGATGGAGAACTGGTTGGTGTCCAGGTAGGTGCAGAACGCCAGTGAGCCGTCCGGCTTCAACTCGCACACGTACTCGTTGAAATCGCCGACTGGCGTGGAGCGGTATGCGCCTGCGGTGATTGGCAACCCCGCTAGCGTCGCGGCGCCTGCAAAATAGACATTGCCGGCCGAGTCCGCAGCGACTGCATCGATGCGATACGCTCCGCCGATCTCAACGGAAAATCCGGGCGCGCCGCCGGCGTTTACCTTGGAGACAAACACGTTCCACTGCCCAACGCCGCCATACTGCCGGGTGGGCGGACTGAGTGGAGGCGCGCCGGATCCGACATAAAAGTCTCCGCTTGCCGTCGCCGCGGTGAAGCTGTAGTTGCCCCACGCGCCGAACTGCCTGACTTCGCTCACTGCCCAAGGCTGGGCCCAAAGACACGCCGCCGAAACCGGCAGCCATGCCGCCAGTGCGATCCGCACAAAGCTCTGCTGTGCACGTTGCCAGCCACTCAGATTTCGCCCCTACGGCGCTACTTAGGCCTTGGAACGTGGCAAACCGACACGGCGGATGGACTTCCGACCCTGTCCCACGGCTGGTGTGTCAGATGAAAACCTTCGTTCCCGCGGTTTGCCCGGTTCGTTGTAAGGTGAGAATGTGAGAGCCAGATCCTTCCTATCGGCGGCGGCCATCTGGGTAACCGCAATTTCGGTGGCCGCCGGACAGGACCGCCCCAGCATGGCCTGTAGCTTCGACGGCTTCGGTACGAACGCGAGATTGGCGGAGGTTGCCACCGCGCGATCGACCAAGGGATACTACGGCTGCTCGTCAGCCAATAACTGCCTTGCGACTACTCTAGCGCCAGGCGATCCGGTCCTGGTGTATCGAGTCGAGGGCGACTGGACCTGTGGATATCTGTCGCAGCACAATGGGGCGGGACCCGGTTGGGTTCGATCCAAGGACATCCGTCCGGTCACCTTCGATCCAACCCCTCCGCTGAATGCGTGGCTCGGAACCTGGGCGAACGGAGAGGATCGCATCAGGATTCAACCATCGAAATCTTCGGGAGGGCTGGATCTTGAAGGAGAGGCCGCCTGGCATGGCGGAGGAGGCGTGGTTCATACGGGCGGTTTCGCCGGTGAAGCGGCTCCCGCCGGGAACCGATTGCACTTCGTCGAAGAGGGCGCCGATTCCTGCACCGTCGATCTCACGCTGATTGGCAAGTATATCGTCGCCAACGACAACGCCAGGTGCGGTGGGATGAATGTGCGGTTTTGGGGCATCTGGAAGCGGGGCGGGAAGTCGGAAACAACACGCTCACCGCAGTAGCGGAGCGGCGGCTGGGTTCCACGGGACCAGAACAGGCCGCACAAACGCGCGCCGGACACGCTCGAGCGGTTCGCCGCGAGTTTCAATCTCATCCAGGCTTCGCGGACGGAGCCCTGCCTTGTGCGCCCATGTGAAGGTTGAAATTTCGTTTGGCTCGAAACCCATGAGGCTCGCCGCCACCATATCGGTAGCCAGCGGATTGGTGCCGGCGACAATGGTCTCCATAGGAACCTGCGTTCCGCTCGTGGGGCCGTTCCCTTCCATGGCCGAGGAGCCATCGATCACCACCAGCCCGAGTTTGTTGGCCCGCACCATGTCCACGATGGGCGCGGCCGTGGCGGAGGGCTCCAACTTCGCCGCGATGTCGTGCATGTTCCCGCGCAGCGCCTGATAGATGGCGCCAGGGTAGACGCCGATCAGGTTCTTCATTCCCAGCGTGACCCCGGCCAGAACGTGGGTCTTCATCATTGGCACCGAGCAAAGCAGGTCGGTCTCGGTCAGCGACCGATGCAGGGTCAGCTTGTCGAACAGCAGCGCGCCAGGAACCTTCACATCTACGAACTCGCCGGTATGAAGATTCACCAGCGGAACGCTCTGCGCCTTGCTGAACTCGCTGTAGCCCAACTCGTCAAAGACGTACTGCTGAAGGCCGTTGAGCAGTTCTTTGTTGGTGGTGCGGAAGATCTGGTTGTTGCGTACGTTGAATGGAGGTGCGGCGGCCGAACCCTCGCCGATGGAGACATCCTTGTGCGCGCTCCGCATCAGGCGCACCAGGGCTCGCATCACGGGTAGCTTGGTAGTGGCTTCGGGCATGGGCGCGACCAGATTGGGCTTGAGCATGATGCGCTGCTTGCCGCGCGTAATCGCCGCCATGCCGCCCAGGAGCTCGATGGCCTGCTCCACGGCGGCTTCGATGTTACCCCTGCGAATCCTGACAACGCTGACAACCGGCTTGATCTCGGCAGCCTGGCACGATGCCAGCGCGCCGGGAAGCACAGAAACGGCAGCACAAGACAGGAACTCCCGGCGTGTGCGGCGACTGGCGGAATTCCGTTCCATAAGTCCGCATACGAACGGAAGTGCAGGAAAGTTCATGAGGGAGGACAAACGCAGAAAAGGCGGCCGCCGGCCCCTGCTGTCAATGAATGTGCCCGCAAGCCATAGAGACAGCGGCTCAAAAGCCGCGGCGCCAAATTAAGCACTACAACGGCGCGTCAGGACTTGCGGCCGGTCAGCCGAGGAAGCCGGAAGCCGCCCGTGTTGTGGACTGGTTCTATGTAACTTCCTCCTTCACTATGACTCCCCCGTGAAAGGGGATCGCGATTGCCTCTTTCCGAGAAAGAGGTCTTTAAACGGCCTTTCACACCGTTCGATTCCACTATGCGCCTGAGAGGGCAAGAAGTCAAGATGGTCTCGATTCGAGAATTCGAGATTTGATCGCCACAGGCGCGAAAAACGCCGGCTAAAAGCCGGCGGCAGGCTGAAAGCCTGGCCCCACATGGGCTTAAAGGCGCGACAATGATGCCATGCGCGCATGGCTGATGGACTCCTACGATGGCGTCGAGAAACTCCGACTGGGTGAGGTGGCCGACCCCGATCCGGGGCCGGGGCAGGTGGTTCTGCGAGTCAGGTTCGCCGCGCTCAACCCGGCGGATGCTTTTCTGGCGCGGGGGATGTACCCGGCCAAACCGGCGCTGCCGCACATTCTGGGGCGCGATGCGGTGGGCGAGGTCGTATCCATCGGACCTGGCGTGGAACAGGTGCGGGTGGGAGAAACCGTGGGAATTCTGCGGTGCGACGTGGGCGTGAGCGTATGGGGAACACTGGCCGAGAAGGTGGTGGTGCCGGCAGCCTGCCTGGCACCGGTACCGGCGGGTTGGAAGACGGAAGAGATGGCCGGCGCGCCGCTGGTATGTCTGACGGCCTGGCAGGCGCTGACTCAATGGAGCGAGCCCGCGGCGCCGCCGGCCGGGGGCCAAGTGCTGCTGGTGACGGGAGCTTCCGGTGGCGTGGGCGTGGCTTCGGTGCTGCTGGGGAAATCCATGAACCTGACGGTGGCGGGACTCTCGCGCAACGCCGGCAAGGGCGCGAAACTGCGGGAACTGGGCGCGGATTTCGTGTTCGACCCGCAGGACGCGGACTGGCGCAAGAAGCTGACGGCGGCGATTGCGCCGCGCAAGGTGGACCTGGTGGTGGACAGCGTGGGCGGCGCGTTGTTCAACCAGGTGGTGGCGGTGCTGGGGTATGGCGGGCGGATCAGCGTGGTGGGCCGCAGCGGCGGACCGGTGCCGGAGTTCAACACGGGGACGCTGTTTTTCCGCCGGAACCGGATCGGCGGGGTGGCGGTGGGCGACTACACGGCCGCCTCGGCGCAAGCGGCGTGGCAGCGGATAGTGAAGCAGTTGGATTCCACGGGGAAGCGGCCGGTGACGGACGGAGTGTTTGCGTTTACGGATACGATCAAGGCTTTTGCGCGGCTGGCGGAGGGACCGATGGGGAAGGTGCTGGTGAGGGTGGCAGAGTAATTGCGAGGCGGGTCTTTCCCCCGTTTGCGGTGTCCAATCAGGAGGAGGAATCGTGCGGAACGTCGTCGCTCTGGCAGTTTTGCAGGCCACTGCGTGTATTGCGCTCGTGCAGTCCAACCAGGAGGCGGCCTCCTACGTCAAGCTAGTGGCCCGCACGCGGGACGGGCAGACCACATTTCACATCGGCGAAGTGATCCCTCTCGAGCTGTCGTTCACCAGTTCGGCCGAGAAGAAGTATCAGCTCGACATGGCCACCTACGACCGCAGCGGCCGGCTCCGCGAAGAGAGCTTCGCCGTGGAACCGCGAACCGGCTGGGTGGATCCGCTCGACCTCTATTTCCGGGCCTGGGGCGGATTTATGGGTGGAGGGGGAAGAGGCATACAGGTTCTCTCCGCGAAGCCCATGGTGGTATACGAAGAGTTGAACGAGTGGGTGCGATTCGAGAAACCGGGCGAATATCGCGTCACCGTCAGGTCGTCGCGGGCGAGTACGTTGGACTCGCCTTTCAGCGGGAACGGAGCGCCGGCTGTGTCCAACGAGCTGCGGCTGACGATTGTCGCGGCGACGCCCGCATGGCAACAGCAAACGCTGCAGCAGGCGGTCGCGGGCCTGGATGCACCCCTGCCTGCTGACTGGCCAATCCATCCTGGCCAGCCCGATAGCCACCGCGACGCGAGCAAGGCTCTGCGGTACCTGGGTACAGCCGCCGGCGCGCGCGAAATGGCGCACCGCACCCAGTATACGGACTTCCGCATGGGCTTGGCCGGCTCGCCTGCGCGCGAAGCCGGGCTGGACGAAATGAAGAAGCTGCTGCGCGATCCGAACGCGGCCATCGACATCGAGTTTCTCAACATAATGTCGGTGCTGGCGCTGCCGGACGGCCCGGGGCAGCGTTGGAAGGAGCGGCAGGACACCGAGAATGGTTTTCGGCAGGAACTCATTTCCCTTTTGTCTCTCAAGCAGGGTGCGGCGCGGGCGACCAGCACCAAGACGATCCTGGATAGCTCCGAAGAGTTGCCGGCCGAATTGAAGCAGGAGCTTGCGAAGGCGATGACTGCCAACTTCGATAGCCTGACGGTGGCGGAACAGGCCGACTTGATTCAGTACCGGTTGAAGGCGCTGGACCGAGAAACCTTGCTTCCGCTGCTTCGCAAAGCGGCGCAACGATACCAGGATTTTCCGGAACCGCGGGAGATGAATGCGTGGAACTTCAATCAGGCCAGTGGTTCTGCGCTCCAGCAGTGGTACGCGGCGGCGCCCGAAGAGGCCCGGCCAGCGGTGCTGCTGGAGATATTGCGACCCGAGCCGCGCTTTGGCGCGAAAGTGCTCGGCATGCTTCCAGACCGGGAATTGCCGGGGGAGACGCCCAAGCTGGTTGAGCACCTGAAGGCTGCCAAGGGTTCGGACACCTTCAACCTGGCATCGCTGATTTACCGGTATGCGGATGCGTCAGCGGAGCCGGAAGTCCTGAGCTACCTGGATCCAAGCCTCGGGAAAGGGGCGTGCGACATTCAGGACTGGTTGCTGGCATGGCTCTTGAAGGTGGACCCGGATAGCGCACGGCCACGGCTGGAGACCGTCATGGCGGCGCGGAAGGATACCGGCTGCTTCACATCCCTGATGGTCGAGGTGGGGGACCTGCAGGACAGCCCCATCCTTCAGGAAATGGCGCTGAAAGCGCTGAACGACCCCGATATGCAACTGGTCGCCAACGCGGCCGCGTATCTGGGGAACCACGGGACCGCGGCAGCGGAAGACACACTCTGGGCGCGATTCACGGCGTGGCACGAACGTTGGGCCGGGCACGAAGCGGAACTGCGTTACATCCCAGGGGGGAGCACCGATGTCCAGTGGGAGTCGGGCGCCGGCCAGAATATGCTGCGGGCTCTGGGCAGCGGTCAGGGCTGGCTGGCCAGCGAAGACCAACTGCGCCGGCTGATTGCGCTCGCCGTGGGGACGACGCAACGGCAGCAGGCGGAACAGTTGCTCAAGACGTGGCAAACTACGCCTTGGACGATCCAGTTCACGGGCATGGGGCACTTTCAGATTGCGCAGTATCAGGCCACGTCCCTCGATCTCGCGAAGGCCAAGCTGCTCCAGTTTCCCAAGGGGACCGAATTCCGGCTTGGTGTCAACGGACAGGATGGCGAGGCAGAGGTGGTCAAGCAACTTTCCGGGTTCTTGGAGGAGCACGGCCTGGCGATCAGGCGTGAGCGCTAGATTACCCGCAGCTCTTTACTGGTCGGCGTGAGGATCTCGCAGCCGTTCTCGGTGACCACAACGGTGTCCTCGATGCGGATGCCGCCGAAGTTTTCCAGGTACACGCCGGGTTCGATGGTGATGGCCATGCCGGCCTGCAGGCGGCCCTTGTCGCTCTTCCCGAGACGCGGCGGTTCGTGGATTTCGAGGCCCAACCCATGGCCGGTGGAGTGGATGAACGCACGATCGAGGCAGTAGCGCTTGAGAACGTCGCGCGCGGCGGCATCCACGTGGGCGGTGCGGGCTCCGGCGCGGACGGCGTCGATTCCGGCCAACTGCGCTTCGAGCACGGCGCGATAAGTGCGCTTCACTTTGGCGGTGGGAGTTCCCAGATATAACATGCGGGTCATGTCGCTCGCATAGCCCTCTTGGAGAGCGCCCATATCGACCACCACGAGTTGGCCGAGCTGGAGGCGGGCGGCGGTGGGTTGGGCGTGCGGCAGCGCGGAGCGGACGCCGGCGGCGACGATGGTTTCAAACGACGGCTTTTCGGCGCCCAGGCGGCGCATGCGGTATTCGAGTTCGGCGGCGAGATCCTGCTCGGTGATGCCGGCGCGGACTCCCGGTACGGTCTGTTCGAAGGCGCGCGAGTTAGTCAGAACGGAGCGGCGGATGCGGTCGATTTCGGAGGGCGACTTGACCATGCGCATCCGTTCGACCGAGCCGCCGGCAGCGACCAGCGAGGCTTTGGCGGGCAGGCGCGATTCGAGGGAGCGGAAGGCTTCGCAGCTTATCAGCGCCGGCTCGTAACCGATGCGTTTGACGCGGTGGCGGCCGATGGCGGCAACCAGATCGGCCTCCAAGGGGCCCTTGGCGATGGTGACGGTGCAGGAGACTTCCTGCGCGGCCTGGATCTGGTAGCGTGGATCGGTAAACAGGATGGACTGGCCGGGCAGGAGAAGCAGCAGGGCGTTGCTGCCGGTGAAGCCCGCGAGGTAGCGCAGGTTGGGGCCGAAGGAGACGAGCAAGGCGTCAAGCTTGCGGCCGGCGAGAGAGGCGGCAACGGCGTGGCGGCGCTCGTCGAATTCGGAGGCAGGCTCCGCGGCGGCGGGATTGGCAGGCGAAAGCGCCTGCCCCACTGAGGAATTGGGCTGAAGCCTCTTAATGGACATGGGCGCAACCAATGCGAGATACCGCCAAGCGTCGACACGAGTGTCGACGCGGCACGCACGAGTGCGTGCGCCACGGAGTCAAGGAGTCTTTGCGGCGATCGAAGAAACGGAGCGGATGGAATACTGTCTGGTTATTTGCCACTCTGGAGCTCCTTGGCAAGGATGTGGGCGCGACCTGCGAGGTCGTCGGCGGAGCGCAGGTCGCCGGTTCTTTCGGCTTCGCTGGAGCTCTTGACGAACTGATTGATGCGGGTGATGAGCGCCTGTTCGGCGGCGGTGAGGCTGCGGCGCTGGGCCTGCGCGACTAGTTGGAGGGCCTGGCGCTGGTGATCCTGCGCGGACTGGCGCAACTGCTGCTGCACGTTAGCGGACAGGATTTCCTGAATGGGAGGCCGGGCCGCTTCGGCGGGCGGCGTTTCGGGCTTGGGCGGCGGCGCGGCCTGATGCCGGGTGGTCTGCGGCGGCTTGTTGGCGGCCGGCGGCGCGGCGGCAGGCGGGGCGGCGGCGGGAAGCGCAGTCGAGAGCGAGTCGGGATCGAGCGGTTGCGGCCGCGGCAACTGCACTTGAGTTTGGGGAATGGAAAGCGGCTGGGGTGGCGGCGCGGGAGCGGCGGGCGTTGCGGCCGGAACGGGTTGTTTGGCGCGCGCGGCGCAACCGGCCAGACCAACCAGCAGGGCGGCGGCCAGGATTGCTTCCACTGGTTTCATTCGGAATCGCTCGGTCACACCGCAAGCGGCAGACGGATCACAAAGGTAGTGCCTTTGCCCGGCTCGCTGCTGAAGTCGATTGTACCATCGTGTAATTGCACGATCCGGAAAGTCATGGCGAGGCCGATGCCGCTTCCGCCGGTCTTGGTAGTGAAGTAAAGGCGGAAGATTTTTTCTTTCAGATCGGGCGGAATACCAGGGCCGGTATCGGAGATGCGGATCTCGGCGGTGTTTTTGGACGCGGAGGCTTCGAAGCGCAGCTCGCCGCCTTCGGGCATGGCCTGGATGGCGTTGACGACGACGTTGAGGACGGCCTGTTTGAAGAGGTCGCTATCGACGGTGACTTCGACGCCATCGGCGGCCAAGGCTTCCGGGACGGCGACGACTTTGATATTGGCGGCAGCGGCCTGGGGGCGCGCCAGGTCGGCGATCTCACCGAGGATTTGTTGCAAGAGAACCGGGCGCAGTTTGAGTTCGACGGGGCGGGTGAAATCGAGGAAGGTTTTCACGACGCGGTCGAGGCGCAGGATTTCGCGGGAGATGATCTCCATTTGCGGTTCGACGGCGGAATCGCCGCGTGCGAGCTTGCTGCGGGCGACTTCGACGTGGAGGAGGATGGCGTTCAGCGGATTCTTGACTTCGTGGGCGACGCCGCCGGAGACGCGGCTGATGGCGGCGAGGCGGTCCGCGGTCTGGAGCTGGTGGCCGATCTGGCGCTGGGCTTCGGGATCGCGCACGCGGACGATGAGACCGGAACGGGGATTGGCAGCGCCGGGCTGAGCTTCGAGGAGGTCGACGGAGAGCAGCACGGAGGCGCTCTCAGGCGCGCCGGTGAGGGGGATGCGGCGGTTGCGAATGTGGATGCCGGTCGACGCGGCTTCGTCGATGAGAAGGCCGAGGTTGGTGGAAGGTGGGAAGATTTCGGCGATGGATTGGCCGGAGAGATTGGAGCGGTCGCGGCCGAGGAATTTATCGACCGAGCCGGAAGCGAAGACCAGGCGGCGTTCGCGGTTGAAGATGAAGACGGCATCTTCGAGATCGCGCAGCAGGCGGTCCATGTTGCCGCGGAGGTCGGAGACTTCGAATTGCGCGCCGCGCAGGCGTTCGCCCAGGAGGCTGACCTTGGAGGCCATGATGGAGACTTCGTCGTCCGAGCGAGAGCCGGTGGCTGGCTCGGGGGGTGCGTAGTCGCCGGATGCGAGCAGGTCGAGTTGGCGGCGCAGGCGGCCCAGCGGGCGGAAGGCGAAGGCGGAAAACAGGAAGGTGATGCAGATGGCGCCGATGACGGAGATGAGCGCGATGTTGGCGCTCTGGGTCAAAGCCGGCTTGATGGCATCGCGAATGAAGGCGGGGGCCACGATGACGCGCACAAAGAGTGGCGGCGGCCCCAATTTCTTCTCGACCTGGAGGTTACTGGCGTCGCGGCCCAGCAGCACGCGTAGCTGGTCGAACCAGCCGGCTTGGTTGACCAGGGGAGCGAGATCGGGATAACTCGGGCAGGTTTCCCCCTGTCGATCGGCGAAGCTGTCGGCCAGGATTTTGCCATCCTGATTGACGACGGCGACCTCGAATATCTCGGGTGAGGCGGCCATCACGCTGCGAAGGCGGTCGAAGAGTTCGGGGGTCTGGAGCGCGCCGGGGAAAGGCAGCGCCTGCGGGCGGTTGAGGGCCTGCTTGACGTCGTCGGTGGCGACCAACTGAACCACGCCGGCGCGGTGCAGGGTGTGCTCGAACTCATTCTGCATGATGTCGCCCAGATCGACGGCGGAAATGAGCGCCACGACGATGGTGACCAGCAACACCGTACCGAGCGTCAGCTTGGCCTGGAGGGTCATGAAGGTTTAGGGAACGGTGAGCAGGAGCTTGCCGGCGGTTTCGCGGCTTTCGAGGTCGCGGTGGGCGGCGGCGGCATCGGCGAGGGGATACGTGCGGTGGATGCGGAGCTGGAGCTTTCCGGAATCCAGCCAGCCGAGCACGTCGCCGGCGCGCCACAGCAACTCTTCGCGCGTGGCTACGTAGTGGCCCAGGGCGGGGCGGGTGAGGAAGAGCGAACCCTTGGCGTTGAGGATGACTGGGTCGAAGGGCGGAACAGGGCCACTCGACTGACCGAAGAGCGCCATGAGACCGCGCGGGCGCAGGCAGTTGAGACTCTTGTCGAAGGTGGTCTTGCCGACGGAATCGTAGACCACGTCGACGCCGCGGCCGGCGGTGAGGCGCTTCACTTCGGCTTCGAAATCCTGTTCGGAATAGAGAATGATTTCATCGGCGCCGTGGGAGCGCGCGATTTCCGCCTTGGCTTGGGTTGAGACGGTGCCGAAAACTCGCGCGCCGAGCATTTTGGCCATCTGCACGATGAGGCCACCGGCGCCACCGGCGGCGGCGTGGACCAGGCAGGTGTCGCCGCTCTTGAGAGCGAAGGTGGAGTGCGTGAGGTAGTGCGCGGTCATGCCTTGCAACATGGCGGCGGCGGCGGTGGGGAAATCGAGATGGGCGGGCAGCTTGACGAGTTGCGCGGCGGAGACGACGGCATACTCGGCATAGGAGCCGCGCGCCATGGCGTAGGCCACGCGATCGCCCGGAGCCACCTCGGTGACGCCGGGGGCGACGGCTTCGACGGTGCCGGCGGCTTCACTGCCGAGCGTGACCGGGAGATCGGCTTTGTAGAGGCCCGTACGGAAATAGACGTCGATGAAGTTGACGCCGCTCGCGGCGATGCGCACCAGCGCCTGCCCGGGACCGGGGACGGGAGTGGGCACATCGGCCAACTGCATTTTTTCGGGACCGCCGGTTTCAACAACCTGGATACGTTTCATAGATCAACCTCGAAGGGCCCGCCGCGCATGGACCGCGGCGGCGTAGAGCAGCAGGTACAGCAATGTGAAGGGAAAGGAAAAGAGGCGCGCCAGGATTCGCACGGCGCCGGCGCCGGCAAGGCCTGTGCGCAACATCACAAAACCCCAGGCGGCCGCGAAGTGCATGCGGTCGAGCCAGAAATAATCGGCGTTTTCGTTGATGAGAAAGACCTTGGCGGGGATGCGCGCGGCCAGCATCCATTTCCACTTGGTCATGAGCGGTTCGGCGGAACAGACTAGCCCCAAGTGCGAGTAGCGGTTGCGGGCCAGTTCGCGATAGAGCTTGCCGCGGCCTTCGTGCCCACGATAATCGGCGACGCGATAGAGGCGGGTTGCGGGCGGGAAGCCGGCGGGCAGGGTGGCGTAGCAGGTGACCAGATCGATGGCGGCCTCCTTGCCCCAGGATTGGCGCAAACCGGGGATGACGCGTTCGAGGATGCCGCGAGAGCCGCTTTCCACCAGCAGGATGGCCGTGGCGGCGGGCTGATGGCCGGTGAGAATATAGCGCACTAGTTTGAATATAGCCTGATCGGGAATGGGGCCGCGACGCGGAGCGTTAAGATAAGACGATGGCCGGGCTGGAAAAACTTTTGACGGAACAAACCAACCCGGCATCGGCGTCCATCGATACGCTGTGCACGGAAAGCGTTCTGCACATCATGAATGCGGAAGACCGCCAGGTGGCCGAGGCGGTGGAACGCGAGATTCCGGCGATTGCGCGGGCGGTGGATGCGATCGTGGCGGCATTCGAACGCGGCGGGCGGCTGTTTTATCTCGGCGCGGGGACCAGCGGGCGGCTGGGAGTGCTGGATGCTTCGGAGTGCCCGCCGACGTTCAACGTTCCGCCAGAGATGGTGCAGGGGATCATCGCGGGCGGGGAAGCGGCGCTCAGCCAGGCCACGGAAACCACGGAGGACGATCCGGCGATCGGCGCGCGCGACCTGGAAGTCCGCGGCTTCACCGCGGGCGATGTGCTGGTGGGGATTGCGGCCAGCGGGCGCACACCGTATGTGTTGGGCGCGGTCGCCAAGGCGCGGCGGCTGGGGGCGGTGACAGTGGGGATCAGTTGCACGCCGGATTCCGAACTGGCACGCGCGGTGGAAATCGCCATTACACCGCTGGTGGGGCCGGAGGTGGTGGCCGGGTCCACGCGGCTGAAAGCGGGGACGGCGCAGAAGCTGGTACTCAACATGCTCTCTACCGGGGCGTTCGTGCGGTTAGGTTACGTTTACGGCAACCTGATGGTGAACGTTCAGCCCAAGAACCAGAAGCTGCGCGACCGCGCGCGCCGCATAGTCGCGCAGGCGGCTGGGATTTCCGTGGAACGGGCGGGCGAGTGGCTGGCGGAGGCCGGCGGAAGCGTGCGCGTGGCGATCGTGATGGCGAAGCGGGGCGTTACCCGCGAGGATGCGGAACGGCGCCTGGCCGCGGCGAAGGGAAGGGTTTCCAAGGCTCTGAATGGATAAGTTCGTAATCAATGGCGGGACTGCGCTCCAAGGGGAAATCGCTGTAAGCGGGTCGAAGAATTCGGCGCTGCCGGCGCTGGCCGCGGCGCTGCTCACCGAGGAACCGGTGACGCTGCGGCGCGTTCCGGCGGTGCGGGATATCCGCACGATGCAGCGGCTGCTGGTGGATATCGGCTCCAAGGTGGACGTGGACGGCGAAACGGTGCGGCTGGAGACGCCAACGATTGTTTGCGCGGAGGCGCCGTACGAGTTGGTGAAGACCATGCGCGCTTCCAGCCTGGCGCTGGGGCCGCTGGTGGCGCGGTGCGGCCGGGCGCGGGTGTCGCTGCCGGGAGGCTGCGCCATCGGGGCGCGGCCTATCAACCTGCACATTTTCGGGTTGGAACAACTGGGAGCGCGCATCAACCAGGCGCATGGCTATATCGAGGCTGTGGCGCCGGAAGGGCTGAGAGGAGCGGTGGTCCACTTCGACCGCATCACTGTCACGGGCACCGAAGACCTGATGATGGCAGCCGTGTTGGCCAAGGGCGAAACGGTATTGCGCAACGCGGCGCGCGAGCCGGAGGTGGCCGACCTGGCGGAGTTGCTGGTGAAGATGGGCGCGCGGATCGAAGGCGCGGGCACATCGACGATCAAGGTGCAGGGCGTGGAGCGGCTGCACGGAGCAGAGCACACGGTCATCGCGGACCGCATCGAGGCGGGGACTTTCCTGATCGCGGGAGCCATTACGGGCGGCGATGTGACGGTGACGGGCTGCGTGCCGGAGCACGTGGGCGCACTCGTGTCCAAGCTGCAACAGACTGGAGTGGGCGTGACACAGCCGGACTCGACCAGTTTGCGGGTGCGCGGCGGCGGGCGGCTACGCTCGGTGGACATGACCACGGAAGAGTATCCGGGGTTTGCCACCGACTTGCAGGCGCAGTACATGGCGCTGATGACGCAAGGGGACGGGATCGCCATCATCGTGGAGACGATTTTTGAAAACCGCTTCATGCACGCGCAGGAGCTGGCGCGCATGGGCGCGAATATCCGGCTGGACGGCAAACAGGCGATTGTGGCGGGGCCGCGCGAGCTGACGGGCGCGGGCGTGATCGCGTCGGACCTGCGGGCCAGCGCATCGCTGGTGCTGGGCGCCCTGGTGGCGCGCGGGGAAACGGTAATCGACCGGGTGTACCACATCGACCGGGGCTATGAGAAGATCGAGACGAAGCTGGCGCGAGTGGGGGCGAAGATTGCGCGCGTGGAATAGAAGTGGGACCGGCCTCCTGGCCGGTCGGGCGCCGGCTGAAAGCCGGCGGCAGCCAGGATTGGCTGCCCCACATTTAGGAAGAGGCGATGAAACATAATCCGGGATTTCTGAAACTGGTGGACGACGCCAAAGCGCGCGTGCAGCAGATCGATATCGAAGGCTACAAGAAGATGGCGGCGGCGCGCGAGCCGCACGTGCTGGTGGATACGCGCGAAGACAACGAGTGGGCTGCCGGGCACGTGGCGGGCGCGGTGCATTTGAGCCGCGGGATTATCGAGCGCGACATCGAGACGCAGGTTCCGGACAAGGCGGCCACGCTGGTGCTCTATTGCGGCGGCGGGTTCCGGTCGGCGCTGGTGGCGGATAACCTACAGAAGATGGGCTACACCGGCGCGATCTCGCTCGATGGCGGCTGGCGGGCGCTGAAGGAATCGGGGCTGGCGCTCACCGAGCCGCGACCGTAAGGGAGCGGAGGGCCGGTGGTCATAAACCACGCGGGCACTGGAGTAGCGTCAGGCGAACAGAAGCCGGCCCTTGGGTTCGGGGATGGGGCGTCCCAGTTCGCGCGCGGCTTCCAGCCATTCGGCGATCACTATCTCGGCGTTGGCAAGGGCGTCCTGCCGGGTGACGCCATCGGCGGCGCAGCCAGCCAGCTCAGGCACCTCGGCGATAAACGCCTGATCTTCGGCACTCCAATAAAGAATGATCTCGTACTTGGTCATTCGGCCCCTTCTGTCAGTTTATACCGAACCAGCAATTTGCGTACTTGTTTGACTTGATAGGGCTTCGCCATTGAGTCCCGCGGCTGGAGGTTGAGAATCTCATCGATATCTTCCCGCGTGAAAATGTGATGGCTGCCCTTGATCCGCTCCGCGAAGCCAAGACCGAGAAGAAGAGTGCGGAGGTCGCTGAAGCGAATGTTCGCATCCGATGATCCCCGCAGCACTCGCATTACAACCGATTCGGCCACTCCTGATTATGCACACAGCGCCAAACGCGGCGTCCGGCCCGCTGGGCGGGGCGCCTGCCGGTACGCGGCGAAACGGTAATCGACCGGGTGTACCACATCGACCGGGGCTATGAGAAGATCGAGACGAAGCTGGCGCGAGTGGGAGCCCGAATCCGCCGCGTGGAGTAGTTTCGGGGCGCACGCACTCGTGCGACGCACTCGTGCGTGCCGCGTCGAGACTCTCTCGACACGTCTTGGTGAGCGAAGACCCGTGCGTCGGCACGAGTGCCGACGCGGCACGCACGAGTGCGTGCGCCACAATTTGAGGAGGGGCGATGAAACACAATCCGGGATTTCTGAAACTGGTGGACGACGCCAAAGCGCGCGTGCAGCAGATCGATATCGAAGGCTACAAGAAGATGGCGGCGCGCGAGCCGCACGTGCTGGTGGATACGCGCGAAGACAACGAGTGGGCTGCCGGGCACGTGGCGGGCGCGGTGCATTTGAGCCGCGGGATTATCGAGCGCGACATCGAGACGCAGGTTCCGGACAAGGCGGCCACGCTGGTGCTCTATTGCGACGGCGGGTTCCGGTCGGCGCTGGTGGCGGATAACCTACAGAAGATGGGCTACACCGGCGCGATCTCGCTCGATGGCGGCTGGCGGGCGCTGAAGGAATCGGGGCTGGCGCTGGAGAAGTAGAGGCGGCGCGTTAAGGCGCGGAAAAGCCCATCGCCGAGGCTGCGTGCATCATTGCGCGATCTGCCGTGAAGAGGCCCCATCCGGAGAGCTTGGCGGCAGCCAGCAAGTGAAGATCGACCCAACCCAAGCCCTTACCCCACCGACGGCTCGATTCCAGCAGATGGCGGACCTCGTTCTCACTGGCGATGGAAGCTTGAGGCAGTCTGGCCAAGTCGCGGAGCGTAGCGGCACGGTTCTTGAGATTGCCGCAAGCCAGTTCCCCCACGATGAACGGGTGCATGCCGGCGGAGCCATCGGTGAGCAATTGCATGAGAGCGGCATCGGGTTTCCGGAAATGATTCACCCAGATGGAAGTATCAACCAGGGTCATCGCGTTGTGCCGGGCTTGCGACGGCGTCCTGCCTCGAAATTGGGCATCGTTCCACCCAGAGCGGCCAGGCGGCGGGCGGCTTCTCTCGCGACCAACTCCCGCAGGGCTTCATGGATGAGGGCGGTCTTTTCCTGAATGCCGGTGTATAGGCGGGCCAGGCGGAGAAGTTCGTCGTCGAGGTTCAGCGTAGTCCGCGTAGCGCTCATATGCATCAGTATATACGACTGATGCAGATGGCGCCGTGTCAGCGCCGCCATCGCTATGCAGATCCAGACTCTCGATATCCCGGGGCGGCCACTCTTCGAATTGCAGCTGGCTCACCGGGTATGAGGCCGTGCGGCGATAGGCCCAACGCGCGACGACCGCAAGAACAGAGAGCAGGATGAGGAATCCGATGGGGTGTTGGAGCGTGAAGTATTCCAGGTTCACGCCTTGCTCAGTAAGGAAAATGAACGCGATGGCGCCGATGCCCAGACGGACGTGCAGATTGGCCTTGCCCGGCAGGTAGGAACAGGCGAAGGGGATCTTGCGGAAGCGGTAGAGCGCGAAATCAGCCATCAGGACGGCGGTGACGGCGAGGATGGCGAGGTGCTGGAGCGAGGGGCGCACCGGCCAGATGGCGAGATAGAGGGCGGCGAAGACCAGCCAAACGGGCAGCGCGCAGAGCGTGACGAGCGATTTGCGAATGGCGGCGCAGTAGGAGGCAGGGCTGTGCACGGCGGTGAGGCGAAAGGTCCAGTTGGCGGGCAGCGCGATAGGTAGAGAGAAGATGGAGCGCGCCGCCATGACGGCGAAAAACAACAGGATGAAGCTGCCGACCAGCAGTTGAGGATTGGGCCGGTTCCATTGCGGATTGCGCCAGAACCGCTCAAAAGTCGATGAGCCGTACAGCAGATCGCGGGCGTAGGCGAGGGCGACGGCGAGCCCGATGCCGCAGTATGCCGCGAGGAGCAGGCGATGATGGCGGCTGCGCGCGATGGTGCGGGCGGTGAAGAGCACGATGGCACGGTCGATGGGTTTGGGAAAAAGCCTTTTCGCACTGGACCAGGAGCGCCGGGCGGGAGCAATTTCGGGCTGCTCGATAATGCGGCGGTTGTTGCGCCGGAAGGCGAGTGCGAACGTCACGGCGGCGGTGGGGACGGCGATCATCAGCGCAGTCCAGGCGCGCGCGGCCAGCGGGGCGAAGAACGGATCAGCGGAGCCGTTGAGCTGCTGGTAGAGGCCGAGGAACCATGCGGAGGGCAGCGCGCGGGGAAACGGCGGCTTGAGGAAATACTCGCCCAGGATGACGAAAAACGCGCCGAGTTGCAGAACGCTGGAAAGTCTCAGGAAGAGGCGGTAAGGCAGCAATTGCGCGGCGAGGCCCTGAATTGCCAGCAGGGAACCACAGACGAACGTGCCGGCGGCGATCATGGTGAGCCACCAGGCGGCGAGCGATCGTATGATAGCCAGCATGCCGGCGCCCGGCGCGGCTGAGGCGAAGGGATACGCAAGGCCGGTGAAGCTGTTGATGGCAACGACGCTCAGTCCGAGAATCGTCGCGAGCGCGGCCAGTTTGGCGAAGAAGATGGTGCGCTGGCGGACTGGCAGCAGGCCGAGAATGAGGCAGTCGCGGCGGTCGGGAAGGACCGTGTTCCACGCGAGCACGGTGAACATCCCGGCGACTGCCATGGTAGTGGAGATGAGAAGATCCCGATCCGCATTGATCACCTTGCTGAGCGCGGCGTAGGGCATAGTGGCAAGGGCGTAGCGCGGGACAAAGTAGACGGTGAAGGTGAAACTGAAGGCTGCCAGCATGGCGCCGAACTGAACCAGCAGCCGCTCGATTTCGCCGCGCGAAGATAGCAGCTCGAGATCGAGGATGCGCGTCAGAAAGTCGCGGTATAGGATGCGGAACTGCGCCATCACAACTCCATCAACTGGACCATTTGTTCGGAGATCGCGTGGGTGTCCTGCTCGATGGCCAATTGGGAGAAGATTTCCTCGAGCGTGGGCAGCGACATGAGGGCGCGCAACTGCTCGATGGAATCGTTGGCGACCACACGGCCTTTGTGCAGGATGACGATGCGCGAACAGACGCGCTCCACGGTTTCCATTTCGTGCGAGCTGAAGAGCACGACTTTGCCGCGGGCGGCAAGCTGGCGGATGAGATCGCGCAGCACCAGCGCGGAATTAACGTCGAGGCCGGAGAAGGGCTCGTCGAGGAGGACCAGCTCGGGGTTGTGCAGCAGAGCGGCGGCGAGGAGCACCTTCTGGCGCATTCCCTTGGAGTAAGACGAGATCGGCACGTGGCGGTCTCCGTGAAGCGAGAGGAGCTGCAAGAAACCGTCGATCTTGGCGGCGAGCGGGCTCTCGGCGAGGCCGCGCAACTGGCCGACCATTTCGAGATACTCGGCGCCGGTGAGGTGCGGATAGAGGTGCGGCTCCTCGGGGACGTAGCCGAGGAGGCGGCGGTAAGCGATGCGGTCGCGGCCGATGGGCTGGCCGCGAAACAGAATCTGCCCTGCGGTCGGATCGATGAGGCCGGTGATCATCTTGAGCGTGGTCGACTTGCCGGAACCGTTTGGGCCGAGGTAGCCGGTGACCTCGCCGGCGCGCGCTATGAAGCTGACATCGTTGACAGCGGTGACGCCGGGGTAGCGTTTGGTTACCGAGCGTAGTTCGAGCATAGACGGCCCCTCCGGGAGATTCGATTGACCAAGGCCACCAGGAACAGCACCATCAGAATCAAGGCCCCCAAGATGAAGACGGTGAGGAAGACCAGAGTCTCCACGGTGATGGGAGCGCGCGCCAGGGGAGCCTTGACGACCGCCGGCGGCGTGGCGGCCAATTGAGCGACATGGCGTCCGAAGGCGAGCATTCCCAGGCCGCCGGCAGTCACTTGCAGCATCGCCAGCAACAGGGCGGCGGCAATCTTCCAGGAACCGGAACGCAGCAGCCATTGGCGCGCGAGGGAGCGGAAGGCGTCGGCGAGGAGCGGCCGCGGGCCCTGGGCGCAGACTGCTTCGTCGAAGATCCACAGCATTTCGCCGGCGAACTCGTGCCGGAAAGCAGGCGGATGAAGCCAGAGCAGGCAGCGGTAAAGGGTGCGGGTCATGAGGCCCTCCGGGGAACCCGCAGGTGGACGCGGGCTTCGCGGACCACCGCGTCCAGGCGGCCGATCTCCGCGCCCAGCACGCGACGGCCGAAAGAAGTCAGGTGGTAATAGCGGCGGCGCGGATCCTCATGCGCGAACGAGCGGGTGGATTCCCCCACCAAGCTCTGTGTCAGGAGTTTTTGGAGATTGTCGTACAGGGTTCCGGGTCCGAGCTTGTATTGGCCTTCGGACTGGCGCGCGACCTCCTGCATGATGCCATAGCCATGGCGGTCTTCGGGGGCGAGTGAAAGGAGGATATGCAGGCTGGCCGGCGACAACGGTAAGAACGGAGTGATGTCGTCGATCATTCGGATTTTGTTATATCGGAATCCGAGTAAGTTGTCAAGGGGCTAACCGCCGGCCCACTTCATTGCACGATGGCGCGCAAGCCTAGCGGTACGCGAAGATCATCGCGTAGAGGATCAGCCCGATCATCACCATGCCCAGGCCCAGCGCGGTGAAGCCCAGGCGGCGCCAGAAGCGCTGCGAACGCTCGGGCGGGGCGGGCATCAGGTTCTCTTCCAACTGGCCGGCGTCCACCATCTCCTGGTACTCCCGCGGACGGTCGCGCTTGAATTCTTCGAGCGGCATGCCGGTGGTGAAAATCACCGTGTCGATGGGGAACTTTTCGGGACGAAAGTGCGTGTTGAAGAAGTGGATCACGAAGATGAAACTGACCGCCAGCAGGGCTTCGTCGCTGTGGATGGTGGTTGCGACGTTCACCATCCAGCCGGGGAAGATGCGGGTGAAAGCTTCGGGGAACCAGAGCATCAGACCGGTGCCGCCGATGATCGCCACGCCCCAAAAGACGGCGAAGTAATCGAATTTTTCCCAGTAGGTCCAGCGACCGTATTGCGGGCGCTCGCCGCGGCCCAGGAACCATTTCATGGAGCCGATGAATTCGCGCCAGTCGCGGCCGTTGAGCAACATGCTTTCGGAACTGGTGATGTACTTCAGCCAGGATTTGCCGCTCTTGCGGTGCTGCTTCAACAGGTCGTACACGTGCAGGCCGAAATAGGTGAACGTCAAGGCGGCGCAGAAGCGGTGGATATACCCGGCGGATTCGAAGCCTCCCAGCAGCCGCGCGATCACCTTGGCCCAGGGGGCGTAGGAGAACTTCAGGGTCATGCCGGTGAGGGCGAGACCGAGGAAGCTCGAGATCACCATCAGGTGCAGGTTGCGGTGGAGCGGGCGGAAGCGCCGTACGTAAACGCCGTTTTCGTCGTGGCCGCTCCTGGCTTCCTTGCGGTATTGGAGCGAGCGCGGGAGCCAGGCCAGCGTGTGGGTGCCGGAGATTACCAGCGTGCCGACGAGCAGCGTGGTCATGCCCCAGAAGGTGTAGAAGAGGAACGGATACTTTTGCGGGTCGTGATGGGTGGCGTGAGTGAGGTATCCGGCGAACTGGCGGTGCGAGCCCATGTGGCACTTGCCGCAGGTATTGACAATGTTGGCGCGGCTGAGACGGGAACGCGGGTCGGTGACGGGCAGGATGTCGTGCGAGCCGTGACAGTCGTAGCACTTGGCGGTCTGCAGGCCGCCCAGATTGGAAACCTTGCCGTGAAAGGTTTCGAAATAGGCCTCGGTAATCTGCCGATGGCAACGGCCGCACTGGTTCATGATGTTCAGCCGGAAGTCGCTGCTGTCGGTGCGTTCGATGCTGTGGGCCGAGTGGCAGTCGGCGCACACCGGGAGCGGTTTTCCCGACTTGGTCACGGTGGGGCTATGAACGCTGGCGGTGAACTGTTCGTAGATGCCGCGGTGGCATTGCGCGCACGTGGCGGCGATGTTGGCGCGGTAGACGCTGGAGCGCGGATCGCTGGCGGGTAGCTCACGGTGCGCGGTGTGGCAGGCGGTGCAGGCCGCCGTGACCGTCAGGCCGGACTGCAGCAGGCCCTTGCCGTGGATGCTCTCGGTGTAGTTCTCGATGATGTTGGTCTGCTTGCCGGTGTACCGCAGGGCGGCTTTGTGGCCGGTCTGGTGGCACTGGGCGCAGAGCCTCGGGACGTTGCGCGAGAACGTCGGCGAAGCCGAGTCGTTCTTGGCCAGGGTGTGGTGGGGGCTGTGGCAATCCTGGCAGGTGGGAGCGTCGTGGCTGCCTTGGGCCGCCAGCGTGCCGTGGGTACTCTCGTGATAGTCGTTGACCTGGGTCGGGTGGCAGATCGAACAATCGACCTTCGCCGGTATGGTATCGCAAGGCCGCGTGTGCGACGGCGTGCCGCCGGTATGGCATTGCACGCAAGCCACGGGCGTGTCGGGGTGACTGGGCGGGTTGTGGTGGATGGAGGTGTCCGTCTCGGCTTTGTCGACGAACAGCGAAACGGTCTTCGAGCCGCGAGTCACCTTGAGGTTGGGATTGGCGTGGCAGCGCTGGCAGTCTTGGTCCGCCATGCCCTCGGTGTAGGAGAACTTCCGCACTTTGTGCGGTTCGTGACAATCCACGCAGGCGGGAATCATGTTCGGCGCGGATTCCCAGAGCTGGCCGTTGATCACCTTACGGTGCACGTCCTCAATCCGGCCGTGGCACTTGCGGCAGGTCTCGGCGATTTTGTCTTTGGCGATGGACGAGCGCGGGTCGGTGTGCGGCAGCACGAAGTGCGCGGTGTGGCAACTGGTGCAGACGGCGGCGACGGTGAGGCCCTTGGTGAATAGCGCCTGGCCATGGATACTGTCGGTGTAGTTTCCCAGGATGTTGGTCTGCGGGATGTCGTGGGTCTTGCTGACGTCGGTGTCTTTGCTGTGGCAACTACCGCAGAGGCCGGGAATCTCCATGGTGGAGGTGCGAGCCTTGGGGTTCGACGGGAGCAGGATGTTGTGCGTCCCGTGGCAGGTTTTGCAGCCGGGCGCAGAGTTGTCGCCGCGCGCCGAAGCCTTCCCGTGGAGGCTGGCGGCGTATTGGGTCTGCTCGTCGGGGTGGCACGCGCCGCAGTCCACTTTGGCCAGCTTTTCGGGATGGGGGAATTCTTTCTTGGCGAGCTCGGCGTGGCAGGCGGCGCATTCCTGGTCCGCGTGTGGGGAGGCTTTGAGCGCGGCGGCGTCGAATGGCGGAGGGACGCCGGGCTGCCGTTTGCCCACACGGACCCCGGTTTCATGACAGCCGAGGCAATCGTCGGAGCCGGGGAGCGGCTTGGACTGCTGCGCCGGGAGGGCTGCTGCCAGAAGTCCGGCTGCTACCAGGAGGCGCCGCAGGATAGCTACTCGGTGAATCATAACAGAAATTAAGACCCTATTCTCTGTATAACATCTGTAGGGTTTTTCGTCAATGCGCGGAATCCTATTGTTGGAAATTTCAGCGGGGCAGGTCTGAACCAGCCCAAGTTCGCGTGAAAATGTCAAAACCGCCGCGGACAGGCCGGGAGGCCTGTCCTACTGACGGCTACTTTTGGGCGGACTTGCTTTCTACAATACCGAGATCTGTGAGCACCTTCGGGTTGGTTTCATCCATGGCCAGGATGTTGTGGCAGGCGCTGCAGTCCTGCGTGATGGCGTCTCCGGTCTTGGGGGCGTGCGAGCCGTCGTGGCAACGGAAACAGCCGGGGTAATCGGTGTGACCGATATTAACGGGGTAGGTGCCCCAGTTGACTTTCATTTCGGGGAAGATGTTGCGGTCATAGATGGCAACGAGTTCTTTGGCGGACGATGCGATTTCCGGCTGCCGGCCGCTCCAAACGGCAGGGTAGGTCTGCCGATAAAACTGGGCGAACGTGGCGGGGATCTTCTGCTCGGCTTCTACGCGCGACAGGTAGGGCGCTTTGAGGACTTCGACGGACTTCTTCTTGACGAAGGGGAGCGAAGTGGAAATCAAGTTGTCGTGCATGGCTTTATCCACGGCGCGGTCGGGGAGGTCGTAGCTGTGAGCGGGGCGGTTGTGGCAATCCATGCAGTCCATGGTGCGGGGGGTCCCTGGGGGCTCGGCCTTGGAGTCGGAAGTGGCGTAGACAGTGCTCTTGCCGTTGTCTTCGTATTTCACCCAGGGGATGGTCTGGCGGGCTTCGTCGGAATGGTAGCTGATCACGACTCCAGGGCCGAGGTGGGTGCCGTGGATGCCGATGCCGTTGTTCCCCCCGCCAATCCTCATCAGCAGGACCGTCTTGGTGACGCTGTTGGTTTCGTCTTCGGCGTATTTGGAAATGACCTTCACGCGGTCTTCGCCGTACTTCTGCGGCCAGTGGCATTGCTCGCAGGTTTCGCGGGCGGGACGCAGGTTGGTGACCGGGGTGGGGATGGGCTCTGGATAGGTGTGGAACGTGACGGCGAAGACCTGGCCCACGCCGGAGAGTTTGCTTTTCACGAACCAGCCGGCGCCGGGACCGATGTGGCACTTCACGCACTCCACGTTGGAGTGCGGAGAATTCACATAGGCGGTGAATTCGGGCTGCATGACGGTGTGGCAGGTCTGGCCGCAGAAGGTCACGGAATCCATGTAATTGACCGCGCCGTAGGCGAACTGGCTGGCGATCGCGATGTTGAGCATGGTGGTGGCAGTGACGAAGTAGACCAGCTTGCGCAGTTCGGGGTTGTGCCAGTTGAGCGGCGGGAAGCCGGGCGGATAAATGCCTTTGCGGCCCTCGCGTCTGCGCTTCAGCCAGATGCCCAGCGGAACCATGACCAGGCCCGTGAAGAAAGGCGCGGGCAGGCCTAGAAATACCAGGATGCCAATGTAGGGGCTGGCGGCTTCGCCCTTCAGGGTGGTGGGCAGCAAGAAGAGCCAGAAGACGACGGTGGTGGTCACGATGACCACGCCGGCGAGGCTGATCCAGTTGTTTGACAGGTAGACGAACGGGGACAACCAGCCCCGGTGGCTTATATCGGATGGATTTGGTGTCATGCTGTGGGTGTCAGTCTCCCGCGGTCTTCACCGGCTCGCGCTCTGGTGAGTGCTCCTTCTTTTTTACACTAAGTCCAGTCAGAAAAGCTGTGTTGAGCGGGTAGACATCGGGATCGAAGATGACGGAGTAGAAGTGCCATACCACGATTGCCAGGGTGGCGAGGATGGCCTCATACAGATGAACCGACGTAGCAACGTCGAGCCAGCTCTTGGGGAGGAATCTCATGACCAGGGTGTTGGCCCAAAGGAAGGCCCCGGAAGCAATCATGACGACCGCACCCCAGACCACGGCCCAGTATTCGGCCTTCTCGATGTAACTGTGCGGCGACCGGGGCGGCGGGTCGGAACCCAAGCCGAGGTTGTAGGCGAAGCCTGCCAGCGCCTCGCGCGGGTCATCCATTTTGGGCAGCATCTCTTTCCAGTGATGGCGCAGCTTGCGGTTGGCAATCAGCGAGACCAGGTGCGTGACGGCGACCGCCGTGAACGCGGCGGCGGCGATGCGATGGATCAGGCTGCGCACGGCGTACCTGCCTTCCAACATCAGCAGGGGGCGCGCCCACCAGGTGTCGGGATATTTCAGGGCGAAGCCGGTCCAGATCAGAGTGAGGAACGAGAGCGCCATGACGGCGTGCTGGACGCGTTCGAAGGGCAACATGCGAAGCTCGCCGTGTCCGGCTGCGGCAATCCGGCCGGGTTGTGCAATGCGGCGTTGAAAACGCAGTTTGACCAGCTTGCGGATCCAATCGCCGCCCTGGTGAAGCATCATGAGGCCGATGGTGACGGGGATCAGCAGCAGGTAGAACTGACGCACCCAGCGCAGGGCCACGGTTTCGGAGTTGTCGGTGAGGTGCACCTGGCTGATGGCGAAACGGGTACCGGCGCCGGCGTGGCACTGCCCGCAAGTTTTGGGCAGGTTCTTCGGATTAATGGTCGACTTGGGATCGGATGACGGCAGGATGTTGTGCACACCGTGGCAGCTCGAGCAGTTGGCCACGGTTTGGGAGCCGGCCTTGCCGGCGAGACCGTGGTAGGAAGCGTCAAAGCTGACCACTCGGTCGGATGGCAGCCCGAAGGAGCTGGTCAGCCGCACGTTTCCGTGGCAACTACCGCAGGTATCGCGGATGTGCGCGGCGTTGACCATGGAAGAGGTGTTGCCGGGCTTGAGGATCTTGTGCTCGCCGTGGCAATCGTTGCAAATGGGCGCCTGGGTGACACCCCGGGCGAGGGCCTGGCCATGCACGCTGGTGCGGAACTGATCGACGACTTCGCTGTGGCACATACCGCAGGTGTCGGGGACGGCGGTGCGAAATGCCTGCGACTGCGGGTGCAGCAGCTCATGGGCGCTGCCGTGGCACAGAGCGCAATCGGGGGCGCCTTCATTGCCATGCTTGCGGGCTTGGCCGTGAACGCCGAGGGCGTAGTCGCCGGCCTGATCCTGGTGACAGGTGACGCACTGCGGTTTGGGGATGTTGGCGGGGTGAGGATACTGGTCGTGGGATTCGTGGCAGGTGTCGCAGGGCAACCCGGCGTGGGCGCTTTTTTCGAGCTTCTGGGCCTGGTCGTGGCACGAAGAGCAGTCCGCACCGGGCTGCTCCACCGCATGGGCATTGAGGCCGGTCAGGCTGAGGACGAGGCCGAATAGGGCAGAACCGAGCGCTTGGCTGATGGTTCGAAGGGCCCGGTTCTTCATGACAATTACACTCCTGATTGGGATGTCTCAATCCAGGCCTGGTACGCGTAGGCAGCGCCCAGAATGACACCGTAAACCACGGCGATCACGGTGAGAATCTTGCCCCACTTGTCGATCTGATCGAGCTGGTGGGCAATCACGGGTTGATTGGCGCCGCCGCCATCGAGCACGTGCAGGGTGTCGTCTTCATGGCTCGCAATGGCCTTGCGCCGCACCAGCAGCACAATGACGGCAAGGGCCAGAACGATCCAGGGATACAGGAACGGGCGCAAATTGATATTCATAAGCTCATCTCCAGGTTCAGATCACAGTTAGTTCAGATCACAGTTGAATTTGCGGCCTTGGGCGAGCGGCGGGGGGGGGTGATTCCGCTACCCGCATCACCCAAGCCGTGCTTATCGAAAGTCTTCCCGGTGGCTTCCTCGATGGCATCCACAACCAAAAGCAAATAAGCATCCAGGGCGCACTGGACCTGCTGGCGGGTTTCGCAGGAGCCGTCGCCAGCCTGCCCGGCGCAAACCGAGCAGATGTTGCGGCGGATAGCTTCGATGTACTGCTGGATATCGTCGCTCTCGACAGACTGGATGGCTTGGGCTACTTGGGGAAACAGACGGAACAGGGCGCAACTGGAGGGTTGTTCCAAGCCGCACTGACTCTCTACGGTACGTTCGGTACAAACGCTGCAGATCCGGTTGCGGACCACAACCTCGAGCTCCGCTAATGAGCGATCCATATCTGAATCTCCTTTCGCCTGAACAAAGAGTAATGCACGCCGAAGTCCAAGCGGGCGGCAAACCAAACTATGGGGTTTTGCAACGTTTTGGGCCGCAATGCCGATGAAGTGGGGCTATTGACGCAGACTCGGAGCTGATTGAATGGGTTATTTCGCCGGCGACCTCCGAACTGTGGGGTTTTGCAATACGCAAGGCAGCAGCCATGATGGCCAGCAGAACGGTACTGAGGGGATCTTGCTCCGAGACAACGGAAACAATCCCAGCTTCCCAAGCCTGAGCAAGGAATTGAGGATCCTGCAGATCGTGGCGGGTGATCAGGACAACCCGCTCAGGGTTGGAGAGGGGGAGGGGCAGCCGTCTGAATGACTGTTCGTCCAGGACCATCACACAATGCTGCGAGAGGTCGGGGCGATCGACGGGCTGGATGTGCCAGGCGCAACTACGGGTCAGGGCGTCCCGAACCGTTGCGGCGTACTGGCCGTCAGCAATCGAAAGCTGAACCGTTTGCATCATGCACGACTCCACGCCTCCGCCTTCCATCGGCAGTTACTTCTTCTCGACGTAGCCGTCCAGCGACTTATTCTTCCCGTAATACTTACCTGCGTCGGTCAAGTTCTTATTCATGGCGTCCTTATCGTTAGGGACGTTCTTCTCATGGCAGTAATTGCAGGCTTTCTTAGTACTCTTCATGTATTCCGGTTTGCCATACGAGGCCGTGGAGCAAACCAGGAAACCGCCCAGCAGGATGACAGCGGGCAAAGCAATTTTCCAATGGGACATGATGCCTCCGCCCGAAAGGGTAGCAATTGCATCACCATGCATGTATCTTCAAACACAGCAGCAGGTTTGCAGGAATATCCACCACCCGGATGGGGGCATTCCCCCCGAAATAGCGGCATGATGGGCCAATTCCCCCAAACCGCTTGATATAATCCAAATACGTACCTGTGAATGTCTAAGCTCATCCCAGGCTGGCAGAAGACCAGCGTGCTCGAATCGGTGTTTGACCAGCTTTCGGACGCGCTCGTCCTTTATGATCCGGAGTTCCGGATTACCGGTGTCAACCGGTCGGCGGAGAGGCTGTTTGGCGTTTCCTCGGAGGAAATGCTGGGAAAGCACTGCCAGGATATCTTTAAGTGCGAGCTCTGCGAACCCGGTTGCGGCGTCCTGGTGGGGCTGAACCAGGCGCCCGCCGCGCCTCATTCCACGGTGCGGTTGCACACCGCAAACGGCATGGAACGGCTGGTGGTGATGCGCACTACGCAGATGTTCGACGATGCCGGCAACCTCAGCGGAGTGGTAGCCACCATCAAAGACATCACCGACGAGGCGGCGCCTCAGAAGCGGGAAGTGATCGCCGAATCGCCGTCCATGCGGGAGGTGCTGAATTTTGTGCGCCGGGTGGCGGCCAGCGAAGCCACTACAATTCTGCTGGAAGGCGAAAACGGGACCGGCAAGGACCTGATCGCCAAGACGCTGCATTACCAAAGCGTGCGCCAGGCCGAGCCGTTTATCGCCATCAACTGCGCGGCCATTCCCGATTCGCTGCTGGAGAGCGAACTGTTCGGGTATGAAAAGGGCGCGTTCACGGACGCGCGGTCGCAAAAACGGGGCATTTTCGAACTGGCCGACAAGGGCACGCTGTTCCTGGACGAGATCGGCGAGATCCCACTGATGTTGCAGGCCAAGCTGCTGCGGGTGCTGGAAGAGCAGACCTTCCGGCGGCTGGGCGGCCTGAAAGACATCAAACTGGATCTGCGGGTGGTAGCGGCCACCAACAAGAATCTGCGGGAAGCCGTGAAAGAAGGGGCGTTCCGGCAGGATCTGTATTTCCGGCTCAACGTGATCCAGATTCTCATCCCGGCGCTGCGGGAGCGCACCGAGGATATCGTGCCGCTCACGAAGTTTTTCGTCGAGCACTACAACCGCAAGTTCAAGCGGAACATCGAAGGGTTGAATGAGGCGGCGGCCAGGCTGTTGATGAGCCACGACTGGCCGGGCAACGTGCGCGAGTTGCGCAACGCCATCGAGCGGGCCATGATCCTGGAGGAGTCGTCGCTGATCACGCCGGCCAGCCTGCCGATTGCGATTTCGCGTCCCGAATCCGGCACGGTTTTGCCGGTTCCGGCCAGCACGGACCTTCCCACGGAGGGGCTTTCGCTCGAAGACAACGAACGCAACCTGCTGGCGCGGGCGCTCGAAAAAACCAACGGCAACCAGACGCAGGCGGCGCGATTGCTGCGGATCACGCGGGATACGCTTCGCTACAAGATGAAGAAATTCAACTTGCGGTAGGCGCCTGCGGCGCCAACATCGACAAGAACGGTCGATGTTGAGAAGTCAGAAGACAGAAGTTAGAATTATCATGCCGGACGGCGCAGTGGCGGCATAACGGCGTACTCGACGGACATGGGATTCGCCATGCGCTTCGACGCATCGAGAATCTCGAAACTCACCATGTTGCCGCCGTCGTCGTAGTCCAGGATGACGCCGGGCTTAGCCTGATCGCTTTCCGCGACCGGCGCGTCACTCAGCAGGACGCTGAGCGAGTCCACCTCGGGGTCGTATACGACTTTCATTCGGAGCTCCAATACTTCTCAGTCTTGCTGGTCCGGTAAGCCGTGACTATCACAGGCGGCTGTTCCTCTTCGGCCAAGTCACGCCGCTCGCTCGCGTTCGAAGAATTGCGGGCCGTTCTCCCGGAAGTCGTCGAGCGACGGAAACTGCTTGTCGCTGGCGCTGGTGATCCGGGTACGATCCTTCTTGGTGATCCCGCTCTCGAAATCCTGGTGCACCATCACGCCCTTGAACGGGATGCGCCGCCGCTGAAACTCCAGGCATGAAATGGTGGCCAGCCGCGCCTTGTCGTTGTCTTTCACTCCGAACAGAAAGAGCTGGCGCGGGCCGATATCGAACTGGTAATCCACTTCGTACTCGTCGTGGTCCGGAATCGGTAAACTGTTCCGGCGCGGATTGTACTCGGCCAGCTTCTCCTCGACGAACTCGGCCAACTGCTCGTAGAAGAGGTTCTGGATAACCTCCCGCTTGTAGTACTGCATGCTGGAGACCTTGGCGACCGTCTGCGCGAACTGAAGCAGCGCCGGGTACAGCCGTTCAGGTTCGGCCTCGATATACAACCGCCAGTCCTGTTCCTGAATCCGGTTTTCCGACAAGATGCGATTGAAAATGCGCTGCTTGTTCTCGGTGTCCAGGTCGTAGGTGTACGTGAGACGCATCAGCGTCAGTCCATGGTCGCCGATCCGGACCTTGCCGGAACCGTTCACGGGCTCGTCGAGGAAGATATCTACCATGTCGCCGTCTTCGTGAAACAACGGGGCCAGAACCTGGAGCACACCCGGGCGGCGTTCCCGGAACGCCACGTGGCCATTGAACTGCTGTTTCAGTAAATCCAAGCCGGTCATTGGGTTGGCTCCTCTTCGGGGAAGGGCAATATCCCCTGAGCGAGATCCCCGAAATACGTCCTCGCGTCCGTGATGTTCGTCGCCCTCAGGAAATACTGTACCGCCTCTGCATAGGACGCGAAATCCCGGTTGATCGTCGCGGTTCTTTCCGGCCGCAATCCGGCCTCGATCATCTCCGCGCTGGCGCGGTGGACGTGGTAGTCCCGATGCGGATGTTGTAGCCCGCCACCGGTTCTTTCAATCGCCGAACCGGGACTCGAGCCGGGCGGCCACCGCATCCAGAAGCTGTCCGGCCGCGTGCCGGGCCTCTTCCGCTTCTGTTCGTTCGGGAGAATACCTGGCGCCGGGATAACGGAAACGCCAGGCGTATTGCGAGAGCTTCCCTATGCCGGCCAATTGAGCGGTGAGGTCTTCGGCGAGCGGCACGCACGCCTGTTTCAGTTCGTCCAGGTCGTGCGTCTTCTTGAAGGGAACCTGGTGCCAAGTGAGAACGGCTTTCATCGCCTTTTCAGCGCATTGCTGGGCATGAAACAGCGCCTCCGCCGGCAACGCGACCGCAATCAGGGCGTCGCAGGCCGCTAAGTCCGAGCGCGCCCGTTCAAGCCACTCCCGCGTTTCCACTATCAGAGTCTCACGCGGACTCATACAGCACCCTCCCCTCGCGGACCACCGTCGCCGGCAGCGATGCCCTTACATAGGCCGCCCGGCCTTCGAAGTCGGTCTGCCGCCACGGTATCACATCCTTCGCCATGCCGAATCCCGTGAGACGCGAATACACTTCGCCGCTCCGCATCGTCGATTCCGGAGTGTCGTCAGGCACCACCACCAGGAAATCCAGATCGCTGTCCGGCCCCGCGTCGTCGCGCGCCTCCGAGCCGAAGAGGTAGATTCGGACCGGCCGGTAGAACTCTACCAGCCGCCGCGTCATCTCCTCGATCACTTCCTGTTTCGTGAGTTGAGTTTGCATTGCTCCACCTATCGCCGATCCTCCGAGGTTACCGCAGTTCAAATGCTTCCGACGCCATGGATGGCCACGCCACCACGAGGCTGTTGAGTAGCCTGCCTCTTCCGCCCAACCCTTGCGCTCGCAGAGTGTGCAGAGCCGGTAGGCGAGGTCGAGGGCGATCTCGGCCAGCCCACCGATCTTCGCCTTCAGATTTGCCGTTTCCTTCTCGCCCTTCTGGTCGAGGCGCCTGATCGGGTGCTGTGTACCGGCGTGGCGACACGGCCATCTCAGAGTCCTCCTCGCAAGGCGTGGCCGCGGTCCGGGCCAGACCGCACAGATTCTGCCCGCGCCAGGTACTCCATTTCCTTATCCAACAACTGCGGGTTCCGGCAGACGTGGAAGGCCCACCTCCGCAACTGACCCCAGTTGTTAACCGCCTCAACCCACCGGTTCGCCGCGGTGTGCTTGGCCTTCGTCTGGTCGTCTTCGAAGCCCTTGATCTCCAGCACCACCGTCACGCCGTTACTCAGCCGCACCAGAAAATCCGGTTCATAGGCGTGGTCAATCCCCATGTACTCGTACGGGATCGTCGCCTCGGGAAAACGGTAGTCGCTGACGTTTTTCAGTGCGTCATCCGCGGGCGCAGTCGTCGACTTCTGCTTCTTGGCCATAATCGTGATCGGTCTCTACGATTGTATGTCGCCGCTCCCCCGTTGTCCGCTGACCGGTGCGGTTATCGGCCAGATCGCCGGCGAGCTGCCCGGCGGCGCTGCGGCGCCAACATCGGTGAGAGCTGTCGATGTTCAGGAGTCAGAAGCCAGAAGCATCCCGGCTAATTCGTAGGCGCGGGGACGAAAACGATGCGCGGCGCGGGGGCGCCTGCATCGAACAGCCACAGCGGCGCGGCACCGAATTCATTCAAACGGAACAGACTTCCCATGGGCGCCAGCGTGCTCGGCGCACATTCGCAGACCATCATACTGCGGCTGTTCGCGGACAGATCGAAAGTCACGACTCCTTTGGCCGCGGAACTGGCGACATAAAGTTTGGCGCCATCCTGCGAAAAGCCGATCCCAGCGGCAGAAGCCAGACTGTCATCCAGTTGTGCGATGGTCCGCTGGCTGGCTGCGCCAGCGGCGTCGCGGATGAGCAGAAGGCCCGCGGCGGGATCCAGCACGGCGGCATCGTGACCGCCTGGAGCGAAAGCCACCAAGGCACCGGCGCCAGCCGGGGCAAGACTGCGATTCTCGCCGTTCACGCTGAGCAGCCGCACGGAACCACCAGAGACGCCGAGAAGATAGACGCCGTCATCGCTGAGGGCGAAATCGGCGGCGGTGGGAGTGCGCTGGCGCGAGCGGCTGGCCGTTACGGGTGAGACCTGGGCACTGCCGGCAGCAGGGAGCTTGATGACTCCGGCCAGCGCGGGAGCGCCGGGCAGGCCTTGGAACACCTGGACTCTGCCCGGCGTAAAGAGGGCCGCGGCAGTGCCGGCTGGGCTGAACACTACACGCTGCGGAATGAAGCTGATGCCGCCCAGACTGATTTCCGCGGGGCCGGCGGAAGTCAGGCGGAATAAGTGGAGCATGCCGTCGGCAGACACCACAAATGCCGAATCCTGACGGGGGGAGACATAGGCGGCCGTGAGATCCAGGTTAAGGTTGATGGCATCACCGATCAGTGACGCGCCGGGGACTCCTTGAATGGGCCGCAACGCGCGGCCAGGGCTATCGTAAATGAATCCCGCCACAGGCCCCGAGAGCGAGCCCTGTTGCGCTGCAAGCACGCCGCCCGCAGCCAGGACGAGACCGAATATCCGGAAGAGTCGAGTGGTCATGTTGTTCTCAATGCGGCGGGCCAACCGCTCCGGCGCCTGCCGTGATGGTGGTTGCGGGATTGGTGGTAGAGCTACTGCCGCCCCCGGTGTGTGTGGCCCAGTAAACGCCGCCGGCCACCGCGGCGCCGGCGACAGCAAGAATCGCAATCAGCTTGCCGGAACCGGCCGATGCTGACGTGCCCGCGCCTGCGACGGCATTGGTTTGTGTGATGACGGCGCTGGCGGTGGCGCCGCCGTAAGAAGCCGTGATGTGGATCTGGTATTGCCCTTTGGCGGAACTGGGTGTCAATCCGCGGGCCACGGCGCGGCCTTGCGCATCCGTGGTCACCGAAAGGGAGTGCGCACCGCCGGGGAATTCTCCGCTGGCCCCGCGGGAGGGCAGTTCGAACAGGATGAGGGCGCCGGCTACCGGCTTGTGGTTTTCGTCCTGCACCTCGACAACGGGCTCACGCGCGGTGCGTTGGCGGATATTGTTGATGGCGCCGTCGCCTTCCACGATCACCAGGTTGAGCTTGGCGACCGGGGCCTGGGCAGGCGCGCCGGGCGGAAACGGCAAGGCGATCAATCCGGCGAGAAGCCAAGACAGGTTACGCATCGCAACCCTCCGAGGCTTATATTATGGCTGGTAGCAGGTGAAAACTCAAACCCAAAGGTATGGCGATTGGGGCGGCGGAACACAGTTCCGGTCGGCGGCAGGGCCAATCGCTATCGTTTCAGGGGGTCCTCGACCCAGGGCGGGGTGGCATCGATGAGGCGGCCCAGTTCGGGTTCGAGCGCCTCCATTTTCTGTTTCATCTGCCAGGCCACCTCGCGGTAGCTGAAGTGGCCCTTGACGCCGCTGCGTAAACGCGACATGTATTCGGCCTCGGCGAAATCCATTTTGAAGAGGAAGCGGGAGCGAGCGCCAAAGGGCAGCAGATAATGGGCTCCCGGCGCGGGAAGACCGGCCATTCGCTCGAAGGCCTGCCGCATGGCGGTCTCATAGACCGCGCCAGCGGCGGCATCGGCCACCAGCGCGGGCGTTTCAAAGCCGAGAAGGCCGGAATAAGCCTGGCGGAATTTCTGACAGCGGCGGTGACGATGGAGGTCGCGATAGGCGCCCACATCGATCACCATGTCGAAGGCGTAGAGGCCGCCGCGGAACCCCCCGAGAATCTCGTCGCGACGGGTTCGAGAGGCCAGTGCCACGTCGATCACCTCGGCGCGGCGGCGGTCGCTCCAGCCGCAGGTCATGTCGTACAACTCGCGGAATGGGCGATCGGTGACGGGGTAGAGCAGGGTGGCGGCGACATCGGCGGGAACGTTGGTGGGGCGCACGAGGTCGACGCGCCCGGCATCGGCGGAGGAGTGCGCGGCCGGAGGCAGATTCTGCGCGGCCCATTGGCGGAGATCGTCGCGAGACCGGACGGCGTGTTCGTCGGCGCCGGCGTGGCGGGCGAGCGTGGGGGCCAGCGGCTCGGCAGCGGCCGCCGGGTCCCAGCGGCAATCCGGCTCGGCGGCGCAGGCCTGGGCGATTTCCCCGCCCAATTGGCGCAGCTCGGCATACTCGGAGGCCTTCAGGCGGCGGATCTGTTTTTCGAGCGTGCGAATGCTCACCACCTGGCCGACGTTGGTGGGGACGCCCCAAAAGAGCAGATAGCGGGCGACGTCGAAGGCACGCGCGGTCAAGTTCCGCTGGTAGGCGTCGGGCTTCATGTCGGCGGGGCGCGGGAGGCGTTCCGACAGGCAGGCGAAGGCCAGCCGCTTCACCGTCGCGTAGGCGGCGATTAGCGCCTGACCGGCGGCCTGGTAGCGCGCGGCGTCATCGGCCGCGAACTCGGGCGGGGTCACAAAGCCGGAGGTGGAAAAATCCTGGTAGCGGGAGGACTTGGCCTGGCCGTCCCACAGGGGCTCTTCTTCGATTTCGGTGGCGGCCAGTTCGGAGACGCCCTCGAAGCAGACCACGGTGTGGCCGAGATCGGCGATGGATGCGTGGCCATACTGAAAGTAGAAGCTCTCCAGGAACTTCTGGGAGTCGTGGGTGCGCACCCAATCGATCGAATCGCGAATGGAATCGGGCGAGCGGCTATAGCGGGCCAGGGCGTAGGCGCTTTTCTCCGGCGGCATGGGCGCCACGGTGATGACGCGTTTCGTGGGAGTCAAGACGCTATCATAGCGGAAACGATGCAATTGCGAATCCAGAAAGTTCACCCGGCGGCGGAACTGCCGTCCTACGCACACGGGCCCGGGGAAGACGCCGGCATGGACCTGCGCGCGGTGGAAGACGTGACGCTGGAGCCGGGCGTGCCGCGGCTGGTTCCCACGGGGCTGACGGTGGAGATCCCGGCCGGCTACGAAGCCCAGGTGCGGCCGCGCAGCGGGCTGGCGCTGAAGCACGCCATCACCATGCCGAACACGCCAGGCACCATCGATCCGGGGTATCGCGGCGAGATCCGCGTCATCCTGCTGAACCTCGGGCGCGAAGCGTACACGGTGCGGGCGGGCGACCGCATCGCACAGATGATCGTGGCGCGATACGAGGCCGTCGAGTGGGTGGAAGCGGAACTGTCAGATTCCGAGCGGGGCGCGGGGGGATTCGGTTCGTCCGGAAGATAGAAGCTGCTGAAGAATCTCAAAAAGCATAGTGAGCCGCCGATCAACGCCATAGAAACCAATTCTTTTCAATCGATGTTCATCGGCGGCCAATGCTTTGGCTTCGAACTGCGCTACGCGACCAAGTGGGAGATGCGCCAGGCCGTTCATCGCTTGGCGTGATTTGAGGAACGCGCCGGAGCATCCTCCCGTGCGGGTTCTTCCACGTTGAAGGTACGGGCGACGAGGTACAAAGGCCGCCCTTTTACCTGCTCGTAGATTTTCCCGACGTATTCTCCCAATACGCTGATGCTCATCAATAGTGCGCTGCCTATCAGGCTGGTCACGACCATTAAGGAGATCCATCCAGGCACGGTTTGCTTTCCCAGAAAATGCGCCAGAAGGGCGCGCGCGGCTTCCTCGATGCCGAACAGCCCGAACACCATGCCAAGGCCGAAACCGAACTTAAGCGGAAGGCTGGAGAACGAGGTGACCGCGATCCAGGCGAGCATCAGCATTTTGCGGAGTGGATACTTGGTTTCGCCGGCTGTGCGCTCGCGCCGCCGGTAAGGCACCGCGATCTGGGGATATCCGGCCCAGGCGACCATGCCGCGCAAGAAGCGATGGGTTTCGCGCATGGAGGCGAGTCCGTCGCGGAATTGGCGTGAGAGGAGACGAAAATCGCCAGCATCGACCGGCAACTGAGCTTGTGTCAACAGGCGCATGACACGGTAAAAGGCCCAGGCTGTGGCAAGTTTGAGGCGCGTCTCTCCAACCCGGGCTTCGCGCTGTCCGTAAACAACGTCGTAGCCTTCCCGATAACGCGCGACCATTTCGTGAATCACTTCCAGCGGGTCTTGCAGGTCGGCATCGATCAGAACGATGGCATCGCCGGTCGAGTAATCCAGGCCGGCGGTGGCGGCCAGTTGATGGCCGAAATTCCGCGACAGATGGACGACTTTAATGCGGGAGTCTTCAGCCGCCCAAGCGGCGATGCGTTCGAGCGTTCGATCCGAACTCCCGTCATTCACCAGAACGATCTCTACTTCGCAGGGCACCCCGGTGAAGAAGCGCTCCAGTTCGCCGCGCAGGGCCGGCACGATGGCCTCCTCGTTGTACATGGGTATGACGAGGGAGATCTTTCCGGGATAAGGCCTGGGGCACAAAAGATGATTCGTCATCTTCTGAGGGCGGGTAGCCATACGTCTGTGTAGTTTAGCAGGGCGATGGATCTTTATTCCTGGAAATCGGCCAGGGCGTGGATTACTTCGTCCTGCAGCTCTTCGGTGAGGCCGTTGTAGAACGGCAGCCGCAACAATCGGTCGCTCACGCTTTCAGTGACCGGGCACTGTCCCTCACGGCCGCCGAATCGCTTGCCCATATCCGAGAGGTGCAAGGGCAGGTAGTGGAAGACGCTGAGGATGCTGCGCTGCTTCAAGTGCGCGATCAGTTTCTGCCGGCATTCGAGCGAGGGCATCAGAATGTAGTACATGTGGAAGGCGTGCTGGCAGTGTGGCGGCACCTTGGGGCAGACCACGCCCCTGCCCGCGGCCCAATCGCGCAACCGCTCGTCATACCGCTCCCATATGCGCCTGCGCACGGCTTGAATCTGCTCGTGGCGCTCCAACTGGGCCAGCAGGAATGCCGCCAGAATCTCCGACGGCAGGTAGCTCGATCCGATGTCGACCCACGTATACTTGTCCACCTGGCCACGGTAGAAGCGGCTGCGGTTGGTTCCTTTTTCGCGGATGACCTCGGCGCGTTCCACGTACCTGGCATCGTTGATGAGCAAGGCTCCGCCTTCGCCGCAGATGATATTCTTGGTTTCGTGAAAGCTCTGCGTGGCGAGACAGCCGAAGGTGCCCAGCAGCTTTCCCTTGTAGCGCGCGAACAGGCCGTGAGCGTTGTCTTCCACGACGGCGACGGAGTGGCGCTGCGCAATCTCCAGGATGCGGTCCATCTCGCAGCCGACTCCCGCGTAGTGCACCGGAAGAATCGCGCGCGTGCGCGATGTGATGAGCGGCTCCAGTTGTTCCTCATTCAGGTTCAACGTGTCGGGACGGACATCGGCAAACACCGGCTTGGCGCCGCGGAGAACAAAAGCGTTGACCGTGGAGACGAAGGTGAACGCGGGAACGATGACCTCGTCACCGGCCTGGATGTCGAGCAGCAGCGCGGCCATCTCCAGGGCGTGCGTGCAGGAAGTGGTCAGCAAGACGCGCGGCACGCCGAGTTCACGCTGCAGGAACTCGTGGCACCTGGCGGTGTACACGCCGTCGCCGGCGGTGTGACCCCGGGTGATGGCGTCGGCCACATAGCGCAGTTCGTCTCCGGCCAGGCCTGGCACATTGAACGGGATGCGGAATGCCATTTCTCTACACTACCCGATTGCGCCGGCATCAAACCAGCGGTGGTACCAGAGTAACCAGAGTTGCACTTGCTCGGCGACGAAGCCGCAGGGGACGAAGCCGACAGGGGACATTTTAAACGAGGCTTGACACAGGCGACGAAGCCGCAGGTCTTAAGGATGACGGCTGGTGTATACTAACCCCGAAGCCGGGAGCCAAGAGGGAAACTGCGGTTCACCAGCGGATTGCCATGAACAGGATTTGCCTTTTTGTGATGAATCAGAAAGGCTTCGCGGTCGTCGAAGCTGTTTCACGCAAGCAGATGAACGCTTCGATTGCCTGCGTGGTAGCCGCGCGTGACGCCAACGTCCGCCGCGATTTCTACGACGAGATCCATACTGCCTGCCTGCAAGAGGGAATCCCGTTCCTCGATCGCGCGGACGCCAAGGGCCTGTCGGCCGACTATGCGATTGCCGTGGGCTGGCGGTGGATGATTCGTGGCTGTCAAAAACTGATTGTGTTTCATGATTCACTGCTGCCTCGCTACCGCGGGTTTGCGCCCCTCCCGACCGCCCTGATCAATGGGGATGAGGAAGTCGGGGTGACCGCTCTATTCGGAGCCGACGAATACGACCGCGGCGACATCATCGCTCAAAGGAAGTTGCCGATTCAGTACCCCGTGAAGATTCAGGCGGTGGTCGACGGAGTGGCCGCCCTCTACGCGGAGCTGGCCGTCGAACTGATCGAGGCCATTCTTGCCGGTTCGCGGTTGCCGGCCTGTCCACAGGATGAAGCGGCCGCCACTTATTCTCCCTGGCGGGACGAAGAGGATTACCATATCGACTGGTCGCACGACGCTGCCGCCATCAAGCGCTTCATTGATGCCGTGGGCTACCCCTACCTTGGCGCCTTTAGTAATTTGGACGGCGCGCCCGCCAGAATCCTGAAAGCCGTGGTAGAAACCGATGTGAAAATCGAGCAGCGCGTTCCAGGCAAAGTGATGTTCGTCCGCGACGGCCTGCCTATAGTGGCTTGCGGAACCGGCATGTTGCGGCTGCTCGATGTGCGAGACGAAACCGGAACCGAGAGCCTGTTGCCTCTTCGCAAGTTCCGCACGCGGTTTCGTTAGAACCGGCCGCTTCAAGCACGTCGCTCACTTGCGTCGTCCGTCTGGCCGGGGCCCAATTGTTCGCGGATGGCATAGGGGGGCCGCTCCATCGACCGGAAATGAATGCGCGCCAGGTACTCGCCCATGATGCCGAGCGCGAACATCTGCGCGCCGGAGAAGATGGCGATCAGCGACGCCAGGAACGGAAAGCCCGCCACCGAGCTCCCCTGAATCAGGTAGCGAACCACCACGTAGATCAGCACCAGCAAACCGAACACGGTGAAGACGAAGCCCATGATGCTGGCGGCCTGCAGAGGCCACACGCTGAAACCGGTCATCATGTTGAGTGCGTGCGTGACCAGTTTGCGGAAGGTGTAATTGGAGGTTCCAATGGTGCGCGGCTCGTGCCGCACGGGCACGCTACTGAAGCGAGTGGTGGCCCAGGTGAGCAGCACGTCGATCGAAACAAACGAGCCCTCATAGCTGGCGAAGGCCTGGCGCACGTTAGTGCGGAAGACGCGGAAGGCGCTCACACTGCGCGCCGTCCCGGCGCCCATGGCGCCTTGCAGTGCCAGCTTGCTGATGCTTGAAGCCATGTCGCGGAACAGGCCGTGCTGTTGTGCGAGGGGCGTGCCGTACACCACGTCGAAGCCTTCTTCCAGGCGCGCCAGCAGTTTGGGCAGCTCTTCCGGCGGATGTTGCAGGTCGTCATCCATGGTGGCCGTCACGGGGTGGCGCGCCTGGCGGATGCCGCACAGCAGAGCGTTGTGCTGGCCGTAATTGCGCATCAGGTTCACGCCGCGAACTTCGGGATGCGCCTGGCAGAGCTCCTGGATTTTTGGCCAACTGCGGTCGCGACTGCAGTCGTTCACCAGGATGATTTCGCCATCCATCCTGCGGTCGCGGAAGAACTGAAGCAGTTGCTCCGCCAATGGGCCGAGCGAGCCCTCGCTGTTATAAACCGGGATGACTATCGACAGGGCCTGAATGGACATGGGGCGTCACTGAACCTTGTAAACCTCTAGGCCGCCGTAGAATTCATTGGGGACTCTGGCGGCCAGCGTGGCATGGTCCCGCACGAATGAAGTTAGTTGCCCGCGTAGTCCTACAAAATCGTCGAGGCCGGTTCCCGATCCGTGCATCATGACGCGGTCCCAGAGGATCAGGTACTGCGGATGCAGGTTGGCCAGGGCGTATGGAAAGGGTGTCCGGTCGTACGAATAGTACACGCGGTCGTTCAAGGCCATATAGAAAGTGATAGCGCCATAAACCGACGCGCCGGGAGGAATGGCGGCGCGCAGGCCTTGCGCCACTTGAGGGTAATCGGCTTTGCGGCCCAGGCGGATCCATAACACATTGCCCGCCAGTTGCGTGCCGGCGTAAAGCAGAAACAGCAACGCGGACGCCTGGCGCCGGCGCTTGCCCAGCGTGGACAATTGCGCCAGTCCGACACCCACGATCACCGAAAAGATGGGCGCGATGACGGCAAAGTATCGCGGTCCTTTGCTCACCTGGTCGGCCCACCAAAGAAGGTTGACCACAACCACGACTCCCAGTTCGATGGCGAGCTTGCGGTTCTTGCGGTATACCAGAACGAATGCGGCTAGCAGGATGAGGGCCAGGTGCAGGCGCACCGGGACGGAGCCGATGAGAGGCACCTTGCGGTTGCCGAACCCGAGGAAATCGGCGTACCGCGGCCATTCGGCCGCGAGCTTTTCGCTCAAAGGAACAGCCAGGCGCCCCAGGTAAACCTGGCGGAATGCCTGGAGGTTGACGGGGGCGGAGCAGATCCAGATCGCGAACGGGGCAATGGATAAGGCCACACCGGCCACCAGTGCCCAGAAACGCTTCTCCAGGAAGACGCGCGCGCGAAATTCGATCAGCAGCAGCACGCCAATGGCGGCCACGAATCCAACGCCGTGGGGATGGAAGTTGAGGGCCGCGCCGAGCGAGAGACCGCTGCCGAGCGCCAGCAGGAACGAATTCTTTTCTCGCGCCTTATAGAACAGCAGCAGCGCGAGCGAGCAAAAGAACGCGCAGTGGATCTCCGGCCGGGCGGTGCGCGAGGCGATCACGATAAATAAGTCCGTGGCAGCGGCCATCGCCGAGAGCGATGCCGCCAGCGGGCCCCAGAAGGAAAGAGCCAGTAACCATACCACGATCACTGTGCCGATGCCGGCGACCACCGAGAACATGCGGGCCTGCGCGATGCCGATGCCAAACAGACGGAACGTGGTTCCCATGCCGATGGGCGTGAGCGGGGGGCGAGCGTCCACCACCGAGGCGAGATCGGCGTTAAAGCTGGACATGCGCAAGCGGCCCTCGCGCATCCAGGTGACCGATTCGTCGGTATTCCAGCTTTCGTCTTCCACCCAGCGCGTCTGTATGAGAACGACGCACTGGATGAACAACAGGAGACACGCCAAGGCCAGGACCACACGATGATTCATTAAAGCGTGTAGTATAGCAAGGTCGCATGGCGGGACGCTCCGGCGGCCGCGGTGGGCCGATCGAGAACCAGATCGCCAGACGGGACTGGCTCGAACGGAAAGGAATTCGCAAGCATAAGCGGAAGGCTGCGACCGGCCGGTGCGCGTTGCGCGGCACTTCCCGCCGAGGCTAGCCCGGGCTAGGGATTCTTGCCCGCCGCAACCGGAGAAACCATTGCGGCAATTGCTTTCGGCGCCAGCACGGCAGTTATGTTGTTGCTTTTGCGCCGACGGCCGGGTGCTCGGCTTTAGTCGAATCCGGTCGGTCGAAGCCGAGGAGCCCCACCCGGCGATTTCGCCCGTTCCCAAATATTAAGCGATACCCCAGTGCGCTGAAATGCCTCTTCAACTCGTCTGCCCGACCATGATGATACTCCACACGGACCCGCTCAATCCGGTTCCAGATCTCCGGAGCCGTGCTGAAGATGATGTCGTATTCGCTCCCTTCACAATCAAGCTTCAGGAAGTCCACTCTCTCAAGCTGGTTGGCCAGTACAATTTCGGTGAGAGTCAACGCCTTCACCAGAATTCCACGCCTGTTGTGTGGCACAGGACTAACGTACCCGCTGGCGTTCCCGTCCGGATAGAAGGTCACCGACGCGGCCTTAGAGCCGACAACAGCGGCCTGAAAGGGAAAGATTTGTGATGCCAGGCGGTTGGCTTGAACGTTTTCAACGAGGGTCTTGAACAGAATAGGATCCGGCTCGTAGGCATAAACGGTCGCCGCCCCGGAAGCGACGGCGTACAGGCTGAAAGAGCCTAAATGCGCACCCACGTCAATGCAGACCGCGTTCTTGGGAACTTGACCGTAATCTCTTCTCCCGAAAACAAGCAACAGGGTAGAAATATCGTCCTCGTCACCGGAAAGGCGGACACGTAACCCCGACCTTGTTTCGACATAAAGGCCTGGCGGACACTTTCTGAGAAGGTAGTGCCGTGCCATTTGCAATGGGTTGCGGAACTCCCTTACGCCCAGGAGACTCCGCAGCACGGTAGGAAGACCCAAGGCACCGGCCAGAACGCGCCGCGGGCTCCTTCCCAAAATCCTCTGCCTCCGATAGTCGAACATCACCGTTCAGCGCAAACAAGTATAACTTAAGCAATGAACGGGAACAAAGTGGCGTGCAGTTGCCAGTGCGCGACGCAGCAGTGGGAGATTCCTCGAAGCATCGGCCAATCGAGAGAATCCTAGCGAGGAGTACGTCAGGCAGAGCCGCGGCGGTAAGGGAGCGCTTGCCGGCCTCGTGTACCGACCTAACGCTCCCTTACGGTCGCGGCTCCGATTGGAGTACTCCCTACACTAGGATTCTCTCAATTGGCCGGTATTTGCGTAGATCTCCCACTTCCGTGTCGCGCACCCGAGACAAGACTCGCAAACCCGATTTGGACAAGAGTGTGTGATAATGGAGTGGGTTCACATCCGCATCATCATATTTGCTCCGGTGCATGGCACCCTGACGTCGGGTCCTCCCGGCCAGGAGCCAAGCCGGCGCGTTGACAACCATAGGATTGAAGGTGGACGCTCAGAGTTTCCGTGAACTACTGCTTTCCCGTTTGCAGCAGAACCGGGACCGCGTGCTGCTGCGCATCCTGCTTTCTCCTGGGGCTGAGCCCGTGGAACTTACCGGGGCGGATATTCTGTCCCGGGCGCCGGAGTTAGCGCGCCGTTACCAGGCAGCGGCGGAATCGTCCGTGGTGTTGTTGCTCCTGCCGCACTCCGTGGAGCTTTTCCTGCTGCATTTCGGGCTGATTCTGGAAGGGCGGCTGCCGGCTATTCTGGCGTGGCCCACCAACCGGATCGACCCTGAAAAATACCAGCGCAATCTGCTGCACCAGTTGCGCCACCTTCCCGCCGATCAACTCATCACTCTGCCCCGGCTGGCCACAAACCTGGCGGGAGGCGTACACTTTCCCGTCACTGAGTGCCGCGTTGAAAACGCCCGGCAACTGGAGGAATCGTTCCGGATTCCGTTGCCGCTGGAGGTTCCGGAAGGCGAACCCGCGCGGCCCCGCGCCGGCGATACGCCGGCAGATGCGATTTTTCTGCAATTCTCCGGAGGCACCACGGGTGCACAGAAGGCCGTGGCTGTCACGGCGTCCCTGCTGGCCGCGCAACTGGAGAGCCTGCGCCGGTGCCTGGCGTTCACCGCGGAGGATGGCGTGGCTTCGTGGCTTCCCCTGTACCATGACATGGGGCTGATTGCGTGCCTCTGGTTCCCGCTGTGGTGCGGCGCGCCCTCGCTCCACTTCAGCGCCAACGACTGGTTGCTCAACCCCGAGCTACTGTTCCGGTGCCTGGACCGCTACCGCGCCACCTTTTGCTGGCTACCCAATTTCGCGTTCTCTTACCTGGCGGCCCAGCGGGGGCGCATGAAGCAATCGTATTCTCTAGGCCACGTGCGCGCGTGGATCAACTGTTCGGAACCGGTGCGGCTGCGGTCATTCCGGGAGTTCGCCGAAGCGTTCGCCCCGTGGGGCGTAACTGTGGAATCGCTGCAAGCCTCGTACGCCATGGCGGAGAACATATTCGCCGTCACGCAAACGCCGCTCGGATTGCAGCCCAGGACGTTCCCGCGGAGCCGCCTGCGGCACCGCGCCGCCGCATTTCAGGAGACCGCCTTCGACCTGCTGGATGACGTATACGTCTCGAGCGGCCCCGTCCTGGAAGGCATGAGCGTGCGCGTGGTCAACCCGCAAGGCGAAGTATGCGCGGATGCCGAGCCCGGCAATATCCAGCTTCGAACGGAATGCCTTTTCAGCGGTTACTGGACCAGCGGCGGGTTCATCACCGAGTCGATCGTGAACGGCTGGTACAGCACCGGAGATTATGGCTTCCTGGCAGGAGAGGACCTGTACGTCATCGGCAGATTGAAGGACATCATCATCGTGGGTGGCCAGAACATCTTCCCGGAAGACGTCGAATTAGTGGTAAATTCGATTGACTCCATCTACCCGGGCCGGGTGGTGGCCTTCGGAATCAACGATGAGCAGTACGGTACGGAAAGGCTGGCCGTGGTAGCCGAGTTGCGCGGGGAATTCGACGCCGGCAAGGCCGAAGCCGTGGAGCGGCGCGTGCACCAGCTCGTGCTTTCCACCATCGGGATTGCTCCGCGTTACGCCGCCGTGGTGCCCGAGCGGTGGATCGTCAAGAGCACGGCCGGGAAGATCTCACGGCGCGACACGCGGGTGCGGTTTCTACGCGAGCGGCTGAACCAGCCGCAGGTTACCGCCGGCTGAACACAGGTTATGCTGAATCCGAACCAGGTACGCAAGGCCGCGCAGGAAGTGGTGGCGGAGATGATCGGCAAGAAGGTCGGGGACGCCGATTATCTGATTTCCTCCGGATTGATCGACTCTCTTTCCATCCTCAAGCTGATCGGCAATCTCGAGAACCGGCTCTCGGTCACGATCCCGGCCGGGGACCTGCAGCCCGACGACTTCGAGAGCGTCGACTTCATCACGGATACCGTGCTGCGCGTTGCCCGATCCAGATGAAGCGAGCGGTATCCAGCATCGTGGTGGTCGCCGCTACACTGGTCTGCCTGTCCGGGCTATTCGCGCTGCAACCGTTCGCGCGCATGTCGGACGGGCTCGATCGCGTTTTCAGCGCCCTGCCGGCGTGGACGCAGGTCGCGAATATGTTCCGCGACCCCACCACTCAGGAAGTGAGCCGCGGCGATTCTCCCATCGACAGCTTCCGGACTCTGTCTGCATCGTGGGCCGCGCACTCGGGCGCCGTCCGCGTGATGCTGATGGGGAACTCGCAGAGCCTGATGACCAGCCTGGCGCCGGGCGAATCGCCTCCCTCCGGCCCCGAGAAGACTTATCCCGACCACATCGCGGATCGCTATCGCCAAGCCGGTTCGCAAAAACTCTTTTATCGCCTGTCGGCGGGTGGGATGAGCTACCAGGAAATGCTGTGGTACGCAATGTACCTCAGCGGCAGGCAGGACATCAAGCCCGATGTTTTGCTGGTGCAGTTAAACTATCAGAACTTCGTCAACGGGGGGATCCGCGGAGGCATGCTGGCTCTGCTGTCCGACAGCGATTTCCGCCACAAGGTGGAGGCCATCGTGCAGCGCAACGGCGCCGATGCGGATGCGTTTGCCGAAGCGCTGCACACCTTCGATCGGTTTCAGAATCGCAGCGGCCCAGCCACCACCAGCGCCGGACAGACCCTCGGGTACCGGATGGAAACCGGGTTCCGCCGGCAATTGGACCGCATCCCCGGTTTCAACAGCCGTGGGGCCATCAAAGCATCCTTCGTGCTGCTGATGACCCAGTGCCGCGTCTATTTTCTTCACCTGAAGTCGGCCAGGGCGCGCACGTTGACCGGCAGCCGGATTGCCGCCAGCCGGGCGGCGCTCGCGGATCTTGCGGAGGTGTGCGGCCAGTCGGGGATCCGTGTGATTCTCTTCGAGGCCCCCACCAACCCGGCGGTGCCCTTGTACCTCACCCCGGACGACGATCGCCAATACCACGAGTTCACGCGATCCGTGGCTTCCCGCTTCGGACTGAAGATTCTGGATTTCGAGCACAGCATCCCCGCCGGCGAGTGGGGCATGTCACTCAACGTCCCCGATCCCTTGCACCTCGGCCGTGAAGGCCATCGCCGGCTGGCCGGTCTCATGTGCGCAGCGCTCGATCAGAACGGAGTCTGAACCATGCAATTCAACTCCTACTCCTATCTCCTGCTGCTGATTCCGGCGACTGCTCTCTTCTGGGCGCTGCCCGTGCCCTGGCGGCGCTGGTATGTGCTGGCCATGAGCATCCTCTATTACGCCACCTGGAATGCCGCGTTTGTGGCGGTGCCCCTGGCCCTGGCCCTGGGGGTGCACTTGGCGGCGCGCCTCTTGATCGCTCAACCCGAGCGCGGCAGGCGGTGGTTTTGGAGTGGCGTGGCGCTGGTCCTCGCGATCTTCGGCTTTTTTCGCTACCGGCTGTTCCTGCTGGCCAACATCAACCACCTGCTGGCGGCATTCGGCGCCCGGCCAATGAGTGTCGCCTGGCAGATTGCGGTTCCGCTGGGCATTTCGTTTTATTCGTTTGAGGCCATCAGCTACCTGATCGACGCCAAACAGGGGCGCATCAAGAAGAGCCGGTTCTCCGACCTGTACCTGTTCATCATGTTCTGGCCTCACTTGATGGCCGGGCCGATTGTGCGATTCCGCGAACTGGGCCCGCAACTGGACTTCGCCAGGCCGTTCGAGTTGCGCATGCTTCTGCGGGGCCTGGACCGCCTGGTTTGGGGTCTGGTGCAGAAGAACCTGTTCGCCAATCCCCTGGGGAGCTGGGTGGACCAGGGCTTCCTCCACAATGCCGTCCGCAACAATTCCACCGTGGACAGTTGGGCGCTGGCGGTAGCCTTCGGGCTGCAGATTTACTTCGACTTTGCCGCCTATTCGAACATGGCCATCGGCGTGGCACAACTGATCGGCATCGTGCTGCCCGAAAACTTCCGCTTCCCCTACCACGCCCAGAGCCCCGCCGACTTCTGGAACCGGTGGCACATGACGCTGTCGCGCTGGATCCGCGATTATCTCTTCTTCCCGGTGACTGCCCGTTTTCGCGGCTCACCGGGAGCGCTGTATGCCAGCCTGCTGGTGGTCATGGCGCTGGTCGGCCTCTGGCACGGAGCGGGCTGGGGGTTCGTCGCCTGGGGCGTGTTGCACGGCGCGTATCTGGTGCTCTACCGCGTGTGGGAGAGCCTGGGCGAAACACGCCTGGCCGCTGTTACGAAATCGCGCCTGGCCGCGTGGGGCTGGCGCATCTTCACTCTCACCGCGGTTACCGCGGCGTGGGTACCCTTCCGCACCGCCACCGGAGCAGATGCCGCGCACATGCTGGCCGGCATGTTCGGACGTTTTCGTTTTGGCTTTTCGTACCCCATGGATTTTTACCTCCTGGTGCTGCTGATGGCGCTATTTTGCGTGGTGGAGCCTTTCCTGGCGGAGTCCTGGACCCGGGCCGAAAACACCATCGCTGCCCTCCGCGGCGGTCTGCTGGCGCATTCTTACCTGCTGCGGCCCGCGATTTACGCGTGCGGCCTGTTGCTGTTCCTGATCTTTGACGATCGCAGCACGCAATTCATCTATTTCCAGTTTTGATGAAGAACCTGGAATCGGTGCCAGGGCCCCTCTGCTACAAGGTGACGAAGCATGCGAGTGTATAATGGCTCGTAGCGCTTGACGGACTGGTGCTCCTATCCGCCCGCTCCGCCGGCGGACGAGGTGCCACGAATGACGAAACGGACAGTCGGCTGGACTGCCGCGCTGGGCTTGCTGCTGGCGGCTGCGCTGTGCGCTGTCGTGTCGGTGCGTGGCGTGAGGCGAGAACTCCACCGTTCGATACTTACCGCGGTCCACGCGGCTCCAGACACCAGCCAGACCGTCGTCCAGCGCGCTCCGGATTTCCTCCAGCCGCAGCGCCTGGATGCCTGGCAGATCATCGGGCCCGGTGGAGGAGGGACCTTCTACAATCCCTCGATCAGCCCACACGACCCCAACCTCGTCTTCGCCTCGACCGACATGACCGCATGCTATGTCTCGGAGAACGGAGGCCGCACGTGGCGCACGTTCAACTTGAGGAGTCGCTGCAAGTTTGCTTTCGATCCCAAGCTCCCCAATAGGGTGTATGCAATGGCAGCTGGTCTGTGGCGCTCCGACGACCGGGGCCACACGTGGAGCCTGATCTATCCCGACGGCTCGGCCACGGTTCGATACGTGGACGACGAAGCGGATCCCTACCTGTACGCTTCATGGGGGTATGTGCCGGGGATATCCGCCCTTGAGATCGACCCCGACGATGGCAATACGCTGTACGCTACCTTTGACGATCAACTGCGGGTGTCCCGGGACGGCGGCAAAACCTGGAAGGCCCTGGCGTCGGATGGCAACGCGGAACAACTCTGGATCGACCCCACGTCGCCGCGCGACAGGCGCACGGTCTACACACGCCGTGGCAGCGTGATTGGCACATGGGATGGCGCCAAGTATGCGAGGCGGGCTGTCGAAGGTATAGGCGACGTCTCCTGGGCGGCGTTCGGGATCCCCTCGGGCGGCGGCAAGCCGGTGATCTATCTCGCCGGCGGCTACGTGGTCAAGGAGGGTCAGCAGCCGACCGGCGGTATCATGGCCAGCAACGATGGCGGGCAGACATGGAGGTCGCTGAATGAGAGCATCTTGAAACAAGTGGCCAAGGGTAAATTCCCGAATTTCACTATTATTGCGGCAAGCCGGAAACACGCCGAGGTGGTCTACGTTTCCGTGAACCGGTTCGTCCCCCTCAGTGATCTCTCGCAGTATTACCTTGGCGTCCTGAAAAGCTCGGATGGCGGCGCTACCTGGGCTACCGTCCGTCTGGAAGCGGGCGTGACCGGCGCGAATATGCACAATGACTGGACCTCCAGCCGCTTCGGACCGGACTTTGCAGAGGAGCCTGTGTCCATGGCAGTGGATGACAACAACCCCGACCTCGTCTACACCGGCGACCTGGGCCGCGTCATGCGCACCGTGGATGGCGGGAAGAACTGGTTCGGCGTCTTCTCCCAAAGCACCGGCAAGGGGTACACAACTACCGGCCTGGACGTGACCACTTGCTATGGCATCCACTTCGATCCCTTCGATCCCAAACGTATCTTCATCAGCTATACCGACATTGGATTGATGCGCAGCGAAGACGGCGGCGAAAGCTGGCTTGGCGTCAACACTGCGGGCTTGCCGGGCGACTGGCGGCATAACACGTACTGGGTGGAGTTCGATCCCGCGGTGAAAAGCAAGATGTGGGCGGTAATGTCGAGCAAACACGATGTGCCCCGCGGTCGAATGCTGAATCTGTATGGCGGCGGGGCCGGCGGTGTGGCCCTATCCGTGGACGGCGGCCACTCCTGGACGCCTGCCAGCCATGGTCTGCCGTCTGCAATGGTGCCGACACACATCCTCCTCGATCCCAAGAGCCCTGTGGCAGCCCGCGTGCTCTACCTCACCGCCTTTGGCATTGGCGTCTATAAATCCACGGACGGCGGCCAAAACTGGATGCGAAAGAGTGACGGCCTGCCGGAGAAGGCTCCATTGACGTGGCGCATGGCCATCGGCAGCGAGGGAACGTTGTACGTGGTAACGGTCCGCCGGTCCTCCGATGGAAAGTACGGCAACGACCAGGACGGCTGGCTGTTCCGCTCGCGCAATGGGGCGGAAAGCTGGGAGCGCGTACCGTTGCCGGAAGGGGTGAATGGCCCCATGGGAATCACCGTGGATCCGCGGGATCCTTCGCGCCTGTACCTCTCGACGTGGGCCCGATACAAGCTCTACGCTACCGAACCACCTCCCGATGGAGGCGTCTACATGTCGACCGACGGCGGCCAGCACTGGCAGAATGTGGTGAACGGCAGCCGGCGCATTTATGACGTGACCGTGGATCCGCGCAATTCCGATTTGGTGTATGCCGCGGGGTTCGAACCTTCGGCCTGGCGCTCGACCGACCGTGGCAAGACCTGGAGCCGCATCGGGGGGTTCAACTTCAGGCTTGGCCACCGCGTGATACCCGACCCCACCGATATCAACAAAATCTACATCGCCACTTTTGGTAACAGCGTCTGGCACGGGCCGGCTGCGGGCGATCCCAAAGCGGTTGAGGATATCATCGGCCCCCCATCGATGATGTTTCAGTCCGCCGGGAAGTAGGACTTGTCGCCTGGCTGCACGGAGTTTTAGCGCTGAACTGGGATAAACTGAAGCTTCTACGATGAGACCACAGGATGCCACGACGCCGTGGGGGGCCGCGTTTCTCACGAGAATGTGGATGGGAAAGAGCGGGATCCGCTGGGGCGTGATTCTGTTTTGTATGGGCCTGCTCCTGAGGGTCGCGCTTGTTATGCTGCGCACTCCGGGGGACGTCCCTCACTGGGAGACATTCCGAATCGCCCAGTCCCTTGCGACCAAAGGCTCTTATGCTGGCGCCTTCGGCGACAGCGGACCGTCGGCTCACTGTGCGCCTCTCCTGCCCCTGCTGCAGGCCATCCCGATAAGGATGTTCGGCCCGACCCCTCGCGCCACGCTCGCCATCAATATTATGGGTTCGGCCTCTTCGGCCCTGGGATATGCCCTGCTGCCAACCCTCGCCGTTGCGAGCGGGCTGGGAATCGTTCCCGGCATCGTGGCGGGGCTTGCCGGTGAGCTGATCCCGATCAACTTCATGGCGCAGACCAGCGGCGTCGCCGATGCTTCCTATGCTTTCTTGTTCGTGAACGTTCTTAGCATTGTGATGTGCCGCGCGTGGGGTGCCTTCCCGCCCCGCCAAGCCTTGAAGACCGGCCTTGTGATGGGGCTAGCCTGTCTGATGAACGCGGGGATTCTCCAGATATTCGTGGCGTGGGCGGCTGTGGCCGCGCTGCGGTGTCCCCTGAGGCGCGTTGTACCGTTTTTCGGTATTGCGGGTCTGGTCGCGGCATGCGTAATGACGCCCTGGGCGATACGAAACTACATCGCACTTGGTTCGCCAATTTTCACTCGCACAAATTTCGGCCTGGAACTCTACATGTCGAACAACGACTACATGACCGCCGAAGAGAGCGTCAACGTAAAGTCGCAGGCTTTTCACGTCTTACACCCGTCCGACAGCGGCGTTGAACTGGCCCTGGTGCGGACCTTGGGCGAGGTGGCCTACTCGGAGGGCAAGAAGCGGCAGGCGCTCGCGTGGATCGAGCAACACAAGGAGCGGTTCCTGGCTCTCTCCACGCAGCGAGTTGCCCTTTTTTGGTTTCCACATATGCTGCGGCTTTGGCAGACCTGCCTGGAAGCGGCGATGACGCTGTTGGCGCTCGCGGGGGCTATTGTCATGTTCAGGAAACGGAACCCGTTTGTCTGGCCCCTCACGGCGGCGGCCGTGGGCTACTCGCTGGTGTACATCATTATTCAAACGTCCCCCAGGTATCGCTTTCCAGTCGAAGGGATCATTTTAGTTCTCGGGTCGGCCCTGCTCGACCGACGGCGGCCGCGGCCTCTTCACAACGGGCGAGAGCCGCTTATGCCATTCTGCGACGACAAGAAGCGATGACCAAAGGAATCTGCCCTTCGCAAACTGGCGCGCCCTGAACCACGATTCGGTCGGCTTCGGCGTCCAGGTCCAAGCCCATCGAAACGGGCGCCCGAAGGGGGCATAGGCGTAAACGCTCGCAGAATCAAAAGATGGGGGTTTGGTTTATACTGAATGGGATCTGGAAGTCCAAAATGGAAATTCCGGGTGAGATGGTTTTGACAAAAGCCGTTGCTGGGCAATACAGCGCAGTTGCTTATAGAGCAGCGCGAATCCAGTACTGGAACGAATACGCCACCGCCTCGCCGCGGTACGAGCGATCTCGCCGGTACTATCGGCGGAGGCTGGCTGAGCTTTATCGCTTTTTCATACCGCCCGGCATGCGCGTCTTGGAGTTAGGCTGTGGCCACGGGGATCTCCTGGCGTCCCTGCACCCATCATATGGTGTGGGGATCGATTTGTCGCCCGTAATGATCGATAGCGCAAGGCTTCGGCATCCTGAGATCCGGTTTTTCACTGTGGACGCGCATGAATTGGATCTTCATGAGAAGTTCGACTACGTCATTTGTTCGGATTTAGTAAACGAGGTCTGGGATGTTCAGAGGATCCTGGAGATGGTGAAATTGCACTGTTTCCCGGCCACGCGGTTTATTCTGAACTTGCACAGTAATCTATGGCAGGGACCCCGGCATCTTGCGGCGCGAGTGGGCTTGGCACGGCCCCAGATGATTCAGAATTGGCTTACGCCGGAAGATATTTCGAATTTGCTCTATCTTGCGGGCTTTGAGGTAATTCGGACATCGAACGAGATCCTATGGCCGATCTACACTCCCTTGGTTGCAGGGTTCTGTAATCGTGTACTGGTGAAGTGTTGGCCGTTCTGCTATTTCGGTTTAACAAACGTGGTGATCGCAAGGCCTAGACCGACCGAACCGCTGCCGACGCCAATAGTATCTGTAGTCGTACCCGCGCGCAACGAGGCTGGAAATATTCCGGCAATTTTCGATCGTGTCCCGAATATGGGGCGCGGCACGGAATTGATATTTGTTGAGGGCGGGTCCACGGATCCAACCTACGATACAATCAAACGCGAGATGGAGTTGCGGCAACGCCCTATGACCAGCCTTCTGCGGCAGAGTGGTAAGGGAAAAGGGGATGCCGTCCGCCTCGGATTCGCCCATGCCAGCGGCGAAGTCCTGATGATTCTGGATGCGGATTTGACTGTTGCACCTGAAGACTTGCCCCGCTTCTATGACGCGTGGGTTTCGGGTAAAGGTGACTTCGTTAACGGCGTTCGCCTGATATACCCAATGGAAGAAGGTGCGATGCGGTTCTTCAATTTGCTGGGCAATAAGTTTTTCAGCCTTGCCTTTAGCTTCCTGTTGGGCCAGAACGTCAAGGATACGGCGTGTGGCACCAAAGTTCTGAGCCGTGCGCACTATGAGCCGATCCTTGCGAACCGCGCCTATTTTGGCGATTATGACCGCTTTGGAGATTTTGACCTGCTTTTTGGTGCAGCTAAGTTCAATCTCAGGATTGTCGACCTTCCGATCCGATACCGCGAACGGACATACGGAGAAACCAAGATGCAGCGTTGGCGGATCGGCTGGCTGCTGATCCGTATGGTGTTTTTGGGGTTGAGGCGGCTTAAATTCGTCTGACCCGGCGCACCCGGAACCGGTGCGCTGGCACTTGCTGATGGGCTTCACGTGATTCCATGAAAATGGCGCGGGAGCAACCGGCCACGGGCGATCCCAAAGCTCCGGAGGACCTCACCGGCCCCCCCCAGCGATGAAGTTTCAGTCCGCCTGGAAGTAGGCCCCGCCGGAGCCGCTGGCTAACCTCAATCCGGATATCCTCAGCCACATCGAGGACACTATCGACAGCCAGCGCGGAGGTAGTTGCGGACCGGGGAGGCGACCGTGCCCATTCACAGATGCGAAGAATTATACTTTCTTCGCCGGTTCGACCAGACTGCTCTTAACAGACGTCGCAGCATAGAGCACGAGCACTGATGCTGTGCAGTCCCGGAAACGTGCGGACCCGTAAAAGACCACAGTGGCGATGAGGTTAGCGACAATGACAGAATGTACGACGAGCCATGCAGGGCTCCGGAATGCGGCCGTCCTGGCGTTGCGGAACAATCCCAATGCAATCAGGGCAGCCAACGGAAGATAGGTTACGCACTGCGCCAAGACAAACATTCGGTTTTGCGACCAGAGCTCGGGCAAAATAAAGCGGCCCGTCTTATAGAGGACCAGCAGGGGCAGCCATCGCCAATGGCTACGAACCCACGCCCAGCCGAGAGACCACTCCATCCGATCATGGCTCACCTCATCTGGCGTTCGATCGATCCAATCGCGGTGCGGCAATTCTGTCGTGGAGACCCACCCGCCCATGTGGGCGGCATCGTGGAGTGTCACATCGTTATTGCTTCCATAAAACGTGGACCCTCCATTTGTTGTGAATACGACTACCTGGTGATAGATCCGATAGTTTCGATAGGCCCACGGGGTGAGGACTATGGTTGACGCAATCGCAAAATATAGCAGCGGGCGCACGCGACCTTTGCCTGACCGAAAGCTATGCCACGCAATAATTGCGGCGCTCATAGGAATACATAAGAAAGCGAATGGCCGTGTTAGCGATGCATAACCGAAGGCGACTGCCGCGCCAATCAACAACCATACCGCGCCGGACTTGAAGAATCGAATCAGGAGCAAGGGCCCCAGTGTTAGCAGGAATGCCGTAAGGGCTTCCGCCAAAAACGTACTTGAGAAGTACGCGTGCGGAAAATATATAGCCAGCAGCACACCCGATAGGCGAGCTGCTCGCTCACTTATAAGCGAACGAGCCAGATAGTATGTTGCAACACAGGTGAGAGCTCCAACCACGCAGAACGTGATATAAGCCAGAAAATAGTCTTCATACGACACCCGATACACAAGTGAAAGCAATGCGGGAAAACCCGGCGCGCGAAATGCTGTGACATGATTGTTAAGGGTATAGCCTCTACCGCTTGCCAGGTTCAGGGCAAGGTCGTTGAATTCGATGGCGTCCGCACCGCAGCAGGAGGGGTTGGGAAAGTGATGAAGATTGCGCAGCGTAGCCGTGACTGCCAAGCGAATAACGAAAGCGAGCACGAATAGTAGCATGGCAAATTGCCATCCAGACAGCGTGAAACGCTTTCGCGGCGTAAGACTTGCAGTAATCGCGGCTGGCGTCATCGTGAGAACACTATCCCTCTCTGTAAGAAGTGCCGGGTGGCTCCGTTTATCGATCGTTTCCGGCCTGTTCTATCTATAGTCTGGAATCTCCTTTTTGGATCCCACATCTCTAGGAGTATACACCCAGACTGGCGAAGGTCCAGGCGGGTCCACCACTGGCGCCGCATCTTGCCGGCGGTAGTACCCAGCCCGGCTCACGTGAGCCAGCCGGCACAGCCGTTCCAGCGGAATGGGCGCCGCCAGGATCATTTCTTTTTCGAGGTGTGGGTAGACGAGCCGCGGGTAGTCAATGCTTGCAGCTTGCGCTGCTCCTCGTGATCTTCGGCTCAGGTTTGCGCGGTATATCAGCCATCGGTATTGGGCCGGCGTTGAGCTGGGTCCTCAAAGCTGCGTCGAAATCGGCTTTCGGCTACGAGACGCGGCCTCGGAAGCGTCCCTTTGGAATGGCCGGCGGGAAGCAAACGCATGGTAAACTCAGTCGTTGTCGCATTCACCGCCTGGAACCGGCGACTCTGGGTCTGGCGTGAGGCGGCGGGACGAATATGGGCTTAGCGTTGCTCTTGACATACATCGCGCTTAACCTGCTGTCGCCGGTGGACATGCTCCCGGGTCTGGCGCCGTATCGCCCAAGCCTGATTCTGGCGCTGGCGAGCCTGCCACTGGCGATGTTGGTCCGCTTGCAGTCGCCCGAGATCGGCAAACTTCGCACCCAGTTGATCCTGGTGATTCTGTTCTTCGGGTACGCATGTGGCTCCTGGCTTCCACATGGCGCATACGGCGCCAACGTGAGGACGCTCCTCGAGTTGGCGCCGAATGTCATCGTATACTTCGTGGGGATGGTGCTATTACGCAGCCCATTCCGGTTGGGGCTCATGCGTGCCACGCTGGTGCTGGTTGCGATCTTCGTGATGGCTAATGGGTTTCGGGAGATCCCCTATGTCCGCGCCACCGGCGAATCGACGCCCTATGTGCTGGCGGTCCGTGACCCAATCAGCAAGGAGGCGGTGCGGATTCAAGGCCTGGGTATGTTGCACGACCCGAACGTCTTTGGACAGTACCTGTTGATGATCCTGCCGATGTTGTTCGTCAGCAAGAAAGGCACCGGTCTCAGCGTCGGATACATGCTCGCCGTCCCCATCACGGTGCTGTTCTTGGTGGGAGTGTACTTGACCGGTTCGCGGGGAGCAGAGATGGGGGTGGCGGCGCTCATCGGGCTGTTCATGACCAGGCGGTTCAAGAGGACCGGCGCCCTGCTCTCGGCGGCTGTCGGAGCGCTATTGCTGGTAGCAATCAATGCGACCAGCAGCCGGACGATATCGATGTCGGGGGGAAAAGATCGCTTGGCGCTCTGGTCCGACGGGATGTCTTACCTCAAGCACTCGCCCTTGTGGGGGATCGGCTTCGGCAACTTTCAGGAGAGCCAAGGCATGACGGCCCACAATTCCTATTTGCTGTGCGCGGCTGAGCTGGGAATGTTGGGATATTTCCTGTGGATGAGCATCGTGGTGGTGACCATGATGCAACTGGGCCGCGTCCCTAAGGTAGTGGGCGCATCGAACCCGGCCCTGGCACGGTGGGCCGTGGCGCTCAGGATATCGCTGGGCGTGTACCTGTTTACCGGCTTTTTCCTCTCGCGCACCTACGAGCTGCCTCTGTTCCTGCTGATTGGCATGTCCGGCGCCATCATCACGGCCGCCGGGGGCGACGATGCCATACCGCTGCGGGGCACGTTTTGGCCGGTGTGGTCGTTCGGACTTTGTGTGGGTATACTAACTTTGATATACGCGATGCTGCGGCTGCGGCTTGTGTAGGGTTGCGGTGCGGCTTTACGCCCGGGCGTATCGCGACATACCTACCGGCCCGGGAAAGTAAGCGCCCGGCCTTCCTGGATGGTAAAGCGTGGGCAGCTAGCTTGACAGTTTGCCCGGCAACCAGCCACACTCTTGGTTTGCCGGCTACCGTCCGTCGCAGCCCAGATCGGCAGCACCTTATTCTGGTGGAGCTTATCCCGAGAGCACCCGATGAAAACTGAGAATACCGGGCCTTCCGGCTCCGCGGACAACACCCAGACCATCGCGCGCAACTCGTTCTGGTACGGTCTCGAATTGTTCTTCAGCCTGGTTGCCACCTTTTTGACATCGGTGGCCGTGGCGCGCGTCCTGGGACCGGAAAGGCTCGCCCCCTACCAATACATAGTGTGGCTAACCAACATCACGGTCTCGGTGGGTGCTTTCGGCCTGCCGGTTACCACACGCAAATACATGGCCGAGTATCTGAACCGCGGGGAGCCCGGCGTGGCGCGCGCCACCTATCTGGCCACCCTCAAGATCCAAGCCTATATCGCCCTGGGAGTTTCCGCGGTGGCGCTGGCGTTGGTGCTCTGGCTGGGAGACCCGCGGCAACTGGCGTTCTCGGTGTTGCTGGTTTCGGCCATGGCGCCACGCATCGTCGGAACCATTCCGTCCCAGGCCAATAACGCCGCCGAAGTGATGCGGCGGAACACTGGTCCGGCGCTGGCTGGTGTGATAACTTCAACCGCCCTCACGATCTTCGGCCTGCTGGTCAAATGGGACCTCATAGGGGTGGCGGCGGCGGTTGTGGTGGGCTCTTTTCTGGAATGCGGCTTGAAGCTGCGTTCGGTGGAGCGCTGGCTGGGCGGCGTCGCTCGGGGAACGGTCTCCCCGGAGCTGAAGAAGCGTATGTTCGCTTACTCCGGTCAGGGCCTGGCTCTCCTGCTGCTCAACGTGGTGGTTTGGGACCGCTCCGACATAGTGATTCTGAAGGCCATGAACAACGACCCGCGCCAAATTACGTTCTTTACAATCGCCTTCAATCTGACGGAACGCATCTTTATGATTCCCGTTTCGTTCGGCACATCGCTGGCGGCCACCATGATGGCTCAGTACGGCCGCGGCCAGGCGCGCTTGAAAGAAATGACAGTGGACGGCGCCCGCTACGCCTTACTGGTGACCCTGCCGCTGCTGCTGGGCATGGCATGCCTCAGCCCGTTGGTGCCCCCGTTGTACGGCGAGAAATTTCGGCTCATGATCCCTACCCTGACTATCGTTGCCCTAATGGCCATTCCAAAGGCATTGGTGGCAGCGCCCATCATGTTTCTGCAGGCCACGGAGAGACAAGGGTTTCTGATCTGGTGGGGTTGCCTCTGCGGGGTGGTCGACGTAGGGCTGGACATTCTTCTGATCCCGCAGCATGGAGCCAATGGCGCGGCGATCGCCAACGGCACCGCTCAATTGGTGGCCGGACTGGGGATTTGGACCTACGTCTGGAGAACCACTGGCCTCGATCTCAAGCTGCGCGACTTCGGCCGGATTGTGGTCTGCGGCGCGACCATGGCGGTGTGTGTGCTCGCGTTCATCCGTGCAGTGCCGGGTTACGTGGGCATGTTCGGCTCGATCGCGATCGGTGCCGCCATCTGGCTGATCGCGCTTCGCGTCAGCGGGGCGTTGAAACCGGAAGACGCCAGCCGGATCCTTTCGGTTGGCGGCCAGCTCCCCGCCGCCTTGCGGCCGCATTGGAAACGCCTGATCGCCTGGCTGGCTCCGGCGGGCGCAGCGGCTTGAGGCACTCCGGAGCCATGATTAATCAGGATCTTTATCTACCGCTCAAGCGGCGGATGTGGACCGGTCCGTCCAGTGCAAGTGTTCGATCGGGACGGTTTTCTGAGGATCGTCTGCCCTGAGTCCGGGGTCAACCCGCTTCGCCGCGGACTGCAGCGTCTACCGCCTGGCGCATCTCCCACGTGGACACATAGCGGAGTTGGTGGCCGTACTGGCGGCAACCCTCAACCAGCAGAGTGAACAACCGCTCCAGCCCGCCTTGGAGCAGCAGCGCGGATGAGTGCCTTTCCTGGGCGCCGTGCGTGTAAAGTTTGATGAAGATATCGCTGCCGATGCGCGGCGCCAGGTCGAGCCACCGCTGCACGCGGCAGGGTGTCGGCAGGTCCTGGCAGGCGATTTCACCGGTTTCCAGCCTAGGCTTGAGGCGTTCCGCCCACCGCAGGCCGAGGGGGCCGGGGATCATGAGCAGGTCGCCCGCACCCGGCACGCCCGGTTTCACCGCCACTCCGCGGTCGTAGGATCGCGGCTTCAACGGGTCGTCGCACACCCAGTAGATCGTGTTGACCGTACGCGACTGAGTCGGCGAGTTTCCCGAGGGCATCGTGAAATCGGCATAGCAGCCCAGGTCCCGCAGCAGGGTGATTTCGTTATTGAGTCCGCACCACCTGCCGTCCGGGCGCGAATTGTCCAGTGCCCAATTGCCGTGAATGAACCCGAAGACCGGACGCCCGTGCGAAAGCCGAAGCAGCCCGTGACGGGTGACCAGCGCTTCGATGAAGCCGCTCATGCGGTCGACGAAGTTCTGTTGGCCTTCGCCATCGTGGTGGATGTGCACGTCCACATCGGCAATGCCGGCCCGTTTCATTTCCGCCAGTGAGTCCAGAAATCGCGGCCGATATTCTTCCTGGGGATAGTAGAACGTGTACTGCGGGGCGCGCCCGGTGGAATCGGCGTGCCGCCGTGCGATTTCCGGCCAGTGTTTCACCCAGAGGGCTACACGTCCGGCGGCGGTTTCGTCGGAAGGATTCGACCAGTACGGCTCCCAATGATCGGCAATCGCCACCCACACACGCGCGCCGCGAAGCGCGGGTTGAGCGGCCAAGCGGTTGCGGATGTAACCGGGAAGCCAGAGCTCAGCATGGCGCGGCAGCGAGATAGTCAACCTTCTCAGAATAGCAGGCGCGGCGCGGGTTGCTGTCCACCTGCTCACGGATGGCGTAGGGCGGCCACTGCCCTGGTCGGCCGTCACTTGATAGTGAGGGAGTAATCTCCGGCGGTCTTGGACTGGGACCAAACCTGAATGTAATAGGTCTTGCCGGATTCGGCTTTCATGGAGAAACGGAGGTCGGAGCCGGGGGCACTCAGTTTGGGGCCAAAGCCATTGTTGGCCATTTCGGGAGTGAAAGTGGTGAGGGCGGGGATGAGGGCCTTGGAGCGGTTCTGAATCTCAATCGTGACGGTGCCGCGCGCGGAGCCGCGGAAGGAGTAATAATCGGTGTCTTCGCCGTCCATGATATTGGCTTCGACGGTTTGATCGAGGCCGATTTTGGTGGCGTTGAGGATGTCGTCGTTGGGCTCGAAAGCGTCAAAGGCTTTCATGGCAGAGACGGTAAGAGAGTAGGCGCCGGCGGTATCGATGAGGCCTTCGACGCGGAGAAAGAGAGTGGTATTGGGAGGCGGGGCGATGACTTCGCGGAGAGAAGCTCCGGGGTCCTGGGATTCCTTCGACCAGTCCAGCGGACGGCCGTCGGCATCGTAGAGGCGGAGGCGGGGGGCGAGGCTCTGCGAGCGGTTGGCCAGTTCGACCCGCAGAAGATCGCGGGGCGCGGGCGGAGAAGTGACGCGGAAGCAGTCGACATCGTTGACGTCGAGAGAGATTTCGGCGTCCACGGATTTGCCGAGGGAGATGACGTTGGCGAGGCGGTCGGTGCCGTTCGGTTCGACTTCGTGGGTGACTGGGTCGGCGGAGTTGCCGAGTTTGAAGCGCGCGAGATTCTGACGGACGGTGGGATACTGCAAGTCGCGGGCCAGAACCTCACGGAACGCGCCGACGGCCTTGATGCCGTCGTTGAGCTTGACGTAGATGACGCCGAGGTTGTTATAGATGACGGGAAGCTGGGCGGACTTGGCGAGGGTTTCGAGGAGGACGGCGGCGGAGGGATACTCGCCCTGGTACATGAGGTCGGAGGCGCGGTCGAAATCGTGTTCGAGGGCCGGATCGCCGAGGGGCTTGCCTTGAAAGCGGAGGAATTCCTGGCGCAGCACATTCGCTTCGGCGATGTAACCGGGGAGCGGCGGGTGGCGCGGCGATGGGCTGGTCCACCAGGAAGATATCCAGTGAGCGGAGAGGGCGACGGCGACGAGAGGGACCACCCACCAGATGCGCAGAATCCACGCCGGTCTTCTGCGGTGCCGCCGGCGGCGGGACCCTTTGCCCTGGGGTGATGCCGTCGGCTTGCTGTCGGTGGGAAGCATGGTTTGGTCCGGGCGATCCAGGGTCGCTTTGCTACAATCCTAATTCTATGCGCTTTGCGCGCGGCCGCGTCGCGAAAAAGGGGGTGAAGTTGGCCGCGTTGGCGTGCGGGCTGGGGCTTCTGGCGTTTCCTCAAAAGAAGAAGGACGAAACCCAGACGTTACAACTGCCCAGGGACCTTCCCACGGCGGTGGAAGGCAATCCGCGAAAGTTCATGTTCCATGTGACGCCGCTCTCGGCCAAAGGCCTGCTGACGAAGCAGGTCCGCGACGCGCTGAGCGCGCTGATCCGCGAAGCCAAGGGCGATTCCATTCTGAAAATCCGGGCTTTTGTGGCGGGTTCGGGCGATGCGCGGCGTGTGCGCGACCTGGTGAGCGAATTCTTCACGGAGCGCCGGGAGGCGCTGCCGGTGCTGAGCCTGGTGCAGGCGGGAGGGCTGCCGCTGGAAGGGGCGCAGGTGGTGCTGGAGGGAATCGCCGAGGGCAAGAAGGAGGTGAGCCGCTACGGGCTGGCGCTGATCTCGGCGCAATCGGCGGTGTCGGAAAACCCGCTGGACGCGGCGGGGCCGTTGGCCGTGAAATCGCTGGGTGCGCTGCGAGTGGCGGTGAAAGCGGCGGGTTCGGAGCCGGCGGATGTGGCGCGGGTGACGTGTTTTCTGAGCTCGCTGGACGGGCTGGATGCGACGCGAAAGCTGGTTGTGGCGGAATTTCCTGGCGCGGCGGCGAACTTCGTCCAGACGCAACGGGCGCCGGCCAGGGCGCTGGCGGCATGCGAAGCGGTGGCGCGGTTGCGCCGGGAGGTGGGTGCGCCGCTGGCCGTTTTGAACCCGGAAGGCCTGCCGCGGGATGCGGGACAATCGCAGGTGGCCTTGGTGGGCGCGTCGAAAGTGGTGCTGACGGGCTCGCAGGTGTCGTTTGGATTCGCGGAAAAGGACGCGCGGCTGGCGTTCGAGCGGCTGAAGAAATCGCTGGAGCAGGCCGGAGCATCCACGCGGGGGGTGGCGTTCGCGGGGTACTATGCGCTGTCATCGGGCATCGCGGAGCAGGTGCGGAAAGTGCGGGGGGAATTCTTCGACGCCGCGCGGCCGCCGGCGGGTTCGCTCGAGCCGGTGGAGGGTTTGCCTTCGATGGACGCCGGCTTCTCGATGGATGTGGTAGCGGTGAAGTAGGGGACCACGGCAACCACGGCAGGGGACGGGATGGCGGTTGGCGGATCGCGGTAGAATGAGGACAACGCCGTGACTACCATTTTGCGCGCTACCGCGATTGCCTGCGCCGGAGGGCTATTGCTATCGATGGCCGGCTCCCCGCAACAGGCGCAGCAGAAACCGCCGGCTCAGCAGCAGACGCAGCAGCAGCAGACGGCTGTGCCGACCATCCGGGTGACGGCAACCGAAGTCATCCTGCCGGTGACGGTGACCGACGATAAAGGCCGGTTTATCGACAACCTGGAACAAAAAGACTTCCGGATCCTGGACGAGGGCCGGGTGCAGAGAATCAAGTTCTTCAGCCACGACCCAAGGCAGCCCACCGTAATCGGCTTTTTGGTGGACATGAGCAACAACAGCACCATTCACTGGCAGAATTACAAAGACGCCGTGAAAGAGATGGTTTGGGGTCTGTTGCCGAACGATAAGAATTATACAGGTTACCTGATTTCCTTCTCCACCACGGCGGAGCTGTTGGTGAATACAACTTGGGATCCGGACAAGCTGACGGCGCAAGTGGACCGGATGAAGCCGGGCGGCGGGGCGGCGTTGTTCGATGCGGTCAAGCGGGCGTGCACGGACCGTCAACTGATTCCGGGCGAGCCGTACCAGCCGCGGCGCATCATTGTGGTGTTTGGGAACGGGCACGACAGCGCGAGCGAGTATACGATTGACCAGGTGATCGAGCTGGCGCAGCAAAAGCTGGTGACGATTTACGGGGTGAGCACGGCGGCCTACGGGATGGAGGATCCGGATCGGGACCAGTTGGAAAAGCTGGCCACGACGACGGGCGGGCGGGTATGGTATCCGCTGGACAACCCGTATTCGGAGGTTTCGGGGTTTCTTTCGCAGCCATCCGACGAAGGCAATTACGCCTTGCATGTCGGGACCGGCGGGTATGCGGCAGCCATCAATTCCGCCATTTATAAGGCGGTAGGCGCACTCGAGGGTGAGATCACGACGCAGTACATTCTGCGGTACCAGCCGGAATTCGATGCGGTATCTGCGAATAAAGACAAGCATCGGATCAAGGTGGAGATTCCGACGCTGCCGCCTGGATCTTATAAAGTGCTCACGCGGCCCGATTATTATCCCAACCGGATCGGGCAGTAGACTTTTCGAAAACCTGCATTGACGGTGGGGCAGTCCCCCTGGACTGCGGCCGACGCCCCCGTCGGCCTGCTCGCGCTTTTCAGGATGTCGATATCGTTGCTCCGGCAGCGGGACGAGGGCGGCATAACCGGTATTGCGAAAACTATCTGGCATTGGCCTGACCAGGCTGCCCCACATCAGTATTTAGTAGAGCGGGCAGCGCGCTAGCCGGCGTGGTCGATGGGCTGGGCGTGCGGGACGGCGCGCCGGCGGGCGTCCTCAGTGAGATAGAGGAGGGCCTGGCGGGCGAGTTCGGCAACGCTGGAATCGGGATGGCGGAGCAGGACGAGGAGCATACGGAGCCAGCGAAGCTCGCAGGGTTCGATTCCGATGACCGCGACCGGTTTGGGCATAGAATCCTTTTGCCTAACTCTTCGGCGGGGATGCGGGTTTCATGATTTACAGTTTTCGGGTGGTGCGCCGATAAGGAAGGTGGGAGAAGGCGGGTGCGGTAAAGGAGACGCCTGGTCGGGCCCGAATTTTTCCCGAGGAGATGTTATGGATATCACCGCACTGAATCGCATTTCGCAGGATTTGCCATCGGTAGCGACTCCCATTCCGGTCGAAAAGGCTGCGGAGAACCGCGAAGTGGTTCAGGCCGTCAAGGCCCTGAACAGCGCGGAAATGTTCGGGCAGGAGAACGACCTGGTGTTCCAGAAAGACCCCCAGACGCGGCGCATGGTGATCAAAGTGATCAATCGTAAGACCAAGGATGTGATCTCGCAGATTCCGCCGCAATACGTATTGCAACTGGCGGAGAATCTGAAGACGGGCAAGGGTTGAGGCGTAAGGAAGCTGCCAGATCTGCCGATGAGAGGGAGTGGGGAGAACGAGAATGTGGCAGAACGCGCACGACGCATATCTGGAAAGCCGGGTGCTCTCGGCGGATCCGCTGGAACTGGTGCATCTGCTGTACGAGGCCGCGATAGAGGCGGTGCGGGAAGCGCGGCGGTATCTGGCGGCTGGAGAGATTGCGGCGCGGTCGCGTTCGATCACCAAGGCATTCGGCATTCTGCAGGAACTGGTGGCGGCGCTCGATCATGATCGCGGCGGCGAAATCAGCGGGCGGCTGGCGCAACTATACGATTACATGCAGCGGAGGCTGCTGGAAGCAAATTTCCGGCAGGCCGATGAACCGCTGGCCCAAGTGCTGGGACTGCTGGCCACGCTGGCGGAGGCGTGGCAGGGGGTGAAGCAGGAAACTCAGCCGGCGGCGCCGGCCGAGAATCCCTGGGCACAGAGGCCGCCGGCGGAGCCGGTTCCCGCATACGGATCGTCGGCCTGGAGCTTCTAGCGGGATGGCGAGAGAGCACAACACCGAAATGTCATGCTCCTTGATTCTCCCGGCTTGGTGCTGTGAGACCGTGTTTCTCCATGCGGTATATCAGCGTCCGCCGGCTGATGTCCAGGTACCGTGCCGCCTGGGTCTGGTTCCAGTCGAATTTCACTAGCGAGCGTAGGATCAGTTCCTTCTCCACCGCCTCCAAGCTGATTCCTTGCGGTGGCAGGGCCAACTGCAAGGCCTCCAGCGCCGGACGTTCGGCGCGCAGGAAATCGGGCAGGTCGGCCAGCAGCACCTCATCCCCGGTGGTCAGGACAATCAAGCGCTCCAACACATTCTCCAGCTCGCGCACGTTCCCCGGCCAGGGGTATCCGCAGAAATGTTGAAGAAGCGACGAGTCCAGCCGGAGCTCGTTGCGATTCTGCTTGGCTTTGATCTTGATGAACAGGTTCTGCACCAACTCCGGAATATCATCGACGCGGTCGCGGAGCGGCGGAAGTTCCAGCGTGATCACCGCCAGCCGGTAATACAGATCCTGCCGGAAGGCCGCATCCTCGATCATGCTTTGCAGGTTGCGATGCGTGGCGGCAATGATGCGCACATCCACTTCCATCGTGCTGGTCGCACCGACTTTATCGATCTGCCCTTCCTGGATCAGGCGAAGAATTTTCACTTGGAGTTCGGGCGGCAGTTCGCCGATCTCATCCAGAAAAAGCGTTCCCTGGTCGGCCATTTCCACCTTGCCGGCCTTGTTGGCCATAGCGCCGGTAAACGATCCCTTGCAGTAACCGAACAGTTCGCTCTCCAGCAGGTCCTTGGGGATCGCGCCGCAGTTGATGGTGACAAACGGCAGGTCCTTCCGCCGGCTATTACGGTGTATGGCTTTGGCGAGCAGCTCCTTCCCAGTGCCGGTCTCGCCTCGTATCAGAACAGTGGAGTTGCTCTGCGCCGCGCGGGAAGCCAGGTCCAGCACATATAGCAGCTTTTGCGACTTGCCTACAATGCTTTCGAATCCGTACTTGCGATCCAGCGTGGTGCGCAGATAGCGCACTTCCTCCAATAGGTCCTGATGCTCCAGGGCGCGGCGTACCACGATTGCGAGCTGGCTGTAGTCTAGTGGTTTAGTGAGGTAGTCGTAAGCGCCTTCGCGCATGGCGAGGACGGCCGACTCCACAGTTCCGTACGCGGTGATTACCAGCACCGCAGTCTCCGTGTGCTCCTTGCGCACCCGCCGGAGCAACTCCAGGCCGGACATACCCGGCATCTTCAGATCGGTAAGCACCACCGGTATGGCACGCGACGCCAGAATCTCCAGCGCTTCCGGTCCGGAAGCCGCCACCAGTACCTGGCAGCCGATCTCCTCCAGTTGCATCTCCATGACGCGGCGAAGGCTCTGATCGTCATCGACTACAAGAACTGTTCGGCGATTCATCGGGCGGCACCCTGCCTGCGAGGCAGCAGCATCTGAAATCTGGCGCCCTTCGGAGCCGCGGGTTTGGCCGCGATCGAGCCGCCGTGCTGATCAACAATCTGGTGAACCACCGAGAGCCCCAATCCGGTGCCATCCTCTTTGGTGGTGAAGAAGGGGTCGAAGATCCGATTCATTGCCTCAGGCTCCACTCCCGGACCTTCATCCCTGACTTCGACGCAGATCCGGTCATCATCCTGGTAGACCGCCACCACGACCTCGCCGGATTCGGGCGAGGCATGGATCGCGTTGAGCGTCAGGTTCAACACGGCCTGTTTGATCTGTTCCGGATCGCATTCCACATTGGGGATCTGATCGGGCAGTTCCAAACGGATGCGAACGGCCCTCCGTCCGATGGCGTGCGCGGCCAGGTCCACTACCGCCTCAAGCACGCTACGGATATCGATGACCTGGTACTGCGGCGTGCGCGGCCGGGCGAAGTCGAGGAATTGCGACAGCAGCCGGTTCAGCCGTTCGCACTCTCTCAAGATGATCTCCACGCATTCATCACGCCGCTGGTCGGAGGTCTGCGCCCGCTGCAAGAGGCCAGCCGCCCCGGCCAGGCTGGCCAGAGGATTGCGGATCTCGTGTGCCAGGCCGGCCGAGAGCTGACCGACGGCCGAGAGGCGCTCCGCCCTCTTAACCTGTTCAAAGCTGTCCTGTAGCTCTCGATAGACCTCCGTGAGCCGCAAAGTGGTCTGCTCCATCGCCAAACGATGTTCGCGCTCCCGTTGCGCCAGCATTCCGGTGAACACTCCCGCCGCGCAAAAAGCCAGGATGTCAAGCAGTTGGTCACCACCGTAGGACCGTATCACCGAGAGCAGATGAAGGCTGTAGGGCAGGCTGGAAATCCCGGCCAACAGACCTGCAAACAATCCGCCACGCCAGCCGAAGTACATGCCCGCGAAGACAATTGGCAGATAGTACAGGTGTTGCAGAATGTTGTGCCAGTGCCCGAGAGTGAGCGGCAGGGCCGCATGCAGCACGCCACAGAATAGAATGCCCGCCAGGATGGCGATCCAGCGAACATACGCCAAGCGTTCGGGCTCGGCCCGGAGCCACAGAAAGGGTTTCAAATCAGATGCCATCTCCAGTTTATCCGGAAGCGCCCGCAAGGTCGCACTTACCACCTTGCGGGCGCTCCTTACCCTGTAGAAGTTTTGAGTCTACCTGAGGTCTTGAAGCGGGGTGTGACGACAGGCCCCGCCCAGCGCCGATGAAGGCTAACCTGCTCAGAAGACGTACTTCAGGCTCAATTGCAGGCGGCGCGGATAGCCGGCCTGGTTCGCAGCGGTGATCCTTCCGAAGGTGGCGGACGTGGGACCCATCTGCGGCGATGGGAACCCGGGGTGGTTGAAGGCATTCAATGCCTCCGCCCGGAATTGGATCTCTTTGCCTTCGCTGATGCGGGTGTTCTTGATGAGAGCGAGGTCCACGTTGTTGCTGTTCCGGCCGCGGATCTGGGAGAACCGCAGCGGCCAGGTACGCAGGTTGTTCACCAACTGGTTTGCGGAAGCGGTTTCAAAACCGGCCGTGTTGAACCAGCCGTCGACCGTGCGCTGGTCGGCAGGTTTCACGATGTTGGCCGGATTCCCGTAGTAGAGCATGTTACCCCAAGCCAGCGGGAAGCCGACCTGGTATCCGAAGATACCGGAAAGCTGCCAGCCGCTCACGATGCGCGAAGCCACTGGGTCGTCGCTGTTCAGCAACGCCTTGCCCTTGCCGAACGGAAGTTCCGCCACGCTGCTGATGGAGAAGCGGTGCGGCACATCCTGGTCGGAGATCACCCGGAGGGGCGCCTTGTCTCCCGCGTTGAGAAGTTCATCGGCCTGCATAAACTTCGAGAACGTGTAATTCCCGGTCACCATGAAGCCCTTGCTGAATCTCTTCTCCACGACCGCAGTCAAGCCGTGATACCAGGAATAGCCCGAGTTCACGCTGGTGTTGACTGCCCCAAATTCCGGGTAAGGTGTCAGGAGACCCGATCGGGCAATCGTGGTGTTGGTGAAGGTGCCCTGCGTGTTTCCCGCCGGTCCCAAGCCATAGAACGGGTTGGTGACGGTTCCCGTCAAGTAGTTGTTGGTAGTGTTGTCCCGCACTGGGCTGGTGCTCAGGTACTGATCCAGCAACGGGTTCAGGCTGACGATGTTGGGATTGCCGGTGGGGTTGAGGTCGATGTGTATGGTCTTGTTGCCGGTGTAGTTGACGTCGAGCAGAATGCCGCCCGGGAACTGGTGCTGTATGCCCAGTTCCCACCGGAACACTCGCTGGGGTTGGGGATTCTGATTGAAGAACGAAATGGCCTGCCCCAGAAACGTCTGGTAACCCGCCGCCGTTCCGACCGGCTCGGTGATGCCGTTGGGGAACGGGTTGGAGAGGGTGCCGATGAAGTTGATGTTGTCCGTGGTGGGAACCACATTGGTGTTCTGGCTGAAGCCGCTCTGGATCACGTCGCTGCGGCGCTCGCCCAGAAAGCCGTAGAAGATTCCGAATCCGCTGCGCAGCACGGTTTGGCTGCCGATCTGGTACGCCAAGCCGATACGCGGCATGAACTCGGTTTTCGGAGTATTGTACAAGCCGCTGGGATTGCCGTTGATTCCCGCAAAGGTGAGACCGCCTTTCGCCGCAAACTGGGCGGCGGGGAGTTGCGCCAACGGAGCCTTGGCATAAATGGTCTGGGCCGCCGCCGAGAACGGCTGCACATACGTGGGATCGAAGCCCAGAACGCTGCGGTTGTAGCGCTCGTGGAGCGGTTGCTCGAACTCATAGCGCAATCCGAGGTTGACGGTCAGCCTGGGGGTCACTTTCCAGTCGTCCTGTACGAAGAAACCCCATGAATTGGATTGTTCCGCGTAAGAAGCGGAGCGCGCCACGTTGCTGGAAGATGAGGGCAGTCCGAGCAGCAGCGCGGCGACCGATTGCCCGATGCTGCCGGGGGAAACCGGGGAGTTGTCCAGCGGTCCGCGAGTCCAAGTGGAGTCGAAGTTGAAGGTGCCGGTCTGCTGGAAGCCGAAGAACTTGTCGTTTTCCTGGTAGGCCCGGAATTCCAGCCCGGTACGGATTGAGTGCGCTCCGAGGATCTTCGTCAAGGTGGAACTGAAAGTGTGGTTCATCACGGGGCGGTTCTCACCCGCCGCCGAGGCGGTGGGAATGTAACCGCTCATGTTGAATTGGGGGAACGTGCGGACGTCTGTGGGGATGGCTTTGTTGTACGCGGCGGGGAAACCCAGATTGGTGAGGTCGAATCCGTCCGCGGCCCGGTTGCCCTCCTGGTACCGGATGAAACGGCTGTAGCTGTACCTGGTGTTCAGGACCGTGGTCGGCGAAATAGTCGCCACGTGGTCGAATACCGCCGAGCGCGCCAGGAACTGGAAGGTCACGCCGGTCGCGATGTCGTTGAAGTAGTTGTTGTAGGTGCTGTCGCGCCGGTAGATGCTGACCCGCGCAAAAATGCGCTGCCTGTCGCTGAAGTTGTGGTCCACGCGCCAGCTCAGGTTGTAATACTTGGCTTTCTCCGTGACGCTGGAGTCCAACATGTTGTTAGTCCCGTCCGGGTTGCCGGCGCTGAGGGGCGTTGGGAAATAGGACAATACGGCTTTGCCCACGGGGTTGATCATTGAGGGAGGAATGATGTTCCCCGCGAACGGATCCTCCTGGTACCGGCCGGCGGTGGATGCCGCGCGCCGCGAGAACGGATTGTAGATCTGGTAGCTGGCGCCTGTGCCGGGCACCGCCAGCAGCGCGGAAAAGTCGCCGGTCCTTTCGGCCGCGGTCGGAACGGTGTTGGTGGTGTCGTCATGCCGCGGGCGCGAGTCGTGGATCCCTTCGTAGCCAAACATGAAGAACGTCTTGTTCTTGCCGTTGTAGACCTTGGGGATGTACACCGGGCCGCCGAACGATCCGCCCCACCGGTTGAACATGAAGTCGGGACGGGCCTTGCCCGCTGAATTGCCGAAGAAATCGTTGGCCCAGAAGCTCGGGCGCTGGAACGTGTAGCCCGCGGTGCCGTGGAAAGCGTTGGATCCCGATTTCAAACTGATGTTGGTCACGCCGCCCATAGTTTGCCCGAACTGTGCGTCGAATGTTGCGGTCTGCACCTTGAACTCCTGCACGATGTCGGTGGGCGGAACATAGGCGGCAATCACCTGGTTGCCGTTGGCCGTGGCGGTCGTCGGGGCTCCATCGAGTGTGACGTCGCTCAGGTTGCCGCGAGAACCGGCCATGGCATAGCCCACAATATGGGTCGGTTCGAACGGCCGGTCCAGACGGGCGTCCCCAATGAACGCAACTCCGGAGGCCGACCCGATCAATTCAAACGGATTGCCGTAGGAGAGCGGAAGATCCGCTACCCGCCTGGAATCCACCACCGTGCCCACGGAAGCACTTTCCGTGTTCATGAGCGGCGCTTCCGCCGTCACCGTGACGGACTGTTCGGAGTTGCCGACTTCCAGCACCAGACTGATTTCCAGACGATCCGCAACCCGGATCTCAATGTTGTCGCGCACCACTGTTTTGAAACCGTGCGCCGAACCCTCGACGCGATACACGCCGGGGATCAGATAAGTTGCCTGGTAAAATCCCGTCTCGTTAGTCGTCAGGCTAGTCTTGGTCCCCATGGCGGTATTGGTAACCACCACTTTGGCGCCGGGAATGAAGGCGCCACTGGGGTCGCTGACCTTGCCTGCGATGTTTCCCCTGGTTTCCTGTGTCCAGCCGATAGCCGTCAGGAAACACAGGATAGCAATAAGCGAAAAAATACGACTAAGCATAGTTGCTCCTCTAACCAAAAGTTTGCCTGCGCCAGTTCGAGTTGCACGTGCCATTCCAGGCCGCCATTGCGGGAAATGCCCGATCGGGCTGTCCCAAATGGGACAGCTAGGAGGAGGGCCGTACGCAAAACGGACATCCCTATCTCACTTTGAGGGTGCTGTTGCCCCCGCGTCCTTATTGGTCCTGCAATTGCTACTCCATGCAGATCAGGAAAGAGCGGCTCTTACCTCGGAGGACGACTATAGGGGAGCGCTGCTCACGCCGGGCGGGAGGCCGTTCGACCGAGACGGTCTCCGCGCTTGGCGTTTCCCGTTCAGTCCCCGTCAGTTCCCGCCATTGCGCTCCTGTCATCTCCGCCCGGAATGGCAGCCGCAGGCGCTCGCCATCTGGAGAAGATCGTCAATCTCATACTGGACGCCAATCTTGAACTCGAGTATGGCTCTCCGGCGATTGGCAAAACGCTTCGGGGTGGAAGCAAACGTGCAGTTCCTTTTCCGGAAACAGACCAAGAGGAGGTCACTGAAGATGAAGATCACTTTTATTCTCACCCTTGCGGTATTCGGACTATTGGTCCGCACTGCGTATGGCGATGCGCCCAAGAGCTATAGCGTTGTGCTCTCGAGTGCGACAATCGGAACGGCTGAACTCGATGGGGGTGATTACACGATGCTTGTTCACCGCGACGGCAATGAACCCAAGGTTCGCCTTACGGAGCTCAAAACCGGCAACGCAACTGATGTCGCCGCCAAGGTGGAAGGCGTGGACAAGAAGTTTGAGGACACCGAAGTTGTTTCTCGAGAAGAAAACGGCGTCAAACGGATCACTGAGGTCCACATCGGTGGAACCAAGCTCCGGATTGTCTTTCAGCAAGGTTCCTCCCTCTAGCTTGCAGCGGTAACCGCCAGCCAGCGGAGGCGAGGGTCCCTAAGTACGTCACTTCAGAAGTTCGCTAACGTATCCAGGACCGCTTGCTGGCGCGCGGTTCCGATCCGAGCCGCGACTTGTCGCACGACCGTGAGGGAGCGATCTTCGCAGAATGCGAAAGTGTACTTATGAAACGGTGTACTAAGGAACTGCGCAAAAATAACTTCACATTCTCTGAGTGCGACCATGTGGCGCACGCACTCGTGCGTGCCGTGTCGGCACTCCTGCCGACACGCTGGGGTGGTCGACGCGCGTCGCGATGAGTCGCGACGCGGCACGCAGGAGTGCGTGCGCCACGGTTCGGCTCTGTATGTTTATTCTTGCGCGATCCCTAAGCAAGGTTTTGCGCGCATCGCACAGGCGCTATCCGGGCTTCCAGAGGCGGTCCACGCCACTTTGCAGCGGCAATCGCAATCAAGTCAAGAGTCTCTGATGGGAGGATCAAATGTTCACTAGCTTGGATGAAGAGATCAAACGCGACGATCAAGCCTCAACAACGCCGCGAGAGCGCCGGTTGTTCTACATCATGGTGCTGTTGATATCGGGTATCCTGTTCAGCGGCTTATACGCCGGAATCAAGTATTTCGAATAGCCTCGTAGACAAGAGAGCCGCGCAGGAGACGAAGACAAGCGGCCCCCTTAGTGGTTTTCGAGGCACAGGCATCGGCTCCCGCCGGAGGCGTCTTCATCCCATTGATGTTCCCGTTTCGGCCGATGGCGGCCAAACGCAGGTTTCTGGTGTAAGCTCTGGCGGCTCCTCGATGTAAGGCTCTCGCTGGGCACAGCCAGCAGGAGGGAGAGGCTACAGACTCGGGTCGCGCCGCCGTTGGAATGAGGGTTGGTCCGAACGGGTGCACCATCACGAGGAAAGAGGTGAGGAATGAAGAACCAGGAATCGGTAACAGCATGGTGCGCATGGCCTGGCGAAAGCGTCGGTGCTGCTCCCACGCTTTTGATTGTCGGTCCGGTTGAGAATAACTGCGGCCGCGACCCCATTTTCGATCGTCTCCCGTGGCCGGCACACCGTGTACGGAACTGCCTGGAGGTGGCTCTCCATTTGCTTGATAACCATCCTTGCATTGTCGTCTGTGAGCGGGACCTTGCAGATTGCGACTGGAAAGATGTTCTGGAGATAGCGCTGTCGCTGCCCAACCCGCCGCCCGTCATTGTGACGTCCCGCCTGGCCGACGAGTACCTGTGGGCGGAAGTCCTGAACCTCGGCGGCTACGACGTGCTTGCGAAGCCGCTGGACAAACAAGAGGTGAGCAGGGTTTTGAACCTCGCCTGGGGGCATTGGGCAAACCAGGCATACCCGGCGGAACATCCCAAGTCGGCGCCTCTGCGAAGAGGAGATTTAGCAAAATGTTCAGTAGCTTGAATGACGAAATCAGGAAGCAAGAGGCGGTGGAACTTGGCGGAATGGGGTGCTGCGCTATGCTGCCCCCAAGAACTATCGCGATAGAGCAGCGTGACGACGGTTGTCGGTTCCGGACCCGGGCAAGCTCGGGTGCGGTGAACCCACAGATGAGGCGAACGTCATGAAAAAAGGGAAAGCACCGGCGTTAATAGAAGAAGCCCATCACGCAATCTTGCTTCCCAAAAGGCCTGAATGGACCTCAGTATCCGGCAAACTCGCCTCAGGCTTCACCGAGTTAAGGCGAGTTGCCGAAAATGACCAGGCACCCGTACTTCATGAGCAGTTCGTGCCGCCGCAGGTTCAGCCGGGAAGGCCAAGTCCTCCATCCGTGGATGTCGAGCGGATGTTGGCGGAATTGCGGGCAGAATCGGCATATCTGAATGCTGCGATCTTGAGGTTGCAACGTGCTTCATCGCCAGCCCCGAAAGAACGTTGGGCGGTGTTTAACGGTCAGAAAGCCAAAGCCGGCCCGCGACGTCGAACAGGGTCACGGCACAGTGAGGGTTGACTATGAAACGAACAGATTCGATTCTGCGTGCAGCACTGGCAATAGCACTTGGCACAGGGGCGCTGTTGCCGCTCGACGCGCAGTCCAAAGACCCAAAGAAAGACCCGGACCAGATCGGCAATCGCGACGTTGGCAAGGGCGTCAACTTCTATTCCTTGGAGAAGGAAATGGCCTTGGGCAAGCAGTTGGCGCAGGAAGTGGAGAGAGAAGCCAAACTGGTGGATGATCCCATTCCGGCGGAATTCATCAACCGTCTTGCCCAGAACCTGGCTCGCAACTCCGACATTAAGGTTCCGGTAACGGCCAAGATGATCGATAGCGACCAGGTGAATGCCTTCGCTCTGCCCGGCGGCTTTCTCTTCGTTAACACCGGCCTGGTTATGAAGGCCGAGACCGAGGCGGAACTTGCGGGAGCTATAGCGCACGAGATTGCGCATATCGCGGCACGTCACGGAACTCGTCAGGCTTCGCGAGGCCAGATCGTCGATATAGCCAGCCTCCCGTTGATCTTCCTCGGCGGGTGGCCCGGATTCGCCGTCCGCCAGGGCGCTGGCCTTGCCCTGCCACTCACCTTTCTGAAGTTCTCTCGCGGCTTTGAACAAGAGGCGGACTTGTTGGGCCTGCAGTATCTTTACAAAGCCGGTTACGATCCCACGGCGTTTATCGATTTCTTCGAAAGGATAGAGGCCCTGGAAAAGAAAAAACCCGGCACGGCATCGGAGCTTTTCCGCTCGCATCCGAAGACGGCGACACGTATCCAGTACGCCCAAACCAACGTGCAGGAACTGCTTCAGCAGCAACCCCAGTATGTGGTGACAACCTCGGAGTTCATCGAGGTCAAGCGCCAGCTAGAGCGCAATATGGGGCGCCGAAAGGCCGCACCTTCGAATACTGGTCCGACGCTCCGCCGGTCCACTAGTCTTAGCTATAGCTAGGTTCATCAGCGGCTGAAATTGGGTCTTCCAGCAGCCTCTCTAGGGGGACGTTGGCGCTGGCTGGGAGGAATTGTTCTTGCGTTCGAGGCCTTGGGCGATCATCTTGGCGAGGCCCAAGCCACCGTTTTTGGCCATGACGGCGGCCAACTGCTGTTCGGCGTAATCGCCGAGGCTGTCGCTGGAGGAATCGCCGCCCGACCCAAGCCAGCCGCCTCCGCTTTCGTGCGCGGAGTGGAGAATCTGCGCCAGTAGGAGAGCTTCGAATTGTTGCGCGGCGTCCTTGATTTTGGCCGGACTGTCGGTGGCGGCCGCCGGCGGTGTGCGGGTGAGCGCCAGCGACGCGGCCATCCGGCCCACCGAATTCGCGGGGTTGACGGGACTCATTAGATCACCTCAATTTCGGCTTCGAGCGCGCCGGCGGAGCGCAGGCTCTGCAGGATGGCGATGATGTCGCGCGGGGTGGAACCGATGGCGGCCAGCGCGCGGCAGAGTTCCTCGACGGTGGCGCCTTGTTTCAGCACGATGCTGCGCGCCTTTTCCTCTTTGGCGCCGACGGTGGTTTGCGGAACCACCTCGGTAGAGCCCTGCGAGAGCGGGCCGGGCTGCGACACCGCCAGGTTGGTTTGGATTTCCACGTTTAGGTTGCCGTGCAGAATGGCGACCGGGGCGACGCGCACGTCCTTACCCAGGACGATGGTGCCGGTGCGCTCGTTGACGATCACGCGGGCGGGGCGGTCGGCCTCCACGGTGAGATTCTCGAGTTCGGAGAGGAATTCGGTGGTGCGGGACGCGAAAGGGGCCGGAATCGACACGCTCACCAGGCCGGAGTTTTCGGCCCGCGCGGCGGGAGCGTCCTTGGCCGCGAACTTCTGGTTGATGGCCGCGACGATACGGGTCGAAGTGGTGAAGTCGGATTGGCGCAATTGCAGACGCACGGTGGATTTGGGGGCTACCGAAGGAGCGGCCCGCTCGACGGTGGCGCCGTTGGGCGCGCGTCCCACGGTGGGATGGTTGACGGTCTGGCTCGCGCCGCCGCGGCCGGCCACGAACCCGCCGGTCACCACCGGACCCTGCGCAACCGCGTAGACCTGGCCATCGGCGCCGCGCAGGGAGGTCAGAATCAGGATGCCGCCCTGCAGGGTGCCGGCGTCTCCGATGGCGGCCACGGTGGTGTCGATGCGCTGGCCAGGCTGGGCAAAGGCCGGAAGCGTGGCGGTGACCATGACGGCGGCGGTGTTCTTCACGCGGATGGCCGTCGGAGAGACCGAAATGCCCATGCGTTCCAGGAGGTTGGTGAGGCTCTGATTGGAAAAGACGGTCTGCTGGGTGTCCCCTTTTCCGGCCAGGCCGACCACCAGGCCGTAACCGATCAACTGGTTTTCGCGAACACCCTCGATATCGACGAGGTCCTTCAAACGCGCCGCCGCGAGCGAGGAGGCCAGAAGCGAGCAGGCGATGGAGAGGGCAAGGAAGGATGGTTTCATCTTCAGAAAGGCAGCAGCCCGAGCAACAGGCGGTAGAGGAAGAACGGACGTTTGATGGCGTCACCCACCACACCTTTGCCGTTGACACGGACTTCCAGTTCGCCGAGCCGGTTCGACTGGACGCTGTTGGTGGGATCGATGTCGGCGGGGCGGACCACCCCGCGCACGGTGATGATCTGGCGTTCGGAATTGATCTGAATGTCCTTGGTGGCCTCCACCAGCAGACCGCCGTTGGGCAGCACGTGAGTGACGCGGGCAGTGAGAGTGGTGGACAGGGTGGTGGTGCGGCTGGTGGTGCCCTGGCCGTTGATTTGGGTGTTGCCGGCAATGTTCGCAAGATTGGCCAGCGCGCCGGTGGCTTTGGTAATGCCCGCCAGGGCGGCTATGCTGTTCTGGGTGCTGGAAGCCCGCTGCGTTTTGGTGTTGCCGGTGCTGACGGCGGAAGCCTGCTCGGCGACCACCACGGTGAGCACGTCATCCACCTGGCTGGCGCGCACGTCGCGAGCGGCGTCGGCCAGGCGCGAGCCGGCTAGCCAGATGGAGCCGGGGGTGGTGGCCGCCGATGCGGCGGAGCGGCGGGCTTCGGCCTCGGCCACGTAACGATCAAGCGGCGCGGGCGGGCTGGGAGCGGCCGTGCTTTTCTTTTTGGCCGCCGCGAGCGCGCTGTGGGAGCACGCCGCGAGCGCGAGCGAGACTGCCAGAATACGAAGCCGTTTCATGGATTCACCTTGGGGAGCGAACTGTCCACCGAGACGCGGCCCGAACCTTCGACACGCGCCCGGAACCGCCGGTGGGAAGCGGGATTGGAAACCGGGATCATATCGCCGCGCGAGCCGGAAGCTTCGGCGCGAGCTTCGAGTGAAACGAGCGCGCCGCCGTCGCGGGCTGCGACGTGAACGGTCTCTCCGCGGACCACGTCGGGAGGCACCTGGAGCTCGACGGCGCGGATGGAAGAGCCGTCGCGAATGGCAACCCGCGGCCACTTGCCGGCCACCTCGTCGATGGACTTCGGAAAAACGCCGGCCGCAAAAGACTCGTCCCGTGTTTCGAGGCGCAGTTGGGTGGCGTCGATGGGCCGGTTGGGGGCGAGATCGGCGGCGGCGACCACGCGCTCGACCGCGATAGAGAGCTTGATTCGGGCCCAGACGGTGAAGCGCCGGTCGCCGGCATACCGCACGTAGCCGATCCAGAGAGTCTCCCGAGGGGCGTGGCGCAGAGAAGCCGCGGGAAAGGTCAGATCGCCCGCGGGCAGCGGCTGGCGGCTGTAGTCCTCGATCTCGATGGCGGCTTGCGGCAATTCCTTCCGCATGGCAGCCAGAAACAGGGCGGGATCGGGCGGCGAGACCGGACGGGCGACACAGACCTCCGAAGCGGGCGAGACTGGCAGGTTGAAGCGCGCCGCCAGACGGCGCAGTTCCGGCAGCCGGAACACGCGCTCGACGCCGGGCGCCGGAGCCAGCGCGACCGCGAGATCGGGCGCGACCGATTCCAAACCCGGAAAGGCGCCGGCCAGATCGCGGATCAGGATGCGATCCGAGCCGGGGCTGATGGCCAGGCAGGCTGAGACAGCTAATGGAACGAGCGGGGTCATCGCTGGAGATTGTTGACCTGCTGGTACATGTCGTTGGCGGCGGAAACCACTTTGGAATTGGCTTCGTAGCTGCGTTGCGCCTGGATCAGGTTGATGAACTCGTCGACGATGGAAACGTTGGACTGTTCGGTGTATCCCTGCAACAGGGTGCCCATGCCTTCGGCGCTGCCGGGCACACCGACCGTAGGGTCGCCCGACGCGTCGGTGGGCAGGTAGAGGCCATTGCCAAGGCTGTTGAGCCCGGCGGGATTCTGAAAGTTGGCGAGCTGGATCTGTCCGGCCTGCTGGGCGGCGATCTGGTTGGGGAGAGTGTAGGAGACCGTGCCGTCGGTGGCTATGGTAATGGCCTGGGCGTCCGGCGGAAGGGTGATTTGCGGCTGGAGGGGGTTGCCGTTGGCGTCTACGATGTTGCCGTTCTTATCGAGTTGGAATTCGCCGGCGCGGGTATAGGCGAGGTTCCCGGTAGGCTGTTGCACCTGGAAGAAGCCGTTGCCCTGAATCACCAGATCCAGCGGATTGCTGGTCTGGGAGAAGGCGCCTTGAGTGAAGATGATCTCGTTCGAAGAGGCGCGCGTACCGAGGCCGAGTTGCAGCCCGGCCGGCACGATAGTCTGCTGGCCGGAAGCGGTGCCGGGCTGCAACACGCTCTGGTACATCAAGTCCTGGAATTGCGCGCGGCGCATCTTATAGCCCACGGTGTTGGCGTTGGCCAGATTGTTGGCGATGTTATCGATGTTGGTTTCCTGCGCCTTCATGCCACTAGCGGCGCTGTAGAGTGCTCGGGTCATCGGATCTCCTGTCAGGAACCTACTCTGGCGACCTGCTCGATCGCCTGTTTGCCCATGTCGTTGCCGATTTGGGCGGCTTTTTGCAGCATTTCGAACTGGCGCATGATGCCGACGACACTAATGGCCGCCTGGGCGGAGCCGGCATTGGAATCTTCGAGCTTGCCCTGCTCGACGGAAGCGCCGGTGGCCGCCGCGGGCGCCAACGTGGGATCGGCGGCGCGGAAATAATTGGAGCCTTGCTTGAGGAGGCCGGCAGCGCCGGGAAAATCGGCCACGGAGAGCTGCCCGACGGTCTGGCCGCCTTGCTGGATGGAGCCGTCGCTCGCGACATCGATGGGGAGCGAGGCTTCGAGAGTCATGGCGCCGGCCGCGCCCCGCACGGGGTAGCCATCGGCGGTAACGAGTTTGCCCGTGCTGTTCAGGCGGAAGTTTCCATTGCGCGTATAGAGCGTTCCGCTGGGGCCATCGACACTGAAGAAACCTTTGCCGGAGAGGGCCAGGTCAAGCGAGTTTCCGGTGGGGCGGAGCGTGCCTTGGGCAAGGTCGATCCAGGGGCTCTCGACGAGCGGCATGGTCGTGGAGGAACCGGCATCCTGAGCTTCCGGGGCGACGTAGAGGCTATAGAACTCGCGGTCGGCCTTGTATCCGCTGGTGGACGAGTTGGCGGAATTGTTGGCCAGCAGGTCCAGCGATTCCATGCGGGCACGAAGGCCGCTGGCCGCGATAGCGGTCAAGGGATCCATAGCGGGGAGCAGAGTGCAAACCGAGGGCCAAGAAGAGAAAAAGAGATAAACCTCTCAAACTGCGCGCACGGCGGCCGATGAGCAGTGGCGGGGAAGCGCCGGAGCGCGGCAGTTTCTTGCCGAGGAGAGGCCGCGTGGCAAGCTCTTGCCTTGCTTGGGCGCGGTAACCGGTTGAAGAATGTGCGCGGGCGGTTTGGGCGCCGATCTGCAATGGAGACGGCGTGCAGCCTCTCGCCCCTCAAGCATCTTTTGCGGCCGGCCAGGGGCCGGCGCTGGCTTTCGCGGGCAACGGGCTCGACGGATCTTCCAGCCCGTGGCGCAAGGAAGCGGGCGGTGCGACGGCGACTGGACCGGTGGGACAGGCCGCAATGCCGGCCGCCAAGCCGCAGGCGCAGTTCACCACGCTGCTGGAGAGCCTGGTGAGCGCGTGCGAAGCCGGCTCCGCTCCGGTGATCAAGAAAGACGCTCCGGCGGTCGACAAAGAAGACGCACCGCGGGTGGCATTCTGGATGGCGGCGCCGGCAGCCGCTCCGCAGGTGAGCCATCCGGCGAAACCGGCTGATGCCGGCGCGGAGACCGGGGATGGGGCCCTCGGAAACTTTAGCCTGACCGCCGAGCGAGCGGCGACACCGGACCCGTCCGGCGATGCGGCGGCGGCCCTGGTGAAGGTGACTCCGCAATCGGGCGCCTCACTGCCGGTGGCCATCGCGACGCCGATGAGCGACGGGCCGGACGCGCCGGAAGATCGCGCGAGCCGCGACCGTAAGGGAGCGGAGTTCCGGACTACGCCTCTGAACTTCGCTCAGGCCGCGGCGCCGGTAACAAAGAACGGTGCGCCGGATTCGAAGCTCGCCGCGGCAGAGGCCGCGGCAGAGCAGGAGACAGCGGGCGGGACTGCGGCGGATGCGGACGCAACGTTCCGGCAGACGGCGGGCGGCAGGCAGGATCGCAACGAGGCCGCGGCCGGGCAGGCGCCGGCTGGTTCGCCGGCCCCCGGGGAAAGTGCGCCGGACGACCCCTTGCGAACCAAAGTGGGACAGACGCTTTCGTCTGTCAACCCGGCGATCTCAGCGGTTTCTTCACAGCTTCCGACGCTCGGGGCTCCGATCGGAGCCGGGCCCAGTGGGCGCCCCGTGACAGAGGGGTTGCGGGAAGGCACCATACCACGCGCTCAGGGACCTGGCGGGGTTGCGGCGAAGTCTCAGCGGGTGCGAGACGTGATGCAGGCGGGCACGGAGGTAAAGCTCCCGCGGACAGCCGGCGCTCGATCCGTAGCCAAAGCCAGCCCGAGCGCTCCGCAGGCGCGGCCGGGGGGCACGAAGGATCGGCCAGGGGCCGTGCCAGAACAGGAAGCGGTTCGGGGCCGCTCCGATGGTTTGCGGGTTTCGTCCACCGCCAGGATGGTTCCGGCGCAGACACAACTCCCCGCCGCCGGGTTGCCGGCAGCCGGGCGTCCGGCGGCAAGCCCCGTCCTGGAAGAAGATAGGCCGCCTCGTCCGTGGCGCGAAGGGCGATCGCCCTCCCCAGGCGCGACCGGGAAGAACAGGGCGCCGAACGCAGGGACCGTGGGCGGCCGACCGCTCGCGGCGCCGGCCGCGACGGGGCAGACAGCCGCACAGAGCCAACCGGATGCGAATACGGAGGAAAGTGGGGAAGAGGCGGCGCCCGCTGCCGCGCAACCGGCCGCCAACTCCGTGCCAGCGGCCTTGGAACCGCCGGACGACGCGACCAAGAGCAGCGCGGCGCGGCCGATGGTGGTGGCTTTCACCGCGCGGCTCAGCCCGGTGGAGGCGGCGCCAGAAGCGCCAGGTGTCGAACTCCCGAATCGCGCGGCCGACCCGATCGAAGCGGGGCCGGTTGGGGATACGGCGGCAGCGACCGGCGCGACGGGACGCGGCGAGCGGGAGGATTTGCACGATATCCAGGCCGCTTCGAACAGGCAGCCGGACGTCTCACGGGAACCGGTTCGCAAACCGGAAGTCTCCGCCGCGGGGGCACCTGAGCCAGCGGTGACGGCGCGTCCGGCAACCACCCCGCAACCGCTTGCGGCAAACGACGCGCAGCCGCGCGAAAGCGCTCCGGATTCCCCGCCCCCGGCTGCGGCAACCGAACCGGCGGCCGCGCCCGTTGCACCCAAGCCGGCGGCCGCGCACGATATCAAGTTGGAATTGGCGGGCCAGGGAGACCGGCGGGTGGAAGTGCGGGTTTCGGAGCGCGCGGGCGACATGCACGTCGAGGTACGCACTCCCAACACTGGGCTGGCCGGAGAACTGCGCGAAGATCTGCCGGCGCTCTCGACCAAGCTGGAGCAGACCGGATTCCGCGCCGAGACCTGGCATCCGGCGGGCACGGCCGAGCGCCAGCGCGCTGCCGAAGCGGCGCCCGCGGCGGCGTCGCAGAATTCCGAGCGCCAACCGGGACAGAACGGCGGCCAGAGACAACGCGAGCCGCAGCAGCAACCCAAACCCAAGGCTCAGGAGAACGAGACCCCATCCCAGAACGCAGGAAAGGACTTCGCATGGCTTTTCTCATCTATTCCATAGACTGCGCCGCAACCGCGGCGCCAGGAGGTAAATCAGCATGACTACGATTACACCGCTCGCACTGACATCCAACGCGGCATCGAGCGGCCAGAGTCCCACTTCGACGGGCAGTTCGGCCTCGACGACCGCGAGTCAAACCCAGGACATGTTTCTGCAGCTTCTGGTGGCGCAACTCGAGAATCAAGACCCGACCAACCCGACCGACAGCACGACGTTCGTGACGCAGTTGGCGCAGATGCAGCAACTGCAGCAATCCGTCACCTCCGGCGAGGACATTACGGCCATCCGCCAGGATCTGGATCAACTGGTGGCCGGCCAGACCAGCAGCTAAGGCTTCACGAATTAAACGGGAGAATCTTATGTTTACATCGTTTTCGACCGCACTATCGGCTCTCAACGCGACTTCCACCGCCATCGACGTGGTAGGCAACAACCTGGCCAACATGAATACGCCGGGGTTCAAAATGAGCGAGGTCTGTTTCCGCGATCTGGTGACGCAGTCGCTGGGCGCCGGCTTGGGCGACACACAGGTGGGATTCGGGACCGGGACGCCGTTCACGGTCCGGGAATTCACCCAGGGGGCGATTCAATCGAGCGCCGGGGTGCTGGATGCGGCGGTCCAGGGAGACGGCTTCTTCGTGGTCCACGACTCCTCCGGGAATCAGTACTACACGCGCGCCGGCAATTTCGTGACGGACAAGAACGGCAACCTGCTGACCGATACCGGCGACACGGTACAGGGCTGGACCACCATCGATCCGACTACCGGGCAGGTGGATACCAATGGCCCGATCGGGAACATCGTGGTGCCGGTGGGAACGCTGAAAGCTCCGACACCCACCTCATCGCTAACGATCGACATGAACCTGAACTCGGCGGCGACAGCGGACGCGACGTCGGATTTTTCGGCGCCGATGACGGTCTACGACAGCCTGGGGACCTCCCACGTGCTGACGCTCAGCTTTCAAAAGACCGGGGCCAATGCGTGGAGTTACTCGGTGTCGATTCCGGGGTCGGATCTGGTGGATCCGACCGGGTCAACCATCGCCACGGGTAGCCTGACATTCGACGCGAACGGGAATCTCACGGATCCGGCCGATGGAAGCCCGATCGCGTTCACTATGCCGGACCTGGCCGATGGAGCGGCGTCGGGCCAAGCCATCACCTGGAATCCGTACAACAGCGACGGGTCGGGGAGGATCACGCAGTTCGGGCAGCCGTCGGCCTCGTCGGCGAGCGCGCAGAACGGGGCGGGGGCGGCGCAACTGGTTCACGTGGGCCTGGCCGACGGCGGGTCGATTGTGGCGCAGTATTCGGATGGCGAACAGGTCACCGTGGGTCAGGTGGCGCTGGCTTCGATCCGCAACCCGGATACGCTGATTGCCGCGGGCAACAACAACTTCCAGCTCAGCGAGCGGACCGCCACGCCATCCATCGGCGTGCCCGGAACGGGGGGCCGCGGAACCATCGCGGGCGGCTCGGTGGAAGCGTCGACAGTGGACATCGCGCAGGAGTTCACGAACCTGATTGTCTACCAGCGCGGGTATGAAGCCAACGGCAAGGTGGTGACCACGGCCGATCAATTGAGCCAGGACACTATCAACTTAATCCGCTGATCCGCCGATGAATCCCCAGGAAGAGATAGCGCCATTGGGGGATGTCCCGGTGGAGATCGAAGTCGAACTCGACCGGCGGGTGATGACCACGCGCGAGGTGCTGCGCCTGGAAGAGGGCAGCGTGATCGAGACCGCGCGCTCGGCCGGCGAAAACATCGACATTTACATCGGCGGCGTGCTGTGCGGCTCCGGCGAAGTGGTGGTGATCGAAAACAGGCTGGGGGTGCGGATCACCGACTTCCGGGAAAACTGAGGACGGATCGGTATGGAATGGATCGGACAGATGGGAGCGGTAGGGGCGGTGCTCGCGCTGCTGGCCGCCACGCTGTGGTGGTTGCGGCGGCGCGGCATCGCCGGGATTTTGCCGGCGAGAAGAGCGGCGCGACGAAGAATGGAGTGTCTCGAGCGGTTGGCGCTGGGGCCGCAACACACGCTGCATCTGGTGCGGTTGGGCGATCGGACGATGCTGGTGGCGGCGTCGCCGGCCGGGTGTGCGCTGGTCGAGAGCTTCTCGAGCCGGGAGATTGACGGCGCGCGAGAGGCGGGGCGGTGAGACTGGTTAGCGTGATGGCGGTGGCGGCGGCGGCGGTGCCGCTGGCGAGAGGCGCGGCCGAACCTCTCTCCCTTCTCGGCATATCGGCCGGAAAAGACTCTTCTGGATTGAGCGTGCCCATGCAGGTGGTGATTCTGCTGACGCTGCTCACGCTCTTGCCCGCCGCCGTGATGGCCATGACGCCGTTCCTGCGCATCACCGTGGTGCTGCACTTTCTGCGGCAAGCGCTGGGAACGCAGTCCACGCCCTCGAATCAGGTGCTGCTCGGCCTGGCCCTGTTTCTGACGATCGTGATCATGCAGCCGGTGGCGGCCGACATGTACCACCAGGGCTGGGAACCCATGGAAGCAGGCAAAATGAATCCGCAGCAGGCCATGGACGCGGCTTCCAGGCCGTTGCGCACGTTTCTGGTGCGATTCGCGCGGGAGAAGGACATTCGCTTGTTCCTCGAAATCGCGCGTGAGCCGGCGCCGCGCGCGCCGGCGGATCTCGACCTCACAGTCCTGATCCCGGCCTACATTCTCTCCGAATTGAAGACCGGCTTCCAGATCGGCGCGGTGCTGTTCCTGCCGTTTCTGGTGATCGATCTGGTGGTGGCATCGGTGACGCTCTCGGTGGGCATGGTGCAACTGCCTCCGGTGATGATCTCGGCGCCCTTCAAGATCATGCTGTTCGTCCTGGTGGACGGGTGGAACCTGGTGGTCGGCTCGCTGATGAAGAGTTTCTACTCATGAGTCCGGAAGCGGTTGTCCAGATCATCCGCGATTGTCTCATGACGACGTTCTGGCTGGCGGCGCCGCTGCTGGCGATTGGATTCTTCGCCGGCATCGCGATCAGCCTGGTGCAGATCGCGACCTCGATGCAGGACAGCGCCTTCAGCACCATCCCGCGGCTGATTGCGTTTCTGCTGGGACTGCTGCTCATGATGCCGTGGATGGTGCAGAAGATCTGCGCCTACACCGCGGCGCTGCTGGGGGATCTGGGCCGCTATGCCCATTGAGCTGGTGCTTTCGGCGGCCACGCTGTACGGCTTCCTGCTGGTGCTGGCGCGGGTGGCGGGAGCGCTCACCTTCGTGCCGCTACCGGGGGTAAAGGGCGCGCCCGAACCGGTGCGCGCGGCGCTGGCATTGGGATTCACGCTGGCGCTTCGGGCGCGCTGGCCGGTGGTCGAAGCCGGCCAGGTGACGGCCATGAAGATGACCGGTTGGGCGGCGTCGGAGGCCGTGGTGGGGATCTCGATCGGCGTGACGGTGGCGATTGTGCTCGAAGCCTTCACGCTGGCGGCGCAGGTGCTGGGGCTGCAGGCCGGTTACGCATACGCCCAGACCATCGATCCGAACACGGAGGCCGACTCCGGCGTGCTGCTGGTGTTCGCGCAACTGGCGGCGGGCATGCTGTTTTTCGCGCTGGGGCTCGACCGCGAGATCCTGCGGCTGTTCGCACAGAGCCTGGACCGGATTCCGGCCGGGACCTACGTCTTTGGCGTGCCGGCGGGGGAGGCTCTGATCAGGCTGGCCTCCGGCATGTTTTCCGTCGGTGTGCGCCTGGCGCTGCCGGTGGTGGCGCTGCTGGTGCTGGTGGATTTCGCTCTGGCCCTGCTCGGCCGGCTGAATCAGCAAATGCAACTGCTCGCGCTGGCTTTTCCGGCGAAAATGCTGACGGCTCTGGTGGTGTTGAGCTGGGTGATGTCGCTGTTCCCGCGCATTCTGATGCAATCGAGCGGCCAAGCCTGGTCGGCGGCGCGGCGGATGTTGGGGATATGAGGCGGGATGGCGGACCGATCCTCGAAGACCGAGCAACCGACCCAGCGGCGCCTGGAAAAGGCGCGCGAAGAAGGCCAGTTTCCCTCCGCGCGGGAATTCGTCGGAGCGCTGCAGTTCATGGTATTCCTGGGCCTGCTGGGCGTGGGAGGAGCGCACTGGTGGGCACAATTCCGCGTGACCACGCGCTGGCTGTTCGCGCGCGCCTTCGCCGGCGGTTGGGGGGCGGCCGACCTGACGCACATCGCCTGGCGGCTCTTCTGGCAGCACTTTCTGCCGCTGGCGCTGGGCGGCCTGGCGGTGGCATTGGCGACGCTCGCGTTCCGGCTGATCACCACGCGTTTCGGGTTCAGCCTGAAGAAGCTGGCGCCGGACCCGGCGCGGCTGAATCCGCTTTCCAGGTTGCGCGAGCTGCCGCGGCAGAACCTGCCGTCGCTGTTCCAGGCGGTCCTTCTGCTGCCGCTCTTCCTGTGGGCGGTGTACGCCATGGCGCGCCACAAGCTGGAGGAGATCCTGGCTCTGCCGCTCGCGAGCGTGGAGAACGGCTCGCGGTTCATCGGCGGCTCTCTGATCGAACTGTTCTGGAAAGCAGCCGGGCTGTTCCTGGTCTTTGGCGCCGTGGACCTGGTCCGGCAGATGCACCGCTACAAGCAAGACCTGCGCATGAGCAAGCAGGACATCAAGGAAGAGATGAAGGACCTGGAAGGCAATCCGCAAATGAAGGCGCGGATTCGCCGGCTGCAGCGCGAGCGCTTGCGGCGCCAGATGATGAAAGAGGTTCCCAAAGCCACCGCGGTGGTGGTGAATCCTACGCACTTTGCAGTGGCCATCCGCTACCAGGTGGAGAGCATGGCGGCTCCGGTGGTGGTGGCCAAGGGCAAGAACTATCTGGCGCTGCGGATCCGCCAGAAGGCCGTGGAACACCAGGTGCCGATCATCGAGAATCCGCCTCTGGCGCAGGCGCTGTACCAGTCGGTGGAAGTGGGGCAGGAGATCCCGCCGCATCTGTACCGCGCGGTGGCGGAGATTCTGGCCTACATTTTCAAACTCATGAACGGAAGGCTCCCCGGCTAGTGCGCATTTCTCAACCGTGGCCCGATGAGGTGGCGCACTCTCTCGCCGGGGTGTCGAGCCTCGTCCCGGCACCCTGGCGGGGTACGGGTCGCCGGTCGTCGCCGGTCGTCGGCATGAATGAGGTTGATGAAAAAGGCTTAGCCGCCGATGAACGCAGATTAACGCAGATTGAAAACCAAAAACTGATCCGTGTTCATCGGTGTTCATCGGCGGCTGAAATTGGCTTTTTCAGCATCCTCATGAGTGCCGGCGCGGCACGCCAGAGCGCGCGCGCCACCGCATCGCCACTGAACATCGGTGATAAACGGAGGTTAGCCTGATGACGCCCGCGAAAACCATGGCGGCGCCGGCCGGGTTGCCGGCGGCAGGGGGCTCTCCCGGCTGGGTGCGCGGGCTGGCGCTCGAAGAGTTCCGCCAGTTGGCGGTGCCGCTGGCGGTGCTGGGGATCGTGATTGCGCTGATCACGCCGCTGCCCGGCTTCGTGCTGGACCTGCTGATCGTCACCGATCTGCTGATGTCGATCACCGTCATGATGGTCTCGCTGTACCTGGTGCGGCCGGTCGAATTCACTTCGTTCCCGACCACGCTGCTGTTGCTGACGTTGTTCCGGCTGGCACTGAACATCTCGTCTTCGCGGTTGATCCTGCTGAACGGAAACACCGGGACCACGGCCGCGGGTAAGGTGATCGGCGCATTCGGCAGCTTCGTGGTGGGCGGCAATTACATCATCGGGGCGGTGATTTTCCTGGTCCTGATCGCGATCCAGTACGTGGTGATCAATCACGGCGCGGTACGCATTTCGGAGGTCACGGCGCGCTTCACGCTGGACGCCTTACCGGGCAAGCAGATGTCCATCGACTCGGACCTGAACGGCGGGCTGATCGACGAAACCGAAGCCAAGCGGCGGCGCAAGCAACTGGCGACCGAAGCCGAGTTTTACGGCGCCATGGACGGGGCCTCGCGCTTCACGCAGCGCGACGCGGTGGCCAGCATCCTGATCACCGGCATCAACATCGTCGCGGGGTTCCTGATTGGGGTGCTGCAGCACGGCATGGATTTCAGCAAGGCGCTCGAAACCTACACGGTGTTGACGATCGGCGACGGCCTGGTGACGGTGATTCCGGCGCTGATGATTTCCATTTCGGGAGGTTTGATTGTCACGCGCGCGAGTTCCGACGCGCGGCTGGGCGCCGAATTCCAAAAACAGATTTTCAACAACTCGCGGCCGCTGATGCTGGCGGGGGGTGTGCTGGTGGCGCTGACGTTGTTGCCCGGGATGCCGAAGCTGCCGTTCCTGCTGCTGGGAACGGGCGCGAGCGCCGTCGGCTGGCGGATGCGGCAGAAGGAGGCTAGGCAGAAGACCGCGCCGCCGGAGCAGAAGCCGGCCTCGGCCAAAGACAACCTGGAGACGCTGCTGCGCGTGGAACCGCTGGCCATCGAAGTGGGGCTGGGACTGGTGGGGCTGGTGGAGGGCGCGCAGGATTCGGCCCTGCTGCGGCGGATTTCGACCATCCGGCGGCAACTGGCGAGCGAACTCGGATACCTGCTTCCGCCGGTGCGGGTGACCGACAACCTTTCCCTGCGCAGCCGCGAGTATCTGATCTCCCTGAAGGGCGTGGAGATCTCGCGGTACGAGCTGCCGCAGGGTTGCGAACTGGCCATTCCCACCGGGCACGGACAGACGCCGCTCGAAGGACAGGCCACGCGCGAACCGGCTTTCGGGATGAGCGCGCTATGGATTCCCGCCGAACGCGCCGAGCGGGCACGCAGTTCGGGCTACACGGTGGTGGATCCGGTGAGCGTGTTGGGCACGCATCTTTCCGAAGCCATCCGCCGCCACGCCCACGAGTTATTCTCGCGCCAGGACGCCAAACGGCTGCTCGACCGGGTGGCCGTGGAACATCCCAAGGTGGTGGAAGACCTGGTTCCCAAGCTGCTGCCCCTGGCGACGGTGCAGAGAGTGTTGCAGAACCTGTTGCGGGAGCGGGTCTCCATCCGTGACGCGGTTTCGATTCTGGAGGCGCTCGGCGAAGCGGCCGGCGCGACCCGCAACCCCATGCTGCTTACCGAATACGTGCGGCAGACACTGCGGCGCGCGGTGGTAAAGCCGTATCTCGGCCGTACCGGGGAACTGGCGGCGTGGTTCGTCGATCCCTCGATCGAGCAGACGGTGGAGGCCGCCGTCGAGCACGGCGAGCAGAGCAGCCATCTGTCGCTCGCGCCGCAGGCCATCCGCGACATACTCAACCGCGTAGCGTCGCGCGTGGGGTCGCCGGAGACTCCGGTAGTCGGGATCACTTCCGCGGGCGCCCGTTCCTTCCTTCGCCAGATCACCGAAGCGACCATTCCCAACCTCTACTTCATCGCCCATAACGAAGTACCACCGGGCCTGCGGGTGCAATCTTTGGGGAATCTCTCGTGAGCGGGGATCTACAGGAATGGGGCGCGCCCGACGATAGATCCCAAGAGGCCGGACAGGGCCGGACGCGCTTCGCCCGAAGCGGCACGAGGAACCCGGAGCGATGAGGATCAAAAGTTATTACGCCAACTCGGTGGAAGACGGTATGGCGATGGCGCGGGCGGAGCTGGGGCCGGACGCCATGTTGGTCAACAGCCGCCGGACGTCGCCGGAAACGCGTCACCTGGGCGATTACGAAGTGGTCATCGTGACGGATCTGGCGGCAGCGGTGGAGATTGCCGCGCCCCCAACCGCGATGCCCGCTTCCGGCGGGCCGGCCAGGCGAGTGGCGTCAGGCGACCGGCTGTCGGCCGAGATCGCGCAATTGAAGAAGGAACTGGAAGGAATGCGGAGGGCTCTGACGCGCACGGCCTTTGCTCCCTCTGAGTGGCGGGCTTCGCCGGACGTTTCCGACGGGTATGCAGCGCTCACGGCGAGTGAACTGGCGCCGGACCTGGCGCGCGAGATCGTAAGCGCCGCCCAAGCCAGGCTGGCGCCGCCGCTCGCGGCCAAGGCGCGAGAGCCCGAGCGGATCGACGGCGCCCGCTTCCAGCGCGCGCTGGCCGAAGAACTGGAGTCGCGCGTCCGCGTCGAGCCGTTGCTCGGGCGGAGCGAAACCCGGCCGCGCATCGTGGCGCTGGTCGGTCCGCCCGGTGGGGGAAAGACCACCACGCTGGTCAAGCTGGCGGTGAATTACGGCCTGGCCAGCCCGCGGCCGGTGCTGCTCCTCTCGGCGGACACCTACCGCGTGGCGGCGGCCGAACAGTTGCGGAGCTTCGCCACCATTCTGGGCGTCGGTTTTCAGGTGGTGGAAACAGTCGCCGCACTGGCCCAGGCGATCGAAGAGAACCGTGGCAAAGAGTTGATCTTCATCGATACCCCGGGGTTGGCAACCGGCGATGTGGCCGATTTCGGCGGGCTGGCGCAGTTTCTCTCCACGCGCAGCGATATCGATACGCAAATGGTCGTATCGTCCTCGATGAAATCCGCCGATCTATCTCGTGTGGTGGATTCGTTCGAAGCGTTCCGGCCCCAGCGTCTGATATTCACCAAGCTGGACGAAACCGGCTCGTTCGGCCCGATCTTCAATGAGTCGGTGCGAACCGGCAAACCGCTGTCCTTCTTTGCGACGGGGCAGCGCGTACCGGAAGATCTGGAGGCTGCCAGCCGCAGCCGGCTCGCGGAGTTGATTCTGGGCGGGCAAGGCAGCCGGGCACAGTCGGCGGCTTAGGACGTGGTTTTAGAAGTTCATTCATGTTTTGCCAGACCGCTTGCTGACGCGCGCGGCTCCGATCGGAGCCGCGTCCAGTGGGCACCCGCGTGAGGGAGCGGTCTTCGCGGAACACGAGAGTGTGTTGATGAAACGGTGCACTTAGGAGCGAAGTTCAAGGCGAAGGCGTATGCAGTCGTATGCGGTGTCTGAGGCGATCAGTGACGACGAGCGGGAACGGCTCATTTTGCAGCACCTGCCACAGGTGCGGTTGATTGCGCGGCGGATCCAGGAGCGGCTGCCCGAGAACATCAGTCTGGAAGATCTCATTTCGACCGGGGTGATCGGTTTGATTGCGGCGATCGATAACTTCGATCCGAGCCACAACGTTAAGTTGAAGACCTACGCCGAGTACAAAATCCGCGGAGCGATCCTCGACAGCCTGCGCGGTCTGGATTGGGCCCCGCGGCAGAAGCGCCGCCAAGCCAAGCGGATCGAAGCCGCGATTTCGACCGCCGAGCAGCGCCTGAAGCGGGCTCCCGACGAACAGGAGATCGCCGAAGAATTGGAGATCTCGCTCGAGGAATACCATGAGCGCCTGGTGGAGATTCGCGGCTTGAACATCGCGAGCCTCGAGTACACCACCGGCGAGCACGGCAAGGACCTGCTGCACTACCTGCCGGACGCAGACGACAACCTTCCTTCCAAAGTGCTGGAAAAATCGGAGCTGGAACGGCTCCTGGCGGAGGGAATTGACGGCATTCCCAAGATGGAGCGCACGGTCCTCGGTCTCTATTACCGGGAAGAACTGACCTTGCGGGAGATCGCTCAAGTGGTCAAGCTGCACGAATCCCGCATCTCGCAGTTGAAATCGCAGGCGATTCTGCGGCTGCGGAGTCACATGGCGAAACAGTGGCCGGTCTCGCGAGGCGTGGTGGAGGTATGAACCAGGACGACGTTTTCAGCGCGGCCAACGTCAAGCAGCTCCTGGACCGGTGGACCGAGAGCCTGGCGCAGGTAATCGAATCCATGACCGATCAGCGGCCGGAAGTGAAGTGGCAGGCCGCCAGAGGGACCGCGTCCGAGTTGGGATGCGGCAAGGAGTATCTGTGGTGGGAGCAGCCCTTCCAGGCGGCGCCGCAAGTCACCGCGTGGGTGGCGGCGCCGCGCGCCACCTGGGAACAGGCCGGGGCTCTCACGCTCAAGGCAGCCGGCCTGGAGACGGTCGAGACCACCGAAGCGAAGAACACGTGGGTGGAAATCCTGGGACAATCGCTGGCCGTGATGGCGCGCTCGATCGGCTCGCTCGTGGGGCGCGAGGTGACCACGGAAGCCGGCACGGAGCGGACTCCGGATTCCCCGCCCGGCGAATGGGCGGCGGTCACGATCACTTTCGCCGGCACGCCCGAAGGCGCCGCGCCCAATGAACCACCCTTGCTGATGGGGCTCAGCCCTCAACTGGTCACCCTGGTCACTGCCCCGCCGCCCAACGACGCGGAAGCCAGTGGCCAGATGGCCATTGCGCAAGACGCCGGGGCCGGCTCCGCCGCTAGATCGGCTCCCGTCTCGCGGACCATGGAGCTCCTGCTGGACGTCGATCTACCGGTCAGCATTTCATTCGGCAAAGCCAAGGTTCCGATGAAAGATGTACTCAAACTGACTACCGGATCGATCGTGGAACTGGACCGCGGCATCAACGAGATGGTCGAAGTGCTGGTGAACCACTGCCTGATCGCGCGCGGAGAAGTGGTGGTGGTGGAGGGCAACTACGGCGTGCGGATTCAGGAAATCGCCAGCCGGCAGGACCGCCTGCGGAGCTTGCGATGAACGGAATCGCAGCTTCCATCGGGGCCGTTCCCCTGGTTGCGGGTGTCTCGGCGGTGTTCGCCGTGGCGGCCCTGGCGGCGAGCCTGTTTGCGGTGTGGCGGACGCGGGCCATGGTGAATGCCGCCGAAGACCGCATGAAGGCAGTAGGTCGAAGCGTCGAAGCCACCCTGCGCAACTGGCGCGAGACGCTCGACAGCCTCTCCGCGCAGGTGCGCGACCTGCCGCAGCAGGGCTTTCCGGCCGTAACTTCCTCTCCGCCCAAATCCGGCTTGAATATGAACAAGCGCAGTCAGGTGCTGCGTATGCACCGGAAGGGCGACGCCCCGGAGCAGATCTCGACCGCGCTCCAGGTTCCGTTGCAGGAAGTCGACCTCCTCCTTAAAGTCCAACGCATCGTGCTTCGTAATCTTTGACGGCGGCCCCGCAGGCTCCCTCATTCGCGGTATGCTTGACGGGCACGGCTGCCGTCACATGCCGGATAATAGAGAGAGCCTATGAACGTCGAGATCGAAGGCGTCACACTGCATCTGGCTCATCCGGATGAACTGTCCGCCAAATGGGTTGGGCAGGGCGAGCTGATGCGGCAGTTGCTGGCCGCCTGGATGGTGGTGAACGATCAGGACCTGCCCATGAATCCGCGCCTGTTGGGCAAGCCCGGCGTGGGCAAGACGACGCTGGCGTATGCCGCCGCCCGGCGCATGGGCCGCGAGGTCTACATCCTGCAGGCCACCATGGATACGCGTCCGGAGGATCTGCTGGTGACGCCGGTGATCGAGGGCGCGGGCAGTTTGCGCTATGTGGCGTCGCCGCTGGTGACCGCCATGCTGCGCGGCGGAATCGCCATCATCGACGAAGGCAATCGCATGAGCGAGAAAAGTTGGGCCAGCCTGGCGCCGCTGCTCGACAACCGGCGCTACGTGGAGTCCATCGTGGCCGGCATCAAGATCAAGGCTCACCCGCACTTCCGCCTGGTGGCGACCATGAACGACGACGCCTCCACCTTCGAACTGCCCGAATACATCCATTCCCGGCTGCAGCCGCAGATCTTCATCGATTTTCCGGAACGCGACGAGGAGTACCAGATCCTGAAAGAGAACCTGCCATTCGCCGAAGAGCGCATCCTCGAGTACGTGACGGATTTCCTGCAGACGGCCCACGCGGCCGATGAGCGGTTTACGGCGCGCGACGGCATCAACGTGGCGCGGTTCGCCATCAAGCTCAAAAGCCTGGCCACCGAACGGACGCACGAGACGGCGGCGCTCGAAATCGCGGTGGTGCAAGTGCTGGGAGAGGAAGCGTTGCGCTATGTCCCAAGAGAGCGACCTTCGGCTTCCTGACGCGGGGAGTCTCCAGCGGGGACGCTTCCAGTACTTCCCGGTGGCGCCGGGCCGGCTGGAGTTCGCGATCGAAGTGCGGCGCGCCATCCTGCGCGACCGCCCGCAAGTGATCGCGGTGGAATTGCCGGTCACTCTTCAGTCGGCGTGGCTGCGGGCGGTCGCGCGGCTGCCGGAAATCTCACTGATCTTTTATCCCGACGAATCGGCCGGCGGAGACCGCGCCGTATACGTCCCGATTGAGCCGGCAGACCCCTTCACCGAAGCCATCCGCACGGGCCTCGAAACGGGCGCGGAAATCGTTTTCGCCGATCCCGACGCCGGCGAACGGCCCCATCTCAAAGACTCCTATCCGGATTCCTACGCCGTCCGGCATGTGGGCCTGGATCGTTACGTCGAGGCGTACCGCGTCTACCCGCAGCCGCGCTCCGAAGAGCTGGCGCGCCATGCCGCCGGAATCGCGTGGAAATTGCAGGGCACCGACCCTTCGGCGCGCGTCCTGGTGGTGATTTCGCTCAACTTGCTCGATCCGGTACTGGACGCCATGGAGGAGCCGCAGGCACAGCCCCTGGCGCGGACTCATCGCGACGGAATCGAGCTGCTCAATGCCCACCCCGAATCGCTGGGCGAAGTCTGCGCCGAGTATCCGCAACTGCAGTGGCGATACGAAGCCTACCGGCCGCTGCTCGCGGATGACAAGCTGATCGACCGGCGCCACGCGCAACTGGCCGTGCTGCGCGAGGCGGAGAAGGATTACGAAGCCAATACCGGCGAGCGCATCGCGCATTGGCAGCGGCGGTTGCTGGCGCGCTATTCGCGCAACCTGGCGCTCGCCGGCAGCGATTTGAGCCCGGGCCTGTTCGACCTGGCCGTGGCCGCGCGCGGCGTGGCCGACGATAATTACGCCTGGGAGGTCTGGGAAGCCGCCAGCCGCTACCCGCCGCAACAGACGGCCTGCGACCTGATGACGGTGCGCATCGCCGGCGACGAAGTCTGGATGGACACGCGCCGCATCCGCCTGCGCCGCCGTCTGCCCAGCACCAAGCGCCGCCTGCGGCCCATCGGATTGAAGGCCCGCAAAAAGGAAAAGATTCCCGGCGAATGGGCCAGCCAGTTGAACGGCACGAGCATCTGCTCCTATCCGCCCGAAGACCTCATCATTGAGGACTACGGCCGCTTCCTGAAGAAGAAAGGCAAGAGCATCCTGTCCGAAGAGCGGGTGCGAGTCGAGCCCTTCACGACCTCGATCCTCGACGGAATCGACATGCGCGAGACCATCCGCAAATGGTACGAAGGGCGCATCTGGGTGCGCCAGTTTCAGAAGATACACGGCGAAGTGGGATCGATCGTAGTGATCTTCGATGACGACCGCGACGACCGTTACCCCTATACCACGACGTGGCTCGGTGAGAACCAAAACGAATCGGATATGGCGTTTTACTCCACGTTGCCGTTCGATCACCTGGTGGGCCCAGGCATCGGCCGCGCCGAATACGGCGGCTTCCTGATGAGCCTTCCGGCGCGCCGCATGTACGACGTATGGCAGGACGCCGATTACGAATTGGCGGAATCGAAATCCGAGCGGTTGCTGCTGGCGGCGCTCGATTATTCCATCCACCACTACGTGGTCTATGTGGCCGCCAAGCCGCCGCGCTCGATCTTTAAGACCATCGCCTCACGGGTGGGCCGCACGGTCATCTATATCCCCATCGGTCAGCTCTCGCCGGTCTCGCTCAAAAAGATCCGGGTGGTGCACGTGCTCGACGGCTACGACAAACGCGAGACCGCGAAGGACTACTTGTGGTGAGGCGGGGGAACTTAATGCGGTTGACTGAAGCGCTGCAGCGCGGCACAAGCGAGGTTTGGCGACTCTGCGGTCAAGTGAACTCCACTCGGATGACGCGCCGCTTGCTACACTGCCATCTGGGTGGTTATAAATAGGAGGTGCCCTTACTCTCGGCCTTATGCTGAATAACATTTTTCCGGTAGACGACCTTCGGTCACTTGCGCGGAGAAAGAACAACTCGTCGGAGTTGAAGAGTCTACCAAAGAGCGCCGATTCTAGTCTCCTGATAAGTGACGGATGGCAACAGCATCGCGAGGGAGCGACAACGGTCAGACTAATCCGCAAGAAGACGAAAAGCGTTCTGCTTGCGGACAGGGTTTGGTGCCTGCTGTACAAGATGGGCTTCACACACCTCTCGGGTGAGGGCGGAGCGCAGCTTCTGCTCGATCCGAAGAGCGAGGGTGGTGCCTACAACCAAATCGATGTTGTCGGGCTGGATCCAGAAGTTGCTGTGGCCATAGAGTGTAAATCGGCTGAACAGCCTCGCAAGTATGGTGACTTCCAAAAGGACCTTGCGAAACACGCGCTAATGCGTCAGCGATTCGCCAGTTCTGTTGCGGCTCTGTTCCCGGCGCCCCACAAGAGGGTCTCCATCATCGTTATGTTCACGTGGGATTTCATTTTGACGGATAATGATATTCAACGTGCCAAGAACGAAAATGTTGTCTTGCTCAATGAAAAGGACCTCAACTACTACGAACTTCTTGCTGGCCATCTAGGGCAGGCCGCCAAGTACCAGTTCTTTGCCGACATGTTGCCCGGGAAGCGAGTGCACGGCCTAGAGCTACGCATCCCCGCGCTGCAAAGCAAATTTGGCAAGTACACCTATTACACATTCTCAATTGCTCCCGAGTACCTGCTCAAGATCGCCTATGTTTCGCATCGAGCGAAGGGCAAAGCAGCTGACGTTGACACCTACCAGCGGATGATCAAGAAAGCTCGACTCAAGAAGATTCGCGAATACATTGATGCGAATGGCATCTTTCCCACCAACATCGTCATAAGTCTCGAGGGAAAGAGGCACGTTAACTTCGAACCTTGGAAGCAAACGGGTAGAGAGGAGGGCGCAAAACACGGCACTCTGATCCTCACACCGTCCTACAGGTGTGCATGGATCATCGATGGTCAGCACAGGCTCTTTGCCTATTCCGGCCATGACAAGGCGAAATCGAGTCATCTCAGTGTCCTGGCCTTTGAAGGGTTGCCAGCCAGTAAACAAGCGCAGTTGTTCATCGATATTAACCACGAGCAGAAGAGTGTTAAGCGGAGCCTGCTTCAGGAGCTTTACGCGGAGTTGAATTGGGATGCCGAGGACGACGATAAGAGGGTCAATGCAATCGTATCTAAAGCGGTGCAGGCCCTAAACGAGGACAAGGAATCGCCGTTTTATGGGCGTATCCTGTTGGCTGACGAGGGTCGGACTGACACCCGATGCATCACTCTAGAAAGCCTGTTCCGCACTTTGAATCAGCCGGGTATGTTTGTGATCAAGCCAGCCGTGGATTACGGTCCATTTTGGACAGCGGAGAACGAGACCACCCTTAAGCGCGTGATCCAAGTCATCAATGGCTGGTTCGGCTTCATCCGTGATGCGAGCACTGAATGGTGGGCGCTTGGCCAGGCTGAGGGCGGCGGGCTTTCGATGAACGACGGCGTTAGCATATGCATGACCGTCCTGCGGAGCATTTTCAGTTATCTGCTTGAGAAGAAACACCTAAAGCTTATTCATTTTGCAAACAGCGAGCTAGTGGCTGTATTACGGCCCTATGGCCAGGTGCTCGGACAACACCTGTCCAGCTACTCGGAGGAACAGCGCCGTGAGTTTCGCGTCGGCGCAAGAGGCAACCAAGGACAGACGGCCACGCGAAGAAAGTGTGAGAAGGCGCTAAACGAAAAGTTCTCTGACTTCGAGCCACCGGGCTTAGCTGAGGCCCTTCGTGCCCAAGAGGCACAGACGAACGAGCAGGCCTATAGGGTGATTGTCGACCTCGAAAAGCGACTCTTTGAGTTTGTCCTCGGGACTCTGAAGTTGGAGTTTGGTAACGATGAGGCAGAGACATGGTGGTACTCTGGTGTCCCGCCGCAGATTCGCAAGAAGGCAGCAGAACGGTTCGAAGAGGAAAAGGGGAAAGGCAAGAAAGAGGGCTACGTAGACCTTATTGATCTGCGTACTATAGTGGTCAGCAACTGGCCTCTTTTCCAAGACTCCTTGGGATTTGGCAGGTCGGGTAACAAAGACGCGAAGACGGATTGGATGCACAAGCTGAACGAAGCACGCAAGATTGTCATGCATGGGACCAAGCAACAGACCGTCAGCTTTGAGCAACTCGCGCAGTTGCGGGAGTACGATCATATGCTTACGGAGAAGCTCAATGGTCAGGAAGCCGATTCCGAGTCATGATTGCCTGGGGGAGCGTCGGTACCCGCAGTGACCTGTCTAGGCACATGGTATGAGTTCAAGTGCACCTGTCATTCCCTCTCCGCAGGCCAGAGCCAAGCCATTCTTGAAGTGGCCGGGGGGGAAACGTTGGCTGACCCGGCACCTGCTGGGTCTCTTGAATGGGTCTAGCTATCGGCGATACTTTGAACCATTCCTCGGTGGCGGAGCTCTGTTTTTTGCTCTTCAGCCGGAGAAGGCTGCACTATCCGACGTCAACAGCGACTTGATTAATGTCTATGTTCAAGTGAGGAACCGTCCACATGAGCTGATCCGCCGACTGAAGGACCTTTCGGTAGACAAGGCAACTTACGCCCGCTTCCGTAGCGCGGACCCTAAGCTGAATCTTGACCGCGCGGTTCGGTTCTTGTATTTGAATCGCACCGCCTTTGGTGGTATGTATCGCTTGAACCGGCAGGGTTCGTTTAATGTTCCATTTGGCGGCGGCCAGCGCACGCCAGAGCCGCTCTGGAATGAGAATCTCCTGCAGGAAGCATCGAAGGCTCTCAAGGGTGCCCAACTGCAGACAAGTGATTTTCAGGAGCTGCTAGCTGACGCAGGGGAGGGGGATCTCGTTTACTGTGATCCGACCTATACGGTCGCCCATAATAATAACGGTTTTGTGCGGTACAACGAACGCAACTTCAGTTGGGATGATCAGAAGCGACTCGCAGACACCTGTCAGCGGCTCGCCCGTGAAGGTGCAACCGTACTTGTCAGCAACGCGGACCACGACGACATTATCCGGCTCTATGATCCGACGAGAGTCTATCGCCTGGATCGAATGAGTGTACTGTGTCCAGCTTCCGAGAAACGCAAACCGACAACGGAGCTCCTCCTGTTGTTTGATTCCCGCCGAACAAAACGTCCTGCCCAAAGGGTTCGCAGACCATTTGGCCGTATTACGCCCGATGCGTAGAAATGCCGATTGCCGCTCAACGAGTGAAGTGAACACCATCGGGGCTTAACCCAACCCAGGCCTAGCCCAGGCCTAACCCGCATGTCTCGTCGGCTTTCTGCTGGCGCGAAACCTGGCGGGAACAGCCCCCTAATGTCACGTCACGGCCGATTCCAGGCTGCGCACTTTGGCGGAGAGAGTGGTGCGCTTGAGGCACAACATCTCCGCCGCGGCCTTCTTGTTGCCACCGGTCTTACGCAAGGCCTGCTCCAGAATACTTCGCTCGATTTGCGCCAGGGTCCGCTCGTAGTCCATTCCTTGATCGGGCACCGAGATGACCGGCGGATCGACAGTCCCCATGCGGGAGCGGGAGGGGGCGGGAAGCGCAAAGTCGGCGGGCGCCAGCGTCTTGCGATCGCCACTCAGAGCCACCGCCATGGCGATGAAATTCTCCAGTTGGCGCACGTTGCCGGGCCATGAGTAGCCCGACAGCCGCTCCACGGCTTCCGGGGAAAGGATCTTCGCCGCAATCCCCTCCGATTTACAGATCTTCTCGACCAGGAAGGGCGCGATGACCGCGATATCCTGCCGCCGTTCGCGCAACGGCGGCATGTGAATGGGGACCACGTTCAGCCGGTAGTACAGGTCTTCGCGGAATTTGCCCTGTTCGATGCGCCCGTTCAGGTCGCAATTGGTGGCGGCCACCACCCGCACGTCCAGATGAATCGTCTCGGAGCTGCCGAGTCTCTGGAATTCCCGTTCCTGCAGCACGCGCAGCAGTTTGGCTTGCAGGTCCAAAGGTAAATCCCCGATTTCATCCAGAAATAGGGTTCCTCCCTGAGCCTCTTCGAACCGGCCGACGCGGTTCTGGACGGCGCCTGTGAATGCGCCGCGCACGTGTCCGAACAATTCGGCTTCCAGGAGATGTTCCGGCAGCGCGCTGCAGTTGACAGCCACCCACGGCGACCGGCGTCGCGCGCCGGCCAGGTGCAGGGCGCGGGCGGCGAGTTCCTTGCCGGTTCCGGTTTCGCCGGTGATCAGGACGGTCGAGCGCCGGCCGCCGACCAGCCTGATAATATGGCCGACCCGGCGCATTTCGCGGCTATCGCCAATCAACAAACGCTCCCACTCTTCGCGCCCCACCTGTTCGGCCAGGCGGGCCAGGTCGTGCGTACGGCGTTCCTCGATGGCCTGCTCAATCTGCGCGGCGGCCTCATCGCCCGAGGCCAGGAATTGGTACACTCCCAACCGGGCCAGGCGGACCGCATCGAAGACCGAGGCGTGGGGGTCGCGAATCAGCACGGGAATCGACGGAGCCAGCCTTTGCACTGCTTCCAAAAGTTCGCACGGAGTCCAGCCGATCGCCGGGAAGCTCAGGACGATGGCGCTGAAGTCCTTCTGGCGGAGGACCTCGAAGGCCGTTTCGGGAGGAAGCCACTCGATGCCGTAAGTTATTGAAAGCTTGGAGCACTCCTCCCCGGAACGGGGTGGCTCGGTGGCAATCCAAAGAAGTTTTTGGGCCTCCATGGCGGTTACACCCAGCTATCGGCGGTGGCCGCGAAAACTTTAGCAAAGAGTATCCTCTTTTCGTGAAATCCGGCTAAAGCGCAGGGAGCGGGATGCCGATATGTAGTACAGCGGCAGGAATGGCATGCAGGTATGAAAGTCTATGATGTGAATCTGACGGGCCCCTCGGCGAGCGAATCCGGGCGGGCACAAGAGACCCAGAAGGCGGATAGGGACAGCAATTCCCGGCCGGCCACAGCGAATTCCTCGGGTGACCGCGTGGAACTGTCGGGCACCATGGCGCGCATTTCGCGCGCCGTATCCTCATATAGCACGGACCGAGCCAGCAAAGTGCAAGCTTTGGCGCAGCAATACCAGAGCGGCAACTACCGGCCGGATTCCGTGCAGACCAGCCAGGGCATGGTCGCGGAAGCCCTCGGCGGCGGAACCACGTAAGATGCCGGCCGCGGACACGGCGGAGCATTTGTCGGCGGCCCGCTCGGAAGTGAAGCGGGCTTGCCACCTTTTGGAGGCACCCAGTCCGGCATCGCTGGAGGCCAGCTCAAGCGCCCTGGAGCGGGCGGTCTCCGGCCTCAACGATTGGCGGTGCGGGATACGGCCGGGTCTGGCTGACGCCCATTTCGCGGCCAAGGTCCGCCAGTTGCGGGCGGAGTTGCGGCATGCCGGCCGGTTGCTCGAAAGCGCGGCGGATTTCTATCGGGGTTGGGAGCGGATCCTGGGAGCGATGAGTGGCGGGTACACGGCCGGCGGCGAGCCCGCACCGGTGGCGCGCACCGGAAAGCTCTACTGCCAGGGATAGGCGGCGATGGCCAACATCCTCTCTTCGCTCATCTCGGCAGCCGGCGCGCTGGACGCCTTCACCCAGGCCCTCGATGTCACCCAGAATAACGTCGCCAACGCACAAACGCCCGGTTATGCGAATCAGACTCAGCTCCTGACCGCCATTCCGTTCGACCCATCCAACGGGTCGACCGGTGGAGTGCGCGCGGCGGAGGTGGTCAGCTCGCGAGACCAGTACGCCGAACAGGCGGTCCGCCAGCAGAACGTCTTGCTGGGGCAGGCGCAGCAGAACGTCACCAGCTTCACGTCGCTTCAATCCCTGTTCGATATCTCCGGTAATTCCGGGATACCCCTGGCGCTCAACAACCTGTTTACAAGCTTCTCGGCGTGGGGGCAGACGCCCACCAGCACGGATGCGCGCCAGAACGTGATCGACAGCGCGACCGACCTGGCCAACGCCTTCCAGCAAACCGCCACCGGCATGGCCCAGGCAGCGCAGAACAACAGCAGTCAGATCGATCAAACGGTGGTCCAGATCAATCAACTGGCGGGGCAACTGGCCGGTTATAACTCGCAGGCCATGAGCGACGCGACCCCGGACGCCGGCTTGGATGCGCAAATCAATTCCACGCTGGAGCAACTGTCGCAATACGTCAACTTTACCGCCAGCCAGCAGTCGAATGGCTCGGTCACGGTGTTAGTCAACGGGCAGGTTCCGCTGGTGATCGGCGACAAGACCTATGCGTTGCAGGGCCAGGCCGTGACGCCCGGTCCGGCATCGCCGAATCCCGGCGCGCCGCCCACCATGAGCATTCGGTCGTCGGACGGCACCGACATCACCTCGCAAGTGACCAGCGGCCAGCTCGGTGCGCTGGTGAACCTTGCCAATAACGTGTTCCCCCAATACCTGGGCGATGGCAATAACGCCGGCGACCTGAACACCATGGCGAAGCAGTTCGCCGACCGCGTCAACCAGCTCTTGACTCAGGGCAACATTTCCGACGGGCCGCCGCCGGTGGCCGGCGTGCCGCTGTTCACCTACGACACCACCAACGCTACCAATGTGGCGCAGACCCTGGCCGTCGATCCGACCGTCACCGCGGACCAGTTAGCCGCTATTTCCACCGGGCCGCCGGAAGTTTCCAATGGAGTTCCGCTGGCGCTTTCAGCGCTAGCCGATCCACGGTCCAGCGGCGACGAAATCAACGGCGCCAGTTTTACCGGATTCTACGGCCACATGGCGGCGACCATCGGCACCGACCTGAACGACGCCAACGACAGCCTGCAAGTGCAGCAATCGGCGCTCGCCCAGGCGCAGAACCTGCGGCAGCAGGTGTCCGGGGTGTCGCTCGATGCGGAGGCCGCGGTTCTGCTTCAGTTCCAGCAGGCCTACGAAGCCAACTCGAAACTGATCACCATCCTGGACCAGTTATCGGAAGACACCATTAACATGCTTACCGCCACCTCCTGAGAACCGCCATGATTACCAACCTCAATCCCGAATCCGCGCTGTTTATCGCCAACGTGAATCGCATCCAGCAGAGCATCGCCGAGGCCAACAACCAGGTCTCCTCCGGCAAGAAGATCAACGTCGCATCGGACGCGCCCGACCAGATCGACACGTTGCTGCAACTGCGGGCCAATCTGCAGCAGAACACCCAGGTGCAGTCCAACCTGACGCTCGCGACCACCGACGCCAACGCCGCCGACAATGCTCTCAGCTCCTCGATCCAACTGATGGACAGCGCGCTGAGCCTGGCCAGCCAGGGGGCCACCGCCACCACGGACGCTGCCGGCCGCCTCAGCATCGCGCAACAAATCCAGGCCATTCAGCAGCAAATGGTCTCTTATAGCCAGACCACCGTGCAGGGCCGTTTCATTTTCAGCGGAGATCAGGATAGCAGCCCGGCCTACAGTTGGGATTCGAACGCCGCGAATCCCGCGGTGCAGGAGATCAATCCGCCCTCCACGCGCCTGATTGAGGACGCGTCGGGCGGATCGTTTCCGGCTTCCAAGACCGCGCCGGAAATTTTCGACGACCGCGATCCGGTCACCGGCAACCCCACCGCCAATAACGTCTTCAACGCCCTCAATACGCTGTACTGGGCTTTGCGAAACAACGACACAACCGGAATCAACAATGCCATTCCGCTGCTCAAGTCGGCGTCCGCCCAACTGAATACCATGCAGGCTTTCTATGGCAACGTCGAGGACCGCATACAGAATGCCACTGATTTCGCCAACAATTACAACGTTCAGTTGCAAACGCAGATCAGCCAGACGGAAGACGCCGACATCACCAGCGCCGCGACGGAACTGACCGAAGGCAACACCCAGCTACAGGCGGCTTTTCAGATGCAAGGGCAGATGCCGCACTCGAGCCTGTTCAACTACCTGGGCTGAGCGCCTTCACCGGCCGCCACTAAATCGGCAACTGCCGCAGGAGATCCGGGAACAACGCCTGGATGAAGCTCACGGCCGTCCGGGTGGCCGATTCGACATCGTCGTCTTTCACGGGCGCGATCACCCTGACCAGAGATGTATCGCTGCGGCGGTACCTCATGGAGTCCAGCACCAGCCAGAAGCGCGCCCAATACTCGCTGGCGATCACACGGTTGTGGCTCTGGAACCAGTAAACGGCCACCATTTTGGAATCATCGCCGTTCGCCACCACATACTTATTCGCCACAATCGGTTCCCGCCAGACGGGAACGGCAATGGTGATGGTGGCGTCCTCGACCGGCTCCCATCCGGATCCGGGCAGGCAGGCCTTGGGAGAATGAGGCGTCTGGGCATAGCGCTGCGTCTTGTAGTAGGCAATCCACAGCGAAGCTCTCTTGGCCTGGGAGGCGTTGACGTAATCGCGATTGAGCGTGTCGTCGGCTCGCAAGACACGCTGCGTGTCGTCTGTCAGCGGATACTCCGCAGTCATGTGCCAGTCGCCAATCGTAGAAGGAAACAGCGCCAACTGAGCGACGTTGGGAATGATCTCGCGCCGCGACGACGCCACGTAATAGACCGCCGCCTGCAGCAGCAGCACTACCGTCAACAGCAGGGCGTACTTGCCTTTCAGGAAGCTCACGCGTGAGCCCTCTTCGCAGCCACGAAATTCAGGGTGCGCACGATCAGTTGATGGAACAGGATCAGAATCATCAACGCCACGATGAAAATCACCCAGCCGGTGGATTCGTGGAAAAAGCCCTCGGCCAGCTCGGGCTTAATCTGAGTCATGATTCCGGTAAACGCAACGCGGCTCCCGTTGGCGACGATGGCGATGGGAATGGTCGCGGCAAACAGCACCACCCGCAGCCATATCCGTTTCTCAAAAAAGTATCCGTATACCAGCGAAAGAAAAGTCAACGAAAGCAACGACCGGATCCCGCTGCAGGCCTCCACCACCGAAAGCGTCTGGTGCGGCAATTCCAGGACGTTGCCGTCCCGCAGCACGGGAATACCGAGCATGTCCAGTGCGCTGGCCGCCATGCGGCTGGCGATGAATTGCAGCGGCAAGGTGATTTTGTTGTAGATGATGAGGGGGATCGGAACCATGAAAAACAGCAGGAACAACGGAAAAGCCAGCGTTCTGAGGGTTTCGGTCCCTCGCAGCAGCCAGATCACACCGATCAAAGTGATGACGACGGCAGTGTGGGTGAGGAATTGTTCCACTCCAAGGGTGCCGGCAATCAGTTGCGCTCCGCCCAGGATTACAACCACCAGTCCCCACAGGTTCGGTTTGGGTTCGATAGCCAGCAGTTCGTCGCGCCTCTGCCAGGCGATGAAAGCCGCGATCAACGGCACGAAGAAGCCATGCCCCATATCCGCGTCCGAGGCCCAAATGGAAGCGAGCGAATACAAGGCAGGAGCGCTGCACACTGCTATCAGCAGGCCGAACCACGACAGAGCGATCCAAGGGATCTGGGGTTTGGGGGACGCAGGTGCCATAACGGCTATCCATTAATGATAGCAAACGCAAGCTGCCAGCTACGTTCGAACGCACGTATGGAGTAAGATGATCTAACCGTGCCGACTCCCCCGCCATCGGAATCCGAGCCCAGTACGCGTTTCCCAACGGAAACCGCGGCCCCCGGTAGTGCCGGCAGCGGTCCGCCCGGAGCCAAGGGTCCGCAAATGAACCACTGGATCGGCCGCCGTGTGGGGCCCTATCGGATCCAGAAACTGCTCGGCCGCGGCGGCATGGGCGCGGTCTTCCTCGCCAACCGCGACGACGACCAGTTCCGCAAGAACGTGGCGCTCAAACTTCTCCGTTTCGATACCGACGATCCAACCATCCTGGCGCGCTTCCGCAATGAGCGCCAGATTCTGGCCGCCCTCGATCACCCCAATATCGCCGCCCTATACGACGGCGGGTCCACCGAGGAAGGTCTGCCGTACATCGTGATGGAGTTTGTGGTCGGCGAAACCGTCACCGGGTATTGCGAGTCGCAGCACCTGTCCATCCCGGGCCGCCTGCAGATCTTCTGCCAGGTCTGCGATGCCGTCCAATACGCCCACCAGAAGCTGATCGTGCATCGCGACCTGAAGCCCGGCAACATCCTGGTGACGCGCGACGGTATGCCCAAATTGCTGGATTTCGGGATTGCCAAACTCCTGCTTGCTCCCGAATTGCTGGGTAACGACGCGCCTCGTACCCAAACCGGTCTCTGCGCGATGACCCCGGACTACGCCTCACCGGAGCAGATTCGCGGCGAAGTGGTCTCCACCGCAACCGACGTCTACTCGCTTGGCGCCGTCCTCTACGAAGTCCTTACCGGTCAGCGGCCCCATCGCCTCACAAGCTACGATTTGAACGAACTCCACAAAGAGATCTGCGACAGCGATCCCAGGACGCCTTCCACCGTCGGGGGCGCGGCCCTGAAGGGCGATCTGGACACCATCGTCCTCAAGGCCATGCATCGCGATGCGGCGCGCCGCTACCGTTCGGTGGAGCAGTTCTCCGAGGACATCCTCCGCCACCTGCAGCATCGCCCTGTGCTGGCGAGGCCCGATACCATCCGCTATCGCGTCTCCCGCTTCGCATCGCGCAACCGCTGGGGCATTGCCGCCGGGGCGGCCATCCTGATCTCGCTCGGCGCGGGCACGGCCGTGTCGCTCTCCCAGGCGAGCGCGGCGCGGCAACGCTTCCAGCAGGTACGCAAACTGGCGGGGCGTTTCATCGAACTGGAAACCGACGTCGCGCGCCTGCCCGGATCCACCAAGGTGCGGGAGAAGATGGTGGCCACCGCGCTCGACTACCTGGACAACCTTTCGCGCGGCGCGGGCAATGACGCGGAGTTGCTTCACGAAATTGGACAGGCTTACGAAAAGGTGGCCGACGCGCAAGGCGCCCCGGGACAGCCGAACCTGGGCCGCACCGATGACGCGCTCGTCAGTTTTCGAAAAGCCACCGAGTTTGATCGGCGGGCCGCCAGTCTCGATCCGGCTTATCGCCCCCGCCTGGCATCCGTCGAGGCCCGCTCCGCCTACCTGGCGATGCTGTCCGGCCACCTCCCCGAAGCTCGCCGGAGCATCGAAGCTTCCGCGGCGTTACTCGGCCAGTTGCGGGCCGAAAAACCCGAAGACCCCGATATGTTGGTGCTCGCGGCCAGCGTCGCCATTACTCAGGGAGATCTGCAAGAGTACGAAGGCCATATTCGCGATCGCCTGCCGTTCTATCAACAGGCGCGGCAACTCACCGCCGAGTACGCGCGTATCAAACAGGACAACGCCTCCCGTGCCCGCCTCCACCTGGTCACTGGGTTGGTCGGCGTCGCTCTGACCGACAACCAACACTACCAGGAAGCGCTCGCGGTTCTGCATGAGGGCGAGCCGCTGATCGACAGCCTGCTGGCCGACGAACCGGACAACCCCGTCTATCTGCGGCAGAAGATGTCGGAGGCCAACTACATAGGTCAGGTCTATGAGAACGAGACCGGCGCCAGCCTCGGCAAGCCCGCCGAGGCGGTCGCCGCCGACCGCCGTTATGTGGCCCTGGCCCAGCGGATGGCGAATGCCGACCCCAACAACGCCTCGGCCCGCCTGAGTCTGGCAATTGCCTACTACCGGCTGTCGTATCCACTGGGGAAAACCGCTCCGGCCGAGGCGCTCCAATTCGCTCAGAAGGCGTTGCAGATCTTCGACGCCGACCTGGCGCGCAGCCCCAATGACCGGCTGCTGCGCTCACGCCGCGCCCGCGCTGTGCGTCACTTGGCCTACGCCCTCGATAGCAACCAGCGCCGCGCCGAAGCGCGGCAAGCCGCCACAGAGGCAGCCGGAATACAACGGCAGCTTCTGGAGGAGATCCCGTCCGATACCAGCGAGCGCGAGCAGCTCGAGCTCACGCAGAAAGTGGTGGCGCGCCTGTCGAAGAACTAGAAGTCATTGGGCAGTCCTTGGAGGCAGGACCTTGTACTCAACTCCCGAGTCGGACACCACCTTCGCGCCCACAATCTCTTTCCCGTCTTTGTCTGTAATCGAGACTCCCACCAGCTTGATCACAAAGTCGACGGTCTCGTCGTCGCGAATCAGGCCCGGTAAAACGGCAGCTACCCGTGCTCCGGGAGCCAGGATTCGCGAGTAGAAATTCACGAAGTACTGGAAATGCTCTCCAAATCGAAACTGCAACATCTCGGTCGGCTTGGGCTGGTAGAACTCATGCACGCTCGAAGCGCCCCCATGAGATTCCCAGATCTTCGGGCCGCAGCCACCTCGAGGAGTAGTGCCGAAACACAGCGCCGTCCATGGATCGAGGAACTTCTCACCCGAGCTGGCGAACGTCCCCTCCACTTCGTAAACCGGCAAGAAATAGGCAACACCATCCCCGCCGGCGATGGTTAGCGTGTCAAAGAGATAGACTTCCACAGAGGCCGGCCCGATGACTTTCTCTTCGAGAGCGCGAGTCCACTTCTCGAAGTTCGCCATCTGAATGTGGTTCGACAGGGTCACGCTGTCGCCCTGGACGGCGGCTATCGACTTGCCGTAGAAGGTAGGCCCCGAAGCGACGCCGAGGTGGAACGGAATCCCGGTTTCCATCTCGGCCCGGTCCTGAGTCGCCGCCGACCAGACACCTTTACGCGACTGAAACGGCGGCTCGCAGTTCATCTTCGAACAGTTGTAGGCCGAAAGCGAATAACTCGCGGCTGGCGCTGCTCCGTCGGAGATCGTGCCGGTAAGACAGGCCGAGACAAGTGCGGCCAAGGATATCAGAATCCCTCTCGAAGCCATCGCTTCCTCCCGGTTGGTGTTTGTTGAGGGCCGGCGCGCGGTTCGCGCACACTTACAATCGGTCGAAGTATATCACTAGCCGAACCTGCCCCTATCGGGTAGTGTCCCGACCCTTGATCTGATCTCCCGCCACAATCTCGAAAGGCACCGCCGGCAGCGAGCCCAGCGGAATCCGCTGCCGGTTGGCCGGCGCACTGCCGGCCGCCGCGGGCTTCCGCTCCCCGGAGATGGTGATGATCAGGTTTCCATTTTCGCCGGCTTTGGCTTTGGCCGGATCGCAAGCGAGCACGATTTCAGCGCCGTTGGGACCAGACCTGGTTTCGCGCAGCTCGACCCCCGCCGGCGGGTCGCTCAGCTCGTACACCAGCTTATCTATGAGATTGTTCTGGGGAAGGAATACTTGCACCGGAACCCGGACCGTACCGCCCGTGGGTATTCTCAAAGGCAGTTGGGCCATCACCTGGAGCGGCCCGCGGAAGGTATTGCCGCGCCGGATAGCCACCTTCAAGTCCTGCGCGGGAACCAGGTGCCAATAATAGAAAGCCTGCATCATGTTCTCCGCCGGAAGCGCCAGCCGCGCCACTTCCGTTCCGCGGATGGTCGCCCGGCCCTCCACCTGCAAACTCAGTGGCTGCTGCTGGAGCTGCGGCTGCGGCGGAACCGAAAGCGTGAGCCGCACCTGGTCCCGGCCGGCCGGCAGCACCGCGCCCGAAAGCGTCATGCCCTTCGGAGCGTTCTTGAGCGCCAGCCGAATCTCACCCGAAAACCCGTCCCTGCGAATGGCATGGACGGTGACGGGGACCGTCATCCCGCCGGCCGTATTGATTGCCGAGGGCGTGACCCGCAGATCGAAATCCGGCCGCGGCGCGCTGATCCGCAGCCGGTAGGCATACTCCGGGCCGCCGCGGTGCTGGGCGTCGTTCAGATAGAGATAATATGTGCCGTTGGCCGGTAGCGTGAACATGATTCTGGAATCCGCGTGGTGCGTTTCCAGGCCCGCGCTCTGGTCTTCCTCATCGTCGTTGAACGCCAGTTGGTGGCCCGCGGCGTTGGTCAGCCTCAGAACAGAATCGAGCGGCGAATCGAGGCGCCGCGCATAGACTTCCGCCACGATGGCTTCCCCCGCCCGCCCTTCGAAGCGGAATACGTCCTGGTCGTCCGGCCGCTCGACGCGCCCGTTCACGATAATCGGAAGCTTGACCCGCTGGGCATGGGCGGCGGTGTCGTTGGGCTCTTTTTCCAGGACCTCGGGCAGAGTGTCGGCCAGGAAGGGCCGCGCGCCGGCTACCGTATACATGCCGGGCCCTTTACCCTTGAGGTCCATCGCGACGCGCGTCGCCGGCAGGTTCCAGCCGGCCAACGCGACGCTGGTTTTGGAGCCGGCGCGGCCGCCCAACGGAAAGACGCCGGTCACAAGCGGCAGCTGGCCGATGGTCACGCGATAGACGAAATCTTCGCGGCCCCGGTAGATGGCGTCCTTGATCTCGACCGTGTATTCCCCATCCCGGGGCACCACGTAATGGATCACCGGGTCCGGATGGAATTGGTAGTCGTCGTCATAGGCCACCTCTTTCCCTTCGGCGTCGTACAACGTCAGGACCGCCTGAAACCATCCCGGGACCGCATCCGCCAGGTAGGGGATCAGTTCGCGCGCGCTGGCGGCGATCACCAGGCTCTGGCCCGCGTGCGCCTGGAACCGGTAACGATCGGCTTCCCCCGGGGTGAACGGCTGGCCCTGGCGCCCCTGTTGCTGCAACGTGCCGATGCGCGGCTTGATCCGGCCATTGACAATCACCGGCAGCGCGATCGCCATATTGGTGGGCGGCTGGGTAATGCGCACCTGGTTGACCGGCTGGTTAGCGGCTGGACGCACGATCTCGGTGGTCTCCTTCTCCAGGATCTCCGGGAGCTGGCCGACACAAAAGATGATCGGGTTGGAGAGGCCTTGCGGTGAAGAGACCCGGAGCTCGCGCCGGCCGGGTTCCGCATCCGGCGAAATCGCGATGCGCAGCGTGCGCGTCTCGGCCAGCACGGGGCTGATGAGCCGGGTGTGATTGAACAGCAGCAGCTTGGCCCGGATGTCCACCATTTCGTTCTGGACCGCGGGGCTCACCGTCTGCTTCTGCAACTCCTGCATCCGGTCGCGCAGTGTGGTCGCCTGCATTCCGGTCATGGGCCTGGCGAACTCGCCCACGGTGACTTCCACCCCGCGGCCTGATACGTACGCGGCGGACACATTGGGCAGGAACTGGCCGCCCATTTGAACCTCGACCGTGGTCCCCTGCCGGCCGCCGGCGGGGAGGACGTAGGCAACATGCGGGACGTTTTGGGCGAAGGCGGCGGGCACCGCCAGGATCACCGCGGCGCGCCACATCGCTCCGTATTTCTCACAGCAATTCGGTGGTGACGAAGTGGCGCACGCACTCGTGCGTGCCGCGTCGGCACTCATGCCGACGCCCGTTCCCGACAGATTTTCCATACCCCACCAGGGTGTCGAGAAGAGTCTCGACACGGCACGCACGAGTGCGTGCGCCACGTCCTCGGGCCACGTGTGAGAAATGCGCATCACAGCAGCTCCTTGAGGCGGCCGGCACCGCCGGCGGTGACGTTCACATCCAGCCCCAGGTTGTTGGGCATTTTGCCGTCGGGGTCGATGCCGAGCTGCTGATAGATGCTGCCCAGCAGATCGGCGGGGTAGACCGGCCGGTCCTTCACCTGCTCGCCCTTGGCATCCGACGCACCCACCACGCGGCCTCCTTTGAAACCGCCGCCGGCCACCATCGCGCAGAAACAGTCGCCCCAATGATTGCGCCCGCCGTTCCAGGGCGCTTCCCACATGACTTTGGGCGTGCGGCCGAATTCGCCGCTCCACCAGACAATCGTGCTGTCCAGCAGGCCCCGCTCGGAGAGATCCTGGAACAGCGTCGCCAGGCCGCGATCCATCTGCGGCAGTTTCTGGCGCATCACCTGGAAATTCTGGCGGTGGGTGTCCCACCCCTGGTAATTAATGGTGATGTACGGAACCCCGCGCTCCACCAGGCGCCGCGCCGCCAAACACGACTGGCCGAACGTGTTGCGGCCATAGCGGTCGCGCACCTCGTCTTTTTCCTGCGCCAGGTCGAACACCTTGCCCGCGTCGCCGAGGATCAGCTCGTAGGCCTGCTGCTCGGTCTGATCCAGCGTCTTGATGAGGCCGTCGTCCTGCATGGCCTTCCCGAGGGTGTTGAGCTGGTGGAGCAGGTCGCGGCGATCGCGCTGGCGCTTGTCGGAAATGCCCTGGGCCACCACGCCTTCCACCGCGAAGCGGGCCTGTGCCGGGTCGCCGCCCGTGGCGAACGGCCGGTAGCGCTCGCCCAGGAAACCGTTCTCGGAAAACCGCCCCTGCGGCTGCGTGAGCACGATATAGGGTGGAATCAGGCCGCCCGATGCGGTCTCGCCTTTAAACAACGAGACCACCGCGCCGGCGCACGGGTACACCAGCCGCTCGCCCGGTTTCCTGCCGGTCTGCACCGCATAGGACGCCGTTTCATGGGCGTAGATGCCGTGCGTCATGCTGCGGATGAGGGAATACTTGTCGGACTGTTGCGCCAGCAGCGGGAGCAACTCGTTGATCAGCACGCCATCCGTTTTGGTAGGGATCGGCTTATCGAACGGACCGCAGTAGTCGTAGCCGGCCGCCGGCTTGGGATCAAGCGTGTCCAGGTGCGAGGGCCCGCCCCACATCCAGATCTGAATTACCGACTTGGCTTTGGCCGGAAAGCCGCCGGCGCGAAGCGGAAGACTGGCGGCGCCCGCCGCTACTATCCCGCCGCCCAAAATGCAGCGCAAGGCGTCCCGCCGGGAAAACTGCAGGGCTGGGATGCTTCTCAATGACGACATAGAAACTCCGCACTGTTAATTAACGCCCACGCCAGGTCTACTGCCGCGGGCCATTTATTGCCTTGGACCGATTGAAAATACGCGCTCACGGTCTTCAATTCGTCATCCGTCGGGTAGCGCGAGAGAATCGCCAGGTACAGGTGGTCGATGGGGTCGCGCGGCTTGCCGCCGGGTTGAACCTGCACCTGCGAACGCAGCGTGGCGCTCTGCTGGATCTTGAGTTGAATGTGGCTGGAATTCAGCAGGTGCAGCCGCTGCCCGGCGGTGGGAAGATTGTTGCGCTCCGATTCGAGGCCGGTGTCGCGCGGCGGCCGTCCGAACATGTCCAGAAATGAGCTGCTGATGCTGCCGTCCGGCAGCGCGATCGACCGCTGGTCGTCCGGCAAAAACGTGAACGGCTCGGGGATCGGGCTGGAATAGTCTTCCGTCGTTCCGGTGATCTGGCATATGGCGTCGATCAGCACCTCCGCATCCAGCCGGCGCAGCGGATAAGCCGCGAAATGCGCCGCGGCGGCCGGGTTGCCGGTCCGCGGAATGGAGGAGAGCTGATAGACCTGGGAGTTGAGAATCAGCCGGTAAATATGTTTCAAATCGTAGTGCGCCGACACCAGCTCGCGTTCGAGGAACGCCAGCAGCTCTGGATTGGCAGGCGGGTTGTCGGGCCGGATGTCGTCCGGTTCGTGGATGATCCCGCGGCCCATCAGCCAGCACCACACGCGGTTGACTGCATTGCGGGCGAACCAGGGATTGTCCCCGGCCAGCAGCCAGTCCGTGAATGCCGCGCGCGGGTCCTGACCGGGGAGCAGGCGAGCCGGTCTGCCGTCGGGGAAAATGGCCGCGGGGCGGCTCTTGTTGGGATCGAAGAAAACGATCTCCTCTTTCCATTCCGTCGTCGATTTGTACTCGATCTGCGAAAAAAACGCCGCCATGCCGTCCAGCCGCGCTTTGGGCCATGCGGCCGTCCGCGTTCCCATGAACGTCAGCGCTACGGCTTGCGCGAGGGCCTGCGGCTCCCGGCTCTCGACGGCCCGGTAGAAGTTGACCTCCGGCACGCGGAAATTGCTGCCGTTCGAAACCAGCATCTCGCGCACGAAGCGGTCGTAGGGGACGTTGTCGCGGATGGCCGCCCGCGTCCAGTGGTAATAGGCCTGCACCGCGTTGGGCCAGAGGTTAATCGGAAACTCGGATTTAACACGCAGCAGGTCGCACCACTTCATGGCCCAGTAGTCCCCGAACTCGCTGCGCTCCAGCAGGCGGTCGATCAGGATGCCGCGCTTGTTGGGGTCGTGGTCCGCCAGGAATTTCCCAGCTTCCTCGGGGGCCGGCAGCGTGCCGATCGCATCCAGGTAAGCGCGCCGGAGAAAGACCTCGTCGGAGGCGGGATTGGCCGGCTGGATGCCCATCCGCTTCCAGTCATCGAACACCAGTTGATCGATTCTGCCGTGCGCCGCCGGTTCGCCGCCGATTTCAAATGGAGCCAGGAAGGGCTTGTCCCCGGCCAACGCCGCAGTCGCGATCAGAAAGATGAAGAGAGGTTTCATGGCGCGGGCTCGGTCCGAAACATGGCGATCGCTTCAATTTCGATCAGCAATTCCGGCCGGCATAGGATCGCCTGGATTCCTGTCGAAGCCGGCAGCGGATCGAGTTCCTGGCGCGCGTAAAAGGCCGTGCGCTCCTCGTTAAACGCGGCGTAATCCCGCTCGATATCGCGCAGGTAGCAGGTGGTCCGGACGATATCTTTCCACGTGGCCCCTTCGGCCGCGAGCAGCCCGGTGATGTTCGCGAACGTTCGCCGCGTCTGCGCACGGAAATCGCCGATATGGATGCTCTCGCCGGATTCGCCGATGCTGGCGGTCCCCGAGATGAGCAGGATAGCCAGCCCATTGAGGTCGATGCGCAACCCGCGCGAAAAAGAACTCGGCTTGGGATAGTCGAAAGCCTCGTTCAGGACCCTGAGATTGGTGATGCTGCGTTTTTCAATAGGAGCCGCCGCCAGGCCGCTCAAAAGCTCTACATCCAGAAGTTTCACGATAATACAACCCTATTATCTCCGTAAAGTCTCGCCGCGCGACACGGCGCCCAGGGTGGTACAGGCGACGTTTTCCGCGTGGGCGTTTGGCCAAATTGACCCATACCTGGGTCAGTTTTTGACGCGAACAAAGAACTTAAGGCCTGAAAGTGACCCATGCATGGGTCGGTTTGTCAGTTTACTGTAGGTCTAAGCGCGCCGCCGAAGAGATCGCGTTTCAGCATAAAGCTGGCTAACGAAACGAAAATGGCATATCCTTTCGTTAGGAGCCGGCTAACGAAAGGATTCTGTGTCCAAAACAAAGGACAACAGCCCGCGCTTGGGCCGCTACATCGTCAAAACCTATGGCGAGGAGACCGTCAGGGCGTTCGTGCCACCGCCGCTCCCGCCGAATCCTCCGGTGCGCCCGGAGGCCGTCCAACGGCTGCTCGATCAGGCGAACCAAGCTCTCGGCCGCCTCGACGGCCTGGCTTCCGTTCTACCCAACCTATCGCTCTTCATCTACGCCTACGTTCGCAAGGAGGCGGTGCTCTCCTCTCAAATCGAAGGGACTCAGTCCTCTCTCTCCGACCTGCTGCTCTTTGAGAACGGCGAGGCGCCGGGCGTGCCGCTGAACGACGTCCAGGAAGTCTCGAACTACGTGGCGGCGCTGACCCATGGCCTCGAACGGTTGCGGGGGGGATTTCCGCTCTCCTTGCGGCTCATCCGCGAGATTCATGGGGTCCTTCTGTCGAAGGGCCGGGGCAGCGATAAGGAGCCGGGCGAATTCCGGCAAAGCCAGAATTGGATCGGCGGCAACCGCCCGGGGACCGCGGCCTTCGTTCCGCCGCCGCCTGAACTCGTACTCGATTGCATGAGCGCCCTCGAACTGTTCCTGCATGACGAGCGGGCGGGTCTCCCCATGCTCATCAAAGCCGGTCTGGTGCACGTCCAGTTTGAGACGATTCACCCTTTCCTCGACGGCAACGGCCGCCTTGGCCGGTTGCTTATCACATTCCTCCTGTGCGCCGGCGGTGTGCTGCGGGAGCCGATCCTCTATCTGAGCCTCTACTTCAAGCAGCACCGTTCCGTTTACTACGATCTGCTCGATCGAGTGCGGACCCAGGGAGACTGGGAGACCTGGCTGGACTTCTTCCTGACGGGCGTCAGGGATACCGCCGAACAGGCCGCGGCCGCCGCGCGCCGCATCCTGGCGGTTTTCGAGGAGCACCGGCGCAAGATCGAAGCGCTGGGCCGTCCGGCGGCATCGGTGCTGCGCGTGTTTGAACACATGCAGCGCAACCCGATCGTGTCGATACCCGCCGCTGCCCGGAGCATCGGCATCTCCGCGCCCACCGTGGCGAAATCGCTGGAGCACATGCGGCGCTTGGGCATGCTGCGCGAGATCACCGGGCGACAACGCCACCGGCTCTTCGCATACGATGCCTACCTGGCGATTCTAAGCGAGGGAACCGAACCGATTCGGTGAACGATCGCCCGCGCAACGCGCTGCGGGACCGGCCCATTTCTATTCCGCCCCGGGTTGCCGCAAGCTCCGTGTTAGAATTTGCCAGGATCGCTGCAACCTGCCCATATGCTCGAAGATCAGCGCGGAAACAGCACGCCCGGCCATCCGAATGCCCCGAATACCTGGTCGCGTCATTTGCTCTGGCTCAGCGGCATCTGGGTTTTACCCCTTTGCTGGATCGTACGATGGATTCTTCCTCCCTCGGCTCTGGCCACCAGCCTGGTCTTGGTTGTCGCGTGTTCCCTGGCGCCTCTTCCGGCCCTCCTGCTTTCCCGCCGCCAGCGTAATCGCGCGCTCCGCGAGGCGAGGAACGCCCGCGAAGAGGCCGAACAACTGAAGCTGCAGTTGGAGACCGTCCGCTTTCGAACGGCAAGAACGCGTGAAGAACTGTCGGCCGCCGACCAGCAGGCCCGGTTGTCGCATCAACTCACGATTCTGGGCCAATTCACGGCCGGCTTCATGCACGAATTCAACAATCCGCTGGCGATCGTGACCGGCCGCATCGAGGTGCTGCTGGAGGAACGGCAGGCGGACGCAGCGCTCTGCAGCGACCTCCAGCAGATGCTGAAGGAGATGCGCTACATGGGAAACATCGCGCGCACGCTGCTGCAGGCATTGCGGCGCGAGCGGGGGGGCGAGGTCTTCGCTCCCTCGGCTCCGTCCGAGGCCTTGGAGGAGGCGCGAGCGGCGCTCCTGCCTTCAGCGCATGAGCAGGGGGTTCGAGTGGTGCAGGAAATCGCCGATGTCCCCCGCGTCAACCTGCCCGGGCATGTGGTGAACGAAGTGGTCCGCGGTCTGCTGAGCAACGCCCTGGACGCGCTCAAAGGGCGTGAGGACGCGACGATCTGGATCCGGCTGGAACCGTACCACACGCCGGGGGCCAAGGTGGTACTCAGAATCGAAGACAACGGGCCAGGTGTTCCCGAAAGCATCCGGGAGCACCTGTTCGAGCCGTTCGTTTCTCAGAGTCCCGGACGGGAGCGACTGGGGCTCGGACTGTTCCTGGGGGCCAGCCTCCTCGATATGTACGACGGCCGCATGTGGTATGAAGACAGGAGCGGTGGCGGAGCCAGTTTTGTTGTAGAGATACCCCCGGCGCGTTTTATGCGGGGCCAGCCCTACCATTGGTTTGTCGGAGGCAATCCGTCGTGAATCGCATCTTCGTAATTGACGACGAGCCGGCCATGGGCGAGAACATTCAGCGCATGCTGAAGTTTCCCGAGACCACCGTGACGGCCTATGCGGATCCGCTCAAGGGCCTGGCGGATGCACTGGCAAAGCCGCCCGACCTCGTGTTGCTGGACATGCGTATGCCCGGGATGTCGGGCGATGAGGTTTTCGCGCGGCTGCACGAGGCGCATCCCGGCCTGCCGATCGTCTTTCTGACTGCGTTCGGATCGGTGGAGGGTGCGGTGCTGGCCATACGCAACGGGGCGTTCGATTACCTGCAGAAGCCGTTCAAGCGGGAGGATCTTCTGCTGGTGGTGAGGCGGGCGCTCTCTCACGCCGAGTTGGAGCAGGAGGTCGAGAGGCTGAAAGGAAGGCTGGAGGCGCTCGGCGAAAGCGACCAACCCCAGAGCCGCAGCGCCGTCATGCTGGAATTGACCGAAAAGGCGCGGCGGGCGGCCGCAACCGATGCCACCGTTATGATTCTGGGGGAGAGCGGCACGGGCAAGGAGGTGATGGCCCGCTACATTCAAAGCCAGAGCCCGCGTAAAAACAGGCCCTTCGTGCCGGTGGAGTGCAGTGCCCTGCCGGGGTCGCTCATCGAGAGCGAGTTGTTCGGTTACGAGCGCGGAGCCTTCACCGGCGCGGAGCGCACCAAGAAAGGTCTGATCGAATCGGCCGATGGCGGCACGCTGTTCCTGGACGAGATCGGCGATCTGAGCGTGGAACTGCAAACGCGCCTGTTTCGCTTCGTCGAAGAACGCCAACTGCGGCGTTTGGGAGGTCTCGAGACGGTGCGCGTGGATTGCCGGATTCTGTGCGCCACGAACCAGGACCTGGCGGCGAAGATCAAGGCCGGCACATTTCGCGAAGAGTTGTACTACCGGCTGGGAGTGGTCACGGTCAAGCTGCCCGCGCTGCGCGAAAGGCCGGAAGACATTCCTCATCTGGCCCGTGTCTTCCTGGAGCGATTTTCCCGGCGCTACGGTAAGAGCCTGTCCGCGTCGCCGCAATTCTATGAAGCGCTTCTCAGCCAGCCCTGGCCGGGCAATGTGCGGCAGCTCAAGAATCTCATGGAGAAGCTCACGGCACTACACCCCGGCGGTGTTCTGGAGCCGGAAGACGTCGCCGACGACCTGCAGCCAACCGGCGCGGCTTGCCATCTTTCCAGCCTTCCGTGGAAAGAGGCGCGGGAGCAGTACCTGGCGAGCTTCGAGCTCTCTTACGCCCAAACGCTGTTGGCTCGTTGCGGCGGCAACATCAGCGCCGCGGCGCGCGAGGCCGGCGTGGATCGCAAGACGTTTTACGCGTTATTGAAGCGGGAGAAAGAACCGCAGGCTGGGGAATGAACTAGAGCGCGCATTTAGCGACGGCAAGGAATACTGGAGTATATTGAGGTGACTAGGGGGTTACTTGCCGCACAATCTCAAAGACCCGGACCCACAGTGGATCGAGAAGCTTCGTGAGATCTCCGATCGTTGCGCCGCGCGAACAATGCTCGATGTGCGCTCGGACGATGAGTTGATAGGCTACGACGAATTCGGGGCTCCCGCCGACCCTGGTGATTGATACGCGGCCGGCCTTCCGGCCGGCTGGACCCGCTGGAAAGCGGGTCCGCAGCCTGAAAGGCCGCCCCACCGGTTGGGGAATTAACTCCACAGCTCACCAGTTATTTCGGGGAATCATCTCCCCATATTAGGTTTGGAACATCTCTAAGCAATTGAGATAAAAGGAGTCCTTTCTTGGCCATCGGCGTGCTTTTCCGATGTCATGGCTCTACCGCGAAGAAAGTCCTGGCTCCCGGCTGTCATGCCGATTCTGGCGGCCCTCGGTTACGCTGTCTTGGCTCCACAGCCGGCACGGGCGATTCCGGCCTTTGCCCGAAAGTTCGGGGTGAAGTGCTACGCCTGCCATACCATTCCGCCGGCCCTGAACAAGACCGGCTATATGTTCAAGCGGCTGGGGTACCGGATGCCTCCCGACGAAATGGATGGCACCAAGGCGGCGCCAAAAATTTCCGAGCTGGACAAGAACATCAAGTTCAGCATCACCAACTCGCTGGCGATCATCGCCCAGGGAAGCTTCACGGTGGACAAGACGGCGGGCGACGGCATCAGCCCCACCTCCAGTTCGAGCTTCAATCTGGATGAAGTCGCGCTGTTTGCGGCCGGGGCGGTGCCGGACAGCGGCTTTTCCTACTTCACGCACTTCGAACTGTCGCAGGGCGGCGCTAGTCCATTCCTGGAACAGGGGGTGCTGGGCTACACGGCGGGCCGCGCCAATAGCAGCTTTTTCGTCAAGGCCGGCCAGATGCACATGCAGGAGGGAGAAGGCACGCGGGCAGCCATGTTCTACAATCTGTTCCCCGACCCGGCTCCGCTGCTGACGAACACCAGCCCGATCAACTTTACGCTGGACCAGCATCCGGTGGGCGTCAACGTGGGATACACGTGGGCCTCGAACTATTTCAAGCAGGTGTTCGCGGTCTCGGCCAAAGTCACCAACGGGCTGAACGCCGACGGCAGCGAGATCGTTTTCGGCTCCACCAAGAACTCCAAAGATTTCTGGTTCGACGCCGATTACTGGTTCGGCCCCGATGGCGGCGTCACATTCATGACGTATTACGGCAAGAAAGACCAGGTACAGAATCAGGGAGCCGCGGACGAGTTCACGTACCAGCCCACGATTCGCCGCTACGGCGTCTTCGGCAACTACCTGTTCTTCGACAAATTGGACATTCTGGGAGGATTTCTGCGCGACAACGACGACTGGCAGGATGAGCCAGGCGCCAAACTTACCAACTTCACTTCGAATGGGTATCGCGCCGAGGCGGATTACTACATCCAGCGAGGCTTCGCCGTGATGGCCAGGTACGATCGCATGAAGCAGACCATCGCCAACGGGCCGGCGAATCATACGCAGGCCTGGAACTTCGGCGGCGAAAAAGCGCTCACGGAACTCGGCAACGTGGTGTTGCGCGCCACCTACGGGCACGAGCGCGATCAGGACCCGACTTCGGGCCTGGTGACTACGGACAAACTCTTCAAAATCGATTTGCGGTTGATGTGGTAAAGGGATGACGGACATGAAAAAACTAATCCAGAGAATGATAATGCTGGCGCCCCTGGTACTGGCGGCGCAGACCAGCAATGTGGTGCTTCCACAGGATAAGGGGCCGGACAAGATCGATGTGAGCGCCTACCCGGCTCCATTGCAGGCGGCTTATAAGCTGTTTGGCGCCAAGTGCTCCAAGTGCCACACCATCGCGCGGCCCCTCAATACCATGATGAAGCGCGATGAATGGCAGCGCTACGTCAGCCGCATGATGCACAAGCCAAACTCCGGCATCAGCGACGCTCAGGGAAGACAGATCTTCGATTTCATCGTTTACGATCAGACCGAGCGAAAAGACAAGAACCCGAAGGCCTTTTTCCCGGCCTTGAGCGACGAAGAAATCGAGAAGCTGAAGAAGCAGTAACGGGAAGCCGCCATGCGCTACAGCGTAACGGTGCCGGACCAGGAGTACTTCGACCGGAACATCCCGTGCCGTACCGCCTGCCCCATCCACACGGAATGCGGGCGGTACGTGCAAGCCATCGGGATATCCCAGGACGAAGAGGCCTATCTTCTGGCCCGCGCCCCGAATCCGTTTGCTTACGTGTTGGGGCGGATCTGTGCGCACCCTTGCGAAGATGCCTGCCGGCGCGGCAAGATCGACGAGCCGATCGCCATCTGCGCGCTCAAACGGTACGCCACCGAGCGGCATAACCTGGGCGCTGGGCACGACCCGGCGCGCAAGCGCCTGACACCCGCTCCGAAGCGCGGAAAGAAAGTTGCCATTGTGGGGGCGGGGGTATGCGGTCTCACCTGCGCTCACGACCTGGCGCTGTTGGGGTACTCGGTAGAAGTCTTCGAGTCGGCGCCAGTCCCGGGGGGGATGCTCTACCTGGGCATTCCCCACTTCCGGCTTCCCCGGGAAATCATCAAGATGGAAGTCGACAACATCCTGGCCATGGGGGTGACGCTGCACACGCGGATGACCGTGGGGCGTGACATTTCGTTTTCCGACCTGCGCTCCCAGTTCGACGCGGTGCTGCTGGCCACCGGCCTCAACAAGGGCCGCGAACTGAACATTCCGGGCGCGCACCTGGCAGGGGTTTACAACGGCATCGATTTCCTGATTAACGTAAACCTGGGCTACGAAATCGAACTGGGCAAGCGGGTGGTTGTGGTGGGCGGCGGCAACGTGGCCATCGACGTGGCGCGCGCCGCAGTGCGGTTGGTGCAGGAGACGTGGCAATCGGGCGCGGCGGAGTCCGGCGCGGAGAGCTTGCAGCCGGCCTTGGATGCGGCGCGCATGGCGCTGCGGTCGGGCGCCGAACAGGTATACCTGGTGAGCCTGGAATCGCGCCAACAGATGCCCGCCTGGCAAAGCGAAGTCCACGAAGCCGAACACGAAGGCATCTCCGTGGACAACGGGTGGGGGCCCAAGGAGGTTGTAGGCACGGACGGCGTGGTGACCGGGCTCAAGGTGCGCGCCTGCGTCTCGGTCTTCGACGAGAACGGCCGCTTCAACCCGGCCTTCAGCGACGAGGAGAAGGTGATCCCGTGCGACACCGTGGTCCTCGCCATCGGACAGCAGGCGGACCTGTCCTTCCTGGGCGGCGACAGCGAGGTTCAGGTGACGCCGCGCGGAATTCTCAAAATCGACGAAAACCTGATGACAACGGCTCCGGGTGTCTTCGCGGGCGGCGACGTGGCGTTTGGACCGCGCGTGCTGGTGGAAGCCGTGGCCAACGGGCATCGCGCGGCCCGGTCGATCCACGTCCACTTCCACGGCAAGAGCACCAAGACCGTGCTGAGCCGCTTTCGCATCTTCAACAACTGGGAGATGCCGCGCGGCTTCCTGGGAATCCCGCGGCAGACTATGCCGGTGCTGCCGGCTAACCGCCGCATCGGGATCGCCGAGGTGGAACTGGGATTCGATGAGGCACAGGGCCGGGCGGAAGGCCTGCGCTGCCTGAAGTGCCAGGTCAACACGATTTTCGACGGCTCGAAGTGCATCCTGTGTGCCGGATGCGTGGATATCTGTCCGGAGAATTGCCTACGGCTGGTGGACCTGACTCAAGTGCAGGGCGATGAACGGTACGACGCCTTGATCCGAAGCCGCTACGGTGTATCCGCCGCGGAACTTCCCGCAGGTCAGGCGGGCGCCATCATCAAGAACGAAGAGAAGTGTATTCGCTGCGCGCTCTGCGCCCAGCGGTGCCCTACCCATGCCATCACCATGGAGGCCCTGGAGCAGCAGGAGCGGGAGGTATTTGAGTGAAAGTACTACACCCCTTTAAATCTTTCTCCCCCTGCGAAGATTTCGTGCCTCTCGTGGGACAGGCCATCGCCTTTTGTGGCCTGTCGCCTCGGCAAAGCGCGGCGGCCCGACAGACGACAAAAACCGATCGTCTGTCCCACTCTCACGACGCAGCTTGGTTGCGGCTCCGCGGCTCTGTGGGGCGGCCAATCCTGGCTGCCGCCGGCTTTCAGCCGGCGCCTGGCCGTGTGCGAGCATTCTCGCCGAGTCCGGCGAGCCGCCTGAAAGGCGGCTGCGGGCAAAATTGCCCGCCCCACAGGCACTGGCAGCATCATTTGTGGAGAAACGCATGAAGCGACGATCCTTTGTGAGTTGGGGCACGGCTGGCCTCGTGGCCCTGTGCTCCGCCATCAGCGTCAGCCTGGGAGCGGTAGTCCGGTTTCTGACGCCAAGCGTATTTTACGAGCCGCCGCAGACCTTCAAAATCGGCAACCCGGCGGATTTTTCTTACGGCCCTCCCACGTTCCTGGCGGACGAGAAAATCTTCGTGTTCCGCGATCCTGAGAAAGGGTTCGCGGTGGCCAACGCCGTCTGCACTCACCTCGGCTGCACGGTGGGGTATTTCCAGAGCGACGAGAGCTTCCATTGTCCGTGCCACGGCAGCGTGTTCAAGGCCGATGGCACGGTGCAACACGGCCCCGCACCGAGGCCGCTCGAGTGGTTCGAAGTGACTCTGGCCCGCGATGGACAACTACGGGTGGATAAGGACCACACCGTCCCCGCAAGTTATCGCCTGGTGGTGTCATCATGAATCCGTTACGAGACGCCTGGCAGTCAATCGTTCGACGGGACCCGCTGTCCACCGACAAGGGGAAGTCCGAACTGGTCTTCCTCAACGTGTGGCTGCACATTCACCCCGCCAAAGTGAAGAAAGAGAATCTCAAGGTGAAGCACACGTTCTACCTGGGATTCATTACCTTCTTCCTCTTCCTTGTACTGGTTACCTCGGGGGTCGCGCTGATGTTCTACTATCGGCCCGATGCGCCACAGGCCTACCAGGACATGAAGGACCTGCAGTTTGTGGTTTATCTGGGAAGCTTTCTGCGCAACATGCACCGCTGGGCGGCCCACGGCATGGTGATTTGCGTCTTCCTGCACATGTGCCGGGTCTTTTACACGGGGTCCTACAAGCGGCCGCGGCAGTTCAACTGGGTGATTGGGGTGGTGCTGTTCCTGCTCACGTTGGGACTCTCGTTCACCGGTTATCTTCTGCCATGGGACCAACTCGCCTTCTGGGCCATCACGGTTGGCACAAACATTGGCAGTTACGCTCCGTTGGTGGGCGCGCGCATTCGCGAGTTGCTGCTGGGAGGCCACACGGTCGGCGAGTCGGCGTTGCTGCGCTTCTACGTGCTGCACGTGGCGGTGCTGCCGGTGCTCATGACGCTGCTGACCATGGTGCACTTCTGGCGGGTCCGCAAAGATGGAGGGCTTTCGCGGCCGGTATGGAAGTTGAAGGAGGAAAAATCCGCGCAGTTGGTCACCATCGGAGCGCCCGTCGCCAGTGCCGCGCTGGCGGCGGTTCCGGCTTCGAAGGACAAGACCTATGGCCTCATGGAGGTGGTGACCGGCAAACCCATCTTCGAGACCGTGAGCATGGAAGAGGAGGAAGACACCGTCTTTTCCTATCCGTATGCCTTTTTCCGCGAGGGCATCGCTTTGCTGGTAACGGTTACTACCGTGATGGCGGTTTCGCTTTTCTGGAAAGCACCGCTGGAGGAATTAGCCAATCCGGCGAAGACGCCTAACCCGGCCAAGGCTCCATGGTACTTTCTTGGTCTCCAGGAACTGGTCAGCCACTCGGCGCTGCTGGGCGGCGTGATCGTGCCTACACTGGCGGTGCTGGCGCTGATTGCCATTCCCTACATCGATTCGAATCCCAGCCGGCGGCCGGCCGATCGGAAATGGGCCATCCGGGCGTTCACGCTCTTCGTAGTGGTCAATGTAGTCCTGATCATCGTCGGAACATTCTTCCGCGGCCCGGGCTGGGCGATGGTGCCGCCATGGGTCCACATTACGGGGGCCGAGTAAATGGAACGGAGACTACCGCAGTTCTTCTTCGCGTTGAGCATGATCGTGCTGGCTCTGATGCTGGGAGCCATCTGGCAAGCCGCCTCCCCCGCGTGGAAAACCTACCAGCAGGAGTTCCACCGGCTCGAAGCGGTGGGCGAACCGAACGCCGCGGCCAAGAGCGACGTATTGAACGCAGCCCTGGTGATCAAACAGGACCTGCTGCCCGGGTTGCAGCGTGTGGACCGCTGCACCACCTGCCACCTTGGCGTGGAAGACCCGACCATGAAGAATGCGCCGCAGCCCTTCACCTTTCACGCCAACCTGGCGCCGCACATCCCCGCCAAGTTCGGCTGCACCGTCTGCCACGGCGGGCAGGGGCTTGCCACTGACCAGCAGAACGCGCACGGACAGGTGCCGTTCTGGCAGGAGCCGCTGTTGCCCAGGGAATACATCCGCGCTTCCTGCGGGCGGTGCCATAAAGAAGGTGAGGTCCCCGGTGTGCCGGAGTTGGCGGATGGCCGCCGCTTGTTCGAAACGCAGGGGTGCCGCGGATGTCATAAGTTAAACGGAGTAGGTGGGACCATCGGTCCGGACCTCACCGAAGAAGGCGCCATCCGCCGGTTTCCAGAGTGGCTCGAGCGGCATTTCCTGGACCCCAATGCGGTATCGCGCAACTCGCCCATGCCCAATTTCCATTTCACGAAAGAGCAGGCGCGGGCTTTGACCTTCTACATGCTGTCGCTGACCAGCGAACAGATGGGAACCTATTACTCGAGCGTGCGGCTGATCCCCAGCGCCAGCTATGGACGAGAGTTGTTCGTCGAAAAGAACTGCATCGCGTGTCACAGTATCGGGGGCGTGGGGGCGAAGAACGGGCCCGATCTGGCGCAAGTCGCCAAACAGCACTCTCCGGGCTGGCTGGACGAGCAACTCGTGAACCCGCAGCTCATCTATCCGGGCAGCACCATGCCGGCCTACGATCTGGAGACTAACGCCAGAAAGGCGATTATCACTTTCATGGCCTCGGCCACGGCCGAAGATGCGCAGTCCATCCTTTCGCAGCGGACCAAGCCGCTGACACCTCAAGATGCCGCCATCGAGGCCGGCAAGCAGAGTTTCGCCCGATTCGGATGCGTAGGCTGTCACGGCCTGCAACTCCAGGGCGGAGTGCCCAATCCCAACAGCCAGGGCGGCGAGGTCCCTTCCCTGCTCCACGCCTCGGACGACTACACCAAGGAAGAGGTCGTCAAGATCATCCAAAACGGCAAGGTGCCGCCCGTCGAGAATACGGCCAGGCCGGCCGCGCCGTTATACATGCCTCCCTGGAAAAGCGTCCTGACCGATGAAGACATCCATCGCATCGCCGACTATCTCTGGTCGCTGCAAAAGAAGAAAGACGCCTGGTAGGGGGTGAAGCGGGGCGGATCCCCTCTTCCCCCGCCAGCGCTAATTGCTTCCCGGCGCCTCCGGTGCGAGGATTGCGGCCAGCACATCCCGCGAAAGCTTTCTCATTCGCAGCGCATCGTCCCATGAATAACGTGCCCCGTCGAGATGCTTGGTGGGATTATAGAGATCGAGTATCGTCTTCAGGTCTATGGCGCCCAGAGTGGCCGGCAAGTCCGGTCTCTCAGCTTCGAGCCATTTTCGGAATTGCGATACAGCGCCCGACCACGCTTGTTCCCGATACTTTACGAACTCATACAACATAACTCCGAGTTCGATTTCGTCCTTCTTCAGGAATCTGGGTAGGGGGCCTTTGTCATTTCCCATGATTTGTCGCTCAGTCGAGCCCAGGCTTTCGCGAAACGGTCGAAATACTTTTCCGCACAACTCCCTTTCGACAGCCCGCCCGAAACAAAGGGCGGATAGGGTTGGGTCGTTCGGATCGCGCTTTTGCAGAAGGTAACACCCCCACACCCAACTGTCGATACTCTCACGGGTAAGCTTTTCGACTGTCGGCCATTCACTGCGCTCGAGCGCGCGGACCGATTCGAAATCCTGCGGGGGCGCCCTTCTTTGCAGTTCACTGAGCTTGGTTTCCATCTCTCGAAAGCAACTGCCAAAAGCGATGGCTCTTGACACCAGCGAGTCTTCGCTGCGTTTCGGATTCAGGTCCACTTCCTTTTTCAGTTGCTCATGGGCCTTGAGGATTTCTCCGGTGCTCTGGTAGAGCTGAGAAAGACGTTCATGAATGCCCAACTGCTCCGGAAACTCCTCGCTCCACCCTTGGCAGGCGACGATTGCTTTCTCGGTTTCTCCGGCTGAAGAGCAGGCTTCTACGAGTAGCGAATACAACTTCGAAACAAAAGCGCCCACATCGTCCGGCGGCAAATTGAATTGCGAACGGCCGCCGCACAAAAGTCGCTGGCACTCCTCGGCGGCGTCGTGCCACTTACCACACCTCACTCTATCATCACGGCCGCGCCAGGCGACGAGTACCGCTTGCCCAAAGGTGGGGAACGGGGTCGTACCGACTATTACAGCGGGCCTAGCGGAGGAATGGTTCGCTCGACCGCTTCCAAAACCTCTCTGACCCTGGCCGTCCATACGCGAGCCATCTCGACGGTAGGCAATGCGGACTCGCCGGGATAGCGAAACTCCCACGCAAACCTCGTCAACGGTCCCAAGCCGCTCATAACATCACCCAAGGTTGGTTCCAAATCCACACTGCCGGGTGAGTTCCACCAAATCGTGCGTGCGCCGAAACGATTGGTCCCGCCAAACCAGAAAAGCCTTCAGCGACTTCTCAACCGCCTGCTGGCAGTGGAACAGGCAATCCTCCGTGTCGGGAGGGTCGAGCGTAAGCACGCTCTCCGCACGCCACAGGTCCTTGCAGCTCTTTTTCATCCAGGCAAGGGTTTCTTCGACGCGGATCGGATCAGGCTGCATAGAGCAGCATTCCTTCCCGCAATACTGTCGAAGGCAGGGACGCTTTCAAATGGAGCCGGCTGTCGAAGTTGCGGCGTGTGCAGATCAGGAAGTCACCGCTTCGGGGGAGACCCTCAACGGCCGTATAGCCAATGCCAGGGTCTTTCTTATCTACTGGCGCGTCGTCGGGTAAAACGATCATCAGATCGTAGTCGCTATCGGGTCCAGCGTCGCCGCGTGCCGTCGAACCGAAGAGATAAATCCGCTCTGGGCGATAAACCTCGGTAAGACGACGCACAATCTCGCCAAGAAGGGGATCTCGAGGCGAAGGTATGGAAGCCAGTGAGCCACGTCCGTCCAAGCGGTTATCTCCTCCTCGTTTAGTTTGACATACCTCGCGGCTCCGGGCGGCGCAGTGCGGTTCCAGCGCGGCGTTGGCCGCCAGTGGAAGTAAGATCATCCCGTGAAATGTCTGGGGCTCAAGAGCCTCGCTGGTGACCAATTTTGAACAGTCAGAGCCCCGCCAACCGTGCCAGTATGTAGTCTGCAAGATTCTCGTCTTAGCCTTTTTCCGATAGGACCTGGGACCAAGGCCGCTTCTGACATCGACGCGCCTTTGCCCTGAGAATCGGTGACGATAACCACAGCTACCTCAAACGGTAGAGTCCAAGGTCTTCTTTCAACAGGAAAGGCGCTGTATGTCGAGGAATCCAACGGTAAAGCATTTTATCAGATATTAAACTCTTGTATCTCTTAAGCCCGGGACGGAACAGTGGGACAATATCGCCGGAGGATGTTCAAAATGGGAATCCTGGCGAATGTCCAACCGAAAGAAGCGCCGAAGCCGCCCTTCGATCCCAAGATCTTCCTGGCCAAAGTCGGCGCGGGCAGGAACATCACGGACTACCGGAAGGGCCAAATGGTGTTCTCGCAGGGTGACCCGGCGGATGCCATCTTCTATATCCAGAAAGGCAAGCTCAAGATCACCGTCGTCTCCAAGCAAGGCAAAGAGGCGGTCATCGCCATTTCGGCGGCGGGCGACTTCTTCGGCGAGGGTTGCCTGGCCGGTCAGATCAAGCGTATGGCCACGGCCACCGCATTGGTCGACTGCGCGATCCTGCGGCTGGAGAAATCGGAGATGATCCGGGTGCTCCACGATGAGCCGGTCTTTTCAGAGCTGTTCCTGCGCTATCTGCTCTCCCGCAATATTCGCATTGAGGAGGATCTGGTGGACCAGCTTTTCAACTCCAGTGAGAAGCGGCTGGCGCGGGTGCTTCTCCTGCTGGCGAACTTCGGGAAGGAAGGCAAACCGGAGCCGGTGATTGCCAAGATCAGCCAGGAAATGTTGGCGGAGATCATTGGTGCGACGCGCGCCAGAGTCAACTTTTTCATGAACCGGTTTCGCAAATTGGGCTTCATCGACTACAACGGCAAACTGTATGTTCACAGTTCGTTGCTGAATGTTGTCCTCCACGGCCTCGGGTAACGAGCAAATGAGGATAATATAACCCCCAACTCCCGAACCCGCGTTCGCCACAGCGTTCGCCCACTGAACGTGTTCAGCTTCTGCGGCGAGCCCATGGTTGCGCCGCGCGACGAGTACCACCTGCTAACCAAAGGCCTGCCGCCGTGTCCCGAGTGCAAGCGCGCCCGCGATAGGGTCGCCCTGACGCTTGGCCGAAAATATCGAAGGCTGGTGTAAGGGCACCACCAGGGCACCACCGGTAGCCATGGCCTTCGGCCGCTTCAGGAGTTACCATGGCGCCATGAACCGCTGCATTTTTTTCATACTCTCGTTGATTCTGGCGTCTCCGTGGGCTTCCGGGAGCGCGCTTTTGCTCATTTCGATTGACGGCCTCCGGCCCGACTACGTTCTCCAGGCCGATGCTCACGGCCTGAAGATTCCTCATTTGCGCCGCATCCTGCGGGAGGGCGCCCATGCGTCCGGCGCACGCGGTGTATTGCCCACCGTTACATATCCGAGCCATACGACCATCGTGACAGGCGTCTGGCCGGCGAAGCATGGAATCTATTCCAACCTCACGTTCGATCCCCTGGGCAAAAACTTCGAAGGCTGGTACTGGTACAGCCAAGACATCGACGTGCCCACCTTGTGGGAGGCTGCGGCGAAGGCCGGGCTGACCGTGGGAAGCGTTTCCTGGCCAGTCAGTGTCGGCGCGAAGGGAATCCGCTACAACGTCCCCGAGTACTGGCGCGCGCCGAAAGCGGCTGATGACCTCAAACTGCTGCGCGCGGTGAGCACACCGGGACTGGTAGCGGAGATTTCCGAAGAGGCGGGGGCTTATATCGTCGACCTGGACGAAGCCATCCCCGGCGATTGGGCGCGCACACGCTATGCGGCCTGGATTCTGCGACACGGGAAACCGCAGTTTATGACCGTCCATCTGGCGGCGCTCGATCACCTGCAGCACGCCACTGGCCCCTTCAGCCCCGAATCCAACAGCTCGCTGGAGCAGATCGACGAAATGCTCGGGCAATTGGAGGAAGCTGCGCACACCGCTTTTCCGGACTACGCCGTCTGCGTGGTTTCCGATCACGGCTTTTCCCGCATTGACCATAGCCTCAATCTGATGAAGGCCTTCGCCGACGAAGCGCTGGTCACACTCGGGCCAGGCAGCGGTTTCCGGGGAGCGCCGCTGGTGTTGGATTGGAAGGCCTTTCCGAAGGTGGATGGTGGCTCGGCAGCCATTCTATTGAAAGATCCCAAAGACGAGACGACCCGCGTCAAAGTGGAGCAACTGCTGCGGCGGCTTGCCGCGAATCCGGCGAATGGCGTCGCCCGGATTCTGGATCGGAAGGCCATTGCGGCAATGGGTGGGAATCCGGAGGCCGCATTCTGGGTTGACATGCAAGCCAACTTCTCCGTCGTGAACACGGCGGGGGAGCTTGTGATCACGGCCAAAGGTGGCACCCACGGTTATGCGCCGTCGCATCCCGAAATGCTCGCCTCGTTTTTCATGGCGGGGCCCGCAGTGGGGGATGGTCTCACACTCGGCGAGATCGACTTGCGCAGCATTGCTCCGACCCTGGCGGCGTATTTAGGCTTCCCATTTCCGTCCGCCGATTTGAAGCCGTTGGCATTGGCCGCCAGGTGAAACGCGTGCCTTGACTTCATTTCCTTGACTCCTCCTCGATACTGAGCGGGGTCTTTGGAAGCGGCTCCATGGTTTTCTCACCGGGACGATCTTCAGCACGATGTGCCGCGCCGGTATGCGCGTCAGCGAAGCGCAGCGTTCAGCCGCCGCCAGGTGGAAAAGCTGCGCGATCATCGTACCAAAGGCGCGTTGATCGGTCCATTTACTCCAAACTGTCCGCGCCGCGCCATCTTTTTTGGCGCCTCACAAATTCAGTTTACAGAAAACTCCTAGGACACTAAGGAGTTGTCTGGACCGATAAGATTTCTCTTGACGGTATGCCGTCCAACACTTTATTCTAACGATTTGGAATAGGGGAAACCCTACCATATTGATACCCTAATATCTTTAGATAGGAAAAAGCTGAGATGGCCTCTACAACGGTACCCCTCCCGCTCGCCTCCACTGAAGAAAGAAGCCGCCTCCTGTCAATGGACTTGATCCGCAGCCGCGCCCTTGATCGCCTGTATCAACGCCGCGAGGCCGTGCAGAACCTCATCCGCGCCCTCGAAGACTATCAAAAGTCGCGGGAAACGCGCATGGCCCACTGCATCAGTTTTAGTTCTCTTCGGAAGTGCTCGTCAGATTTCGCTCAATCGCGAATTTGACCAGCCCCACGATATCGTGGACGTTCAGCTTGCGCATCAGACTGGCGCGATAGGTATCTACGGTCTTGGGACTGATCTGGAGCAACTCCGCGATATCCTTGGCGCGCATCCCCTTCACCAGGTAAGTGAAGACTTCCATTTCGCGCCGGCTGAGCGAGGCCATCGGGTTGTCGGACACGCCGCTTTCGGGCTTCGTAAACAACCCCGCTCCGCGCAGCAGGGGCGAGACGTACTGGCCGCCGTCTTTCACAAAGCTGATCGCATCCAGCAGGTGGCGCACGGGGCCGTCTTTCAACAGGTAGCCGTCGGCGCCGGCGCGCAGGGCTTCGATCACGGTCTTCTCCTCGCGGCTAATGGAGAGGATCAGGAGTTTGGCGGTGCAGCCCCGGCCGCGCAGCCGGCGGATCACTTCCACCCCCGTCATCACGGGCATATGCAGGTCCAGAATGGCGAAGTCGGGCCGGAGATCCAAAATCATTTCGAACGCCGCCGGGCCTTCGGAGCATTGGCCTATCACCTGCATCCCGTTGGCGGCGCACAACGCGGCGAAACCTTCCCGCACGATGTGATGATCGTCGGCCAGCACCACCGTGGTCCCTTGCGGTTCGTCCATCATTCTCCTTCTTACGACTCCGGCGCCGCGAACGGCGCGCTCAGTTCCAGTTTAGTGCCTCCCGGGCCGCTCGTGATTTCGAGCCGGCCGCCCAGGGCCGCCGCCTGCTCGCGAATGGACCGCAAGCCGATCCCCGACGCCACGCTGGCCGGCGCCGCCAGCAGTTTGGCCACGTCAAATCCTATCCCATTGTCCTCCATCGTGAGGACGACCCGGTCCCCGCTCGCTTCCAGTGCCATGTCGATCTTGGTGGCGTGCGCGTGACGGGTCAGATTGGCAATCGCCTCCTGTGCCCCCCGGTAGATGAGTACTTTGATTTCCTGTTCCGGCTCGCGCGGCAGCGGCTCGATCCGCAGGGAGGCTTCCAGGCGCTCCGGAATGCCGCTGTACTCCCATAGTTGTAAAATGGCCGCTTCGAGCGTCAGCCGCTGCCACTCCGGCGGGTGTAGCCGGTGCGAGATCGAGCGCACCTGTTCCAGGGCGTCGGCGGCCAGCGTGCCGATCCGCTCCAGGGCCTTCGCCACCAGCTCCGGAGGATGCGGCAGTTGCGACGCAACCACCTCTAATTGCAAGCGAATCGCCGCCAGGAGTTGCCCCAATCCGGTGTGCACCTCGCGGCCCAGGCGCTGCCGCTCCAGCTCGATCTGGCGGATGGCCCCACCACCGGTTCCACGGCGCAACGACTCGGCCCGGATCGAGAGGCCCTGTTCAGCCTCCCGCAACCGGAAATAGTGCTTCACCAGGCTGCTCTGCAGGGCGAGCAGACCTCCAGCCTCATCGCTGAGCGCCAGGCGTAGCTTGTCGCCTATCCTCAGTGCAGCGTCGCTCAGGTCAAACCGCGATGGCACGGGGTGCGTACCTCCGTCGTCGCGGGACCCGAATTCCGAGCCGTGCTTCAACCAGACGTCTCCTGTGGTGGAGGATGTTCCCTTTGTCAGAATGCCAGCATCTGTGCTGCCCTTCAATCTCGGTACGTACCCAGTACGTTTATAACTAAGCGAAGTACTTGCATCGAGTTGCAGAAACGTATTATAAGTGGATTGCCAATGTCACGATCTATCGATCTCTTACCGCGCGTCGCGATTTTCCTCGCGGGAATCGCCGCCGGAGTTTTGACCGGCTCTCGCCGGGAACGCGGCGGCATGGATCCCGCCGCCCTGAAAGGCCTTAAGGATTCCCTGAGCGGCCTGGAAAACCGCCTGGCTGCGCAAGAAACGGCCAGCGCCAACCGATTTACGGAGATCGAAGCCCGGCTGGACGATCACGCCGCCAAACTGGCGGATGTCCCATCCACCACGCAATTCGTGGCGGCCATGGAACAATTGCTCGCCAAGACCATGTCTTCGCTAGATGAGCGCCTCTCCACCCAGGCGCATTCCATCGAAGTTCTGAAGACCACCGTGTCCCAGACCGATAGCCTGCTCGAGCGGGTTCTCGAATCCCTCGATTCCCTGCAGACCTATACGGACCCGGCCGAACTTACCGACGACATGCTGCTGCAGCGCCCGGCTTAGTCCATTCTCCGACCGTGTTCTAAGTATCGTCTGAATTTGCATTCGCGCCAAAACGTTCTATCCTCAGAACGGTTTATGGACCTCGACAAAGTGCTCGCGCAACTTCGCGCGGAGTTGCAGAATCTCGACGCCGCCATCGTGAGTCTGGAGGGTTTACAGTCCGAGGGCCCCCGCCGGGGCCGTCCGCCCAAAGTGCTGGCCGCGGCAAGAAAGACCGGCAGCCTCGCCGCGAACAAGGCCGGCAGCGACCCGAGGTCCGTGGGTGGTCACAGTCCCGACTAGAAACGCGCCAAGCACTTCCCTTCGATCAGTTGCCAGCGCAGCCCACGGTGAAGACCCCTTGCCCGGCAAGAGCCGGACGAGGGAAGCGGACTCAGCGTGCATCTTAAACCCGAACTCTGGAGTCGGTAGCGATTTTGCACCCCCCTATTGACACAAGCCACTCATTGCCCTACTATCGCCCTGTCGGAGGTCAACGCGCGCACGCGAGCCGAGAGCGTTCTCCAGGAACTCGACCAGTGGCGAGTGCTACTCCAGAAGCTGGGCGTCGTGGAGGTCGATATGACGGGCCGAAGTCCGCTTGTTCTTGATCAAGTCGGCCCGGCTGATGAACCAGGCCGTCACGCCACCGAAGATCGATTGGTTCCGGCTGGGCCAGGCGTCTTCGAAGGTCAGCCCGTCTATCGACATCAGAATGTCGACGCGAACCGGCGGGAGCCCGACCTGGTAGAAGAAACCTTCACTGGCAAAATCGGCGGGTCCGAGCCCGGAAAGCGGGGCTCCAAACTCCGCGAGTGACTGAAACACGCTCACGGCGTTTTGCGCGCTGCCTTCCACCCAGAGGTCCAGGTCTTTTGTGTAGCGAGGCTCCGTGTAAAGCATCACGGCGTGTCCGCCCACAATGAGATATCTAACCTCGTGACGATTGAAAATGTTCAATAGTTCTTCGAAGTCTGAGTTCATCGGAACCGCCAGGACGGTCTGAATGTGCCTGAACCACCATCTGCCATGCCGCGTCGAAGATCGCTGCGGGCCCTAGACGCTGCCAGTACGCGATGTCGAAGGAGCGGTCCATCTCCGTCATCCGTCCATAGCGTTCCATCACGAAGGGTGCGTGCGTCTTGTCCATCTTTGTGCCCGCCTGTTGGATGCTCAGCTTCCCACGAAGGCGTACGAAATCAGATTCTGCACCGGCAACTCTGGCGGAGGAAGAGGGATTCGAACCCCCGAGTGAGTCAACCCGCTCACGGTTTCAAGACCGCCGCCTTCAACCGCCCGGCCATTCCTCCACTACCTATTATATGCTGCGCGCCTGGTGGTCCCCGGCGCCGCTCACGCGTTGCCCTTCTGTTGCAGCAGCAGGTCCAGCTTCCCGCTCAGATCGTTCAGCCGGCGCACCACCTCGGCGTGTTCCACTTCCTCCTTCGGCGGCGTCTTCCCCTGAACGTAAAACGTGCCGCCCGGCTCCAGCACACACCGCGCCACCTCTTGCATCGAGCCGAATCCCTGGCGGTGCAGCACGGTCATCAACTCGGAGCGCGTCAGCAGCTCTTTCGACAGCGCCTTCTTGACGATCTTGCCATCGTCCACCAGCACCGTCGGCTTGCCTTCGAAAAGCTGGTCCAGCCGCCGGTGGCGAAATAGAAATCGCACCACCAGGTAGTTGACCGCCAGCAGCGTGAACGCGCCGATCAGCCCGCCCGTGAGCGAGTTGTCGTTTCCGATGATGGCGTTCTGCACCGTATTGGAAAGCGAGAGCAGCACCACCAGGTCGAACGGATTGAGCTGCGCCAGCTCCCGTTTGCCGAAGACCCTCAGGATCACCACCAGGAAACCGTACACGATCACCGGCCGCAGAATCTTCTCCGCCACCGGGACGCCTACCGCGAAAATCTGGCTCCACATGCCGTTCGAAAAGACCCACTCGGGCATCGCTCTTTTTCCTCCCATGCCGATTATGCCTGGAATTTGATAAAACAAATAGAGCAATGTGCGTTTTGGAGGGCCGGTTGAAAGCTTGTGAATATTCTTGGAAACTTGTGGAAATGGCATAGTATCGGCTGCATGCAAAGCAGTTTGACTCGCGGTGGATTTGTGGATTCCCGTCTGGTTTATCCGCAGCCCAAACGACTCAAACTAATCGCCAAGATAATTCTCGATTGCGAGCGTCGCCGAAGTTAGCTTAGGACATTCGCCATGTCAGCGGTAAATACCACGGAAAAGGGTCTTCCCACTAATGTAGACGCTGAGCGCTTCGTGCTCGGCTCCATCATGCTCGACGACTCGCTCTACATCCAGGCGGCCGGCGAGCTCGAACCCGACGACTTCAGCCTCGACAAACACCGCCGCATCTTCCGGCGCATGGGCGAGCTCCAGGAGCGCGGCGAAACAATCGACCGCATCACCATCGCCAACGAGCTCATGAAGTTCAATGAGCTGGAAGCCTGCGACGGCATCACCTACCTGGTCTCGCTCGACGACGGCCTCCCGCAGATCCCCAATCTCGACGCTTACATCCGCATCGTCAAGGACAAGGCCGTCCTGCGCCGCATCATTTTCGCTTCGCAGCACATGATGAACCGCGCCCTGCTCGGCGAAGAGGAGCCCGACGAAATTCTTTCCGGCGCCGAAGAGACCCTCCTCAAGCTCGGCGAAGCGCGCGTCAAGAGCGGCCTGCTCGACCCCGGCCAGATTCTGCAGGACTATGAAGGCGGCATCAACGCCTTCCTCGACCCCAGCAAGCGCATCAAGGGAATCAGCACCGGCTTCGCCAAGTTCGACGAGTTCACCGGCGGTTTGCACGGCGGCGATCTCTGCATCGTGGCCGCGCGCCCCTCCATGGGCAAGACGGCGCTGGCCCTCAACATCGCCCAGCACGTGGCCCTCAAGCTCAAACAGACCGTCGCGGTTTTTTCGCTCGAAATGTCCCGCGAATCGCTCCTCACCCGCATGCTCTGTTCGGCCGCGCGCGTCGATAGCCAGCGCTTCCGCGCCGGGTATCTCACCCAGGAGGAACGCCGCAAGCTCAACCACGCCCTGCATGAGCTGGTGGAAGCCCCGCTATACATCGACGATACTCCCGGCATCCACATGATGGACATTCACGCCAAGCTGCGGCGCCTGCAGGCCGAGCGCAAGCTGGGGCTGGTCATCGTCGACTACCTGCAGTTGATGGGCGCGCGCGGCCGCTTCGAAAACCGCAATCAGGAGGTCAGCGCCCTCTCGCGCGGCATGAAACAGCTCGCCAAGGAAATGAACGTCCCCATGATGGTGCTCTCGCAGTTGAGCCGCGCCGTCGAAACCCGTCAGGGCGACCACCGGCCCCAGTTGAGCGACCTTAGGGAAAGTGGCAGCATCGAGCAGGATGCCGACATCGTCGGTTTCATTTTCCGCGAAGAGGTCTACCATCGCGAGCGCGAAGACCTGCGCGGCCTCGCCGAGCTCATCATCGCCAAGCAGCGCAACGGCCCGGTGGGCACCGTGAACCTGGTCTTCCTGCACGCCCAGACCAAATTCGAAAACCGCGCCGAGGATACGGGCGAATTACCCGAAGAGTAGCCCGCCCGAGGAATGCAATGGTTGTGGGGCGGGCAATCTTGCCCGCAGCCGCCTTCAGGCGGCTCTCCGGGCTCGGCAAGAATCCTCGCGCGCTGCCAGGCGCCGGCTGGAAAGCCGGCGGCAGCCAGGATTGGCTGCCCCACGTCCAATACAGTAGAGGTGGCTCAACGCGTCACGTACAGTTCCACCTGCGCGAACGCCCCCTGCCGTAACTGCTCCCTCAGCGTGCTGTACTTCACCGCATCGCTCGCGGCCCGCAGGCGCTGCGCTTCCGCCGCTGAAAGCTCGCGCAAGTATCGGTCGGCGCGGTCCTTGTAGGAATACCCGGCGTACGCGGCATCGGCCGCGCCTGCCACTTCCATCAGCACGCTCCAGAAACTGGTGCGCTGCAACAGGCCCTTGCGCGAGCCCACCTCCCGCGGGATCTCGCAGACCCGGCCGCCGCCGCGCAGAATCGCCCGCACGCACCGCTCGGCGGCAAAAGGACGCGACGGGTCGGCGTCCGGAAAGCCGGCCAGCAGCTCCATCACGCTTTCCGAATCGGCTTCCCACCCCGCCCATCGAAACCGCGAAGCGCCGCTCACCAGCGTGCCCCGCCGCAGAAGCTCGCGGATACGCGGTTCGTCCTTGCCGGTCACGCCCAGCAGGTGCTCCACCAGGTCGCGCACCGGCATCTCCTGCACCACCACGGGTGTGAGGGAAATGGCTCCAGCCTCTTCGGAGCTGAGCTTCACCCGGACGGTTTGCGGTAACGCCATGGCTTGATTTCACGCTAGCATAAGTCCGTGACCCCTCTGGAAAAAGTGCTCGCGGAAACCGTCCGCTATGAGCACGCGCTGCTCGATTTTTCCGCGCGCGAGCACAACGGCTCGGTCGAGCTGGTCATCGAACTCAAGAACCGCGGCCTGGGTCTCCACACCTACTACGCGCCCGTCCACGCCCGCGACATCGAACACCCGCAGTTCCCCTGGACCTTCCAACGCTACCTCTACGACTGCATGCACGATTACCTCGTCGAGATGTTCATTCACACGCCGCAGAGCCGGGACCCGCGCCCATGACCCCGGCCGGCGAACTGCTGGCCCGCGAGATCCGCGCCGCCGGCCCCGTGCCCTTCCGCCGCTTCATGGAAGTGGCGCTCTACCATCCCGAGCACGGCTACTACCGCCGGCCGCGCGATCCGTTCGGCAAGCAGGGCGACTTCTTCACCGCCGAGCAGGTCCAGCCGGTTTTCGGAATCCTGGTGGCCGCGCGCGTCCGCCAGCTCTTCCACCAACTGGGCGAGCCGGCCGATTTCGCGGTCGTCGAACTCGGCGCCGGCCGCGGTGAAATGGCCGAGGCCCTCTCCGAATGGCGCTATGTGCCCATCGATATCGATTCCGGCGCGCTACCTTCGAGCTTTCGCGGCGTGGTCTTTTCTAATGAGTTCTTCGACGCCCTGCCCGTGGAGGCGGTGGTCTACCGCGGCGGCGCCTTCCGGCAGCAGTTGGTGAACGTCGAGGGTGACCGCTTCGTGTGGCACGAAGGCCAGGACGTGGATGCCGATGCCGCCGATTACCTGCGCCGCTGGTTTCCGGCTCCCGAGGAGGGCCGCTGGTACGAAGTGAACCTCGATGCCCTTCGCTGGGTGGAGCGCATCGGCTGCTCGCTCGCAGCCGGCTACATGCTAACTATCGACTACGGCTACACCCGCAACGAGGCCGTTCGCTTCCCCGCCGGCACGCTGATGGGCTACCGCCGCCACACCGCTCGCGACAATGTGCTCGAAGATCCAGGCGAGCGGGACATCACCGCGCACGTCAACTTCACGGCTCTCGAAGAGTGGGGCGAGCGCTGCGGCTTGCGAAAAAATAATTTTCAAACGTTGGCGCAAATGCTGCTCACCGCCGGCGAGCCCGACCAGTTTGCGGCCGCGCTCTCGCCCGGCGATATGCGCCGCCGCCTCCAGCTCAAGACGCTGCTGTTCGGTATGGGCGAGACTTTCCGGGTCCTGCTGCAGGCCAAGGGAGACGTGGAATGAATCGGAGGGAAAAGTCTGAAACAATGAAAAAGGCCCCGAAAACCGGGGCCTTGGAGTAAAACCTGTTTTTAGCTTGCCCTTATGCAGGGCGCGCCCTGACTACTTCTTTTTCTTAGGAGCAGCCTTTTTCTTGGGGGCGGCTTTCTTGGTTGCAGTCTTCATCGATTGATTCTCCCTAACATCAAATTTTGCGATTCAAAAATCGCAATGTGATTCATATATAAGGTGCTTCGCGCCGAAAGTCAAGAAAAAAATGAATTCGCCTCCCGCTTTCGGCGTCTATCGGGTTGCGTCGCCGGCCGTCTTCGGAGAGAAAAAACAGGTCGCGCCAAATCTTGATTGCTGGCCCGCTCCGTATATACAATAGGACGCCGATCGAATGTGGTTGCTTCCCATACTCCTGGCTGTTGGCGCCGCTGAAGGCGATGCCGATCTGGTCTTGCGCCTGCAGCGGCGCGATCCCCGCGCGCTCGGCGAACTGTACGACCGCTACGGCCGCCTCGCCTATGCCCTGATCCTGCGCGTGGTGCGCGACGTGGGCGCCGCCGAAGACCTGGTCCAGGAAACCTTTCTCCGCGTCTGGACCCGCGCACAGGCCTTTGACGCGCAGAAGGGCTCCATCGGCCCATGGCTGCTGGCCGTCGCGCGCAATCGCGCCATCGATTATCTGCGCTCCGCCGGCGGCCGCGAACGCAACAACGTGGAGTTCGAAGAGACCGGCCATCCTTCGCTGTTCATCGATATGGAGCAGGGGATTCTGGCGTCCGACCGCGCGCGGCGCGTGAAGGCGGCCGTCGAAAAGCTTTCCGCCAGCCAGCGGCAGGTTATTGAGCTGGCCTACTTCGAAGGTCTTACCCAAACCGAGATGGCCGAACGCATGGGCCAGCCCCTCGGCACCGTCAAGACCTGGGTGCGGTCCGCGTTGAAGAATCTCCGCGACCAAATAACCACCGCGGAGGCGTCCGCATGAATTGCTCCGAACTGCGCGACCACTTTGAGTTGTATTCGCTCGGCTTGGCCGAGGAGCCCGAGCGCAGCGAAATTCGCGCGCACCTGGATCGCGGATGCGAGGTTTGCATGAAGGAAGTCAAACAGGCTCGGGCGCTGGCGGCGATATTGGCCTCCACGGCCGCTCCGCTGGCGCCTTCGCCGAAATTGCGGCGGCGCATTCTGGCGGCTGCCGGTGCCGAATCGTACGGCTTCGGCTGGGCCCCTGCGCTGGCCGCCGTGGCCGCCCTGTCGCTCTGCGCGGCCGTCTACTTCAGCGGAAGAGAACGCGAGTTCTCCCAGGAAGCCCGCTCTCTGCTAGCCCAGACCCGCTCCCAGAACATCGAGCTCACGCGCCTCAACGAAGCCTTTGCCATCCTTAACGGCGCCGATACCACCGTCACTTCCTTCGGTGAGAAGCAGCCCAAACCCAAGGGCCGGGTTTTCGTCAACCCCTCGCAGGGTGTTCTGCTGATCGCTTCCAACCTGCCCATGGCGCCCGCAGGCAAGGCTTATGAGATGTGGGTGATTCCCAAGGGCGGCAAGGCGCCCGTGCCCGCCGGAATGTTCCAGGCCAACAGCGATGGCACCGCCATGCACGTTCAGCTCGGTGCTTTGGATGTGAGCGCCGCCATGGCCGTAGCCGTGACTCTCGAAGAGGCTGCCGGCGTCACCGCGCCCACCACCACCCCGGTCATTGTGGCGGCGTTACAATAACCAAGCGTGACCCACTTCATTCGCTATCGTTCCGGCGCGTCCGCCTGTTACGGCATTCTGGAAGGCGACACCGTCCGCGAGATCCGCGGCGACCTCTTCGGCGGCTACACTGAAACCGTAGCCGCCCTGAATCTCTCCGATGTCGCCCTGCTCCATCCCTGCCAGCCCGGCAAGATCATCTGCGTCGGTTTGAATTACCGAAGCCACGTGGGCAGCCGGCCGGTGCCCGAACATCCTGAGATCTTTTTCAAGCCCGTCAGCTCCCTGCAGGATCCCGAAGGCCCCATCGTCACCCCGCGCGACTCGACCGATATGCACTACGAAGGCGAGCTCGTCGTCGTCATCGGCCGCCAAGTGAAGAACGCATCGGTGGAGCAAGCCCGCGACGCCATCTTCGGCGTCACCTGCGGCAACGACGTCAGCGAGCGCAACTGGCAGCACGGCCCGGCCAAGGACATGCAATGGTGGCGCGCCAAGGGCTGCGACACCTTCGCGCCCCTCGGCCCCGCCATCGTCACCGGCCTGGACTACGACACCCTTCTGCTCCGCACGCGCCTCAACGGCGAAGTGGTGCAGAAGCAGTACACCTCCGACCTGATTTTCGATTGCCCCACCATCGTGAGCTATATCACTCGCTGGATCACCCTGATGCCCGGCGACATCATCTACACGGGGACGCCCGGCGCCACCCGTAAGATGTCGCCCGGCGATGTAGTCGAAGTGGAGATCGAAGGCATCGGCGTGTTGCGCAATCCCGTCACGTAGCCCGCCAGTTTGCTGGTATGGAAGTTCGCCGCTTCCGGCCGCTGGGCGGCAGCCGGACGCGTCGGTAGCCATTTATGTGGTTTCGGAGTTAGACGCCCAAGTGGCCTTGCAGAAGCCCTGCGGGGTCAACAAACGGTGCGCGACTACTCGTGCGCAATAGCCAGATTACCTCATCGAGGATCTCCACCGCGAGCGTCCTTCAGGAGACGTTCTTCCCGAATCATGCACTGTGCGAGAATTGGGGGCAACGTGACTTCAGACAAGCTACTCGTCTCTGAGCGCTTTCCTCGCTCTTCGCAATACCACCCGGAATGGGTCGCGTCCAGCGTCAGTGGAGCGGCGAATTCGCTCTGGCTGACCGAGTGGCTCGCGACAGCGCTGGACTTGCGGCCCGGCATGCGGGTGCTGGACCTTGGCTGTGGACGGGCTGCGTCGTCGATCTTCCTGCGCCGCGAGTTCGGTGTGCAGGTTTGGGCGACTGACCTGTGGTTCAGTGTCTCGGAGAACATCGAACGAATCCGGGATGCTGGCGTCGAGGACGGTGTGTTCCCGATCCACGCCGATGCGAGATCGCTGCCGTTTGCCGCCGAGTTCTTCGATGCCATCGTGTCTATCGATTCCTTCTGCTACTACGGGACCGACGACCTGTACCTGAACTATCTCGCTCGGTTTGTGAAGCCTGGGGGGCCGATTGGAATTGCGGGCGCCGGGCTGGTACGGGAGATCGAAAGTCCGCCGGAGCATCTTCGCGAGTGGTGGACCCAGGATCTCTGGTGCCTACATTCGGCGACTTGGTGGCGCCGGCACTGGGAACGAACAAACATCATGGACATTGACCTGTCCGACACCATGCCCGACGGCTGGCGACTGTGGCTGGACTGGCACAGGGTGATTGCGCCGCACAATGAATCGGAAATCAAGGCGCTTGAAGCTGATCGGGGCAGCTACCTCGGATACGTTCGCCTCGTGGGTCGCCGCAATCGCAAGACGAAGCTGGCAGATCAAGTTGCGTCCGTGCCCGCGCAGTATACGAAAGCGCCCTTGCTACGGCGCGAGGAGTCGTGATTTCCTCAGGAATCTGATGGTAGACTGATTGGGCCTTCCCGGATAGGTTTTCGCTTTCGCCGTAGTGTCTACCACTCAAGTTGACGGTTTGTCGCCATCCCGTACCTTGGCCCATATTCCGACGCGTGGCAGGACACAACAATCGGCTACAGGTCTTCCGGGCGCAGCCCCGTTTTCTTGGCGATCTGTGCGAGAAGGTCCGGACCAACTTCCTCGTTGTCATGGAATGCGAACGTATAATTGGGCCAATTGGGCCAGCCCGGTCGTTTGAGTCGACGATGAGACCCGCTCTGCCAAGCGACTGTCATCCGATTCGGACCAATGCCGGCAAAAGTCTCTTCGCCTTCACCGATGGCCAGCGGCTCATGCGATGGAAAATACCTTCTCGAACTGTGGTGGGACTTCCTCCCCATGGTCAATGCTGTCGGCGGCAACGCGCAGAGCCAGCGCCCGGACGGCTGAAATCGCCGCTTCGCGAGTTGGACCGTAGGCCATCACTCCGGGCATGGATTCAATGTCGGCCCACCAGCGGCCGTCGTCCTCTTGCCCGAGCGCGATGGGGATCGATTCTGGCGAGATCATTTCCATCGGTCCTGCGCCCCCTGCCGATATTCTAGCTTCCCTGATACATGCTGACCCCGCCAGGAAGCGCCTGGACGCCCAACTCCCTCAGGTGAACGACCCCGCTCCTGTCACAACCACGCCGAGCCAATGCTGTAAGCCAGAACCGCCAGCACCGTGAGCGTGATCGCCACGTACACGCGGTCGCGCTCCAGCGCAAATCCCACCAGCGAGAAAATCACGCGCGCCACTGGCGTGGCAATCAGGATCAGCAATCCGAGCTGGATCACCACTTCCGGTACGCTCAAGCCCCCTAGCGATCCGAACCCGCGCGGCGCCGCGTGGAAATGACGGTAATCGACTGGGGCCATGCCGCTCGTCGCCAGGTACCAGATGCCTCCGCCCAGCACCACGGAGGCCGCCAGCGCCACGCCCACCCGCAGTAGCGTCCCAATGATCAACTCCAGCCGCCGGTCCGTCATTTCAATCCCCCCGCTACGCCGTTGTAGATCATCTCCATCGCCAGCACCGCAATCACCGCCGCGAAGATCCGGCGCAGCGCTCGCGTTCTTGCGCCCATCAAGTGCCGCGCGCCGGCCAGCGACCCGGCCAACACTCCCAGCATCACCGGCATCGCCAACCCCGGCGCGATGTAGCCCTTGCCCAGGTAAATACCGACGCTCGCCGCAGCCGTCACCCCAATCATGAAATTGCTCGTGGTGGTCGAGACCTTGAAGGGGATCAGCATCACCTGGTCCATCGCAATCACTTTCATCGCCCCCGACCCGATGCCCAACAGCCCCGAAAGCATTCCCGCGCCGAACATCAAGCCGAAGCCCGTCTTCACCCGCGTCACCACGTAGGCCACCGGGCCTTCCGGTCCCGGATAGCTGCTGTTCAGTTTCAGGCGCGTCGCCAGCGCGTCGGCCTCCCGTGCCTCGGACCGCTTTGGCTCCTTCAAAGCGAGCCACGCCGAGTAGAGCAGCACCGCGCCGAACGTCACCGCCAGCGCCGCAACGGGAACCGCGGCCATCAGGAACGCGCCCACCACCGCACCGATCGTGGTGGCCACTTCCAGAAACATGCCCACGCGGATATTGGAGTATCCTTCTTTGACGTACGCCGCCGCGGCGCCCGAGGAGGTCGCGATCACCGACACCAGCGAAGCTCCCATGGCGTAATGCAGATCGACCCCCAACGCCAGCGTCAAAACCGGCGTCACCACCACCCCGCCGCCCAACCCCGTGAGCGAGCCCAGAAATCCCGCCAGCGCGGAAACCGCGAACACGATTCCGGAAAACACCAGCACGTTCATAGTTGTTGTCGTTCTGCCCAACCGTTGGGCCGGCGCCTTCTGTCTTCTGACTCCCGACTTCTGACTCCCATATCCCGAAGGGATATCAAGGGCGCAGCCTGCTTACTCCTGCGATTCCCGCTCCAGCGCCGCGCGGTCCAGAATCTGCATTTGATGCCCCTCGATCCGCACCAGCCCTTCGGCGCGAAACCGCGCCAGGTTCCGCGACACCACTTCGCGCACCGTACCCAGCCGTGACGCCAGTTCCTGGTGCGTGTGCGGCAGGTCGAACACTTCGCCGCCGGCTTGCCGCGAAGCGTCCAGCAGCAGCCGCGCCAGCCGCTGCGTCACGCTGCCGAACGTCATGGCTTCCACCAGCCCTACCAGTTGGCGTAGGCGGTGCCCCACCACCGCCAGGATCTTCAGCGCCACGTCGGGATACTGCCGGCACACCTGCTGGAAGTCGCTCTTATTGATGAACAGCGCTACCACCCCGTCCACCGCCCGCACCGAAGCTGGATAAGGGCCGCCGTCGAACAGCGGCAACTCCGCCACCGTGCTGGGCGCCGTCTCAAGCGACAGCATCAATTCCCGCCCGCCCGACGAGGTCTTGAAGATTTTGACGCTTCCTTCCGCGATCAGGAAAATACCGGCGCACGGCTCGCCTTCCCAAAACAGCATTTCCCCGGCCGCGAAGCGGCGCTCCACCGCCCTCTGTGCCAACGCCGCGATTTCATTCTCACCCAGCCCGGCGAATAGCGGGATATGCGAGATCAGCTCTGTTTTCGGAACCAATCCGTATGGTAGCGCGGCCGGACCCGAGCCTCACGCCCGGCGCAGTGCTCAAATTGCATTACAACATCTCGGCTTCTTCGATCGCTGCGAAGATCTCGTGCCCTGGTGGGACAGGCCATCGCCTTTTGTGGCCTGTCATGCCTCGACAAGGCGGCAGCCCGACAGACGACAAGAACCGATCGTCTGTCCCACGTCTCCGGCCTTTACTTCCCTGGGCTCTCCGACCAGGGCGGCACGATGCCGTTCACCCGCGCGTAGGCCACTAGTTGACCCATGTGTTCGTTGGCGTGAACGATGATGCGGAGGTACATGCCGTCCACCGTCGCATCTCTGTCGTTCACCTTGACCTTGCGCTGGAGGTCGGCCGCTTTTATACCGGCATGTGCGGTCTTGACGGCATCCAGCGAACGCTTCAGCCAGTCAATCACCTTCGCCTTCTCGGTCACCGTCTTTTCCAGGTCGGGCGAGTTGAGGTCAGCCGGCATTTTCGGGCCTGTGACACTGAGCAAATGGAAATTCGCCAGCGCGATGTGCATGAAGACTTCGCTGGTGGACCGCACGCCCGGCCCCGGGCGCCACGCGAATTTTTCGGCCGGGATCGCTTCCGCCAGCGCCACCAGTTGCTTGGAAACATGGACCCACTCGCCGTCATATCCTTGCCAGAGCCCCTCTAACGCGTCCGTTTGGGCGTGCAATGATACGGCACCTAAAACCATCGCCAGCAGGGACGTTGTCATCACACCTCCTCGTCGCGCCACGGCGCGTTCTTCGTAGGGTATCACCAGCCAGCGCATGCTGTCGCAGGCGGGTCGGGCGCTTCATCGCTTCCGGAACGGATTGCGAATCGTGAGGCCGCCGATCACCTGGCCGTCCTGCAGATCTTCCGAATAAAGCGTCCTGCAAGATGCCTCAAGCGCCGACGCAATTACCAGCGCATCGTAGATGTGGTACTTGTGCTTCTTGACGATTTCGAGCGCCATCTGGTGTGTCTCGATCGTAAGAGGGGCAGGCGATGGACATAGAACCAAAATGGCGTCCAGAGCCGCCAGAACCTCGTCCCAGCCCATCCCGAGCTTGCGCGCAGCCACTGCGACGAACTCATTCAATACCTGCACACTGATAACGCCGCCCGCGGCAAGAAGCGCCTCGGCAACTTCCGCGCGCGCATCATCCTTGGCGAACGCGTAGACGATCAGGTTGGTATCGAAGAACGCCTTATCGCCTCGCATTGGCGTCCAGCCGGTCGAACTGGAAGCCGGGAGGCAAGCGTCGCCGCAACTTCCGTATCCGCTCCAGGGCTTTCTCGGCGCTGCGATCGCGGGCGATTTCAAACCGGCGGCTATCCGCCACCCGGATATCGATCTGGTCGCCCTCTTTGAGATCCAGTGCTTCCACTACCGCAGCGGGAAGCCGCACCGCCAGACTGTTTCCCCACTTTGCCACTTGCATAGATATACATTCATATTGTATATCAAAGAGGAAGCTCGCCGCCCTTACAGCGAGTTCAGATACGCGATCACGTCCGACATTTCCTGCGCGGTGAACTGCGGCCAGGCGATTTTCTTCTGGGCCATCACCTCCAGCATGCGCGGGCCGTGTCCCCATAGCGCCGCCACCATGGTGATGTCGGAGTGAGCGTCCTTGCCCTTCCCCAGCTTCGGCGCGCCGCTTCCCGGGTCGTCGTGGCAGGCGGTGCATTTCTTTCCGGTAAAGAACTTCTTCCCCCGTTCCGCGCTGCCGTTACCCGTGAAGTATTGACGTGCCCAGATATAAGAAACGATCTGACGCATCTCGTCGGCCGTGAACACCGGCGGCGGCTGCTTCATCTTGGGCTGATGGTCCCACATGTCCACCGCGATATCCGTCATGGTCTGGTTCTTCAGCATGTTCTCCAGGGCGGTTGCACCGGCGTGACAATTGACGCACCCCTTGGATTGGAACAGCTTCTCGCCTTCTTCCGCCGGCGGAATCTGAAAGTTGGCGGCCCGGCCTTTGGTCTCCGGCAGGTTTTGCAGATAGACCAGCATGTCGGTCAGTTCCTGGCTGGTCAGCCGGCCCCACGCCAGCTTCCGCTGGGCGAATGCTTCGTGCATTTTCGCTCCGTGGTTCCACATCTGCTGCGCCAGCACCAGCGCGTCGGAGAGCGATTCCCATTTGGCTACCGGCGGAGCCCCGGCCACGGGCGAGGAGGTTATACCGTGGCAATCGGCGCAGTGTTGCGCCGTGAATGCCAGCTTGCCGCGCGCCGCGTCTCCGGGCCGTTCGAAATACCGCTCCGAAATGAAATAAGCGAACAGGTCCGCGGCCGATTGCGTCGTCAACGTGGGCCTGGCCACCCCCTCCCTCGACATGGTCGACCACATCTTCGGCGCGTGATTCCACATCAGGCTGGCCATCACCGCGGGCGTATAAGCGCGGTCGATTCTCCTGGAAAGATCGGACGCGATCGTTCCACCCTTGCCGTTGAAGCTATGGCAGTGGATGCACTGTTGCGTTTGGAAGAGCTCTTCGCCGCGCCTGGCGTCTCCCGATACGATGCTGGCCCCGAGCGCGCTACCGGCAACCGCCAGGCCCAACGCCATCACTCCGATCTTGATCATGCGTGCTCTCCTCTAGCGGACCAGCTTCAACCCAGTCGTGAATATGTGGGTCTGGAAGCCCTCGAACACATAGAAGTCTTCCCGGAATCCATAATACTGCCACTCGCTGTTCCAGAACACGTGCTTTCCCAACGGCAACGAGAACCGCACTAGCGGCTGATAGTACCGCGTGGTCCGGCTGCCGTTGGCCAGGAACAACGACCCGCCCAGCGTCAGCTTCGCCGCAACCGGCCCAGGCATCGTCAGGTCCACGGCGCCCGAGGCGGTGTGCGCGTTGTCCCGGTAGTCGGAAATCTCCGGCGTGAAAAACAAGCCCAGGTAATTGATGCTCGATCGCACCGTCGAGCGGTCGTACTCGGCCATCACGCTGATGCGTTTGCTCTTCGCCGGCGCCCAGTATACCGCCAGAGAACTGTCGCGGCTTTCGAAATCCAACTGGATGGTGGACGCCGGGTTCTGGTTGTTCAGCACCTGGAACTTGGCCTGCACGGCCAGTGACGCGCTCAACTGGTATTTCGCCCGCACCCGTCCCTTCTGGTAGTTGTTCAGGCTGGTCCGGAAGTACACGTGATCGCTCGATGCGCCTTCGTAATCCAGGTTGAACGAGAGCTTCTGCGACAGCCGGAAATTCGCCCCGGCCAGCCCCACGCTGCGCTTCAGTTGCCCTGACTCGGAGCCGCCCCCAGGCGCGAAGAACGGCGATGCCGGAACCGTGGCGTCGCCCCAGATATAACGGTAGCCGCCGCGCAACGAAATCTTGGATCCCAGGTCGTACAGCACGTCCACCTGCTGTTGGTTGTAGTTGACTGTATCGAGTTGGTTCAACGGAACAGCCGCCGGGAGGATGTTAGTAGGAAGCGAAACGCTCGTTAACATGCCGAACGCCGCATCATGGTACCGGTCCGTCATCCACGATTCGATAATCCGCATCCGCCGCAGCGGCCGAATCTCGAACCCCAGATTGCCGGTGGTATGCGGCTGGTTGGCCGCTCCGGTCCCCAGCGTCTGCTGGCTGCTGTAGAACAGCACCTGGCTGATCAGTGAGAAATTGCCGGTCGCCGCTTCCGTAAAGTTCACCGTGGTCTTCGGCTCGCTGTACAGGAACTGCCCGTAGAGATCCATCCACGAGAACGGGTGCGCCGTCGCCAGCACCTTGCTGTAGATACTGTGGCCGCGGATGCCGTAAGCCTGGTTCAGTGTGTTGAGCAGCAACGTCGATTCCAGCAGCAGACTCGTGCGGTCGCCATACTCGGTTCCGTTGAAGCTCGCCTGGTCGTCGTCCTTGTATGTCGTTCCGCCCTGTTCCATCGTAATGTGGAAGCGGTTGTACTCGAATCGTACGCCGCCGCGATAATTATTGGTGCTGTCGCGCAGCAGGGTCGCCACCGGGAACTCATCGTTAGAGTCCTGCACCAACTCATCCACCCCGTGTCCATAGCCGGAATTCCGGTCGAAAACCAGGTACGGAACGATGCGTTTCCCCGGCCGCAGGTCGAGCCCGACGGTCATCGATCGCCGGTGCGTGTCGAAGGATTGCTCATTGAATCCGCCCGGCGCAATCGGGTTGGCGTA
>PMTR01000074.1:250116-269264 GCA_003167255.1 Bryobacterales bacterium
GCGCTCGCATCCAGCCGGTCGAACAGCCGGTGCTTGGGGTCCGTGATCGTGAAGTCCAGCGCCGTCAGCTTCGGACCTGCCCCCAGGTTCAGAACGCTGCGGTATTCCGAATCGTTCCCGCGGACGTCCGACAGCCACCGGTACCCGAACTCCACGCTGCCGGTGAACCACTGCTCCCCGCTGGGCGCCGGCGACTGGGTCGTGTCCGCCGGTTTAGCCGCCGGTTGGTCCGCCGCTTTGGCGGGAGCCTGCGCGGCCTGATCGCCGGTCTTGGTTTGCGAGTCCGGCTGCTGCGCAAACGCCGGAACCATCAGAAAAAGTGCCAGCAGGAGTCTCATTTGAATAAGTCCCGGCTCACATTGGAGCCATGCACTTTCTGGTGGCAGTTGGTGCAGTTCTGGAAGCGTGGGCTGCTGAAGTCGTGAATCGCCGGCCCTATCGTTCCCATGCTCCCATTCGCCGCCCCAACCGACGGCAGGTTCGAATGGCACTCCAGGCAGACCAGCAGCACATTCTGCCGCGTCAGCATTCTCGGATTTTGCGACCCGTGCGGCATGTGGCAGGCCGGGCATCCTTCCAGCTTCACCGGCGCATGTTCGTAAATAAACGGCCCGGCCTTGTCGCCGTGGCATTTGAAACAGCCCGGCTCATTGGCGCTCACCGTCTGGATGGAGCGCGGCAGCACCGACCCGTGCGGATTGTGGCAATCCACGCACGACATCGCGCCTTCCGGCAACCGGTGCTTGTAAGGACGTTGGAAACTGGCCCACACATCCGTATGGCACTTGGCGCAAAGCTGATTGATGTCCGCCGCCTTGCGCGCCACCAGCCCGTTGGGACCGTTCTTGTGAATCGAGTGGCACGCTACGCAAGCCACCTGGTTCTTGGCGTGGCTGGCATTGATGCGCCCCACGTGGGTGGGCTGGTTCAGATGGCAGACCAGGCAAATTTTATCCGCCTCCGCCGGCCGCAGCTTGGCTGGCTGGCGGATATCCGCCGCCGACATCGAGTCGGCGTGCTTGCTGCCCGGGCCGTGGCAGCTTTCGCACGCCTTGCCGTCGAAGCCCCGTTTCTTATCGGCCTCCACGGCATGGTGAGGATTCTTCTGGAACGCGTTGAAAATGTCTTCGTGGCACGCCTGGCAGGTGTCGGAGCCAACGTATTGCGCCGGCTTGTTGTCGGGTGCGGGTGGAGCGGGGGCGCTCGCTTTCTCTTGAGCGCCCCCGAAAGTAGCGGAGCAAAGCACGGCCGCCATCATAATGAAGACCCAGCGCGCCCCCCGTGGGAAGCGCGCTGGTGGAGACAATAAACCCATGCTCAAATCTCTCGGCGGCCGGAACATGGTTATCTCCTCATGGTATTGCCTATTGGCCGGCGTGCATCGCAACCACGTCGAAGGCCGCTCCCGCAGCGTGGCAAACCGTACAGCTTTCGCCAAACTTAGGATCGGTGTTGATGTAAGCGTGTGCCATGGCCGGAACGTCGAAATGGCAAGCCGTGCAAGCCGACGTCGTGGCCCCAGCCGGGCTCAGGAGGCCCGCTGGATCAATGACATTGTTTTTCCCGACCGGGAGTACCGCTTCGGAGCCGTTGACGTGGCACATGGCGCAGTTGGCCGTGTCGCCGGTCGTGCCGTTGAGCATCGCCGGGTAACGGACATCGCTGAAGTCATTGTGGCTGCCGCCGTGCCCGACGATCACGAAGCTCAGGCCGGCTGCCGCCAGCTTGTCTCCCGTGTGGATCGAGTGGACCATCAGAGCTAAGTTGATGCCCTGATTCGGCGCTGTCTTGTCGGCCGCGACGGTGGCCGTCGGGCGCGTGGTGAAATCCGTATTGCTTGGATTGTGGCAGATCGGGCAATACGTAACGTTGTTGCGCAGGCCGCCGTGTACTTCCAGGTAGCCGTGGCAGTTGTTGCAATTCGCCATCGCCACCACCGTGCGGCGCGGCGTCACCGCCGAGCCATCCACGGAGAAGTAGATCACCTGGTTGGTCCCGCCGTAGCTGGTGGTCACCGCCTGGGTTGTGCCCGGTAGCAGCGTGACCGAAAGGCGGCCTTCAACGCCGATCGCATACGTGCCCTTGGCTGTGGCTGGAACTACATGGGTGAAGGTGTAGGTGCAGGTTCCATCGCTCGCGCAGGTGGACGCGGTCATCGCCGATTCCGTCACGTACCCCGGCGTCGCCGTCGTGTCGGAGCCGAAGCTGACGTTGCCGTAGTCCGTCGCCGGACCCGTCATGGTCAGAGAAAGCGAACCGCTGTTCGCGGCGAAATAGCTCATCGGAATCCCGTTGCCCTTGTTGTCGCGAACCGTGAACGTCACCGTCGGAGCCTTCCCCGGTGTGCCGTTGGTTACCTTGGTCAGCGTAAAGTTGAGGCCGTTGACTCCCGGCGCCTGGTCCACAATCGTGTGCGCCCCAATGATGGAAGCATCAAACGGCAGCTCACCCTGCGGAATGTGGCAGCCGGCGCACTGTGTGTCGTCGATCTGCGGCAGGTGGTTGGGATTGGTGTCGCCCGTGAAATTCATGGCGCCGCTGGCGAAATTCACATCGTCGTGGCAGGAACCGCAGGCCGCGCGGCTCGGCTCCTTCATCCAGGCGCTGGTCTGCGCCGCGCCGTTCTTCGGGTTGTGGCAGCTACCCGCGCAGTTCCGCGGATCGCTCGGATTCGAAGGATATACCACCGTCGACCAGTCGGAATAACCGTTGTGCCCGTAGATCTGGTACGCCTTCTTGCCGAGTTTTACGCTCGGCAGGCTCGATCCCATGTGGATCTTGTGGATAAACACTTTCATGTCCACCGTATTGCCCGTGTTCGGGTCCACCGATTGCGGCGTGTGGCACATGATGCAAAGTCCTACACCCACGCGCGAACCGCCATGAAACGACATCTTCGAATGGCAGGCGTTGCAATCCGCGTCACGTACCACGTCGCGCGGCGCCGGCGTTCCGCCCGCCGGAACAAAGTCGTATAGCGCCGTCGCATTATAGGTAGCCAAGTCATAGGCCGTCAGGTTCCGCGAGCCATACACCGCGATGCGATGCGTGGCAGTCGGATCCCAGCCCGTCGGCGCCTTGGTCTTAAACGTGTAAATGTATTCGCCCGTGGCTACCGTGGTGGTTGTGCCGCCCGAATCGGTAGTGGCCTGCGTGCCCGTCGCTCCGCCGACCACGGCCGTCGCCGTGCTCACAGTGTAGGAGACGTATTGCTCCTGCCCCTTCGGGATGTAGGCCATGATGAACCGCGGCGATACCGCACCCGGGGTGAGCACTCCGGCCTGGTCCAGCGGGAGCCCTGTTGCCCCGGTGTCAAAAATCTTGTAATCCACCGTGATCGTGCCGTCGGTCGCGATCTTGGCTGACACGATACTGAAAAACAGCCCTGGGTTGACGTACTGAACTGCGGCCTGGGGGGCATACGCTGCCCTGTCCCGAGGCGAGAAATTGGAACTCCTCTGGCCGCTTACCATCGCGATGGAACCGGCGACCAACAGAAGGCCCAAAATCTTGCGCCCTGCCGCGAAAACCGAAGAAGGAATCCGCATACTTTTCTCCATTGAAAAGGTTAATGATCAAGTTGCCTGCGCGAGGTCCGCGGGAAACAACCCGTACACCCCCGGTCACACACCGAAACTACCAGGCAGGTTGAATAAGCACATGCTTATCCAAATCGGGGAAGCCCCCATTAAAGTATATTGCCCTTGCAGTATCTTTGCTTTAGAAGCCCTCTGTTCTCATCAAAGCCGCGCCCCCCAACACAATTGGGTGAGTACACAACGCTCATTTTGGGTCAAAAGACGCTAATCGTACCTTAAACTCACTTTATGTCCGTGTGTTGAATTTCGGCAATCCGGGAGACTGCTCCGCTTCGAGTGACCCGTGATCGAGGACTCGGATCCAGGGTGGGTCGCACGATGATGCCATCATGCGACCCCCGAGGATATTTGAAAACTAGAAGATCCGCTGGTGGACGCGATCCACGGAGAATTCTTCGGTCGCTTTGTGGCAGGCCACGCAGCTCTCGCCCAGGATGGTGGTGTTCGCCAGGGCGTGGGAAGCGGTCGCCAGGTCGTCGTGGCAGCCCTGGCAGGCAGCGGAGATAGGAGGCGTAGTCTTTGTGAAGCCGCCCGGACTGGCTACCGCCACCTTGGCCCCGACGTTCTCCACGAGATAGGTGCCGGGCAAGTGGCAGGTGGTGCAATCCCGCAGGTCGCCTGGGAACCGGACGTCCTGGTAATTGGTGCTCCCCAGCACGTACGGGTTGGCCAGGTTCTCGCCACGGTGAATGCTGTGGATTTGCGTGGCGAAGCTCACGCTCTGACCCGACGTGCCGTCCGACAGCGAAGGATTATGGCAGATCACGCACTCCTGGCTGCCGGCGCGATTGCCGCTATGGATGAAGGTCAGATCCACATGGCAGGCCCCGCACTTAGCGGTGGACACCACCTGGCGCCGGACTACCATGGCGCTCTTGTCCACTGTGAAATAGAACTGCACTGGCATTGCGGCGTCGGTGGCCACAGTTGCGATCGTGGTGCCGGGAAGCAGCGTCACCGAATTGCGAGCCTCGATGGAGATCGTAAAGGAGCCTACCGCGCCGGTCGGGATCTTGTTGGTCATGGTGTAGGTGTATAAGCCGCCGCTGCCCGGCGTCTTGCTGGGATCCTCGGAAACGCGCATTGCGCCCGGGCCGGTCTGGTAGTCGACGTTGGGGCCGCCCAGAATCACCCGGATGTAGGTGATCTTACTGATGTCGACCGCGTTGTTGGACTTGTCCGTCACGCTGAACGTGACCACGGGCGCGCTACCCGGCGCAGTTCCAGTCACCTTTACCACCTTGGTAACCAGTCCGGGGAGCGACGTGGAGTTCGCGGGGATGAGGTGCGCGCCGGGGATCGAGGCATCGAAATCCGTGTGCCTCGCCGAGGGGTGGCAGCCCTTGCACTGGCTGTCGTCGATTTGCGGCAGGTTTTGATGGTTCGCGCCGGTGGTGAAGTTTATATTGTCGTGGCAGGACCCGCACGCCACGGCGCTAGGATTGGTCTTCCAGTTGTCGGCTTGGGTGGCGCTCGCCGCATGGCAAGTGGTGCAATTTCTGACGTCCTGCGGAAAGACGACGGTGGAGAAGTCCGACCACGCGCCGCGATGCCAGATCCGGTAAGGGGTTCCGGCAATAACGCTGGGCAGGCTCGATCCCATGTGGATCTTATGGATCAAGACCTTCATGTCCTGGGTGAGCTGCGTATCCGGATTGATGGTTTGCGGCGTGTGGCACATGATGCACAGTTCCACTTTCAGCCGGGATCCGCCGTGGCCGATCAGCGGGTCGTGGCACTGGTTGCAGGCGTCCGTTGTAACTACCGACCGCGTCACCTTCACCGCCGTGCCGTTCGGAACGAACGTGAAGACATCGTTCGAGGTCTCGCTCCATTCATCGAATGTGCCGTACTGGGACAGGTCACGCTGGGCGGAAACCCCGATCGAGTGTGAGACGGTGGGGTCGAAGGTGACTGGCGCCTTGGTCTTGAAGGTATACGTATAGTCACCGATGACATTGGTGGTGAACGTGCCGCCGGAATCGTTCGCCGCCTGAGTCTGCGAGGGGTTGCTGTTCAGCGTGGCTTTGGCCACGGTGGTGGTGTAGGACACGTACTGGGTTTGGCCGGTGGGAATGTAGGCGGCGATAAAACTCATGGAGACCGGACCAGCAGTGGTCGCGCCCAATCGGTCTAGAGCGGTGCCGTCGGAATCCACAATCGTGGCACGGACGCTGATTGTGCCGTCTTTGGCAATGGCGGCGCTTTGGATTTTTACGACGACACCGGTCTTTCCGAGCGAATTAGTGGTGCCACTGAGCCTGGCGATGGTGGAAAAGTCCACAGCTCGTTGGACCCTGCGCTCTTGGGCGGACGCGGTGCTGAAAAAGACTACAGAGGCTAGAGCAAACAATGCACTAGCCATAGCTAGACGCTTTCTCATGGATCACTTCTCCTAATAAAGACTAAAAGATCTCAAAATCTTGAATTATCCAGCAGGTTATCGTCCATTGTCGGCTGTGGGGTGGCGCAAGGCCGTGGGAGACCGGAGAGAAAATCAACAGGAGTTGAGGAAATGTCTTACCTATGTGCCGGAAGCGGGCACGTGGGAGACGGACGACGCCCCACGCCTCTGATGTCCGCGCCTGCGCCGCGATGCGTTTGGGTGCGTGGGCCTTGGGGCGTTTCGCCCAGTTTCGGGTGGAAAGTGGGGGGTTTCCGCCCTGGGAGTGGGGGTGTCTTGCGGCGATACTGGCCATCCCGACGCCCAAGTACAAAGTGTGCCCGAATTGCTCCTACCACCCCGCCGATTTCAGACCCGCCGCCGTGTCGCCCAGCCCCCGTTTTCCCCCTCGAAACGGCGGAGCGTTCCCACTGCTCGATCAGGCTGCGGACCACTTTTTGTAGTCGACCTTCCCCTCGCCCATCCTTCCGGGCCGCGGTCTGGCCCTGCACCACCCGCGCCGCCAGTTGCGCCCTCGAACCGGGCGTCGGCGGGCAGCAAATACACGTGCATATCGGCTCCCGGATTCCCGCCTTTATCCGCCACCCACACGCTGAGCGTCGCGCCATCCGGCTCCACCGTCACGCGTAAGCGTCCCGAGCCCTGCATCGCGCTGCCTAGCCGCAACGGTTCGTACAGTACGCTTCGATCCGCCTACGTGATGTCCTTCACGTAGAGGCCGGGAGGTATTCGCCCGCCGGCAGAAGTCTGGTGAAGTCTGGTCCGTTTCCGATACGAGCCACGACCGTGAGGGAGTGGTTTCCTGGAAAGGGTTCTCGCCGCTCCCGCCTTTACCGCAGCACATCCCGCAGCTTCAATGTGCGGATCAACCGCCGCAGCGAATTGGGATGCAAGTTCAGAAGCTCTGCCGCGCGGTCGTGCACGCCGCCCGCGTCGCGCCAGGCCGCCATGATCGCCTGGCGCTTGGTCGCCGCGATGGACGATTGCAGTGCTCCCGGAACTTCCGGGATGGCCGCCGCCTCCAACACCGTCTCCGGCAAATCCTCCGCCAGCAGGGTGTCGGACTCCCCCAGCACCACCGCACGCTCGATCGCGTTTTCCAGCTCTCGTATGTTCCCCGGCCAGGAGTAATTCATCAGGTAACGCTCCGCGTCCGCTGATATCCCAGCCACGCGGCGCCGCGAACGTGCCGCGGAAAGATCCAAAAAGTAGCGCGCCAGCGCGGGAATATCGTCGCGCCGGTCGCGCAACGGCGGTACGCTCAGAGCCACCACGTTGAGCCGGTGGAACAGATCTTCCCGAAACGCGCCGCGTCGAACCTCGGCCGCGAGATCGCGATTGGTGGCGGCGAGCAGCCGGATGTCCAGCTTCAACGTGCGGGTGCCTCCCACCCGCTCGAACTCGCGTTCCTGCAGCACGCGCAGCAGCTTGGCCTGCAGCGTCACGGGCAGTTCGCCGATTTCGTCCAGGAACACGGTGCCGCCCTGCGCGATTTCGAGTTTGCCTTTCTTCTGCGCGATGGCGCCGGTGAACGAGCCCTTCTCGTGGCCGAACAGCTCGCTCTCGAGCAGTGTCTCGGTGAGCGCCGCGCAGTTGATCGCCACGAAAGGCTTCGCCGAGCGCCCGCTCTGCCGGTGCAGCGCCCGCGCCACCAGTTCCTTGCCGGTGCCGCTTTCTCCGAGTATCAGGACCGGCGTGTCTTGCGGCGCCACGCGCTCGACCATCCGCAGCAGCTTGCGGATGGCCGGGCTCTCTCCCACCATGCCGGTCTCCCCCGCGCCCAGCCGGTCCAGCAGAGACGCATTCTCGACTTGCAAACGCTCGACGTCGCGCACGTTCTCGAGCGCCACCGCGGCCACCGTTCCGATGGCGCTCAAAGTGTCCCGATGGTCGGATAGATTCACCGCCTCTTCGGCAGGGAACCAGGCCGCCAGCAACCCGGCGATTTCACCGCGAACGTAGAGCGCCATCGCCACCACGCGCGCCGCCGGCTCCACCACGGCGCCCTCGCGCCACACGCGCCCGATCAGCTCACCGAGCGGGCCCGCAACGGCGAGTTCTCCCGCGGCCGCGCGCACCTCATCGGCGTCGCGGCCCAGCAGGATGGCGCCCTCGTGGCACGGCACCATGTCGGCGATCAGCCGCACGATCTGGCCCGCAATCGCAGCCCGGTGGCCGCCGGTCGACATGGCCAGCGCCCGGAACAGGAACAGCAGCGAACACGCGCGCAACAGCGCGTGCTGCTGGGAATCGGCCGGCAACACCGCCGGGTCCTCGCGGTAGACCAGCACCGTGTCGCAGATGCTCACCTGGTCGCCGGGCTCCAGGCAGTGCCGCGTGATCCGCATTCCATTGACATATGTCCCCACGCCGGAGCGGTGGTCCACAATATGAAAGCGCCCGTCCTCCAACCGCACGGTGCAGTGCTCCCATGCGGCATCCGCTTCCGCCAGCCGGATCTGGGCCGATGGCGCGCGGCCGATATGCACATCGCCGCTCCCCAGCGCAAAGCGCTCGCCCAGTAAGGACCCGTCCACCGCGATGAACTCGGCTTCCATTGCTGGTAGGCCAGTTTAGCAGGATGCAAACACCTGGGTTCAGCCGCGGTGAACCGCGCGGTTCATTTTCGCGGTCGTGACGGCGTGGCCGGAAAAGCGTCTCCGCGTGTTTTCAAAGCCTTGCGAACGCCGCCGGTCCTCGCGAGAGGTCTAACAGCGGTTGGCACGCCGGATGCACTATAAGGTCCCGTAATCGGGAACGCAGCGGCGAACCCGAAGGAGGATGCGACAATGAAAAGTTTAACAACGAAATTGATGTTCGCGGCGGCCGCTCTGGTCGCGGCCGGCGCTCTTTCGGCGCAGACCATGAAGGCCGATATCCCGTTCGCCTTTCAGGCAGGCGGCAAGCTGATGGCGGCCGGCACATACCGCGTGGACCTCCGCGGCCCCTCGGGAACGGTGACGCTCCAAGGCACAGGCAGGGAGGGTGCGGTGATAGCCAATCCGATCACCCACATCGACCGCAAGGAAAACACGGCGAAGCTGGTCTTCGTATGCGGCCGCGGGCCCTGCTCTCTGGTTCAGGCATGGCCCGGCTATTCCGGAAACGGCCTCCTGTTCAGAACCCCGAAGCTGGACCGGAACGAGGAAGCCTCCCTCGTTGTGATCCACCTGCGGCTTGACGCGGCCGATTAGTTCAGGCGGTCACCACCTTGGTCGCTGACCAGTACCGGTCGGAATGCGGCGCCATCCATGCAGCGGAAGGCGCCGCAACCTTTTTTGTCGGGTCATAGCCTGCTGCCTTTTTACCCTGCGGAGTGCGCGACTTGGAAGTGGATGACCGCGGCCGCCGAGTTCTGTGCTGAGTGGTTGTAAGTTCGGAATTGCTCCCCCCGATAGCCTAATGCCACATACTTCTCTCAATATCGGGGATGCTGCAGCATTTGTATTACTGCCTTGCTTTCTTCGCGGGCCGCGACGATTCCTCCGCGACCCAAGTCCGAAGGACGCAAGAGCATAGCCCAGTGCGTCAGCGCTGGGAACCGCGCGCAGGACGCGTTAGCCCCGGAACGGGGCGTAAGAACCGGGCTCAGGTGCATCTTTCGCCCCGTTCCGGGGCTGGTTAATTGGCGAGACCTGGACCCAGGGCTGTGCGCCCTGGGCTATTATCTCTCGCCCTGACGGGCTCTGAGCGGAGTATGCTGTTTGCGGCTTGCCGCAATGTGGGGCAGACCCCCTGGTCTGCGCGGGTCCCCCTGGACCCGCNNCTCCAGTTGCAGAACCAAGTCCTTGGACAACTGCGACAGGCCGACGAGGCGTCGGCCGCAGTCCAGGGGGGACTGCCCCACGATTAATGCGGGTATTAGGTTATGCGAAAGCGCTCTCGACAATTCAGACGGGCGCCCGGTACCAGTAGTCCTCAATCACGCGAGTAAAGCGGTTGTCGCCATCCGAAACAAAGACAGCAAGGGACGCACCCTCGGTTCCGTGCCAGTTGACGCCCAGCGCGTAGAAGGTCCCGCGCTGAAGCAGGAACACGACTTCAAATCCCTTAGGCGACAGTACGCCAACATCGTCGACGCGCCACAGATCTTTCCCTTCTCCCCGGAACACTGCCGGGTAATCAGCGAAGATCATCCGGTCGCGGTCTATCAAGACCACGCTGGCAAGGGCGTCCTTATCCTGACGGGCGAACTCGACTAAGACGAGGCGTCTGTCTGCCGGCAGGCGCGCGAGTGGCCAGCAGTTGACGACGGGCCGGCTGCGCGAGGAGGCAAGCTGGCGCCGAATGTCCGGGTCACATTCGCTGGACCCGGCCGGCAGCTCTGCCGGGAGCAGCGTCGCCGATGACAGCAAGCTGTCGCTGGAAAGAAAACAGCTCGCGCCGCTCTCGATCTTGCCTTGAAGGACTGTAAAGACATTTCCAGCCAACTTATCGAAATTGTAAGGTGTCTGCCTTCCGTTGTGACCTTCGCGCTCAGCCTGGCGGCGCTCGAACTGCACGGAAAAGCGGCGACCGCCACTGCAGAGCGCTGTATGGAACATAGCGGGCTGCAGCAGGCCGGAAACAGTGAGGAGGCGTGTGCCACTCGGATTGGGAAACCCAAAGGCTCCATATTGCATCGATGCCGGCGGCAGCTCCTGACCTGGTATTCCGCCAGCAAGAAGAACCAGGAGCGACACAGCCCCGATTGACTTCGTTGTTCGCATCGTTGAAGCCTTATCGTACCGGCTAAGGGAATTGGATCACATCGCAACCGTCCAGCCAACGCTACTGATAACTCGTGATAACTTCCCGCCAACGATTTCAGGCCGACGGTGTCGCACATGCTCCGCTTTGCGCCCAGCGCAACCTGCGCAAACACCTGGGTTCAGCCGCGGTGAACCGTGCGGTTCATCCTCGCGGTCGTGGCGGCGCGGTCGGAAAAGCGTCTCCATGTGTTTTCAAAGCCTTGCGAACGCCGCCGGTCCTCGCGAGAGGTCTGGCAGCGGTTGGCACGCCGGATGCACTATAAGGTCCCGTAGTCGGGAACGCAGCGGCGAACCCGAAGGAGGATGCGACAATGAAAAGCTTAACAACGAAATTGATGTTCGCGGCGGCCGCTCTGGTCGCGGCCGGCGCTCTTTCGGCGCAGACCATGAAGGCCGATATCCCGTTCGCCTTTCAGGCAGGCGGCAAGCTGATGGCGGCCGGCACATACCGGGTAGACCTCAGCCGACCCGCTGGAATGGTGACGCTCCAAGGCGCAGGCAGGGAGGGTGCGGTAATCGCTAGGCCGATCACCCACATCGAACGCAAGGAGAACACGGCGAAGCTGGTCTTCGTGTGCGGCCGCGGGCCCTGCTCTCTGGTTCAGGCATGGTCCGGCTATTCCCAATCCGGCCTCCTGTTCAAGACCCCGAAGCTGGACCGGAACGAGGAAGCCTCCCTCGCCGTGATCCACCTGCGGCTTGACGCGGCCGATTAGTTCAGGCGGTCACCACCTTGGTCGCCCACCCGTACCCCCGGGGAGCCTGACCAGTCCGCCGGAATGCGGCGCCATCCTTGCAGCGGATGGCGCCGCAACCTTTTTGTCGGCTGAAAACTGATGGCCCGGGGAGTATCCGGGTGCTGAAAGACGATAACCTTCGTTTTCTTTCGAGATCTTCGAGTCGGCGGCGGAAGCGCATGCAGTCGATAGCGGGAGAAAACGCTAAGAAACTCACCGGCCGCGCGTCGGAACTTTGAGGATTTCGAGCGGCCCGAGCACGCTCGCCGCAGTCATGCGATAGTGAGAAGTGCAATCGGGCGAAATGGAACAAACGCCCCGGTTTACCCGTACGGCTCTTCAATGACGTCGCATGCGTCTTTCTGGGAAGCGGTGATCGGCGCCGCCCAATCCCTTCGCGGAAGTAAGCTCAGGAGTTTCCTGACCCTGCTGGGTATCATCCTCGCGACCACCACCCTCGTCGCGGTGATGTCGGTGATCTCGGGGATGAACGCCTATATCGCCAACCAGGTCTCGGACATGGGGGCCGACGGGTACGCCGTGCAGCGCGAGCCCATGGCGGAGTTCGATACCAAGAAGCTACTCGAGGCGCTGCGGCGGAACCCGCTCTTGACGAAGGATGAGTTCGCGTTCCTGCACGAGCATCTCAGGCTTACCAAAGAACTCGGCATGTCCACCGGCCGTAGCGCCTCGGTGCACGCCGGCAAAGAGAGGATTCAGAGCGTCGAACTTCAGGGCGCCTCCCCCAACATCGCGCTGATCAACAGCTTCCAGGCGGCGGAAGGGCGGTTCCTGTCGGACACCGAGAATGACCGGGGCCTGGCCGCCGCCGTCATCGGCAATGACGTCAAGCAGCAACTCTTTCCCAACTCGAGCGCCGTGGGACGAACCATCGTGGTCGAGGGAATTCCCTTCGAAATCGTGGGCGTCGCCAAAGCCAAAGGCTCGGTCTTCGGGCAATCCCAGGACAAGTTCGTCGTCATTCCCATCGAGAAGTATTTCAGGATCTGGGGATCGCGCAGCGGCATGGGGTACGCCGGCCTCGCGATCGATCACGACCATCTGGCCGAGGCGCAGGAAGAGGTTCGCACGCTGATGCGCGTCTACCGCCACCTCGGTCCAAAGGACCAGGACACGTTCGCCATCCTGACTTCGGGCGCGCTGCTCGATTTTTGGAACCAGTTAACCGGCGCGATAGCAGCCACGGCCATCGCCGTGGTGTCCGTCTTCATGGTGGTGGGCGGCGTGGTCATCATGAACATCATGCTGGCCGTGGTGACGGAGCGCACTCACGAAATCGGCATTCGCAAATCCGTGGGCGCGCGCAATCAAGACATCCTCAACCAGTTCCTGGTGGAATCGTCCATGCTGGCAGCCTTCGGCGGGCTGATCGGCGTGGCAGTGGCGTGGCTACTCGCCGTGCTGGTCCGCTCGGTAACGCCAGTGCCCACGTCTGTCCCGGTAGCCGCGGTGGTAGTGGGCGTGACGCTCTCCGCCGTGGTCGGCCTGTTTTTCGGGATCTATCCGGCACAGCGCGCCGCCAAACTGGACCCCATTGAAGCGCTCAGAGCTGAAAAATGACCCTGGCTTCGTTGAACACCGGAATCCTGCTGGCGCTCGACAGCACGCGCGCCCACAAGATGCGTTCGTTCCTTACCATCCTGGGGGTGATTATCGGCACCGGCGCGGTGATCGGCGTAGGTTCCATCATCGCGGGCCTCGACGGCGCGATTACCAACATCCTGCGCAGCTTCGGTCCCGACACGATCATCGCGCTGAAAGGCCCGGTGATGGCGGACTGGACGCCCGAGATCCTGCGCCGCAAGCCGCTCACACTGGAAAACGCGCGCGCCATCCAGGCGCGCTGTCCCGCGGTCCAGCATGTCAGCCCCTACTTGGCGGCGTGGGCCATGAGCGTGCTTGATGTCCACAAGGCGCGCTATAAGGGGAACGATCTTTACAACATTGATCTCGGCGGCACCGAAGAAGGCTACGCCGCCGGCGGCACCACCATGAAGGCCGGCCGCTTTTTCACCGACCAGGAAAGCGCTCATCATGTGCCGGTGGCGGTCATCGGCGCCGACGCGGCCAGGCAGTTGTTGGAGACCGCCGATCCGATCGGCAAGTGGATCCTGGTGGACGGCCATTCGGTGCAGGTGATCGGCGTCATGGATCCGCCGGCCGCTTCCCTGCCGGGCCAGCAGGATCTGCGTGTGCTGCTCCCCTATTTCACCATGCGCAAGATGTTCCCCAACCTCAAGGAGCATATGCTGGTGATCCTAGCCTACCCGGGCATGATGGATCAGGCTGTGGACCAGGTTCGCGCGGTCCTGCGAATCGAGCGCCACGTGCCCTACAGCTCTCCCGATACTTTTTCCATCTCGACCTCCCAATCGATGATCGAACGATTCCGCCAGGTGACCGGCACGGTGGCGCTGGTGATGATCGTGCTCAGCTCGATCGGCCTGCTTGTGGGCGGCATCGGCGTCATGAACATCATGCTGGTCAGCGTCACCGAGCGGACGCGCGAAATCGGCATCCGCAGGGCCGTAGGCGCCCGCAAGAGCGACATCATCGTGCAGTTTCTGACCGAAGCCGTGGTACTGACCATGCTGGGCGGCATCTTCGGGCTCATCCTGGGATGGCTCATTTCACGCGCCGCCGGCCTCATCTTCCCCAACCTGCCCACCGCCGTGCCACTATGGACCGCGGTTTCCGGCGTCCTGGTCTCGGTGGGAGTGGGCCTGTTCTTCGGCATCTGGCCGGCGGGGCGCGCGGCGCGGCTGGACCCGGTGGTGGCCCTCAGGTACGAGTAGCCCGGCGGCAGGTCAGGTGCGGGTGCCACTCCACTTGCCAATCCCGCAGTACCGGATTGCATCATGCTTCGCTTTGTGCCCTGCGTAGTCGGGCGCGAACACCGTAATCCATCGGTGGTGATGATGTGGCGCACGCACTCATGCGTGCCGCGTCGGCACTCATGCCGACGCCCGGTGCGGACAGATTGTCCATACCCCACCAGGGTGTCGAGAAGAGTCTCGCCGCAACCTTATTTTGTCCGCTCTCCCGGACTACCGGTCCCGCCGATCATCCGCTTTGGCGTTCTGCGCTCCCTCGACATGCGAGGGCGGCACCGCGCCGGAGTTCAATAGCAGATCGAACAGCCGCGAGGGCGAACCGGCGGCGGAGGGAATCGCCGCTTGCCGCGCGGGGTAGAGTCGCACCGGCCCACGTGAGGCATCTGACACCGCGGCATCGGACGACGCCGAATCGTTCCCCACTGCCAAAGGCCTCGGGGCCGAGGATGAATCCGGACTCGTGGAGGCCGGCAGGAAATGTACCATGCCGCTCCAGGTGTTGGTGTTGCCCTGGTCGTCAGTGCCGGTGATCTGCCAGGTGCCTTCCCATGGCGGGCCACACGGGCATGTTGCGACGAAACTGCCGGAGAGTGTGCCGTTGGCCGGAATGCGCGTGGCCCCGAACCAATTCGCGATCTGACTGGTGTAGTCGGCGCCGAAGACCGTCAGTCTGGTTAAGTTGATGCCAACTCCGCCGGTTTCGTTGAGCTGTGTGGTGTAGTGATAACCGCCATCGGACGCCTGGTTGGCGGAGGCCGGCATACTGAACTGCAGGTTGGCCGCTGATTTCTGCACGTTCAGGTTGACCGGCGCGCTCGCCACGTCTCCCACCGTGACCACCACCGGCTGATTGCCTAAGGGCATATTGGCCGGCACCGTGAAGTTCACTTGGGTGACGCCCACGCTCCAACTGGGGATGCCGACAAAGAGCGGTGTTACCTTCACGCCGCCTACGGTCATGGTGATCGGCAACCGCGGCACGGGATATTGCGTGAGGGCGATGCCGGTAGGCGTGGAACCGGTGGTCACGAAGGGCGACACGTCGCCTTCCCCGGTAATAAAGAATGGCAGGCTCTCGCCGGGAGTGACCGTGCCGATGGGCGTGAGCAAGTTGGTTGAGAAGGTGTAGAAGATCCCCGGGCCGGAAGGTGCAACCTGGAACGTGTATGTGGCTACCTGGCCGTTGTTATTGATCGCCAGGATCGCTGGCACACCCGTCCCAGCCGGTGTCTCATAGGGAATCTGCAGGTTGATCTGGCTGTTGTAACCGCTCGCGGAGAATGGCCCGTACACGCCATAGAGAGGCGCCGGCACGCCGTTGATCGAAGCCGAAACATTGCCCGCGGTGAGAGGCAGCGGCGCCGTGCTCGGAGTCACGTTGGTGCTGGAAAGATTGGTGCCGAAGGCGCTGAGAATCATGCCTGGAGCGAAAGCCTGCTGGCCCGACGCGCCGTTGATGATGCCCGCGATGCTGATGTTGTTGGACGCGCCGACGATAAAAGTGATGGGAACGTTCACGAACTGCGGGATGGTGTTGACGGATTGCAGCACCAGCGTAGCGGTGTAGACGCCGCTGGCCAGGCCGGCCCCGGAAGCAGCCAGGTTTACAGTGCCGGGGCCCGTGCCGGATTGCGGATAGACCACCAGCCAATTGGTCGTCTGATTGTCGGGGAACAGCGAAGCGCTCCAAACCTGTCCAGCAGCGATATTGACCCCCACGCTGGTGGTAGCCGACCCTCCCTTGGCCACGTTGAGGTTAACCGCCGTTTTGGACGCCGTCAGCGTGCCCCCGCTTGTCGCCGGCGGAGGATTGAAGACTACGGAGGCGGTGGTGGTGATCGTGTTGCCGCCCGCATCCACGCCATCAATCTCGTAAGAAACCGTGGCCGGCGGGGTTAGCGGCCAGCAGAGGAAGGCTTGCAGCGCCCCCAGGGGAGCCAGGCGCAGAGACCCAAACCAGGTGGCAATCTGCCCGGAAAGATCGAATTGGGCGCCAGTCTGTCCGTTAGGATTAATCTCGTTTGCCAGGAACTTGTTCAGGTACACCTCATAACCGTTCTTCTCTTGCAGATTCAATTCCTGAAAGAACGGGTAACCCGAGTCGCACCTGGGATCCCCCTTGGGATTCTCCACTTCCGTGCCGGGTAAGCTCGCCAGCGCCATGGAGGCCGATATCTGCGCCGGATAGAATGGCACGACGATCTGCTGGGTCCATGTCTGCCCGCTGGCATCGGCGCCGCTGAACCCCAGCGTGATGGTGGAAGGGACCGTTGCGACGGTGGCGCACAATGCGGCCGAAAGCGTACCGTGCGCCGGAATACTGACGCTGCCGAAGAACGCCGGAATGGAAGAGGCGTAGTCGTTGCCGGGGGGGTTGCCGAACGTAAAATCGGTGAGCGTGGTCGAGACGCCCGCAATCTCAGTCAGGCTGACCGTGAAAAAGAAAGTGCATCCGTTGGCTGCCGGCGCCTGCTGATACACCGGATTGGGTACCACCGAAGGGATGACGGCCGAAGTCGCGCTGGAGACCGTCACGGTCACAGTCGCGGAGCCCGAGGAGAACTTGAAATTCGTGCTTCCGCCGTATGAAACCGTGACGATGTTGGCGCCCGCCGCCAACTGGCTGCCGTAGACCTTCAGCGACGCGCTGCCAACTGCGCCCGAGCCCGTGAGGTTCGCGGTCCCCAGGTTCTTCGTGCCGACGTTGAACGATACCGACCCGTTGGGCGCAATGGAGCCGGAAGCTGCCGTGACGGTGACCGTCAGCACCGTGGTGCCGCTAATTAGAATACTCGTGGGATTAGCGCTAACGGCGGTAGTGGTTGCGGTGGCGCCCGCCCCTTGACCCGGCTGGCCCGGCCAGTGCGTGAACAGATTGTTGATGTCGGCCGAACCCCATCCAGTGGTGAGGTCGTATCCCGTCCCGGCGCTGTACCCCATGGTAGTGCCCGGGCAATTGGGAGTGCCGTACGCGCAGGGCACAATGTTGTTTCCCAAGACTATGTCGTGAAAGACAAGGTTGGTCGGAGTTTGAGCCAGGCTGTAAAGAGTAGGGTTGATGTTGCCCAGGCCCGGCTTGGACTGGGCGCCCTTCGCCACCAGATACTGATTCAGCAGCGTGACGACCCCGGCGAATATGGGCGTCGACACGGACGTTCCACCAATATAGCTGACCGCTCCGTTGAGATACACGTAATAGGGATCGTGGTCGTTAGCCGCAGCGAAGGAAAGATCGGGCACGTCCCGGGCGCCATCGTTCGGTACTCCCGTCCCGGCCTGCCAGGCCGGCTTGGGAAAAAAGATGCTGGCGCCGCCTCCCGTGGAGGAAAAGTCGCCGCCGCCGGCAATGGAGATCTGCGTGTCGTTCCATGCCATCTCCGGAATGTAGCCCAACGCGGAAGCCCCCGTGGTGGAATTGTTGGTGGTGCTCCAATACGTGCCGGCGCCTTCGTTGAATTCGCTCCCTCCCACGGCGGTCACTTCCGGTATGCTGGAGGGGATTTCGACGGCCAGGCCGCGGGTTGCTATCTGAACCCCGTTATCACATTCGGCTGCGCCGGTGTCTCCCGTGGATGCCGTCCAGGTGATGCCTTGCGCGTTGGCCTGTTGCGCGAACGAGCGATAGGCGGTGGCGCTCGACGGGCTGGAAGAGATCGCTGGTTCACACTCGCCATAACTGAGGGTCATCACGGGAGCCAGATTCTGGTCGATGGCATACTCCTCCGAAGTGATGACGCTTGAGGAATACACGAACAGAACGCTCGCGTTCTGAGCGATGCCGCCTGCGTACTCCAGATCGAGCGTGGATTCCCCCTGATCGCCTTTGACGATGCCAGGATCGGCGGATCCCGGCACCAGCACCAACTGGGGAGGGTTATTGGAGAGCCCGATGCTGCTCCGGAAGTGTGCGATATCCGACAGATTGATGTTGGACTGCCCGATCACCGCGATTTGCTGGCCCGATCCGGTGAAGCTTTGATAGATAGGGTTGATGTCGTAAATGGTCGCGATATCCCCCGGCAACAGGTAATGAGACCCGCTGAGGGTGAGATTGGGGCTGAGCTGGCGTAGCGAAGCCTTCGGACGGAAATCATTCAGCCCTTGGATTTGCAGCACCACCGGCTCGAGCGCCGTGGGAATCGAGGGATCGGAGCTGTTGGCGAAGTGCATTTCCCCATCCACCTGGTAGCTGTGCAACTCCGTGCGGAAAGCGACTCGGACCTGCCCCGCCGTGCCGCTGCAGGTGACATACGTCCGGCTCCGCGCCTCATAGGCTACGCTGAAACCCTGAGATCGCAGCCATTCCGTAACCCTGGCCACATCGGCGGAACTGAGCCCGAAACGGCCTGCAAACTCTTCCGGGCTGATCCAGTTGTGGTAGTTCGGCGAAGTGGGGTCCTGCTGCTCCGCGAGCAGTTGGTCGAGTGCCGCCTGCTGGCTGGCAGTGCGCTTGAACACGAGGGTAATGCCGTTGATGAGCTGCCCCGGGTCCACCGGGCCGCGGTCGTACTGCGGCATCGCCCTGGAACTCCGATTGCCCTTGAGAACGGCGGTTCGGGTTGTATCGATAGGACCGGTGATTCGGTCCGGTTGCGCGAATGCTACCCACGCGGCCAGAAACAGGCAAGAAGATCTCAGAGCCAATCGCATCGGAACCCCCTCAGACAGATTATGCGTAAGGTCCCAGCCAGTATCACGGTCCGGCCAGGTTTTGTCAAGCCGGTCCGTCAGCCGGGGTGTGCGACACGGAAGTGGGAGATCTACGCAAATGCCGGCCACTTGAGAGAATCCTAGCGTAGGGA
>PMTR01000109.1 GCA_003167255.1 Bryobacterales bacterium
CGCGTCTCTGCGGTGAATTCCTAATTCCTGACTTCTACCTTCTACCTTCTGCCTTCTGACTCCGTCGCCGCAGCAGCCTCTCGGTGAGGGTCTCGTGCTGGGGCGCGAATTGCAGCGCGGCAGCGCGCAGATAGGGGCGGAACTCGCGCTTCCAGTAGGCCAGGAAACCGGTGCGCGAAATTTCCGCGAGGGCTTGCACATAGTGATCGAGAATCGCGCCGCCGAGAACTTTGCCGGTGCGGCGGGCGGCGGAATGCGCGGCGCGCGACAGCCACAGCATGTTGGCGGGGACATGCGCGAGCGTGGATAGCGCCATCACCGAGGAGACCGTGAAGACCGAGCGGTTCTGTTCCTTCGCGGTGCGGCGGAGTTCGGTCCAGATGGAGTCGAGCCGTTCGGGCGGCGGGACGTTTTTCGGCGGGAGGGAGCGGACTTCGTCGCGGAACCTGGTCCATTCGCGGCGCAGGCCGGCGATATCGATGGGCGGCAGGTTGAGGGTTAGCGCCAGGTGCGAGCTGGTGTTTTCGAGGCCGTCGAGCAGTTGGTCCATGGTTTCAAACTGGGCGTCGGGCGGGATGAGACCTTCCTCTTTTAAAGCCGAGGAGATTTCGCGGATGAGGTGGTGGCCGGCGCCGGTGACGTCGGCCAGCGCGGCCAGCACCCACACGGGCGAAGCGTGAAAGGCCAGGATGCCGAGGAGTTCGATGCCGTGGCTGGCGGTGCGTTGCACCAGAAAGTTCTCGGCGAGGCGGTTTTCGGTGGGATAGATGCCCTCCACCTGGCCGACTTCTTCGATCCAGAAGCGCAGCACGACATCGACCATGGTGCGGTAGAGAGTGGTGCGCCGAAGGCTGGCGGGCACGACGACTACACCGATCTCGTGCAAAAGACCGCCGGAAAGAGCGCCCAGCGAACGGACCAGGCGCTCCGGCAGCGAAAGGACATATTGATAGGCGCCGGTAGGAGTCACTCAATTCCAGCATCGCGCCAAGTGGGACCGGCCTCCTAGCCGGTCGTGGACAGGCCAGGAGGCCTGTCCTACGCCGGATGCGCTATATTGCGATCAATGAAGCTGGCGATTTTGATAGTGGCCGCGGCCGGATTGCTGGGCGCGCAACCGGCCACGATCGACGGCACGGTGGTCAACCAAAAGACCGGAGAAGCGCTGAGCGGCGTGCATATCCGGCTGGCTACCGGCAATTTCAACAACGGCGGCGTCAGCGAGGTGTATGGCGCGATGAGCGACAAGGCCGGACATTACTCCGTGACCAACCTCAAGCCGGGGTTTTATCTTGTTTTGCTGGAGCGGACGGGTTATGTTCAGGCGCCGCCGAATACGCCGGGCATTCCGTTTCAAAGCTTCACGCTGAAGGCCGGCCAACACATGGCGGATTTCAAGCTGGAAATGAATGCGCGGGCGCTGATTGCCGGGCGGGTGGTGAATGAATATGGCGATCCAGTGCAGTCGGTATTCGTGCAGGTGGAAGCGCCGCCACCCGCTCCACCGCCGGCGAATCCTTTCGGCAACCCGAACGTGGTGACCGACGACCGGGGCGAGTTCCGCATCCTGAGTTCGCCCGGCAAGTACTACCTGCGCGCTACGCCGCAGGATGGCGGTCAAAGGCCGATGACGGAAATCCGTACCGACGGCACATTGGCCACGGCTTATGTGAGCACCTATTATCCGGGCGCGCCTGATAAGGGCACGGCTACGATCGTGGAGGCGGGCGCCGGGCAGGATGTCACGGGGCTTGAGATCCGGCTTACCGGTGGGGTGGCGGGGCACGGCTCCGGAATCAGCGGGATGGTATCGGGAATCCCGAGAATGGGCGGGCCAGTGTGATACTGGGTGGCGGCGAGAAATCGGGCCAGTTCAATACCTCGCGTGGCACGACGGCAGGGCCCGATGGCAAGTTCTCCTTCACCGGACTCGAGCCCGGCTACTACCGCGTAAGCGCGCAGTTCTCGTCGGGAAAGACCATGCTGCAGAGCCACGCCGTGGATGTCCGGCTGGCAGGTTCGGATGAGAATGTGCAACTGGCGCTCGAGCCCGGCGAAGAACTGGCGGGCACGCTTGCGGTGGTGGGGGATGGATCGGCCGGCGGCGGCCAGAAGCGCACGGTGCGGCTGGAAACGGCCGACCCGTTCAGCTACAACGCGACGGCGATGATGGCTCCCGGCGAGGTGGATAAGGACGGCGCGTTCCGGATTGCCAACGTTCCCGCGGGCCACTTCAAAGTGGTGGTGGAACCGATGCCGGAGAACGCATATGTCCAGTCTGTCAGTCTGGATGGCACGGCCGCGGCCGACATGGTATTGGACCTCTCGCACGGAGCCAGAGGGTCGCGCGCGCAGATCACGGTCAACCGGGACGGGGCGGAAATCTCCGGCAAGCTCCTGGACAAGGACGGCGAGCCCGAAGTGAACCCGCTGATCATGGTGTTTCTGGTGACGGATGCGAAGCAGATGCTGCAGCAAGCGGGCATGAACCGCGTCAGCGACGGCAAGTACGACCTCAAGGGGAATCGGCCAGGCAAATATCGCATTGTGGCGATCGATATGTTGCACCTGATATCGGGCAACGGCGGGATGCCCGAGCAGGCAACCATGGACAAGTTGTTCGAGATGGCGGAAGAGATCGAACTGAAGGCAGGCGACCGCGTGGTGAAAAATCTGAAAGCGATCGACAAAGTGCCGGGAATGGAGGCTGCCAATGCACCGCGTAATTAGCGGAGTGTGCTTGCTGGCGCTGTTCGGCGCGGCGGCTGTATGGGCGCAGAGCCAGACGCAGCCGCCAGTCGAGCAGCCGGCCAGCGTGGCGGGCGTAATCACAAATTCGCTGACTGGCGAGCCGCTGCTGCGGGCGCACATTCAGTTGCAGCTTGTGGGCGCCGGTGGTCCGGGCAACCAGTCGTATGGAGCGATGACCAACTCGGAGGGAAAGTTTTCCATCGCCAAGATGCCGCCGGGTCACTACATGATCATGATGGACCGGATCGGATTCGTGGTGCCGTTGAACACGGCGGGCAACCGGTCGAGCGATATCACGCTGGGGGCGGGCGATAAGAAGGACACGCTGAAACTGACGCTGACGCCGGTGGGTGCCATCACGGGCCGCGTGTTGGATGCCGACGGGGAGCCGGTGCAAAACGCCAGCGTCGTGGCGGAAGGATTGACGGGAAGCGGCGGCACGAACTCGACGACCGACGACAAGGGAGAATACCGCATCGGCGGATTGCGGCCGGGCAGGTACCGCATCAAGGCCCTCCCGCAGGCGCTGCCGTTTCCGCCGGAGATTCGGAGCGACGGAACCACGGACGCACACTACTCGCCCAGCTACTATCCGGGCGTGCTGACGGCGGCATCGGCGACGCGGCTTCAGGTGCAGCCGGCTGCGCAACTGGCGGGGATGGATATCCGGCTGGTGCGCACGCCCATCGTGACGGTGAGCGGAAAAGTGACGGGAGCGCCGGAGGGGGCCAAGAACATCTCGATTCAGGTGCAACGGCCTTCGGCCTCGGGCTTCGGCGGGTCGTCGGGCAGCCAGGCGAAGCCGGATGGAACGTTCGACCTGTGGCGCCTCGATCCGGGGAAATATACGCTGACGGCGTCGATTTTCGGCCCGGGCGGAATGCGGATGCAATCGGCGCCGGTGGACATTGAAGTGACCAGCGCGAACATCGAGCACCTGGAGTTGCGGATGGTGGCGCCGTTCGATTTGACGGGGGAGATGCGTTTCGACGACGAGCAGGCGCGCCGGCCGCAGCAGCCGCCGGCCCAGCCGGGGCAGTCGCAAGGGCAGGGGCAAGGGCAGAATGGGGCGCAGGCAGGGCCGCCGCCGGCGGCGCTACGCCGGATCACGTTGCGTCCGGCGAGCGGGAATATGTTGCCGCAGACCATGGCTGATGTCGGCGCGGACGATACCTTCCAGTTCGAAAAATTGCAGCCGGGCTTGTACCACGTGGCGCTTTCGTGGCCGCCGGTGTATGTCAAATCGGTGCGCGTGGGATCGACCGAAACGGAAGGCGACCTGCTGGATCTGCGCAATGGTCCGGCGGGGGCGATTACGATTGCGGCCAGTTCGGTAACGGGCCAGGTTTCCGGCACGGCCAGCGATTCCAAGGGACCGGTGTCCGGCGCCCTGGTGGCGCTGGTGCCGGAGCCGGATGGCCGCCAGTTTTTCCGCACGGCGATGGCGGGTCAGGACGGGACGTATACCATTCCGAACATCCCTCCCGGCAAGTACAAGCTGCTGGTGGCGGACGACGATTTCAATATGGGCACGGCGCGCACCGGCAACGGGCTGGAGGATTACGCCGACATCATGGCGAGCGTGGAAATCCATCCGGGCGACCACCTCACGAAGGACCTGAAGGCGCGGGCGACGGCGAAATAGGCCTGTCCAGCCGGGCAAAGCCGTGTGGAACGTGGGGCGGCCAATTCTGGCCGCAGCCGGCTTCAGCCGGCTTCCGGTGCTGTCCAGCCCGGCGACATCCAGGCTCNNAAATTTCGCGGGCCGAAGGCCCACTACAACAGGCCAGGAGGCCTGTCCCACTTAGAACACAATCCTCAAGGCCACTTGAATGCGGCGGGCGTTGGTGCCGTAAGGGTAGCCGTAGTCGGCGTTGGGCGTGCCTGCGCCGGCGACCGGCTTCAATACACCAGATTGCGCGGTGAAGGCAATGGGCTCGACGCTGGTGTAATTCTTGTGGTTGAGCGCATTGTAGGCCTCCACCATGAGGATGCCTTTCAGCCGCGACGTGAAGGGCAGTTCGCGCGTAACGCGCGCGTCCACGTTGTATTGATTGCCGATGGGCAGGCTATTGACGGCGTCGAAGGGCACGCGCGACCAGCCACCGGAGCCGTTGAGGGAAGTGGGAAAGGCCATGGTGACGCCGGTAAACTGCTGGCCCATGACGTCCACTAGCGCGGTCTGGTGGAGCGTGGAGGCGCCGGTGGCGATGCCGGAGAATTGCCATCCGTTCAGGAAAAAGCGTTCGGCGATTGAGTTGCCCTTGGTGACGCGCGGCTGCCAGGTCCAGTTGAGGGTGAGGCGGTGCCGCTGGTCGAGCGCCGAGGGGCCTTGATCGCCGCGATAATCGTTCGTGGAAAAGTTGGAGGGAACGATGCTGACGACGGGAGGGCCGCCGACATCGTCGGTGGAATTCGACCAGGTATAGGAGGTCTGCAGCGAAAGGCCGTGAGAGAGCGCGGTGCGCAACTGGGCTACCACGCCGCGATAGAGCGAGTTGCCTTCGTTGCCCACTTGCCAGTTGCGGGAGAAGTTGGTGGAAAAGACGTTGGTGGTGTAGGAACTGGCCGCGGCGCCGCTCGCGTCATCGATGGTATAGGTTTCGGAAGTGACCTTGGCGCCATTGATGTTCACATCCTGGGCGGTCCACAGCTTTTGACCGCGGCTTTCGATGTAGCTCACGGCGAGGGCCATGAATTTGGTGAGGCGGCGTTCGATGGCCACGGTGCCCTGTTCGGTGTAGGGATTGCGAAATTTCGCCATCGTGACTAGCGAATTCTGGAGGGCCGTCGAAACCGAGGAGGTGGAGGCCAGCGCCTTGGGGAAGACCGGCGAATTGACCTGGTTGGGGATGATGGTGTAGTTGGTCTGGTAGACGCCGCCGCCGACGGTCAGGTCGCGCAACAACTGGCCGGGGAAGGGCTCGTAGTAAGTGCCCAAGCCGAGGCGCACGACGGTGCGGTTGTCCAGCATGTAAGCGGCGCCGACGCGCGGGGAGAAGTCGGTATTGGGGGAAACGATAAAGCCCGACTGGTAATTGTTGGGATTGGGCTGCGAGGGTCTGGGAATGCGGGTTTTCTCCCAACGGACACCGAAATTGACGATCAGGCGCGCGTTGGCTTTCCAGGTGTCGTGGGCGAATGCCTGGATTCCCATGGTGCGCACCGTCGAGACCGGGGTGCCGAAAGTCTGCGTGAACAGAGCGTAGTTTTTCTGCTGCTTCACGTTGGCGCTGAAATCGCTGGCGAAAGCGGTGAGTGATGGGTAGTCGTAGGAACCGAAGCGGCTGTAAAGCTGGTCGACGCGATCCTGGTTTTCGGTGACGTCACCGCCGATCCTGAGGGTGTGGGTGCCGACCACCCACGTGACGGCATCGACACCGGAAATGCGCTCCTGGGTGAGGTTGGCGGGATACAGCGGGTTCCCTCCGATGGGCGTGCCGGCGACATTGATGCCGACCGGGCCGGTGGACGGGGCCAGGCTGTAATCGGTGTAGGCGTTGAGACCGTCTTTGAAATAGGAACCGTGGAATTCGTTGGTGGTGTTTTCGTTGATCTCCATGGTCCAGCCGGCCTTGCCCAAGAGAGTCGAGCTGGTATAGGTGGCGTTGGAACCAAGCAACCCGCCGTTGGGCGCCACCTGCCCGGTTTCCATGCCATTGGGTGCGTGTCTATGCAAGATGTCGCCTTCGAACGTGAGGCTGTTCTTGTCGCTGGGCCGGAGGTCGAGCTTGAGGAAGCCGGACGTGGACTTGAGCGAGCGCGGCACCACTACGTTCATCTGCGATTTGATGAAGTTCGTGGCGGCGGTGCACTGGGCGGCGGTGGCCGTGCAATTAGTAGCGGGGATGGAGGTGCCGGTGGAATCGGCGATCAAGGGATTGGTGATGCGGTTGAGGGCCTGGGAATTCCAGTTGACCATTTCAAAATTGCCGAAGACGAAAAAGCGATCGGACGCGATGGGCGAACCGAGGTTGAGGCCGGCCTGCTGGCGGTCGCCGGTGGGCTTGAAGTTGTTGCCGAAGGGGTCGGGCGAAACCATCGAGTGGGCCAGGTAATAGTCGTAGGCTTCGACGTGGAAGTTGTCGGTGCCGCTACGGGTGACGGCGTTGACGATGCCGCCGGAGGCGTGTCCGAACTCGGCCGGCGCGGCGGCTGAAATGACCTGCATTTCAGCGATGGTGTCCTGAGCCAGCAGCGGCGCGATGCCGGGACTGCGGACGGCATAGGTATTGGTCATATCGATGCCGTCGAGGAGGAAGGAGTTCATGAATTGTTCGCCGCGGAATCCCAGGAAGCCGGTGGACGGGTTTTCATAGACCGCCGGGGCCAGGAGCACCAGATTGTCGAGTAGGCGGGCGTTGGAGGGCAAGCCCTGCAACTGCCCGAAGGTCACCAGGGCGGAGACGGAGATCTTGGTATCCTGGACCGGCGCGAGGGCGGAGAGCGGTTCGCCGGCGGGCGGGGAGCCGGCCTTCACCAGCGGAATACGGAAGTTGACGGTCTCACCGACGGAGACGTCGAAGTTGGCGAGCGTCCAATCTTCGTATCCCTTCTTGGTCACCTTGAGCGCGTAGGTGGAGGACGGCACTAGGCCGGGAGCGTTGAACAGGCCTTCGTCACTGGTCATGATGCTGCGAGTGATACCCAGAGACGGATTGGTGATGACCAGCGTGACCTCCGGAATGCCGTCGCCATATTGATCGCGCACAATGCCGGTAATGGCGCCGAAGCCGGCCACAGCCTGCGCGTAAATGGCGGTAGAGCAGAGGAGTGCCAGTAGAGATACTGCGAGTGTTCTTCTCATGCTTTCGAAACCTTTGGTAAAGACCTATTGTATGTTAGATTTGCGGGTCTTTGAGGTGTGCCCGGCGGTGACAGTGTGAAGCCGGGACCCAGGGCGCGGGCGGCGTCCTTATATAATGATGGTTCCGTGAACCGCCAATCGCTCTGTTTCGCTCTGTTGCTGGGCGCATCGGTCCTCGAACCGATCCGCGCCTTCCAGCCTTCCGGCCTGTTGAACGAGGTAGTGGATGTCAGCGCGGATTTTCGCGACTACACCAACGCCTACTACCTGGCGAATACGCTGGCGAGCTTCGACCCGGCGACGGCCAGCGGGGCGATTAACTGGCAGCGCAGCCAGCTCACGCCGCGTCTGGCCTTCAACAACATGGAGCCGCGGTTGGGGCCGGCGAGCGGATCGGTTTTTCCGGGGAATGAATACGCGACCAATCCGGCGCTGCCGTTTTCGCTCGAGTTCATTACGCCGCGCACCGTGCGCATCCGTATCCACACGGGCCCGCAAGTGGCGGCGGACCGGCCGTCGCTGATGCTGGCGGGCGCACTGCCGCACGATGCGAGCTGGAAATACGAACGCATAAACGGGGGACCTAAGTATACGAGCGCAGCGGGGTCGGTGACCATCCGCGAGAACCCGTGGCGCATCGAACTGCGCGACGCGGCGGGACGGCTGCTGACGGAGACCAACCATCCGGCCGACAACGGAAAAGTGCTCGACCCGGTGCTGCCGTTCAGCTTTGTGCGGCGGGCGTCGGACTACTCGCGCAGCATCGCGGCGGTGTTCACGCTGGGGGCGGGGGAGAAGCTGTTCGGGTGCGGGGAATCCTTCACGCGGCTGGACAAGCGCGGCCAGAAGATGGTGCTCTGGACCAACGACGCGAACGGAGTCGAGAATGCGCACATGTACAAGCCGGTGCCGTTCTTCCTGAGCAGCCGCGGGTACGGCATGTTCGTGCACACGTCGGCGCCGGCTACGTTCGATTTCGGCGCCAGCTTCAGCGGCACGAATGCGCTGATGCTGGGCGACGACGATCTGGATCTGTTCGTTTTTTTGGGCGCGCCGAAGGACGTCCTGGGCGAATATACGGCCATTACCGGACGGGCGCCCATGCCGCCGCTCTGGTCGTTCGGGCTGTGGATGAGCCGGATCACGTACACTTCCGAAGACCAGGTGCGCGACGTGGCGGCAAAGCTGAGGGCCAACCGCATCCCGAGCGACGTGATTCACCTGGACACCGGCTGGTTCGAGACCGACTGGCGGTGCGACTACCAGTTTTCGAAGACACGCTTCCGCGATCCGGCCAGGATGATCGCCGATCTGAAGCGGGACGGGTTCCACATCTCGCTTTGGCAGCTTCCTTACTTCGTCCCCAAAAACGCGCTGTTTCCGGAGATCCTGGCGAAGGACCTCGAGGTGAAGGACGGCAAAGGCAACCTGCCGTACGAGGATGCGGTGCTGGACTTCACCAACCCGGCGACGGTGGAGTGGTACCAGGAAAAGATCGCGGGGCTGCTGCGGATGGGCGTGGGTGCGATCAAAGTGGATTTCGGGGAAGCCGCGCCGCTGAACGGCGTGTATCACAACGGCCGCACGGGATTCTACGAACACAATCTCTACCCGTTGCGTTACAACCAGGCGGTGGCGGAGATCACCAAAAAGGTGACGGGCGAAAACATCATCTGGGCGCGCAGCGCGTGGGCCGGCAGTCAGCGCTATCCGCTGCACTGGGGCGGCGACGCGGGCAACGAAGACACCAGCATGGCGGCGACGCTGCGCGGCGGCCTGTCTTTCGGGCTGAGCGGGTTCAGTTTCTGGAGCCACGACATCGGCGGATTCGCGCAGCGGCCGCCGGAGGAATTGTACCGGCGCTGGATGGCGTTCGGCATGATGACCTCGCACAGCCGGTGCCATGGCGCCCCGCCGCGCGAGCCGTGGGAATTCAGCGCGGCGTTTCTGGACGACTTCCGCCGCACCGATGAGCTGAAGTACAAATTGATGCCGTACGTCTACGCGCAGGCCAAGGATTCGAGCGAGCGCGGGCTGCCGATGGTGCGCGCGCTGTTCGTGGAATACCCCGACGACGCGGGCGCGTGGCTGGTGGAGGATGAGTACCTGTTCGGTTCCGACATTCTGGTGGCGCCGCTGATGGAAAACGGCGCGACCGGGCGGGACGTGTATCTGCCGCGCGGCGAGTGGATCGATTACCAGAGCAACAAGACGTACTCGGGCGGCTGGCAGCGGATCGAGGCGGGCGCGATCCCGGCGGTAATGCTAGTGCGCGAAGGCGCGGTGATTCCGCACATGAAGCTGGCCCAATCGACGGCGCAGATGGATTGGGGGAAGCTAGACCTGGTGGTCTTCGGGCCGAGCGCGGAGAAGGCGCGAGGGCTGGTGTGTCTGCCTTCGGACACCGTGCTGCGGCGGGGGACGGCCAGCGAGCTGGCGGGCTCAGGCGCGACGGTGCGGATGTACGGGCAGTACGCGCGCTAGGGGATTTCCATGCCCGGCCTTCACGAGCAATTCGGCCAGATCGACATCTACCTTTTCGACCAGCTTCTGCGAGGCCGCATCGCGCCGGGGATGCGCGTGGTCGATGCGGGGTGCGGTTCCGGCCGCAACCTGGTCTATCTGCTGAGAGAGGGGTACGAGGTCTTCGGCGCGGATGCGGACGCGCAGGCGGTGGAGAATGTGCGGCGGCTGGCCGCGTCGCTGGCGCCGGACATGCCCACGGGCAACTTTCGCGTGGAGGCGGTGGAAGAAATGGCCTTCCCCGATGGCTTCGGCGATGTGGTGCTCAGCAGCGCGGTGCTGCACTTTGCGCGCAACGACGATCAGTTTCAAGCTATGCTGCGCGGCGCCTGGAGAGTATTGAAAGCGGGTGGTCTGTTCTTCTGCCGCCTGGCATCGTCGATTGGTATGGAGAACCGCGTCGAGCGCGTGGCGGGACGGCGGTTCCGGCTGCCCGACGGGTCTGAGCGCTATCTGGTGGATGAGGCGCTGCTGATGCGGCTCACGGAGGAGTTAGGTGGGCAGTTGCTGGATCCACTGAAGACGACGGTGGTGCAGAATCAACGTTGCATGACGACGTGGGTCGTGCGGAAGAACGGCTAGCCGGCGATGGGCGCGCGAAGACTCGCGTCTCGCCCGTGAGAGCCGCCTGAAGAGGCTGAGGAAGAATCGTCGCGGATTGCGAAGAAAACAAGGCATAGTAAATACTTTTGCGGTCTGCAGACGCTAGGCTAGACTAGACTAGTATTACAACGTTAAGTATTGAC
>PMTR01000153.1 GCA_003167255.1 Bryobacterales bacterium
GATGAGAAGGGGATTGAAACAAGACTACCGCTGAACTAGGCGACGTAGCAGACGTTGTCCGGGAGCGCTCCCGCCCCGATGGGGAAACCGGGGACAGGGAAACCGGGGACAGACGGAACGTTTCCGGGAGCGCGCTGAGCGCACTCCCGCCCCGATGAGAAGGGAATTGGACGACGCCAGGTACGGTTTCGTAGTAGCGAAGGGGAGTGCTCCCGCCGTGGTTGGGTTCGCACCGGCTGGGTCCGTGAATGTGGCGAAAGGGGCCATCGGTATTTACTGTTTCCGTAAAACGGGCACTATACTGGAGTGGCGATCAAGACGTTCGGCTGCCCGGATACCGAGCGCCTTTTCAACCGCCTGCCGGTGCGCCGGTTTGAGGGCATCGCGGACTCCGCGCGCAGGCGATTGCTAAGGCCCGCAGCCTTTCCGAGCTTATGGCGGTAAGGGGGAACCGGCTGGAAGCATTGCAGGGCAACCGGCGGGGCCAGCACAGCATTCGGATCAATGACCAATGGCGAGTCTGCTTTCGGTGGGTTCAGCCGGATGCGCAAGACGTCGAGATGGTGGACTATCGCTGAAAAGAGAACCGTATGCCAAAACAAAAGAAGCTTCCGCCCATTCACCCCGGTGAGATTCTCGCCGAAGATCTGCAGGACATCGGCCTCACCAAGAACCAGCTCGCCAAGGCGCTCCACGTCGCCCCCAACCGCATCACCGCGATCGTCAATGGCACGCGTGGAATTAGCGGAGAAACCGCACTGCGTCTTGCGAGGTACTTCGGCACCACGCCGGAATACTGGATGAACCTCCAAAAGCATTACGAGCTTCACGTAGCGGAGGACGAGTTTGAAGCTACCATCCGCAAGCAGATCCAGCCGCGGCGGTCCGAAGCCGCTTGACAAGGGAAGACAATGAGCCTCACCGACGAAGACAAGCAGTGGATTGGCGAACGGGAAATGCGCGTGAGGAGCCATGCCGCCGCCCTGAAGAGCGCCGGCTAGAAAGCCGGCGGCAGGCTGAAAGCCCGACCCCACAGAACAGCGGAGCCGCAACCAAACTATCGAGGGCGCGTTGTGGCCAGGGGCAGCGCGACCAGGGGGTCGCGCGCAGTCCAGGGGGACTGCCCCACAGGACGCGGCTGTTGTCTCCACCCCCTTTTTCGAGTACCATGGGTAAGCTTTGCACTCGGGATGGGGATTCCGGGGACAACACTCTTGGAGGGCGATAAATGTCAGATCACGCGGCATTCCGCGCCAGCTTGCGCGGCGAAGTACTCGAGCCGGCCGACGCCGGCTACCACGAAGCACGCAAACTCTATAACGCCATGATCGATAAGAAGCCCGCGCTGATCGCGCGGTGCGCCGACGTTGCCGATGTCATCACCTGCGTCAATTACGCCCGCGATCACGACATCCTGCTGGCCATTCGCGGCGGCGGCCATAACGGCCCGGGGCTGGGAAGTTGTAACGATGGCCTGGTGGTCGACCTCTCGCGCATGCGCGGCGTGCGGGTCAATCCCACGGCCCGCACCGTGCAAGTGGCCGGCGGCGCGGTTTGGGGCGACGTCGATCACGCCACCCATCCCTTCGGCCGGGCCGTGCCGGCCGGTATCATTTCCACTACCGGCGTCGGCGGGCTCACGCTCGGCGGCGGCATCGGGCACCTCTCGCGCAAGTACGGCCTCACCATCGACAACCTGCTCGAAGTGGATGTGGTGCTGGCCGACGGCTCCTTCGTCACCGCCAACGCGGAGCAACATCCCGATCTCTTCTGGGCGGTGCGCGGCGGCGGCGGCAACTTCGGCGTGGTGACCAACTTCACCTTCCGCACCCAGCCGGCCGGCATGGTGTCGGCCGGCCCCATGTTCTGGGCCATCGAAGACGCTCCCGAGATCATGAAGCGCTACGAGGAGTTCATCACCAACGCTCCCGAAGAGATCAACGGATTCTTCGCCTTCATGACTGTCCCGCCGGTCGATCTCTTCCCGGCCGAACTGCACATGCGCACGGTTTGCGCCGTGATGTGGTGCTCACCCGAAGACATCAACCGCACCACCGAACTCCTGAAGCCCACCGCCAGTTGGCCCAAGCCGCTGCTCAACGGTGTCGGCCCCATGCCCTTGCCCGTCCTGCAAAGCCTCTTCGATGGCCTCTACGCGCCCGGCATGCAATGGTATTGGAAGGCCGATTTCGTCGATCACCTGAGTGACGATGCGATTGCCCGCCACGTCAAGTTCGGCGCCAACATGCCCTCCATGTTCTGCACCATGCACCTCTACCCCATCAACGGCGCGGTACACCGGGTGGCTTCCGGCGCGACCGCTTTCAGCTATCGAAGCACCAAATGGGCGGCAGTGATCGTGGGGGTCGACCTCGATCCCGCCAACAAGGACAAGATTTCCGATTGGGCCCGCTCCTATTGGGACGCCATCCACCCTTACTCGGCCCCCGGTGCTTACGTCAATTTCATGATGGAAGAAGGCTCTGCGCGCGTCGAAGCCACTTACGGCGCGAACTACCGCCGTCTCCAGCAGGTAAAGGCCAAGTACGATCCGGCGAATCTGTTTCGCGTGAACCAGAACATTCCGCCGGCTGCCTGAGGAAGAGACTTCAACGCGGAGGCGCGGAGGCGCGGAGAAAGGCGAGGATAGGAGGAGTTAGGATTCCCTCTTCCACGTGGTGTTGTTACCCCCTTCTGAGGGTACGCTGGGAATCCCCGCATTGTTTTCGTTGAGTAATCGCGTGAATTGGCTTAATTTGAAATTGGGATGAATCGCAAAACTGTCTGCGTCACTTGCAAGAACAAAGGTTGCCAGGACCGTTGCCGGTTCCAGCGGCCGGAACCGGTGAAAATTCAGACCCCGGCCATCAAAGAGGTAACCAAATGATCAAGGTCTATCGCTGCGCCATGCATCCGAAACAGTGGATTGCGTACGTGGAGGGTTCCGGCTGGGTGATCTTTCCGGCCCGGGAGAACGGCTGGGAGTCGCGCCAGGCGGCCAGGGGCCTCGATCCCATGTACCTCCGCCAAGTCCCGGTCCAGATGGCCGAATCGGCCGGCATTCCCGCAGCGGAATTCTGCGACGCGGCATAGCACGCGCGATTTCACAACCCGCCAAGCTGCATTCCTTAGGCAAATCTGCCAAACTTAGCTGTGATGAAAGATCAAGAGAGCGGCGGCGAGATCAGGCCGGCGCTTCGGCGTCATGGTTCACCAGAAACAGGTGATGCAGCTCTCCAACCGCCTGCGTCGCGCCAGGGAAATGAAGAAAGCCGAGCAGATGGCCAACCAGCGCCAGCGCTTCATACAAAAAAGTGGTACGCCGGGCTCGCCGCCGCGGCCGTGGTGGCCGGCGCCGCCTATGCGTTGACGCTCTTGCTGCCCCGCGTAATCACGGTTCGCGTCTACAGCGATTACTCTTTCCGGCTGCAACATTCCAATTGGTCCGATCTGCTCGAATCCCGCTTCCGCGATGCCGCCCTCATCTTTCGACAGAGTGGCACCGGCGTCCAGTGGAAGGTCCTCGACTCCAAGGACACCGACCCCACCTCCGACATGGCGACCCTCGACAGCCGCCGCAGCGCCTTGCCCCAGCAGGGCGACCACAAGGCTGCAGTCCTGGTCTCATTCACCGGCCTCCACGAAGGCCAGCGCATCGGCAGCACCAACCCGTTCTCCGGCGCTGCTATCGTGGTCGATTTCCCGGACCGCTCGGAATCGGCCAACACCATCATCCTGGCCGAGAACCTGGCCCATCTGTTCGCCGCCTCGTCCGACGCCGCCTGGATGCAATCCGCCTTCGCCGCCCCTCCGCAAAGCGTTCGCTTCCCGCCCCGCATGGTCACCTTGATTCACCAGTTGCGCCGCTACAATTTCGCGGCCGGCGTGGGCGGCTTGCTCCAGGGCTCGTGGGCCCAGCGCGCCGTCGATGCAATCGCCGAATCCGATACCACGCCCAACTCCAACCACGCCGCGCACGCCCAGCAGATGGTCGGTATCGCCCTACTCAACGACCAACACCGCGACGCCGCCATCGCGCACTTGCGCGAGGCCACGCGCCTCGATCCGAAAAGCGTCACGCTGCACGTCGAAACCGCCCTGGCCCTCTCACGCAACGGGCAGGATGCCGACGCCCTCCCCGAACTAGCCGAAGCCGTCCATCTCGAGCCCAATAACGCCATCCTGCATCAGTCGATCGGCGCGCTGCTGGTCAAGATGCGCCGGCCCGAAGAGGCCATTGAAGAGATCGACATCGCGGCCCGCCTCGATCCGAAAAACGCCGCGACGCAGATCGTGCTGGCAACCGCTCTCTTCCAGCAGATGGGACGCTTCGACGCAAGCGCCGCCGCGCTGCACGAAGCCCTCCGCCTGGACCCCACGTCCGCCGCCGCCGCCCACGACCTGGAGCAGCTCGCCCGCAACAAACAGGCTGTTGCGGACGAAATCGCCAAGCAGCGTCCGCGCGTCCAGCAGTCGCCCAACGACTCCGACGCGCATTATCGCCTGGGCGTGGCCATCGCCCGCTCCGGCGATTTTCAGGCCGGCCTGCGCGAACTCCAGAAGTCCATCGAGCTGCGCCCCAGCTACGGCCCTGCCCACGCGGAGTCAGCCGCCATCTATTACCAGCTCGGCGATTACGCGGCCGCCTGGCGCGAAGTGAAACAATCCCTCGCCCTCGGCAGCGAACCGCCAGCCGGCCTGGTGCCCGCCCTCACTCGCAAGATGCCCCAGCCGCAATAGGCAATTAACCTGGCGGGGCGAAGTGGTAAGCGAACGACCGGGGAAAAGACTTCACCGCGGAGGCGCGGAGACGCGGAGAAAAGCGAGGATGGGAGGAGTTTGGAGTTAGAAGTCAGAAGTTAGGAGTTAGGAGCCGGAAGAATTCGTACCTGGCTGGGGTGAAGTGCGGAGGAAGGCGGAGAAGAGCGGAATGATCGAAGTCTATCCTTAAGTCTATCCGGCCTGCCCGGCGAGATACCGATCAATCCCAGCCGCGGCGCGGCGGCCTTCGGCAATCGCCCACACTACCAGCGATTGTCCGCGGCGCATATCGCCGGCGGCGAAAACTCCGGGCAGGCTCGACATGTGGGCGCCGTCCGTCGCCACATTGCCGCGCGCGTCCAGGTCCACGCCCAGTTGTTCGAGGAGTCCGCTTTTCACCGGACCCGTAAAGCCCATCGCCAGCAAGACCAGGGCCGCCTCCACTGAGAATTCCGTGCCGGGCACGGGGTTCAGCTTCGCATCCACACGCACCGCCTGGAGCTGGCGCACGCGGCCCGCCGCATCGCCCGTGAAACCGACCGTCGAAACACTCCAGTCGCGTTTGCCGCCCTCTTCGTGGGCGCCTTCCGTGCGCAACTGCATGGGCCACAGCGGCCACGGCGTGGAAGGCGAGCGCTCTTGCGGCGGCTGCGGCAGCAGTTCGAATTGCGTCACCGAAAGCGCGCCCTGGCGGTGGCACGTGCCCAGGCAATCCGCGCCGGTGTCGCCGCCTCCGATGATCACGATATGCTTTCCGGCCGCCAGAATCTGCCCGGGCACCTCGTCGCCCTCGCACCGGCGGTTCTGTTGCGGCAGATATTCCATGGCGAAATGGATTCCGGCCAGTTCGCGCCCCGGCACCCGCAGATCGCGGGGCTGTTCGGCGCCGCCGGCCAGCAGCACCGCGTCGTGACCCGCGCGCAGTTCCTCCGCCCGCAGGTCCACACCCACGTGAACGCCCGTGCGGAATTCCACTCCTTCGGCACGCATCTGGTCCAGACGCCGGTCGATGAGCCGCTTCTCCATTTTGAAACTCGGAATGCCGTAGCGCAGCAGCCCGCCGATGCGATCGCTCTTTTCGAAGACCGTGACGCTGTGTCCGGCGCGCGCCAGTTGTTGCGCGGCCGCAAGACCTGCCGGGCCCGAACCGACGACGGCCACCCGTTTGCCCGTGCGCACCGCGGGCAGCTCCGGATGCACGAAGCCTTCTTCAAACGCGCGGTCGATGATGGTCTTCTCGATTTGTTTGATGGTCACCGCGGGGGTAGTAATCCCCAGCACGCAAGCCGCTTCGCACGGCGCCGGACAGATTCGCCCGGTGAACTCCGGAAAGTTGTTGGTCGAGTGCAGCAGCCGCACCGCCTCGCGCCACTTGCCATCCCGCACCATCTCGTTCCAATCCGGAATCAGGTTCGTCAGCGGACAGCCGCTGTGGCAGAAGGGCACGCCGCAATCCATGCAGCGCGAGGCCTGCCGGCGCAACTGTCCTTCGGCGAACGGGAGGTAGATTTCGTTCCAGTCGCGCACCCGCTCAGCCGGAGCGCGGCGCGGCGCCACCTCCCGCGGCTCCGTCAGAAATGCGGCGCGCTCAGGCATGGATGGAATCCTTCCGCTCCGGCTCTGGCGTCGCGGCGCGCAGATCGTTGGGATACACCTTGATGAATTGCTGCCGCATCTGCTCCCAGTTTTCGAGGATCCATTTGCCGCGCGGGCTCCCCGTGGCCGCCGCATGCCGCGAGATCAGCGCATAGAGCATCTCTTCGTCGCCGGTCGCGGGCACCAGTTGCACGGAGCCCGGATTGCAGCGCTTGACGGCGAAATCCCCCTCGGCGTCCAGCACGTAAGCGAAGCCGCCGCTCATTCCAGCCCCGAAATTGCGCCCGCACTTACCCAGCACCACCACCGTGCCGCGCGTCATGTACTCGCAACCGTGGTCGCCCAAGCCTTCCACCACGGCCGTTGCGCCGGAGTTGCGGACGGCAAACCGCTCGCCGGCCACGCCGTTCAGAAAGGCTTCGCCGCTGGTGGCGCCATAAAGCGCCACGTTGCCGATCAGAACATTCTCTTCCGGCAGGAAGCTGGAATTGCGCGGGGGGTACACAATCAGCCGTCCTCCCGAGAGCCCTTTCCCCACGTAATCGTTGGCGTCGCCTTCGAGTTCAAGCGTCACGCCCTTCGCCAGAAACGCGCCGAAACTCTGGCCCGCCGAACCCGTAAAGTGGAACCGGATGGTATCGTCGGCGAGGCCCGCCGAACCGTAGCGCCGCGCAATCTCGCCCGAAAGCATCGCGCCCACGGTGCGGTGCACGTTGCGAATCGGCAGCTTGATCTCGATCGGTGTCGAGTTCTCGATGGCCTCGCGCGCATGGTCGATCAGTTTGTAATCGAGCGCCTGATCGAGGCCGTGATCCTGCTTCTGAATTGAGCGCCTCGCCACGCGGCTGGGCGCCTTGGTGTCGTAGAGCAGCATCGAGAGGTCGAGCCCCTTGGCCTTCCAGTGCTCCGACGCGGCGCGCGCCTCCAGCATATCCACGCGCCCCACCATTTCGTCGAATGTGCGGAAGCCCATCCGCGCCATGTTCCGGCGCACCTGTTCGGCCAGGAAGAAGAAAAAGTTGATGACGTGCTCGGGCGTGCCCTGGAATTTGGCGCGCAACACCGGGTCTTGCGTCGCGATCCCCACCGGACACGTATTCAGATGGCATTTCCGCATCATGATGCAGCCCATCGCCACCAGCGGCGCCGTGGCAAATCCGAACTCCTCCGCGCCCAGCAGTGCCGCGATGGTCACGTCCCTGCCGGTTTGCAGCTTGCCATCGGTCTGCAGCCGCACGCGGCCCCGCAGATCGTTCAGCACCAACACCTGCTGCGCTTCGGCCAGCCCCAGTTCCCACGGAATGCCGGCATGTTGGATGGAACCGAGCGGCGACGCACCGGTGCCGCCGCTGTCTCCCGAGATCAGCACCACGTCGGCATGCGCCTTGGCGACTCCCGCGGCCACCGTTCCCACTCCCACCTCCGCCACCAGCTTCACCGAAATACGCGCCCGCGGGTTGACGTTTTTGAGGTCGTAGATGAGCTGCGCCAGGTCTTCGATGGAATAAATGTCGTGGTGCGGCGGCGGCGAAATCAGCCCCACTCCGGGCGTCGAGTGCCGCACGCGCGCGATCTGTTCGTCCACCTTGTGGCCGGGCAGTTGGCCGCCTTCACCCGGCTTGGCGCCCTGCGCCATCTTGATCTGCAGCTCGTCGGCATTCACCAGGTAATTGGCCGTCACGCCGAACCGCGCCGATGCCACCTGCTTGACGGCGCTCCGCCGGTCGGTGCCGAAGCGCGCCTCGTCTTCCCCGCCCTCGCCGGTGTTCGACTTGCCGCCGATGCGGTTCATGGCGATGGCCAGCGTCTCGTGGGCTTCTTTCGAAATCGATCCGAAGGACATCGCGCCGGTTGCAAACCGCTTCACGATTTCCGCCGCGCTCTCCACTTCTTCCACCGGTATGGGCGATGGCGCCGTTTTGAAATCCAGCAGCCCGCGCAGCGTCGAAAGCCGCCGCGTTTCCCCGTCCAGCAGGTCCGTGTATTCCTGGAAGGTCTGGAAGCTATTCTGCTGGACGGCATGCTGCAGTTTACCGATGGTCTGGGGGTTGTACAGGTGATACTCGCCCGCCGCGCGGTATTGATAATTGCCGCCCACCGGCAATTCCGGCTCGGACTCGGTCACCGGCTGGAAAGCATGATCGTGCTTCAGAATGGCCTCGCGAGCGATCACGTCGAGTCCCACGCCGGCGATGCGCGATGCCGTCCCGGTGAAGTAACGGTCGATCACTTCCCGGTTCAGCCCGATGGCTTCGAATACCTGCGCGCCGCGGTAACTTTGCAGCGTGGAGATACCCATCTTGGAAAGAGTCTTCAACAAGCCCTTATTGATGGCCTTGATGTAATGGCTGATCCCCGCCGCTCCCACCGTCTCGAGCGCCAGGTACGGGTTCACGGCGCTGGCCCCGTAGCCGATCAGCAAGGCGAAGTGCATTACCTCGCGCGGTTCGCCCGATTCCACAATCAGCGCCACCTGGGTGCGGCTCTCTTCCCGCACCAGGTGGTTGTGCACCGCCGCCAGCGTCAGCAAACTGGGAATGGCCGCGTACTCCGGGTCGAGGCCCCGGTCGGAAAGAATCAACAGCGTGTAGCCGGATTGAATGGCCAGCGACGCGCGGCGGCACAACTGGTTGAGCGCGCGCTCCAACCCCGCGGCGCCTTCCGCCACCGGAAAAAACATGGGCAACGTGGTGGCCAGAAAATCGCCTTGCGAGACGCGCCGCAGCTTTTCCAGATCGCGATTGGTCAGGATGGGATGCGGCAGCTTCAAGGTGTGGCAGTGCTGCGGCGTTTCCGCCAGGATGTTGCGCTCCGTGCCGATATAGCTGGTGAGCGACATCACCATCTCTTCGCGAATCGGATCGATGGGCGGATTGGTCACCTGCGCAAAGAGCTGTTTGAAGTAATGGAACAGCGGCTGCGGCTGATCGGAGAGGCAGGCCAGCGGTGTGTCCGATCCCATCGAGCCTATGGGCTCTTCGCCCTTCTGCGCCATCGGGGCCAGAATCATTCGCAGGTCTTCCGAGGTATAGCCGAAGGCGCGCTGCCGCCGCACCAGCGTGGCATGGTCGGCGGCATGCTCGCGCTGCGGCTCCGCCAGTTGGTCCAGCGTGATCTGGTTCTCCTTGAGCCACAGTTGGTACGGATTGCGCCCATAGAGCGCGCGCTTAATCTCCCGATCGGAGATGATGCGCCCTTCCACCGTATCCACCAGCAGCATTTTGCCCGGCTGCAGGCGGCCCTTGCGCTTCACGTCTTCCGGCTTCACCGGCAACACGCCGGCTTCCGACGCCATGATCACCAGATCGTCGTGCGTTACCAGGTAGCGCGCCGGCCGCAGCCCGTTGCGGTCGAGCACAGCGCCGATGGAACGGCCGTCGGTGAACGCCACCGCCGCCGGTCCGTCCCACGGCTCCATCAGCGACGCGTGGTATTCGTAAAACGCCCGCTTCTGCGGGTTCATGTGCGGATTCTTCGACCAGGCTTCCGGAATCAGCATGGCCATGGCGTGCGGCAGAGAGCGCCCCGCCATCACCAGCAATTCCAGAGCGTTGTCGAAGGCCGCCGAATCGCTGCCGCCCGGCTGGATGATGGGAAACAGCTTCTTCAGGTCGTCGCCGAACAGTGGAGATTCCAGCACCGATTGCCGCGCGTGCATCCAGTTCACATTGCCCCGCAGCGTGTTGATTTCTCCGTTGTGCGCGATGTACCGGTAGGGATGCGCCAAGTGCCAGGTGGGAAATGTGTTGGTGGAAAACCGCTGGTGCACCAGGCACAGCGCGCTCACCACTTCCGGATCGCTCAGCTCCGGGTAAAACTTCGCAATCTGCGGCGCCAGCAGCAGCCCTTTGTATACGACGGTGCGCGCCGAGAATGACGGAATGTAACAATCCGGCAAGGCCGCTTCGATCCGCTTGCGCGTGACGTAGAGCCGCCGCTCCAGTTGCTCTTCGGTCATCCCCCGCCCGCGCGCCACGAAGATCTGTTGGATGTACGGCTGCGATCCCCGCGCCACGCGCCCAATCGCCGTTCCGTCGATGGGCGTGTCGCGCCAGCCCAGTACACCGAGCGATTCCTCGCGCACCACACGCTCGATGACGCCTTCGCACTCCCGGCGATGGTGCGGCTCGACCGGCAGAAAAGTCATCCCCACACCGTACTCGCCGGGCGGCGGCAGCGTGAAGCCCAACCGCCCGCACTCCCTCACGAAAAACCGGTGCGGGATCTGGATCAACACGCCGGCCCCGTCCCCCGTTTCCGGGTCGCAACCGCAGGCTCCGCGGTGCGCCAGGTTGATCAAGACCTGAATGCCTTTCACGATGATGTCGTGCGATGCCTTGCCCTGAACCTGCGAAACGAAGCCAATTCCGCAGGCGTCGTGCTCCAAGCCAGGTTGGTAGAGACCTCGCGCCGAAGGTAGACCGCTGATTACAGGACGAGTATCCATTTTGTTCGTAAGCACCCCGGGGACCTGGATTGGTAATCAGGTCGTAGGCGCTTCTCCAAACGGCGGTCGCCGTTGGAGTTAGTCTACCAGACAAGCCCCGCTCACGGCAAATCGATCTGCTTGATAGGGTATGCCGCCATTGCGGCCCGAATCCGGCACACCGCCAGTTCCCGGTTGACGTACGGGCAGTCCAGACCAACCGCCGCCGGTCGCCGCGTCAGAATCCAGGTCACCGGATAGCGGGCTGCCAGCCGCTCGAAATCGGCGCGCTGAAATTGGTCCCAGCCGGTCTGCGCCTCCACCTCAGCCTTCCATTCGCCGGCCAGTTGGGGGAAGAGGGATACCGCGCCGCTATCCTTGACGCGGTCGGCCAGCACGCTCCGTTCCGCCACCGCGCGGAAGCCGTGCGTGTCTTCCCCGGGCAACAGCAGGTAGCCCGGATCCATCGCAAAAACCGCATCCTTGGGGGTGTTGCCGCGAATCCACCGGAATGCCTCGGCCCAGGGGTTGGTTGTGATCAAACCCGGCCACTCCACGTGGGGACTGGAGGGAAATGTGCTCCACGCCAGAAGCCACATGCCGGCCGCCAGGGGAGCAAACAGGATGATCCACCGCGCGGGCTTGCGACGCAGCGCGTACTCGCCGGCCAGTCCTCCCAGGAGCGGAAAAAAAACCAGGTAGACCAGATGAAAGCTCCGCATGGGCTGCAGGCGCGAATAATTCTCCAGGCGCGCCGAGGATGCGAACCCAATTCCCATGGCCGTGAACAGCAGGCCGAACGGCGCCAGCGTGCGAGCCAGCGCGCGGAACGCCGGCGTGGTCCCCCTGGGCCGCAGTCGCGCGAGCCACCAGAGCAGTGCCAGCGGCACCACCACGCCGGCCCACTCGTACCACTCCCAGTTGGAAACGAAGAAGTAGGTGCGCGCAAGCAGCGCTTCGCGGGCCGCGCCGGTGGAGGGTTGCAGGGGGAATAGAAACGGCAGGCCGGCGAACGCGGCCATCGCCACGGCGGGCGCCTTCACGCGCCGCTTCTCCAGCGCCAGCAATCCCACCAGCGTTGCTCCGAAGAAGGCCATCTGCGGATGCATCAGACCGGCCGCCAGCAGCCACAGCAGCGCGCGCCGCGTCCTCCCCGAGACAAATTCGGCAATGGCGAAGAGCGTGAAGGGGGTGGAAAGCGTGCGCGCCGTCACGTAGGGGTCCATGATGACCAACGCCGTGCCCGCCACCGGCACGCTCAGCAGCGCAGCCAGCAGGCCCACGCCGCTCCATCGCGCGTACTGGTTCTCGAAACACGCGCCCGAAAGCCGCCACCCCGCCAGCAGCAGCAGGTAGATCCCGATGCCGTGCCAGAGGAAGATTGCCATGTCGATGGGCACGCCCGACAGCCGCGCGGACCCACCCACCAGGTTCGAGAACCACGACAGCCGCGCATGCGACATGAAGAACTCGGAACCGAAGGGATAGAGGGCTGCGTCCGCCACCCGTTTGATGGCCGGCACATAGATGGCGGCGTCATCCACGCCCAGGTGGTACCCGTGCACCCCCACCGCTATTACCGTGATCAGCGCCAGCCGGAGGTGCGTCAACGGGCCGCGGGCGCGGTCCGGGTCGATTCGTCGCGCCCCGATCAGATGGCCCGCTTCCTCGCGGCAACGCGCAGATACATGGCTCAAGTTTACAAGCAATTGCAGCAGGCCGGATGTAGGACAGGGCTGGTGAAAAGTGAAGTCCCCGGTTCTCCCCCAGTTTTCTCCGGTTTTCGAATCGACTCGTCACCTCAAGCGGTCCTTGTGCCGCTCCAGCTTGACCCTACGCCCATCGCCTGCGTCTAGTGCAACACGCTGTGGGCTGAGGCCAGGCTGGAGTTGCTGATGTTGGTTACGCCGCTGATGCTGGAGTGGAATCCACTCGCGAGACCGATGATCGTAAACAGGATAAAGGTTACGATCAGCGTGTACTCCACCAGGCTTTGGCCCTGCTCGTCGTTCCAGAATCGGCGAATGAATGAAAGCATCACGTTTGCTCCTTGCATGAAGTATTCGCGATTTGGGCTTTCGGAAACAGTGCCAGAAGTACGGCATGGGTCTCAGCGGTACCAAATAGCGCCAAAAGTACGGGGTGGGTCAGCGGTACCAGGTACGAGGCTTGGCGCGCCTGCGCGCGGAAGAGAGAGCGCCAAGCTGTCGGTCTCTGGCACCGCGGTGCCATGCTAGTCGCCTACCGCCACTTCCCCTTCCCGGTAGACCACCTTTCCCCGTTTGATCGTCAGGTGCACCAGGTTGGGGCCGAGTTGCTCGGGCAGCTCGCGCTAATCGCCGGCATTGAGTATCAGAATGTCGGCCAGCTTGCCATACGCCAACAGCCCTTGGCGGGCTTTGCCGTCCACAACAAGAACGCTTGACGTGTACGGTATAACCGTACATGCTGGAATCACCAAGGGATGACATGCAACTTGTCCGCTTTCGCCACAAAGGGCTAAGGCAGCTCCACGAAGACGGGAACGCCAAGGGGGTGGCGCCCGCGATGGCCGACAAGCTGCGCAAGCTTTTGTTCGCCCTCGAAACCGCCGAGAAGCTGGAGCAGCTCGGCCGGTTTCCAGGCTGGAAGCTGCATCCGCCTAAAGGCGACCTGAAAGGATGATGGAGCCTGACTGTCACCGGAAACTGGCGATTGATTTTCCGCTACGACGAACTGACGAACACCGCCAGCGATATTGATTTGATCGACTACCATTAGGAGGCCCGCAATGCCCATGAAGAACCCGCCCCATGCGGGCGACCTGATTAAAACCGAAGTGATCGAAGCCCTCGGCCTCAACGTGTCGAAGGCGGCGGATATTTTGAAAGTGCGCCGCGCCACGCTCTCCGATCTTCTGCACGGCAAGGCCGCGCTGACGCCGGAAATGGCCCTGCGCATCGAAAAGGCGTTCGGCCCGGACATGGACCACCTTCTACGCATGCAACTCGCCTACGACGTGGCGAAAACCCGGCAGCACGCGCGGGGCATCTCGATCAAGCGGTATATCCCGGCCTGAAGGCGGGCCGCCCGCCCGGCACGGAGGATTTCGTCGCTCGCGAGCAGACGTGCCCACCGGGCTATTATGTGAGCGTGGAGAAAACGGTAGAGGTATTTGCCAACTTCGAGGACGCCGATGAAGCCGACGCGCGCCACGACGCGGCGATGTCTCCGCAGGAGCGCCTGAATATCGTTATCGAACTCCGCGACCGCCGTCACCCCGATGCCGCTCAACAGAGACTGGCGCGAGTTTATCGAGTTGTTGAACTCGAACGAAGTTGAGTAGCTGGTGGTTGGCGCGTTTGCCGTCGCCTTTCATGGTGTCTCTCGCTCCCGGGGGCAAAGCGGGCACAGCTACCAATTCCAAAGGCGGGAATTGGTAGC
>PMTR01000104.1 GCA_003167255.1 Bryobacterales bacterium
ACGCTTCCTGCGCAGGAAGTGGACTTGAAAGATTGCGACGAGCGCATACTTCCTTACCCGATTCAAAAGTAGCATGGAGGTGAAACCAAGCCGGGGGAGAAAAACTGCAAGTGGATGAAAACAGGGCAAATTGAGTTCAAGAATTCTTGAACTGGAATCGTGCGTGCGTGCGGATATCGGCTTCGGCTGATTTACTTTCCGAATTGCCGCGCCCGGCGTCTCAGAGGTGGAGGGCTTTAGGGCAGCTTCGGATTCGGCTTCCAACCGAGTTGGGCGGCGCGCTCGCGGTCTTTGTCGGATTCCGCGGCGTGGCCGAGCGCCCGTTGGATATCGGCCCGCACGGCATATGCTTCCGCGAAGTAGGGGTCCAGCCGCAAGGCTTCATTCACGTCTCTTAGGCCCTCTAGGTTCTTCCCCATGCGGGACAGTGTCAGAGCCCGATCACGATAGGGCCACGGAGACCCCGGATACAGATCGATCGACTTGGCGAAATCGAGCAATGCCTTGTCAAAGTCGCCGTTCAGCAGGTAGGCGTAACCACGGCTGGCGAACAACTCGTTATCGCTGGCACTCGATGGCAGGGCGGCAGAGAATTGTTCAATGGCCTGTTGCGGTTTGCCCAGGTGATCATACGCCCGCCCCAACGCCACCAGGCGGGCAACCTTGCTCGAGGTCTTGATCTTGCCGCAATCCTCGAGCGCCTCAGCCTCAAATCCAAGGTCTGCCAACAGCCAACAGCGTTGCGCACGCACGTCTGCGTCGGATGAAATGGACATGGCCTCAGAGTAGTCAATCAGCGCTGGGACACGCCGGTCCAACTTCTCGCGGATTGCGGCGCGTAAGGCATACAAGTCGCCCAGAACCTCGGTGTGCGCCAACGGAGGTGTGACAAGGATTATTCCTCGGGTTAGTACCGGCTCACGAGCCTTCTCAGATACCGCGATTTGAGCGGTCAGAATCGTCTCGGCCTTTCTGATTTCGCCTGTACGCCTAAGTGCACTAATATAGCTCTTGAACTGGCTGTAAGTCGGCTGCCGAGTGAGATCGGAGAAATCCTTGTTCTGCAGCATGGAAATCACCGCCTCAAGGCGATTGGCCTGCTCCAGCAGGCCCACGTACTGGCCGACGCTCCGTTTTTCCGCCGGAATCCGGTCGAGATATTGCAGCGCCTGTTCGGGATAAGAGTCCGAGAAAGCGGACGCGCAGTCACTGAACACGTCATTCACGGGTTGCGCGATTTTCAGCCGCTGATCGCAGACGTCAGCGGCTGCCGCGGGACCGTTGGAGGCGAGAGTGATCCTCGTCTTCAGCGAGTAGGCCGCGTCGTTCTGCGGATCGAGCGACAGGGCGACCCGCACACTCTCGGCCGCCTCCGCGTACTTCTTCTGCCGGTAATAGTCGTCCGCGCTCTTGATGGCCTCCTCCGCATAGTGGCGCTTGCCCGCCGCTATGATCTCCTGGTTGGAGAACTCGCCCGGCAGATTGATTTCAATGAGGCTTCCCGCCAGCAGCAGATCGCCGCCGTTCGTGGTGTCGTCGGATTTCACGTGCGGCAACTGTCCAAACGCTTTCGGATCGGACTTCAAGTGAGCGGTCAGATAGCTCTGCACCGAAGTGAAGCTCACCACGCCGCGCATCGCAGCCTCACCACCGAGGGCCTTGAGAAGGTAATAGGTGAACACACCATGCTGGTAGTCCGGGTCTTCGTGACTCGGCTGGTTCGGTCCGGAGGCGTACATGATTTGCATGCCCTCGGCTTCCGCCACGTGGCTGAACCAGTCGGTCTCGGCGCTACGCGTACCTTGCTCGCGGCAGGCGTCTATGAACAGCACCTTGCGCTGCACGGGCGAATCCTTCACAATCTTGAGCAGATCGTCCATAGACAACGCCGAGCCCTCCAGGTCATCCTTATCCACTTCGCGCGGAGCCAGGTACTGTTTTCCGTTTTTTTCAATCCCGTGGCCAGCGAAAAAGAACAGGAAAGTTCCCTTCCCTTGCAGCGAGTCCAAGGCGGCCTTGACGGTCTTCTTGATGGCCGTTTTATTGGCGTCCGCATTCAGCAGGACCGGGTCCTTCTCGGTCAGGGGCGTTTTGTAGCCTTGCTTCTTCAGCACCTGCCAAAGGTCGTTGGCGTCTTTGGCCGCGTAACGCAATTCCACCAGCCCGCTGGTGGCCGGGTAATTGTCGATGCCCACCAGAACAGCGATCTTGTCCTCGTCCCGAAACGAAGGAAAATCGGCGGGCTTCAGGGCTGCGCTGCGGGCGTCGGGTTGCGCGACCGCATGCGGAGCCAGCGCCAGGAAGATAAGGAGTAAGCCAAGTCTTGTCGGCATAGAACTTGTGAGGAGTATACCACTCAAGTAAAGGGGCAAAGCGGGTACGCATTTCGGCCTGCTCCCACTGGGAGGCGCTCGGAGTATACCACTCAAGTAAAGGGGCAAAGCGGGTATAGCTACCAATTCCAAAGGCGGGAATTGGTAGCNNTAGCAGTCCCCGTTTTGCGGCGTGGTGCGCTCCCGGGGGCTAATTTCGAGAGAGACAGGCCTGTTCCCTCATTTTACCGGCCGTATAGCCGCCTATATAGGTCCGCGTTGCGCAGCACGGCCTGCACGTAGTCGCGGGTCTCGGTGAAGGGGATCGACTCCACGAACTCGGCCGGCTCGCGGTACTGGTTCCAACCCAGCCACCGCGTCAGCCGGCCCGGGCCGGCATTGTATGCGGCCAGCGTCTGCTCCACACGGCCGTTGTTCTGGGCCAGCATGCCGTGGAGAATCGACGAGCCGATCTCGACGTTGGCGGCCGGCTGGAACAGAATGCGATTGGTGAAGCGCGGGATGCCCAGTGTGCGCGCGTACTGGCGGCCGGTGGCCGGACGCACCTGCGTCAAGCCGTATGCGTTGGCATGCGAGAGCGCCTTTGGGTCGAACTCCGATTCCTGGCGGATCAAACCGGCCAGCAGGTACAGATCCAGATTCTGATCGCGCGCAGCCTTGTCCAACTCCGCGCGGTACGGCAGCGGAAACAGCAGCTCCCAGAATTGCCGCGGCGCCGCGTCAATCGGCAGGTTGAGGTACTCCGGCGCCATTCCCTTCATGAGGTGCAGGCCCAAATGGGGCGCATCCGCCGCACCCGCCATTTCCATACCCAGCAACTGCGATTGGCCACCGTGGTGCGCACCGAACCGCAGTTCGGAATCCGCCAGATCCGCCAGCCCGGCATTGCGCAGGATGCGCGACCGTTCGATGCGCACGCTGGTGGCTTCCGCGGTGTCGCGCGGAATCGGCCGCGCGCCGGGCACCACCACGCTCGCCAGCAACTGCGCGATCTCCATCGACGGCGTCCCCACGGCCAAGTCCCGGGTCGCGGCCAGCCGCTCGCGGGACAGCATCGCGTAATAATGATTCTCCCAGGTTCGCACGAGCCACTGATAGCAGGCGCGCGCCGACGCCACATCCCGGTCCAGTTCGAACCTCCGGCCCAGGAAGTACAGCGAGGAGCCCGCCGTGTAGTGCGCCGGATAGTTGCGCAGGTGCTCGCGCAACAGGCGCCCGGCATCCGGCTGGTTGTGCAGATACGCCTGAAAGGCCACTTTCCAATGACTCTGCGCCGCTTCGGCCGCGTCCGGAAAATCCTGGTAGACCGCCTGATACAGCGGCACAAAATCGGCCGGCTGGTTCACCAGCAGATAGCGGTTGGCCGCCGAAAGCAGCGCCTTCAGCCGCCACGGCGAACGCGGATAGTGCCGCTCCAGCCGCTCGAGTGCGGCATGCAATTCGCCGTCGTCGGTCAAACGCCGCGCGCATTCCGCCAGGTAGTAGAGACGCTCCGCATCGGCCTCCGAATCCGTTAATTCCAGGCCGCGCAGGTACGGGTACGCCTGCGGCCTCGCGCCATTCAGATAATCGGCCGCCCCGACGCCCACGCGCGCCAGGTCGCGCTCCGGCCCGCTCAGCGCTCCGGCCAGCGACCGGTATTCCGCGCGCGCTGCCGGGTACAAGCGCGCATCCAGCAGCTTGTCGGCGCGGTGCAGCATCAATTGCGGCGGCGCTGGCGGATAAGCCGTGCCCATGGATTGCTCGAGCGAAGCGATCGCCGCGGCCGCGCGCGCCGCCGCGTCTCCCGCAACGAACTGGTAGTAGACGCGCTGATAATATTCGGCGGCGTGAGGCGGATCGCCCGCCGCCAGGAAGCTGTCCGCCAAATTGATATCGCCTTCGGGCTGCGGCAACTCGGCGTAATGCTCGCGGAGCACGCGCACCGCTTCGGCCGGAGCGGTGTCCTTGGCCGCGCGCGCTTGCAGTATCCACGCCCTCGCGGCGAACGGGGAAACTGTCGCGGCCGCATGTGCCGGCTCGAGATCCGCTGCCACGCCGTCGAAATCCTTCGATTCCACGCGCGCCGCCGCCAGGTAGTACCCAATGTAGTCGCCCACCGGCGGCAACTGGCCGCGCAGTTTCTTCAACTGGGCGATGGAGCCGGCGAAGTCTTTCTGCTCGTAAGCCGCAATCCCCAGCCCCAACCGCGCCAGCGGAGCATCCTGCGGATGAGAAGCGGCCCACTGTTCCACCGCCGCGCGCCGTGCCGCGCTGGGCGTTTCGCGATCCGCGCGGACCAGCGGGGCCAGACCGGACGGCGGCGGGGCCGATAGCGCCGTCAACGCCAGCAGGCTAAGTACAGCGCTGCTTAAAAGCGGTATCGTGCTCGACCAAGAACGCTCCCTCACGGTCGCGGTTCGGCCAGAACGCTCCGTCACGGTCGCGGCTCGGCTAGAACGCTCCTTTACGGTCGCGGCTCGGCCAGAACACTCCCTCACGGTCGCGGCTCGGCCAGAACGCTCCGTCACGGTCGCGGCTCCGGGAGCCGCGCGCGTAAGCAAGCGGCCTAGCGATACGCGAGCGAACTTCTGAACCCACGTACTAAACCAAAGGGCCGGGATAGTCTTTGCCAAGCAGTTCCGGTTCGTCATGAGCCAGGGTGCGCACCAATTCCTGATGCAGATAGTCCGGCATGCCGGGACGGGGCTCGACGAACCGTTCCCGCATGGCGGCGCGCGCCGCGTCAATCCGCGGTCGCAAGGCCGCATAGAGATTCTTCTGCGCGGCGCCCGAGTGCACCGCGGCCGCTTCGTTGAGCCGCATTTCAGCCACCTGCACCCGCGCAAAACGCTGCGCACGCAGATGCCGCCGCTCTTCCTCGCTGGAAAATTCGGGGCCGGAAGATTCGGGCGCGGCCGGAACCGGATCTGGAGCCGCTGGCGCAATCGTCACCAGTTCCACCGGGGCCGGCGCGGGCGCAATCCAGGCAGCCGACGCCACCTGCGCGAACAGCTCCAACGCCGCTCCCTGCACATCGCCCCAGGCATACAGCAAGGCCGGCACCTGGTTCTCCACCACCAGCGGAAAAATGCTGGCGCGATCCTCCGCCCCGCGCGACGCCAACCTCGCCATCTCTCCCGAAACTTCCGGGCCGGTGGTCGCGGCGATCACCGGATCGCGGCTTTCCACCGCGCCCGCCAGGGCCGCAGCCGATGCCAGCGGAATTTCGAAATCGCCAAAAACCTTCGCGATGTCCTCCGGCACGCCGCGGATTCTCTCGCCACGCGCCACTTCGCCGTCGATGCGAAAAACCGCCGCGCCGCCCGCGAACCCGCAGGCCGCATCGAGCAGCGTGGCCAGTAGTTCCTCCGGCGTGGAAGCCTGGCGGATCCGCCGCACCGCCTGGTTCAACTGCTCGGCCAACTCGCCGCGCGCCCGCTCGCGCGCTTCCTGGAACAGCCGCTCCATTTCGCCGGAGAGCTGCGCGAGCTGTTCTTCCAGTATCTGGCGCAAAGGTGACGTGGGCGCTGCGGAAGCCATTGCTGGGACCATTCTAACAGGCGCGCGGGTACGGCAGGAGTTGGGAGTTGGGCGGTAGAAGGGCAGCGGCCGCGGCTTTTTTCAGCAGACTCTACAATGGTCATGATGATCGCTTCCATTAATCCCGCCACCGGCCAGATCGTACGGACCTTCGATCCGCTGACCGACGTTGGGCTCGAAGAGAAGCTGGCTCGCGCCGACGCCGCCTACCAGTTCTTCCGCCGCACCGACGCGGGCGGCCGCGCCCAGCGGCTCCATACCACCGCGCGCATCCTGGACCAGGAGCAGGACCGCCTCGGCCGCATCATGACGCTCGAAATGGGCAAACCCATCGCCGCCGCGCGCGCCGAAGCCGCCAAGTGCGCGCTGGCCTGCCGCTATTACGCCGAGCACGGCCAGCAGTTGCTTGCCGACGAGGTAATCTCCGCCAGCCCCGCGGTCAGTTATCTGCGCTATCAGCCCATCGGCCCGCTGCTCGCCGTCATGCCCTGGAACTTTCCCTTCTGGCAGGTCTTCCGCTTCGCCGCTCCGGCCCTGATGGCCGGCAACGTGGGTCTCTTGAAACATGCTTCCAACGTGCCCCAATGCGCGCTCGAGATTGAGGACATAATCCGCCGCGCCGGCTTCCCCGACGACGTGTTTCAAACCCTGCTGATCGGCTCCGCGCAGGTGGCGCGCGTCATCGACGACCGGCGCGTCAAAGCCGTCTCGCTCACCGGCAGCGAGCCCGCCGGCGCCCAGGTGGCCGCGCAGGCCGGCCGCCAGATCAAGAAAACCGTGCTCGAATTGGGCGGCAGCGATCCCTTCATCGTGATGCCCTCGGCCGATCTGGACCGCGCCGTTCGCACAGCCATCGATGCCCGCATCCTCAACAACGGACAATCCTGCATCGCCGCCAAGCGCTTCATCGTCGACGCGCGCATCTACGCCGAGTTCGAACGCCGCTTCGTTGAAGGCATGCAGGCCGTGCGCGTCGGCGACCCCATGGACGAAGCCACCCAGTTGGGTCCCCTTGCCACTCCCGCCATTCTGGAATCCCTCGATCAGCAAGTGCGCCGCTCCGTCGAGATGGGCGCGCGCCTGCTCACCGGCGGCCACCGCCTCCCGGGCCCCGGCAACTACTATGCGCCCACCGTGCTTGCCGGCGTCCCCCGCAATTCCCCTGCCTACGCCGAAGAGCTTTTCGGACCCGTGGCCGTCCTGTTTTGCGCCGAGCGAATCGACGATGCCATCCGCATTGCCAACGATACCGAATTCGGTCTGGGCGCCAGTGTGTGGACCACCGACGACGCCGAGCAGGCCCGCTTCGTCGACCAGATCGAAGCCGGCATGGTCTTCGTCAACAGCATGGTGGCGTCCGATCCGGCTCTTCCTTTCGGCGGAGTGAAGCGTTCGGGGTACGGCCGTGAACTGAGTTCCTGCGGAATTCGTGAGTTTATGAACATTAAGACGGTGCGCGTGGCGCAGTGAATTTGGTGGCGAGGACCTCCGCTCCCTTACGGTCGCGGCTCGGTGATGAGGTGGTCGCGGCTCGGTGCTGAGGTGGGAGCGTCAGCCGGGGGCGCCGCAACTTCGCGCCAGTCGAAGGGTTTGATTCCATAGACAGTATGAGGGTCTTTCCCGTCTGGCTCCCTCTGGCATTCGCCGCCGCCGGCTTGAATGCGTGGGCGCAGGTCTCCGCCAGCATCGACATCGACACCACCCACACCACGCCGCTCAATGCCAATTTCAGCGGCTTCAACGACGAGGTGGTTTTTCCGGCCGAGTTCTTCGATTACCGGCTGAACAATCTGGCGGCGCAACTTTCGCCCGGTTGGGTGAGATATCCCAGCGGCAGCTTCAGCGCCGCCTTCAACTGGCAGACCGGCCTGATGGTTCCCTCGTGGGTTAAGCAGTTTCAAGGCACAAACATCGCCACACTTCTTAGCGAGGGACTTCCCTGGACCAATGGAAAAGGAGGCGGCTCGTTTGTCGATGGCGCCAACCGGGCGAACTTTCTCGCCGCGAAACTCATCGTGTGCGTCAACGCGTTCACCGATTCGCCCCAATCGGCCGGACAGATGGCAGCCTTCGCCAAGGCCAATCATATCCCTGTCGCCGTGTGGGAGCTGGCCAACGAACCTTATTTCTACAACAGCTTTTTCCAGTCGGGCGCCGACTACGTCGCCCAGATGAAGCCTTATCGCGACGCCATCAAAGCGGCCGATCCCAGCGCCCTCGTCGCCATCTTTTTCGTCGACGCCGGCGACACCAATCCCAATCCGGTCTGGAACCAATCAATCGTCAGCTACGCGCACCCGTACTGGGACGCGGTCACGTACCATCACTATCCTGCGCAAAGCACCGGCCCCTTCAGCCAGTGGATGGCGGACGAGAACGCCGTGCTGGCGTCAAAATCGTCGGCGTATGTGACCGGCTATCTGGCGCCGCTGAATCCGCCCGGAACCAAGTTCCTGATTTCGGAGTTTCTTCCATCCAACGACGGTTTGGGCACGGGCACTTCGTTAACCGATGGCACGCTGTACGGCGCCATCTACGCGGCCGAGTACGTCATGCGGATGTCGAGCGTGCCATCCATGCTGTACGTCGGAATGCACGCGCTCACGGGCACGCGGGGCGTGAGCGCGGCCAACACGCACTATGCCGACACGCAGAACGCGTACAATCAGGGCACCACGATCAATACACTGACTCTGAGCTTCGGCTTTTTCACCGAGGCGCAGCCCCAGGGCCTCGCGGTCCTGAATGGCGTTCTGCGCAACGCTACCCAGGTAGACACGACGGCCGTATCCGGTGGCGCGACCGTCACCGCTACCGGTCTGGGGCAGATTCCCGCGCTCTACGCGCAGGCTTACTCCAGCGCCGCCGGACAACAGAGCGTAGTCATCACGAACAAAGGGGCGACAGCCCACCAGGTGACTCTCCGCGTAAACGGAACACCGGCCGCGGGATTGCTGCCGGTCCAGTTGATCGCCGGCTCCGATCCGTCTGCCGTCAACACGGCGTCGAACCCCAGTACCGTTTCGGTGCAGGCAGTGGCCTCACTAAACCCGGTCAGCGTGCCCGCTTACAGCGTGGTGCGAGTGGATTTGAATTCCCCGGCGGTGGCGGCGGTGGTCAGCAGCGCCAGTTACGCTTCGGGTCCGGTGGCGCCGCAGGAAATCGTGACGCTGTTCGGACCGGGGATCGGCGAGGTTGCGTACGCCGGATGGTTGCCCCTTACCACGGCTCTCGGAGGAGTTTCGGTGCAGATTGCGGATGGCGCGGGCTACACCCAGCTTGCGCCGATCTTCGCCGTCGCATCCACACAGGCGAACATCCTGATCCCGTCGGGCCTCGCGGCGGGCCCGGCGACGGTCACGGTATTGCACGGCTCGACCCCGGCGGTGACCGGGTCCACGACCATCGCCTCTTCCGCGCCCGGGCTCTACAGCATGAACCAGGACGGAGCGGGTGTAGCGGCAGCCGACGCGTTTCTGGTTACGGCAGCCTATCAGGTGGTGAACCAGACCGTGTTCACCTGCAATCCGCCCGCGGCGCGCAGTTGCCTCGCCGCGCCGCTGAGCCTCGGCGGCGCGTCCGACACGCTGTATGTCGAGCTATACGGCACAGGAATCCGCGGCGCCGCTTCGGTGCAGTGCTACGTAGCCGGGCAAAGCGTGCCGGTTCTCTACGCCGGGTTGGTAGCGGCGTATCCGGGGCTCGACCAGATCGATATCTCGATCCCGAAGAGTCTCACGGGCACTGGCGACGTGCGTGTGTATGTGGTGGCCGACGGTGTAGCGTCCAACGTGGTCGGCCTCAACATTCAGTGATGGTGCGATAAGCTTGGGAATTCTACGCTTCCACGGTGTAAGCTTTTTCGCCGTGCAGTTCCTCGTCCAGGCCGACTTCCTCAGCGACCTCGGTGACTTTCACCGGGGTGATCCGGTCAATCAGCCAGAGCATTCCGAGGGTGAAGAGAAAGGCCCACGCCGAGGAGATCAGCACCGCGATGCACTGGACCACGAAGAAGTGGGGATTGCCATGCACCAATCCGTCCACTCCGCCCGTAGACGCCGGGTTCCATGCGGTCGAGGCGAAAATGCCCAGCATGACGATGCCCAGCATTCCGCCCACGCCATGCACGCCCCAGACATCCAGCGCGTCGTCCCACTTCAGGTGGTTCTTTAGCGCCACCGCGTAATAACAAACAATGCCTGCCACCGTCCCGATCAACACCGCCACGCCCGGCGAGACGTAACCGGCCGCCGGCGTGATGGTAGCCAGCGCCGCTACCGCGCCGGTGAGCAGGCCGAGGAAGTGCGGCTTGCGGCTGTTGAACCACTCCACCACCAGCCACGCCACCGCGCCGAAAGACGCCGCGATGTCGGTATTCAGAAACGCCACCGCGGTGATCGAGTCCACGCGAAACTCGCTGCCCGCGTTGAACCCGTACCATCCAAACCACAGCAGCCCCGTGCCCAGCGCCACCAGCGGGATGCTGTGCGGACCTTTATCGGCCACCCGCCGCTTGCCCACGTAGAGCACCGACGCCAACGCCGCCATGCCCGCGATATTGTGCACCACAATGCCACCGGCGAAATCCTTCACGCCCCAGGATGCCAGCAGCCCGCCGCCCCAGACCATGTGGACGAACGGAAAATACACGCACAGCAGCCACGCCGTCAAGAACATCGTGTACGCCTTGAACGTGACCCGGTTCGTAAACGCGCCCGTGATCAGCGCCGGCGTGATGATCGCGAACATCATCTGGTACGCGCAGAACACAATCAGGGGAATCGTGTCGTTCGGTGAAGGCGTCGACAGAGTGATCCCTCTCAGGAACGCCCAATGAAAGTTGCCGATGATGCCGGCATAATCCGTGCCGGATTTCAGGTCCCCGCTGAAGCACATGGAGAACCCGCAGAGCCACCAGAGCACCGTGGTCCATCCCATGGAGACGAAGCTCTGGATCATGATCGCCAGGACATTCTTGCGCCCTACCAGGCCACCATAAAAAAAGGCCAGCCCCGGTGTCATAAGCATGACCAGACTGGAGCACAGAATCATGAACCCGGTATTGCCGGTATCGAGGTGTAGCATATCGTACAAAGATATTGTAATCCGAATCCCTGAAATTGCCACCACATTTTGGTGGGGTACGCCTGGAATGTATTGACCGCAGAGGCGCGGAGGAAACGGGGGGAAAGGGGAAACGAGGATGTGCTCCGCTCAGGCGAACTGGGTCAGCGCAAGTAGCGGAAAATAATCGCGATACATCCCGTACGTCAAATAAAAGACATTCGGGAAACCGGTGCCCGTGCTGGCTTCCTCCGGCCACGTGCCGTCGGTCCGCTGCCGTTCCAGCAGGAACTGGATGCCGCTGCTCACGGCCGCGCCGCTGCGGCCCGCCGCCAGCAGTCCCAGGACGGCCCACGCCGTTTGCGAGACGCAGCTCGGCGCGGGCAGAAAGCGGTCGCGGGCGTAGCTGGCGCAGGATTCGCCCCATCCGCCGTCCGGGTTCTGGGTGGCGCGCAGCCAATCCGCCCCCCGCGCAATCGCTTCCTGCGCGCCGGGCACGCCGCTCGCCGCCAGGCCGCGCATCGCCAGGAAGGTACCGTACAGATAATTCACGCCCCAGCGGCCGTACCAGCTTCCATTCTTTTCCTGCGCGTTCAGCAGATAGGCCACGCCGCGCCGCACCGCCTCGTGCTCCGCCAACCCGCGCCGGCACAGGCATTCCACCACGCGGCCGGTAATGTCCGGGCAGGTGGGGTCGAGCATGGCGTTGTGGTCGGCGAACGGAACATGGTTGAGCACGGCCCAGTTGTTGTCCACGTCGAAGGCCGCCCAGCCGCCATCCGACGATTGCATGGCCAGCAGCCAGTTCATGGCGCGCCGTTCCGCCCCCGACTGCGCCGGCGGGTCGCTGCCCTTGGCGTACATCAGCGCCAGCAGCACCATGGCGGTATCGTCGATGTCCGGGTAAAACTCGTTGGCGAATTCGAAGGCCCAGCCCGAAGGCTCCGTATCCGGCCGCTTCACGCTCCAATCGCCTTTGCGCCGGACCTCCTTGCTGATCAGCCAATCGGCCGCGCGCCGCATGGCGGCGTGGTCCTTGCGGCCGGCCTCGCCCAGGGCGAAAACGCTGATGGCCGTGTCCCAGATGGGCGAAACCGCCGGCTGGAAAATGAAGCGGTCGCCGGTTTCCAGGATCAGCGATTCGAAGTGGTGCACCGCATCCGCCAGGTCCTTGTGGTCTTTCGGATAGCCCAGCGCGTCGAGCGCCATGATGAAGTACATCATCGCCGGGAAGATGGCGCCCAGTCCCTCGGTAGACTGCGTGCGGTGCAGCATCCAGCGCTCCGCCTCGCGAATGGCCGCGCCGCGGATGTGCTGCGAGCCGCGTTTCTCCCACACTTTGAACACGCGGTCGAGATGGTGAAACAGCACCGAGAACTTGTTCTTCCTGGGCAGCTTGAGGCTCACGCCGGCGAGCAGCAGCTCGTCCACCGAGAAGCCCTCGGGCGCGCGCCGGTTGGCCCCGCACGCCTGCACGATGGAGAGCGGCATCAGGATCGACCGCGTCCACGAAGACATTTCGTAGAGCACGTTGCCCGGCAGGAGCGCTATCTCGACAGGCACCGAAGGCGCGAATTGCCGCGGGTACAGGCCGAACAGGCTGAGGTTGATCTTGACGTAGCTATTGGTGGCCTGCAAGCCGCCCAGCGCGAGGACGCGTTCGCGCGCCTTGCGCAGCGGTTCGCTCCGCGGGTCGCAACCGGCCAGTTTCAGAGCGCAGTAGGCTTTCACCGTGGCGCTGACTTCCGCCGGACCGCCGTGGTAAATATTGAAACCGCCGTTCGGCAACTGCCGTTCCAGAATCGACCGGCAAGCCTTGTCAATCCGTGCGCGCGACGGCGGATTCCACTGCGCGCCCTCCGGCTGGTGCAGCCACAGTTGCAGAAGGATGTAATCGGATTCGAGCGTGGTATCGGCCGTCAGTTCGCCGCACCAGAAACCCTCGGGCGCCTGGCGCGAAAGCAGCGATTCCGCGGCGCAGTGGATCTTGATGTTGATCTCCGCCGCGTCCTTGATCAAGCGCCCGATCTGTTCGGCATGGTGGCGCGCCACCCGGCGGGCCGACTCCAATTCCGAAGACATCATGGAACGTCCATCATAACAACGATAACAACGTAAACTGTAAAAATGGACTGGCAACTCGACACCGCGGAAGTGCGCGTGCTCGGCGCGCTGCTGGAAAAGGAAATCGCCACCCCGGAGTATTACCCGCTCTCGCTGAACGCCCTGGTGAACGCCTGCAATCAGAAGTCGAACCGCGAGCCGGTGGTAGCTTACGATGACGACACGGTGGAGGATGCGCTCGAACGCCTGCGCCTGAAAGGCCTCGCGAGCCGCATCACGGGCCGCGACAGCCGCGTGCCCAAGCACGAGCAGCGTTTCACCGAGAAGTTCAACCTGGGCCGCCGCGAAGCCGCCATTCTGTGCGTTTTGATGCTGCGCGGCTGGCAGACCCCCGGCGAGCTCCGCGGCCGCAGCGAACGGCTGCACACCTTCGACGGCCTGGATGAAGTGGAAACCACGCTAGGCCGGCTGACGGAGATGGAATTTGTGAAGAAGCTGCCGCGGCAGACGGGATTCAAGGAGCAGCGCTGGGCGCATTTGCTGTCGGGAGATGTGGTGGTTGGCGAAGAGGCTGTGGAGCGGGAGGTGGCGGCACCTGGGGGAACGAGGGTCGATCAACTGGCGGCGGATCTGGCGGCGCTGAGACGGGAGTTCGAGGAATTCAAGAAGAAGTTTGAGTAAGGACGGCCAGTCATTACGTAGCGCGACCTCGTTTTTACGGGTTTGGCAAGAAATGCGTCCGCTTTTTCGTCCCAGGATCTTGCGGCCCGGCCTCGGCTTCGGGCTGCCCGCAACCTCTTCGCTGCCATCCCCGCTACGGCGCAGTTTCGATAAACTCGAACAGGAGGTCAACTCTTGGGTGGATCAAGCCAAGCTGGCTGCTTGAAACTTGACTCAAATACATCAAGTTTCTTTCCTCAAGGAGTCTAGTTCGCAGACGGCTTCTCGATGTGCTCGACGAAGTAGTGTAAGCGTTAGACCAACCCATC
>PMTR01000192.1 GCA_003167255.1 Bryobacterales bacterium
TCGGCACTCATGCCGACGCTCGGCGACGATGGACTGTCCCAACCCCACCAGGGTGTCGAGAAGAGTCTCGACACGGCACGCACGAGTGCGTGCGCCACGTCATCGGGCCACCTGTGAGAAAAGCGGGTTAGTGGAGCAGACCGCCTGGTCTGCGGCGTAAAAGGAGGGGGCCCCTGCCTAAATACAGTCTCTCGCCCAAGCTGGGGTCGCTCGACGGCGACCTCGTTGAACGGGACGCATCAGCGGGTTGGCTGGTCAGCAGCCGAGATACACGCGCCAACTTCCGGATGGCGCGTGATCCGGCCGGAGGATCGCGCGATTCAGATCAACGAGACGGCAAACCGTCAAAGTATTCGTGGGTCCTGCGGCGGAAGCGAGGACATATCGGAGTTGACACTCTCGATGGGTGGTGGGATAATCCCACTATGATCGTTACGCTCGACGCGAAGCGACGCCTCACGGTCCCAACTGGTCTTGCTCCTGCCTCTCCCGGCGACTATTTCGATGCAAGCTTCGACGTGGAAGAAGATACGCTGGTGTTTCGGCGGCTTCCGGGAAAGGAGAGCTGGCTCACCGTGCTCAAAGCCTGCCCAGTCAGCCCGGACGATGTGCCGCGGCGCCGCCGCGTACCTGCCAGACGCCGGAAGCTATGAGTTGGCTGCTCGACACGGACGTGATCTGCCAACCGGCCAAGCGGCACGGCGACGCCCGCGTCATCGCCTGGCTCGGGGAGGAGCAAGACCGTTGCTACACGAGCGCCGTCGTCATCGCCCAACTGGCTTATTGGGTGCGAACCAAGGATGGACAGCAGCGTCAGGCTTTACAGGCTTGGCTGACGCGGCTTGTGGACGCACTCGGGGGACGAATTCACGGGTTCAATGTGTCAGTTGCACACGTGTGGGCAGAGCAAGAGCGGGTACTCGACAAAGCCGGCCAGCGCATGCCCGTCGAAGACAGCTACATCGCGGCGACTGCCCGCCGGCATGGGCTGACCATCGCCACAGGCAATGATCGTGATTTCCGGCGTCCCGGGCTCAAGGTATTTAACCCCTTCAAAGAACTCACCTAACCAAATTCCCGGATGCGGTACGACGCCCGCGGGTCAACTTCCCAGAAGGAGACCTGGGGGGCCTTTTGGCCCCACTTCTGCGGTCGGGCGTTAGGCGGCAACTTGCCGCGACTCCGCACATCGGCGTCGCCAAGCGGACTTATCGGTACCTCCGGCGGAAAGGCAGCTTTCTCCGAGTCGCCGACGATCCGACCGGTAGCTATAGCCAGAGGGAGGAGCGCGTATGGATACCTGTTGTTGCGCGGGGCAATTGGGCCGAGCGTGTCGGCGAAGCCGAGCTCGTAACGCCCTTGATTTGGGCTCATCAACCGCTCAGCATTGGAAGTGGAGCTTGCGCCGATAATGGTACATAAGTCTGACCGGCGCGTGCGGATCGGTCGTGTACTTGAAATCATGGATGGAGGCGAGATGGCAGACATTCAACATCAGGATGCACGGAAGCTGCTTGACATCATTTCTTCAGCTCTCAAGAACGGCGAGAGATTAACCTACTGGGAAGCGGCAAGACGTATGGGACGCGTGCCGCCGGGTAAGCATTCGCGCGCAGTCGCCCAGATGTGCGACCTCCTCGATGCCGCGGCTTGTATCGCGGGGGTTCCGCTGCTCGCACTTGTCGCTGTTCGTGAGAAGTCCGGGGAGATCAACCCGAAAGCGTGGAAGAACGAATATGGACCCCGGCGCGACGCAATCATCAAACGATCACAAGATCACCGGTTTCTCCGTGAAGATCTTGAGGCTATTTCTAGTGCACTCGATGGCCTAGGCGAAAGAGGAAACACAAAGGCGTGGGCCTACGTGAAAAGTCTATATCCCGGTGACTTGCTATATAAGAGGCTCATCGCAGACTATGCAGACGCAATACCAAGTGCCATCGATGACCTCGGGACGGATAGCCCGGATCGCACACAGTCAGAAACTTGGTCGTACGCTCGCGACCCAAAAGTGCGCGAGGCAGTATTGAAGCGAGCCAACGGTAAGTGTGAATTCTGCGGCAAGCTCGGATTCATGAAGACCGACGGCACCCGGTATTTGGAATCACACCACGTAATAGCTCTGGCGGCAGACGGTGCCGATAGGCTAACGAACGTCATTGCTCTCTGTCCCGACGACCATCGCGAAGCTCATTTTGGCGCAAGATCTGAAGAAATCGAACGGGAGATGATACTGAGGCTAAGGGCCCTAAATCCCTGAAGTGCGCTCGGGCCGTTCGCCGTCGACCGCTTCGGTCGGATCACGCGGCACTCGGAAGGAGGGCCCCCACGAGCCCGTCTAAAAGGATTAGGACCGATAAACGAGCTTGCGTCGGGGATCTGCATTCCGCATGAGTGGGAAACCGCCTTCTCGTTGAAGTGCGCGTGCTCAAAACTCCTCAGATAAGGCGTTTTCAACGCGCCGTATCGAAACCACCGCGGCCCGACCAACCTCGCCCATCCCGGAAGCTCTCACCGCCGCGGTGCTTCCGATACGGTCCTAGGCGTTCTGGATAGTGTGCCATTACTTTGGGGCGGATGGTCGCCCACTCGGAAGTTGGCTCAACCGGCGCTCCTGAATGTATCCACGCTGTCAGGGTGTACTTCATCGTGCGAGATCGGCGCTATTTCAACGCCTATGCCGAGGTCTGCGCGCGTCCCCCTGAACCCGCTCTTCGCTCGAAGGTTCAAGCGCTTGCCACGCGCGAAAAGCCGGCCGGGGGGCCGGCTGCGGACGAGGGCGTCCACCCCACACCGGCCTACAGCAGCCGTAAAATAGAATTCGGCATGCTATCGGAACGAGCAGGGGCACCCACGGGCGGGCGGGCGCGCTGGACGCGGGTGTCGTTGCGCGGCAAGAGCGTCGCGATGCTGGCGGTTCCCGTGTCGGCCCTGTTCGTCGCGCTCGCTCTCATTTACTTCGCCGAAGGCGACCTGGCGAATGCGGACCAGATGGTGACGCGTTTCTACGATACGCGCGCCGCGCTGGTCGAGCTGCGCAGTTCGCTGGTGGACGCCGAAGCGGCCATGAACGGATACCTGGCGGCCAGGCAGGATTACTTCCTGACCGCGTTCGAGCGGTCGCGGCAATCGGTCAACCAGTCGTTGAACGATCTGACGCGTCTGGCGGGCGGCTCCGCCGGCGAAGCTCCGGAACTGATCGGGATCCGGCGCCAGGCGGGTGAGGAGATCGCGCTCCTCTACCAGCGGCGGGAGTCCAAGGAAGGCGGCCGCGGAGCGCTCGAAGCACGGCAAAAGGCCTTAATGGGAGACGTGCGGGGCGACATCGACCTTTTCACCCAAGAGCAGGAGCGGCGTTTCTTCGCCGCGCGGCACCTGCGCGACGTCAAGCGCCAGCGGTTCTTCCGCACGGTAATGGCCTGCGGAGTGCTGGGCCCGCTGGGCGCGCTGTTCATGCACTTGATCGTGGCGGGCCGCATGGTGCGGCGCATCCAGGCGGTGGAAGAGAACGCGCGGCGGCTGGCGCACGGGCTTCCGCTCGAACCCTTCCCGCCCGGCACGGATGAAATCACGGCGCTGGCGCGCCAGTTGGACGACGCCGCTTACCTGCTGCGCGAGCGCGAACGCGAAGTGCTCGAAAGCGAGGCCCGCTACCGCGACTTGTTCGATCGCGCGCCCATCGCCTTCGAAGAAACCGACGGCGAAGGCGTCGTACGGCGGTTCAACCAGGCGATCTGCGGCCTGCTGAAGTGCTCTCCGGATCAGCTTCTGGGACGGCACGCCTGGGACTTCGTGGCTCCCGACCAGCAGGAGGCCTTCCGCGCCGCCATGCTCGAACGAATGGCAACCGGCGCCGAGGTCTTGCCGTTCGCCTGCGACTACATCCTGGAGGACGGTTCGGGAATCACGGTGGAGGTCCGCGAGAGCCTGGTCCGCAACAACCGCGGCGAAATCACCGGCATGGTTCGATCGCTGCTCGACATGACCGAGCGCAACCTGGCCGATGTGGCCGCGCGCAAGGTGGCGCAATATGCCCTGGAATTGCGCAACAAGAACGAGCAACTGGCGCGCGCGCTCGAAGCCGCGCGCTCCGCCACGGAAGCCAAGAGCCGCTTCCTGGCCAGCGTGTCGCACGAATTGCGCACGCCGCTGAACGGCATCATCGGGTTCTCCGAATTGCTGCACGACGGCAAACTGGGCCTCGTCACCGAAGAACATAAGGAGGTGCTCGGCGATATTCTGACCAGCGCGCGGCATCTGCTGCAGTTGATCAACGACGTCCTGGACCTCTCCAAGGTCGAAGCCGGAAGAATGGAGTTCCGGCCCGAGCCCATCCTCATCGAAGCGCTGGTATACGAAGTGTGCGACGTGATGCGTCCCCTGGCGGAGAAAAAAAGAATCGGGCTGTCGGTCGAAACCGCTCCCGATCTCACTGTGGTGATCGATCCTTCGAAGTTCAAGCAAGTTCTGTATAACTACCTTTCCAACGCCGTGAAGTTCACGCCGCAGGACGGTAAGGTTCGAGTGCGGGTGACGCGTGAGCGAAGCTCCTGGTTCCGGCTTGAGGTGGAGGATACCGGGATTGGCATCGCACCCCAGGAAATTACACGGTTGTTTCAGGAGTTTCAACAACTTCCAAACAACCGGAATGCCGACCAGGGAACCGGCTTGGGCCTCGCCCTGACGCGCCATATTGTCGAGGCCCAAGGTGGCTCAGTCGCCGTGCGGAGCATACTGGGCAGCGGAAGCGTTTTTTCCGCGGTACTACCTTTAGTTACGGTACCCACTCCCCTGGTGCTCTAAATAGTTATGGGACCTGAACTTGGGACTGCTAAAAGAGCAGGCGTAGGCTAAAATACAATTGCCATGGCTGGCGAGTCCATCTTAATCGTAGACGATACCCCTGTGAATCTGAAGCTGACTCGCATCCTGCTCGTCAACGAAGGGTACAAGATAATGACCGCGGCCAGCGGCGAAGAAGCGCTGGAATTGCTGCGCAGCTATCACCCGGCCCTGGTCCTGGCAGACATCCAGTTGCCGGGCATCGACGGTCTCGAACTGACGCGGCGCATCAGGCAGAACGAGGCGACGCGAGACATTATGGTGGTGGCGTTGACCGCCTTCGCGATGAAGGGAGACGAGCAGCGGGCCGTCGACGCCGGCTGCGACGGCTACATCACCAAACCCATCGATACGCGCACTCTCGGCGCGCGCATTCGCGGCCACCTGGACCGGCGCTTGGAAAACACCGGAGCCAAGACCGCCCCCGCGGCCGCAACCGCCAGCGAGCCGGCTATCCCGGCGGCCGATATGTTGGCGCTCCGCCGCCAGTTTCTCGCCGAAGGCCAGGAACGCGCGCGCCAACTGTTGCTCGATATGGACGGCGAGTTCAATGCCAACGATGCCGCCAAGGCGGTGCATAACTGGATCGGAACGGGAGGCCTGCTGGGATATATGGCCATCAGCCGCCAGGCGCGCGAAGCGGAGGCGGTGCTGCTGGAGCGGCCGCTCGAAAACGACCAACTGCGCGAAGCTCTCATCAACCTGGCTCTGGCCTTCAACAGCCCGCGCGAGGCGCGCGAAGTGCCGATCTCGGAAATCATCGCCCGGACGCTCGCCGGAAAACGCGTGGCGCTGGTGGCGCTACCAACCCCCGATTCGCTGCGCATGTGCCTCGCGCTCGAACGCACCCAGGGAATCCCCGTGTTTTTCCAGATCACCGAGCCGCCCCGTTCGGAAGCATTGTTGGATTGCGATTTGATCGTAGTGCATGTGCGGCCCGAAACGGCGGGCTCCCCATGGCTGGATGCGGCCACCATTCCCACGGCGCGGCCGGTCATCTTCATGGGCAGCCGCGATCATCTGCTCGCTCTGGATCCGGCGGTGCAGGGGTTGGCCTGCGAGTTTCTGATGGACCCCTGGCAGCCCGATGAGGCGCTGGTGCGGCTGAGCCTGGCGCTTTCCAAAGACCGCACCGTCGCGCCGCGGGCCGCTCTGTCGGGCGAGGTCACCGGCAAGATCCGCGTCGTGGTGGTAGACGACGACCCCACCGTGCTCGCGCTCGTGCGAATCGCGCTCCAGAACTTCGGCATGGAATGCCACATGGCCGCCGATGGTCCCAGCGCCCTCCAAACCATCCGCCGGCAACACCCGCACGCGGTCGTGCTCGACGTCAACATGCCGGAGATGGACGGCTACGCAGTGCTGGCGGCCATACGCCGGGAAGGGACTCCCATTCGCGTGCTGCTGCTCACGGCGCGCCAGCAGGAGGGCGACGTGCTGCGCGGTTTTGCCTTGGGGGCGGATGACTATGTCGTCAAACCTTTCAGCCCCATGGAACTCGTGGCGCGTTTGAAACGGCTGCTCTCGCGATGACCGGGATCGAACTTTCCGTGGCCGCGCTCCTGCTGGGCGGCTACGCGCTCTTCTTCGCCGTGTTGCTCGCAGTGCTGGCGCGTCGCGCGTCGCGCGTGCGCCTCCAGGCCGCCACTGCCGAAGCGCTGGTGCCGGAGATCCGCGACGCGCTGGTGGACTACCTCGCCGGCAGCAACGACGACGCGCGCATCCGCGAGTTCGTGCACACCAACCGGCTCGATGTGGGAAATGCCGTCCTGTCGTTTCAGGGCACTGTGAGCGGCAGCGCGCGCGACCGGCTCTGCGACCTGGCCCTCGAACTGGCTCTGGTACACGACTGGGGCCAGGACACCCGTTCCCGGGAGCCCGCCGTACGCCGCATGGCCTACGCGCGTCTGGCTTTCGTGTCCGCATACGAGCCCTGCCAGCGCGTGGTGGGCGACCTGGTGACGCGCGCCCTGGACGATGCCGATCCCGAGGTACGGCTGCCGGCCGCGCGCGCCCTGGTCCAATCGGGAACCGTCGCGGAGATCGGTCAGGTATTCGAGCTGGCGGCTTCGCAGAACCTGCTGATCCGCATTCTCCTGACGGAGGATCTGCGGAGGTACGCCGCGGAGCTGTGCGCGCACACGGTTCCCGCCCTGCTGAAGTCCGGCGATCCCAAACGCGTTCTGGCAGTGCTCAACATGCTGGTGGCCTGGGAGCGTGCGCTGCCGCTCGCCGGCCTCCACGAGCTGCTCGACTGCCGCGACCACGAGATCCGCATCGCCGCCCTGCGGTTGGCTCCGCTGGTGCCGCTCACGCCCGAAAACCAGAGAGCGATTCTGCGCGAACTGACCGATAGCGATTCCGAGGTGAGCACCGCGGCGGCGCTGACGGCGGGCCGCCTGCGGTTGCAGGAGGGCATGCCCTCTCTGGCCCGTTGCGTGCGCACCGGGACCGCGGAACTGGCGCGGATGGCCGCATCGGCCATGGCGGCGATGCCTCCGCGAGGCTGGGAGACGCTGGAAGAACTGGCCGGCGGACCAAACCCGGCCGCTGCCTTCATCGCCTCCGCGGCGTTGGATAAGGCCAGACGAAAGGCGGACGCTTGATGGAATCCATCGGCCCGGCGGTCTTCTGGACGGTGCAGGCGCTCGCCGTGCTGCTGTTCCTGCTGGGTGTAGGGTCGTTCCGCGCGCTGGTGCAGGGCTGCTTCACGTTGCGCCGCAGAGACCGCGCCGGCTCGCCCGACTACAGCGACGTGCTGCTCAAATCCGCGCTGGCGCCGGCCGTGACAACCATCGCGGTCCCGCCCGACGCGTTGCCGGAATCCCGCCAGTTCGCACGCCGCCTGCTCGATCTGCATTTCGGCCGGAACGAAGTGGTAATCGTCCTGGACGGCCCCTCCGAAGCCGAAATGTTGACCTGGTCGAGCGAGTTCAAGCTGTACCGATCGGCGCGCCCCGTGGAGCGGAAGCTGCCCACCGCGCCTGTCCGTGGCGTCTATGAATCGCGCGACCCGATCCGCGTCGTGGTGGTGGATAAGGAACCCGGGGGAACGGCAGACGCCTGGAACGCCGGTGTGAATGTGGCCACTTCCCCAGTGATCGGGCTGCTCGATCCGGAGAGCGAATTCGCGCCGACCGTGCTGCTGCGGATGATCCAACCGATGCTGGAGGCTTTCGAGGAGACCGTTGCGGTTTGCGGGGGCGAATCGATTCCGCCGGCTGCGGATCTCACCTCCCGCTGGGGGGCCCTGGAATCGCTGCGCGCCTGGATGACTCGCGGGGCAGCCTTCGCCAGTCGCAACCTGGTCTTACCGATTCCCGGCAGCGCCGTGCTGGCGCGGCGCGACTCGATCATCACTTCCGGCGGATTTACCGGCGGTGCGCTGGAATTGATTATGCGGCTGCACGGGTACGCCCTCGCGTCGCAGAAGCCCTATCACATTGCCTTTCTGCCCGCGCCTGTCAGCTTTGGCCGCGCGCCGCGCGGCATGGCGGAACTGCGCCGGATGGTGCGGCGCGACCAAAGGGAACTGGCACTCGCCTTCCGCCACCGCAAATCGCTGGCGGGGCCATTCGGCTGGCGGATGCTACAGGACCTCTATCTCGACCGCTCCGTTCGTCCGAAGCTGGAAACGGTGGCGTACGTGCTGACGGCGGCCGGCTTGGTAATGGGCTGGGTGGATTGGAAGCTCGCCGGTTTCGTGCTGCTTTCCACCGCCGCGATGGGGATGGTGCAGTCGTTGGGAGCGGTTGTCCTGCGGGAATTAGCGCAGCCTGCCAGATCCGCCCCGGCGCAGATCGCCTCTCTGTTCCTGGCAGCCATCCCGGAGAATCTGGGCTACCGCCAGTTGCGCAATCTCTGGCTGATCGCGGACTTTTTTGGATCCGCGGGCTCCGCAAAGCAAAACCGCGGGAGGATGGTCGAGAACCATCCTCCCGCGGCCTCCGCCACTCCCACCGAGCCGCGACCGTAAGGGAGCGGAGTTCCGCTAGCACCAAATCACTTGGTCATGGCAGTAGTTAACGATCGAACACCACCTTGATGGTCGTGCCGCCGAGGCGGATCTCCGTGAGTGTCTGCTTGCCGTTCTCGGTGACGTAGCCAACCACGGTGTCGCTGAACTTCTTCTCGACGCTTTCAAGTTTCACCGGAACTTCAATCGGGTTCTTCCCGGTGACGTTTGTGATGATGACCTTGGCGTCTCCCAGGGTAATCCGATAGTCTCCCGCCTTCAGTAAGGTGCCCTTCACGACGGAAGGCTGGTCCAACGTAATCTTGTAGCGACCGCCCGCGGGGATGGTCCCGGCGGTGGCCACCAGCGCTAGAATTGCTGAAACCATAACAATTTTCTTGATCATAATGTCTCCTTGAACCGGTAGGTTCAAACGTTCAAACAAGGCCGTTCGGCCCTATTCGGAGTTTAACACCACTTTATCGTGGATGTACAGCGGGAGAAGTTCCATGGCGCTTCCTGGCATGTCATTCCGATCGGCCCGCGCGCTTGACCACTGCCAATCCTCGGCTCTCAATGCGCGTGAACCCCCGGCCGCAAAGCATCGTACACTAGGGGATTATGGCGAATCGCGGGCGGTTTCCAGCATGAGTCACTACGTTGTCACCGGAGGCGCCGGCTTCATCGGTTCCGCGATTGTGCGCGGCCTTTTGCGGGACGGCGCAGGGCGGGTTGTGGTCATCGACAACCTGCTGACGGGGCGCGAATCCAACCTGGAAGAGGTGCGGAAATCGGTCGACCTGCAGCGGGCGGACATCCGCCACTACGCCGAGATTGCGCCGCTGATCCGCGGCGCCGCCGTCGTGTTTCACGAAGCGGCGATTCCATCGGTGCCGCGTTCCATCGACGATCCGGAGCCTTCCCACGACGTGAATATCAATGGCACATTCAACGTGCTCCGGGCCGCGCGGGAGGGACAGGCCGGCCGGGTGGTCTACGCGGCTTCCTCTTCGGCCTACGGGGATACCGAGGTGCTTCCCAAAGTGGAAACCATGGCGCCCTCTCCGAAATCGCCCTACGCCCTGCAAAAGCTGGTGGGTGAACACTACTGCAACATCTTTGCCAAGGTCTACGGGATAGAGACTGTGGCCCTTCGGTATTTCAACGTCTACGGCCCGCGGCAGGACCCCTCCAGCGCCTACTCGGGCGTGCTGTCGCTGTTCATCAAAGCCGTTCTGGAGCGGCAAACGCCGACCATCCTGGGCGACGGAGAACAATCGCGCGACTTCACCTACGTGGAAGATGTGGTGGAGCTGAATCTATTAGCCGCGCGCGCCCCAGGCGTGGCGGGTAGAATCTACAACGGCGGCAACGGCGGCCGCATCACATTGAACCAGGCGTGGGCGCTTTTGCAAAAGCTGGAAGGCGTTAAAATCCCGGCGGCCTACGGGGCGCCGCGGGCGGGCGATGTGCGCCATTCGCAAGCCGATACTACGGCGGTGGCCAGGGACCTGGGCTATCGGCCGCGGTTTTCCTTCGAAGAAGGCATGCGCCTGACGCTGGAGTGGTACCGCCGGGATCTACAGGGACAAACCCGATGATGGAAATCAGCCACAGCGAAGTCGAGCCCGCGACCGTGGTGATCAAGCTTGCCGGCAAGTTGATGCTGGGTCCCGAGGGCGATCAGATCGTCACTCTGGTGGAGAATCTGATCGGCCAGGGAAAGCGCCTGTTCATCTTCGACCTGGCGGGGGTGAGCGCGATTGACAGTACCGGCATCGGCCGCTTCATATCGAGTTTCAACCAGATCACGGCTGCCGGTGGCGAGATGCGGATGGCCGGCGCCCGCGGCCACGTCTTCCAATCCTTCCGCGTGAGCCTGCTGGATAAGGTCTTCCGCTTTTACCCGAACGTGGACGCGGCGCTGTAGGACAGGCCATCGCCTTTTGTGGCCTGTCTTCCCGGCGTGGCTCTCAGCCCAACTCCCGCGTCAAGGGCGGGCCGGGTGACAGACGACAAAACCCGATCGTCTGTCCCACTTCAATCCCCCTACTCCACGTCGAAATCCACGCTGCGCGTCACGGATTTTCCCAACGAATCGAGCGCGGTCAACTCCAGATGGTAAGCGCCCGCGACAAGCCCGGTAAGGGGAATCTTGAGCCCGATCGGCACCACCGGATTGCCCTTGCGAACGTAGGCATCCACTGGGACAAGGCCGGAATCGATTTTCAATTGGCCGCCTTTGCGGTCCGAGACTTTGAGCTGAACGGCCAACTGGGGCGGCTTTTCGTCGAGCAGGTGCGACTCGTAAACCTCCAGGTAGAGGCCGGGTGAATCGGTGGTCTTGAAAAGGGAGGAGCCGGCGGGAACAAATTGCATGCCTCTCGACAGCAGCGGAACTTTATCCTCGATGAGGACGGCGTC
>PMTR01000105.1 GCA_003167255.1 Bryobacterales bacterium
AATTTGAAGAGGTGTAATACAAAGCGGCATGGCCGCAACCAAGCATCGGTTTTTGTCGTCTGTCGGGCTTTTGCGCTTTGGCGAGGCATGACAGGCCACAAGAGGCGATGGCCTGTCCCACGAGGAGCAACGAAATCTCGGCAATTATCGGGGCGCTGGGATCTGGACCGGTTGGGTAGTGGTTGTGATCCGGCCGTCCACGCCCTCTTGAATCACCTCGCGCAAGCGGTAGGCGCCGGGAGGCGCGTCGAGTGTGAGGCCGGCATTCAGACCGGTGAGCGACAGCCGGGCAAAAGTGGCATCGGTGAGCGCCAGTTCCATGGTGCCCTCCTTGGCCGCCGCCAGGTTGCCTTGCGCATCCAGCAGGGCGGCCACGAATGTGAGCCGCTGCACACGCCGCCCGCCCTGCTCCAGAAACCGCAACTGCGTGACATCCACATTCGCCATCACCGAAACAGGCGGGCCCGCCTTCACGCTTACCGCCGCCGGAAAACCCTTGAGGATCTCTTCGCTCATTACGGCGCGATCCAACTTCGCGCGGGTCTCCTCGGCCGGCGCCTTCCTGGCCGGCGCTGCCGCCCGCTCGGGCGCAAAATACCCGGGCCGAGCCTGCACCACGCCGGGGTTGGCCACCGCCAGCCGCACCTTCAGCTTGTGATACTTTCCATCCGCCGCCACATCCTCGGGCGAAAAACCGAGGTGATAGGTGACGTCCGGCTCGACGCCGATTTGCCGGAACGCCAGGTCCAGATCGTTATTGTTGTGGAAGAACAGGCCGCCCGTGCTGGCGGCGAACGTCGCCATGGGCGCTGCTAACTCACTCAGCCGGTCGCCCAGCGAACTCGTCTCGAACACGAACGTGCTGACCGGCATCTTCGTCATCGTCATGGTGGGCGCTTCGCCATAGGGACGCGCCGGCGCCTCGGAGTAGAGCCCCTTGGCATCCAGCGCATTGATCACCACGCCCGCGCGCAGGGCCCGGTCCACCACCCCTTCCTGATGCCGCTCCATGGTGCCGGCCAGAAACCCGGACGAAACCAGCACCAGCATCCGCGTGCCCGGCATCTTCGCCAGGGACTCCACCGCGGCGTCCACCGCATCCAGCGTGCTTTCCGACACGATGCGCACCCGCTCCCAGGTCTGATCCGCCTGCCCTTTGACGGTCTGAGTGACGGGATCGATTTGCGTCGGACGGCTCGACACGTGAGGCGGCGGATCCTGGTCCGCGCATGCATACGTCTCGTCCACCGCGGCAAAGAGCGCCGAGCCATCGAACCTGACGGCAATCAGGTACGCCTGATAAGGCGTCACCCGCGGGCAGGCTGTCAAGCCGCTATCCGGTACGCGCTGATGCGGCCTCAGGCGTCCGATGGTCTCCACCATCGCGGCCACGTCCGCGGTAAACTCCAGCGTCTGCGCGGAGGATGACGTCTGAATCGCCACACGGTCGCCTGGATTCAGCGCCTCCTTCACGAAGCGGCGGGCGGCAACCTGCGCATGCATCAGGTCCCCGGCGTTGGTGTTGGCGTCGTCGAAGAACAGCACGACAAAACGCGGCGGCCGCGCGGCATTGCTCGCCCGCGCGGTAGAGGATTCCGGCGCGGCCGTACCTTTTTCCACCGCGGCCTTTTCCGCCGCGACGGCCTTCCCGCGCGCCCTAGCCGCATCCACCACGAAGGAAGTGATGGCGCGCTCCTTGCCGTCATCCAGCACTTGGAAATCGCCTTGCTTCAGACCTGGCACCGCGCGCCCCTGCGCGTCACGCACCACCACTCCCACATCCACCAGGCGGGTCTCGATCCGCAGCGCATAGGGCGACGGCGCCGCATACGGCCGGCTGCTGACGCGCACCTCCTGGGGCGCGGTTTGCGCCGCCAAAATGGCGGGCACCAGGCAAAGACACCGGAACTGGAATCGGGCTCCGATGGAAGCAATATATCAGAACCAGGTAAGACCCGCGGGCTGGGAAGGTTCGAAGAGCCGGACCAGGGGGTCCGGTGCAGGCGAGGGCGCCTGCCCCACGGGCTAATCCCCCCACTTGCGGGTATGTGGAGGATTCCCACAAAAGAGTCAAAAATGTCTTAATTTACCTCAACCCATTCGAGCTATACTGTGGTTTACAGGGCAGCGATATGAAGAAATACGGCAAGTTCGCAGCACTCATCGTGGTGGTCGTGGGAACTTTGGTCTGGCTCGGCTTCACCGGCGGCAAGGAATCCCAGACCTACTATAAGACTGTCGCCGAAGTCTGCCAGGGCCGCGACCAGGTCCTCGGCAAACGCATCCGCGTCGGTGGCGACGTGGAAGACGGCTCCATCCAGCGCGTCGGCAACACCACCCAGTTCGTGCTGGTCTTCGATAACCAGAAGCTCAAAGTCATCTACACCGGCACCGAACCGCTGCCCGATACCTTCAAATCCGGCGCCCAGGCCCTCGCCGATGGCAAGCTCTATCAGGATCAGGTCTTCCGCGCTTCCAAGGTCCAGGCCAAGTGCGCTTCCAAGTATGAGTCCAAGCCGGGACTGGCTCCCGGTCAGCCCGCTCCCAACATCAACACCGGCAAGAGCTAACCAAGGGCTGCGCCCTTGAAATCCCTGCGGGATTTGGAAGTCAGAAGTCAGGAGTCAGAAGACAGAATGCTTCGCACCTTGGGCACAATGAGGACAAGATTCTCAGCGTGCCGTCCGGGTATAACGGCAACTAGAGAGGGGATATGGAGAATCTGGGTTCGCTGGCCATTCTACTGGCCTTGTGCGTGGCCTTGTACGCCACCTTTGCATGCGTCGTCGGGCGCCTCAAACGCAAGCCATTTCTGATCGTTAGCGGCCAACGCGCGGTCTACTCCCTGTGGGTGCTCATCACCCTCGCCTCCGGCATCCTGGTCTATTCTCTGCTCACCGGCGACTTCCGTTTCTCCTACGTCGCCGAGCACAGCAACCGCACCATGCCCCTCCTTTATAAGTTCGCGGCATGGTGGGGCGGCCAGGAAGGCTCGCTGCTCTTCTGGAGTTTCCTGCTCTCCACTTATGCCGCCGTGGTGGTCTTCACCAATCGCCGCAAGCACCGCGACATGATGCCTTGGGTGATCGCCGTGCTCACCACCATCCAGGCATTCTTCCTGATCCTCAACAACTTCATCGCCAATCCCTTCCGCATGCTGGCGGTCGATAAGCTCATCACCGCAGTCCCCGATGGCAATGGCCTCAGCCCACTCCTGCAATATCCGGCCATGGCCATCCACCCGCCCATGCTCTACCTGGGCTACGTCGGATTCGCCGTGCCTTTCGCCTTCGCCATCGGCTCTCTCATCACCCGCCAGCCCGGCGATTCGTGGATTCACACCACCCGCCGCTGGACCCTGGTCACCTGGCTCTTCCAATCCACCGGCGTCATGCTCGGCGCGGCCTGGGCCTATCACGTCCTCGGCTGGGGCGGCTACTGGGGCTGGGACCCGGTCGAGAACGCTTCCCTGCTGCCCTGGCTCTCCGGCACCGCCTTCCTCCACTCCGTCATGATGCAGGAAAAGAAAGGCATGATGAAGGTCTGGAACATCGTTCTGATCTCCACCACTTTCTTCCTCTGCATCCTGGGCACCTTCCTCACCCGCTCCGGCGTGGTGCAATCGGTACACGCCTTCGCCCGCTCCGAAATCGGAAAGTATTTCGTCACCTTCATGGCCGTCGGCATCGCCGCCACCATTTATCTCATCCTCGACCGCCTCGATTACCTCAAAAGCGAGTCGCAACTCGAAAGCGTCATCTCCCGCGAATCCAGCTTCCTCTTCAACAACCTCATCCTGCTGGCGAGCTGCTTCGCGGTTCTCTGGGGCACCCTGTTCCCCGTCATCTCCGAGGCCGTCAGCGGCAACAAGATCTCGCTCGACCCCGATTGGTACAACCGCCTGATGGTTCCCATCGGCCTCTTCCTGCTCTTCCTCACCGGCGTCGGCCCGCTCTTCGCCTGGCGCAAGACTTCCGCCGATAGCCTCCGCCGCAACTTCCAATGGCCCGGCATCGCCTCGCTGGTGCTGGTCATCGCGCTCTTCGCCGCCGGCATACGCCACTTCTACGCCCTCATCTCCTTCGGCTTCTGCCTCTTCGTAGCCCTCACCATCTTCATCGAGTTTTATAAAGGCGCGCACTCCATCGCTGTCAAGAATTCCATGAACCTGGCGCGCGCCACCGTCGAGCTCACCCACCGCAACACCCGCCGCTACGGCGGCTACCTGGTCCACATGGGCATCGTCCTCATGTTCATCGGCTTCACCGGCCACGCCTTCAACCAGGCCGAAACCAAGGAATTGAATATCGGCGACAGCATGCAGGTGGGCGCCTACCAGTTGAAGATGACCGACCTCAAGCAGGGCGACTTCCCCGCCGACCCCAAGCCGGGCGAATCCCCCCTTTACCAGTGGCACCGCGCCACCATGGACGTCTACAAGGGCGGCAACCTCCTCGGCCAGCTCGAACCGGAAAAGCGCTTCTACCTCGCCAGCCGGCAAGGCACTTCCGAAGTCGGCGTCCGCGTGCGCCCCAACGAGGATCTCTACCTGAACTTCGGCGGCATGTCCGACGACAACCAGCGCGCCGTCATTCAGGCCTATGTCTTCCCGCTGGTATCGTGGATCTGGATCGGCGGCCTGGTGCTGATCGGCGGCACCTTCGTCTGCCTGGTCCCCAGCAAAATCAAAATGCAGTATGCCCGCACCGAAGTGGTGGGCATGGTCACCTCTCATGCGACGCTTCAAAAATAGTCTCCTGCTGGTCATTCTCGCCGTGGCGGCGCTGGCCCAGACGGCCTCCGAAAAGCCCTCGCTGGACGTCCGCCGCGTCGGGATGCGGCTGCAGTGCCAGTGCGGCTGCAAGGATTCCGTAGCCAGTTGCAGCATGCTGGAGTGCGGCTTCTCCAAACCGGCCAAAGAGAAGATCGCCCGCATGCTGGCCCTGGGCATGACCGATCAGCAGATCATCGACGACTTCGTCCGCGAAAACGGCCCCGGCATCTACCTCTCGCCGCCCAGCGCCTTCGGCTGGATCGTGCCCTATGCTTCGGTCGGCTTCGGCCTCGTGGTTATCTGGCTGTTCATGAAGAAATACCGCAAGCCCAAACCCCTGGCCGAAATCGGGCCCATAGAACTCGACGATCCGGAACTCGCAAAGTATAAGGACCAGATCGAAAAGGATCTCGCCAACTTCGAATGATCATCGCCATCACGTGCGTCGTTGCGATCGTCGTCATCGTGTTCGTCCTGGGCGTCAGACCCAAGGATATTCCACCTCCCGAGCCGGTTTCGCCGTTCCTGCACCTCGACGAGCGTAAGGCCTCGATCTACGAGAACCTCCGCGACCTGCAGTTCGAGTACCGCGTCGGCAAGCTCTCCGACGACGATTACCAGGCCACCAAGAAAGATCTGCAAAAAGAGCTCGCCAAAGTCCTGGCCGAAGTCGACCGCATAAGAAGCGGCCATGCCCCCGCGCCACCGCCGGCACCCGCTCCCAAACCGGACGGCCTCACCTGTCCCCACTGCTCCGCCAAATTCGAAAAGCCCCTGAAATTCTGCGGCGAATGCGGCAAGCCCATGCAGGTGTCAGTATGATGCCGCGCACTAATGGTAGTAATGAAGCGGGCAAGACGCCGCCTGAAAGGCGGCGGCAGCCAGGATTGGCTGCCCCACAGAGCAGCGGAGCTGCAAGCAATCTTCGCAGCGATCGAAGAAATGGAGTTGGTGTAAGACAATTCGCCGCGTGGTTCTTGCTTGTTTCTCTTCCGGCATTCTCCGCCGTCACCGGCACCGTCATCAACCGCTCTACCGGCCTGCCCCAAGCCGGCGCCACCGTCGCCCTCAACAAGCTCGGCCAGAACGGCATCGAGCTGATCGACCAGGCCAAGTCCGACGCTGCGGGTAAGTTCTCCATCAACCAGACTCCCCAGGGCACTCCCTACGTCATCCGCACGGCCTTCGACGGCATCACTTACAACCACATGCTGCCGCCCGGCTCGCCGACTACCGATCTCAGCATCGAGGTGTTCAACGTCTCCAAGCAGCCCGGCGCCGCCAGGATCGCCAAGCACATGCTGCTGTTCGAACCCTCCGGCGGCCAGATGACGGTCAACGAGACTTTCCTTTTCAACAACGACGGCAAGACCGCCTGGTACGACGCCTCGAACGGCACGCTCCGCTTCTTCCTGCCGGCTTCGGCCGGCGGGAAAGCCACCGCGCAGGGCACCGCGCCCGGTGGCATGCCCATCGGCGCCGCTGTCGCGCCCTCCGCAACCGCCAACGTCTTCAAAGTCGATTTCCCCGTGAAGCCGGGCGAGACCCGTTTCGATATCGTTTACACCGTGCCCTACATCGACGGCGCCGACTACGAAGGCAAGGTGGTCACCAAGGACGAGAACACCTATCTGATCGCGCCCAACGGTGTTACGCTCGATGGCGCCGGCCTCAACGATCTTGGTCAGGAGCCGCGCTCCCAAGCCCATATTTACGGCCTGGCCGCCACCGCTTATAAGATCAAGCTCACCGGCGCGCCCGTCGCGGCCACCACCGCCGATAGCGGCGCGGGCGATCAACCGGACAACGGCCCGCAAATCGAACAGATCATGCCACGCCTCTACGGCAAGGCCGTGCCCATCATTCTGCTGGCCCTCGGGGTCCTCGCCGTCGGCTTTGCCTTGCTGTATCGCTCGAAAATCGCCGCCGGGCAGGAGACCAATGAGCGCGGTCGCGGTTGAGGGCGTCTGGAAGTTTTACGGCGACTACCCTGCCCTGCGCGACGTTCGTCTGGAAGCCGCGCCCGGCTCCTGCCTCGCTCTGATCGGCCGCAACGGCGCCGGGAAAACCACCCTGCTGCGCATCGTCGCCGGCTTCTCCAAAGCCCAGCGCGGCAAGATCAAGATCCACGGCAACGACCCGCGCTCGACCGAGACCCGCCGCCAGCTCGGCTTCCTGGGCCACGGCATCGCCGTCTATGACGAGCTCTCCGCCCTCGAAAACCTGACGCTCTACGGCAAGCTCTACGCGCTCGCCGACCCGCGTAAATCGGCCCTCGAATGGCTGGAGCGCACCGGCCTCGAACGCGTCCGCAACGGCCTGGTGCGCGAGTTTTCGCGCGGCATGCGCCAGCGCCTGGCCGTGGCCCGGGCTTTCCTGCATGAGCCCAGCGTGCTGTTGCTCGATGAGCCTTTCACGGCGCTCGATGACCGCGCCATCGCCGTCTTGCAGCGGCTCCTGCGCGAAGCTCTCGCCGCCGGGAAAACCATCGTCATGTCCACGCACCAGTTGCGGGAAGCCCTCGAGCTTGCCACCCACGTCGCGCTGATCAGCCGCGGCCAACTGGCATTCCACGGCCAGTGCACGCCGGAAATGGCCGCCGACCCCGGCTACATCTACGCGCAGTACGGCGAGGTTTGATGGGCTATTTTCGCCAGGTTGCCGTGGTCGCCTTCAAGGATCTGCGGGCCGAACTCCGCACCAAGGAAGCCATCAACGCTTCGCTGGCCTTCTCCATCGTCATCCTGCTGCTGTTCAGCTTCGCCTTCGATCCTTCCGAAGACACGATGCGCGAGATCTCCGGCGGCCTGCTGTGGATCGTCTTCGCCTTCGCCGGCACCTTGACGCTCAACCGCAGCTTCGCGCGCGAGCTGCCCAACGATTGCCTGGACGCCCTGATCGCCGCGCCTCTTCCCGCCTCCGCGTTGTTCCTCGGCAAGTGCCTCGCCAACTACGCGCTGGTGCTGGCCGTGGAGCTAGTCTCGCTGCCGGTTTTCGGCATCTTCTATAACGTGCGCTGGGCGAGACAGTTCCCCGAACTCCTGCTGGTGCTGCTGCTCGGCACCTGGGCCCTCACGGTGATCGGCACCATCTTCAGCGCCCTCACCGTCAACATCAAGCTGCGGGAAGTGATGCTCCCCATGCTCACGTATCCCATCCTCATCCCCGCGCTGATGTCCGCCATGCAGTTGACCACCGCGCTGGTCGGTGGCACGGCCATCAACTCCGACACTATCGATTCGCTGAAGATGCTGATCGGCTTCGACATCGTCTTCACGGCCGTCTCGCTGGCGCTCGTCGAGACCGTGCTGGTGGGCTGATGCGCGACGCACTCTTCTCCTTCTTCGGCTCGGGCGCACTGGTCGCCATGGCCGCCGCGGTGGTGGCGCTGGTGGCGAGTGTGGTCTTCCTGCGCACCCGCAACTTCCTCTACGACGCGCTGGCGCTGGCCTCGACCGAAGCCGGCTTTGTCTTGCTGGCCGCGGCCCTCGCGGCCGGCGTGCTCTGGAGCCACACCGCCGCCGGCGTCTGGTGGGCATGGGACACGCGCCTCACCTCCGCGCTGGTCTGCGGGCTGGTCTACGCCGCCTATCTGATGCTGCGCCGCGCCATCGAAGAGCCCACCGAGCGCGCCACCTCGGCGGCGGTAGTCTCCGTCTTCGCGTTCCTCGATGCGCCGCTGGCCTCGATCGCCATCGCGTGGTGGCGGGCGCACCGCACGCTTCCGCCCGAAGGCGGTCCGCCGCCGGGATGGGGCGCCCTGGCAAGTGGGAACGCGCTGGCCATGCTCGTGCTCGGCGCCGCGCTCACCGTCATCCTTCTGCGCCGCGAAGAGCGGCGCCGGGCGCAGGATGCCCGGCGTCGCGCCGCGTTAACTCTGTAGCCCGGGAATGCGCTCCCTCAGAAGCCGTGAAAAAATCGGTTGGCAGGCGAAAGCGCCTGCCCCACAATAGCAGGCCGGAGTTGTATATACTAATTCGTTAGTATGAGACACCGCATCGCACTCGCGCTCGGCGCGGCGGTATTGGCGGCCGCCACAGCAGGCGCGCAATCGCACCCGGCCTTCGATGTCGCCTCGCTCAAACCGAGCCCGCCTCGCACGGGCGACTTGATCTACATCAATCTGGGCACGGCCAGGCACGGCATGCTCACCTTGTCTAACGCCTGTCTCGCGGACTGCCTCCGCTACGCCTACAGCATCACCAACGACGAGCAGATCGCCGGGCCGGACTGGATCAAGTTCAAGGATGTGCACTTCGATATCGAAGCCAAGGCCCCCGCCGACACGCCGCTGCCGCAGCTTCGCGAGATGCTGCAGACCCTGCTGACGGAGCGCTTCAAGCTGGAGTATCACACCGCGCAGAAGAGCATGTCCTTCGTGGCGCTGGTGGTGGGAAAGAACGGGCCGAAGATCGTCGAAGGCATCGAAGACTCGGATGCCACCCACAACAGTTTCATCCCCGGAAAGATCATCTCGAACCGGATCACCATGGCGACCCTGGTCACTCTCTTCTCGCGGTTCCTGGGCGAGACCGTCGTAGACATGACCGGCCTCAAGGCCTGGTACGCCGTGAAGCTGGAGTGGACGCCGGAACCGGTCGAGTCACGCCGGCCGCCGGAAAGCCAGGCTGCAGCGCCGGCCGATGTGGCGCCCGGTCCAACGGTCTTTTCGGCTGTGGAATCCCAGCTCGGCCTGAAGTTGGAGCACCGCAAAGGCCCGCTCGACGTCATGGTTATCGACCACGCGGAACGCGTGCCGGTAGGGAATTAGTGCTTTGACCGGCTGATCTTGTTCTTTCCCTGGAAACCACTCCCTCACGGTCGTGGCTCGCATTATCCCTTCAGAATTACCAGGACGAGGCTGGAATTGATGCCGAGCCAACGCACGGAGTGCAGGCGGACCTGGTGGATCGGCACGTGCAACCCGCCAAGCAGCCGAAGCATTTGCCGGGAACTGAGTAAGTTCAAGGTTTCTTCACTGGCGTACATCCGCTTGCCAAGCGCGCGATAGATGGGACGGTACACCGCCGGAGGCAAGTAATGCAGCAAGGGAAGGCCAGTGTGAGACTCGATTGGGTGCCACCGGTTGGGAGTCGTGACAAGCACGCCATGTCGCGCGACTCGCAAGGCTTCCCGCAAGAACGCTGCCTGCCGCTCACGGCTCCCCAGATGCTCGATGACAGCGTGGGAGTAGACGAAATCGAACGAGGCGGTCGCGAATGGCAGCGCGCAAGCGTCACCTCGCACTACGGTTAGACCCGGGAATTGGCGCATCAAGGCGGGGACATGGTCGATCCCCAATGCGCAGACCCTGGAGGTATGCGGGTACCGCTTCTCGAAGTGGTTCGAGGAAAGATGGTCGTCGGCCGAAGCCCCGACGTCCAAGATGCTGGAGTCAAGGCGAGGCTGAAGGACCGTTATGAAGACCTGGAAAACCTCTTCCCGCACGCGGACGAGAAGCCGGTCAATATATGATTTCAACCCGAAAGAAAAGTAGTGATAATATCCTGCCATTTGGCGTTGGCCGGCCTTGCAGGTTAGGATAACATCCACTTGCAGGCGGGAAACACAGGTTTCGCCGCGTGATTTCGTAGCGGCAGGGGCCGTGGGGCGTTGTACTATAATCACCGTAAGTGTCGATCAAGGAATTGGTGAAAAAGCGAGTCTCGATTATCCTTCCCGTTTACAATGAATTTGCGACGTTTCAAGCCGTCATCGAGCGGGTGTTGGCGGCGCCACTGCCTGCTGGATGTAGCAAGGAAATCGTCGTCGTCGACGATGGATCGACCGATGGCACCAGAACGATCCTCGATTCTTACCGCAAAGAAGGCATTGTCATAGGACACGCTTCGGCCCTCAATTTCGGGAAGGGCATGGCAGTGCGGATCGGCTTTGCCCTGGCATCAGGCGAGGTGGTGCTTATTCAGGACGGGGATTTGGAATACGATCCGAACGACTATAGCGCCATCCTGGCGCCGATCATCAGGGGTGAAGCGGACGTAGTGTACGGATCCAGGTTCCTGGGCAAACCGAAAGCAATGGCGCTTAAGAACCTGGTTGCCAACCGCATTTTGACGGCATGCGCCAACCTGCTTTTCGGCGCCGGCATCACTGACGAAGCGACGGCATATAAGGCGTTCCGCGCCTCCGTCATCCAGCGGATGAGGCTGAGTTCAAAGCGGTTTGAACTCTGTCCCGAATTGACCGCCAAAGTGTGTCGTCTCGGCTATCGCATTCACGAGGTTCCCATCAGTTACAACGCGCGGGGTATCGCCGAAGGCAAAAAGATCCGGGCGCGTGACGGCTTTGAGGCGCTTTGGACTCTGATCCGTTATCGTTTCACGCCGCTTAATCGTATCTCAGCGGTAAGTCGGGCGGGCCGATATTGGGACAATGGTTTGGGAGATACAGGGAGATAGGTGCTGGCGTTGCTGCTGGTGGTTGAGAGTCATAGCCTTAGGTGCACGACATAAGAGCGGAATCGCTGGTGTACCTGTGGGGCCAGGCTTTCAGCCTGCCGCCGGGCTT